>NZ_JANQOI010000075.1 GCF_028289705.1 Pelagibius sp.
GGCGCGCCGTGCGCCTGCCGGCCTGCCCAGCCTGCGCGACCTGCAGGCGGATTTCCCCGAGGTGGCGCGCCGCGTCGCCGCCATCGAACTGGGCGAGGAGGGCGAAGGCTGGTCCGCCGGGGTGCTGCGGCGCCTGTCTGAAGCGGTCAACCTGCGGCCCGTCGGCCTGGTGGAGGGCGACCAGCCCACCGCCGTCGTCGCCCGCAGCGAGGTCAAGCTGAACGAGGGCGACCTCGCCGGAGCGGTGGCGGAGCTGGACAGCCTGACCGGCGCGGCGGCGGAAGCGGCCGCGGCCTGGCGCGGCGATGCCGAAGCGCGCATCGCCGCCGATCAGGCGGTCAGCCGCCTGGGGGCCCTGGTGTCCGAACGCTTCCGTCTCACCGCGGGTGGCTGATCCATGCGCCGCGCCGTCGTCTTCGTCGTCCTGGCCGCCCTGGCGGCGCTCGCCGCCTTCTGGCTGGCGGAGCACCCGGGCCGGGTCTCCATCGAGTGGCTCGGCTACCGCATGGAGCCGCCCATCGGCATCCTGGTGCTGGCCGGGGTGGTGCTCTCCATCGCCGTCATCATTCTCTACCGGGTCATCACGCTGATCCTGGGCACGCCCGGCAGCATCGGCCGCGCCTTTTCCTCCAGCCGGCGCAAGCGCGGCTTCAAGGCGCTCAGCCAGGGCATGGTGGCCGTCGCCGCCGGCGACGCGCAGGAGGCAGGGCGCTGGGCGCGCAAGGCCGACAACTTGTTAGAGGACCCGCCGCTGACCCTGCTGCTATCGGCCCAGGCCGCGCAGCTCGGCGGCGACGAGCGGGCGGCGGAGAAGTACTTCAACGCCATGCTGGAGAAGCCGGAGACCCGTTTCCTGGGTCTGCGCGGGCTGCTGCGCCAGGCCCTGGCCGAGGGCGACGACCAGCGTGCCCTCAGCTATGTGCGCGAGGCCCATGCCATGCGGCCGAAGACGCCGTGGGTGGTGACCAACCTCTTCGAGCTGAGCGAGCGCACCGGTGATTACGACGGCGCCGCCGCCGCCCTGAAGCAGGCCGCCAGGATCAAGGCCCTGCCGAAGCCGGAGGCCGACCACAAGGGCGCGGTGATCACCCTGGCCAAGGCCGAGCGCGCCCTGACGGAGGGGCGCAAGGACGAGGCCCTGTCGCTGGCCCGCGCCGCCGACAAGGCCGATCCGGACTTCCTCGCCGCCGCGGTGCTGCATGCCCGGCTGGCGGTGGAAAGCGAACGCTTCCGCGAGGCCGCCAAGGTGGTCGAGCGCTCCTGGCCGCGCACGCCCTCCGGCGAGCTGGCGGCGCTCTACCGCCGTGCGGCGCCGGCGGCCAAGCCCCTCGAACAGGTCAAACGGGTCACCAAGCTCACCGGACTCAGCCCGAAACACCGGGAAAGCCATCTCGCGTTGGCCGAAGTCAGCCTGGATGCCAAGCTCTGGGGCGAGGCGCGGCGCCACCTCGGCGACCTGGTCTCCCTGGAGGGCGAAGACCCGGCCCGCGCCCAGGTCTGCCGCCTGATGGCGCGACTGGAGGAGGCCGAGCGCAACGACGGCCAGGCCGCGCGGTCCTGGCTGGAACGGGCCGCCCACGCGCCGCGCGATCCGGCCTGGGTGTGCAACGCCTGCGGCGCCATCGCGGCGCACTGGAGCGTCGATTGCGGCGCCTGCGGGGCCTTCGACAGCCTCGACTGGCGGGCCCCGCGGCGGGTCGGCACCCTGGCCATCGACGGGGAGCCGACGGCGCTGGCCCAGATCACCGCCAAGCATCCGGTCAAGGCCCAGGAGCCCGCCGCAAGCGTGCCGCTGCCGCCACCGCCGGACCGGGTCTCGACGGCTCCGAAGCCGCCCGCCGGAGGTCCGCCCGAGGCGCCGAAGCCGCCGGCCAAGACCTCTGAAGGCCAGGGCGAGGCGGTCAATCCGCTGGCGCCGCCGCCGAAGCGTCCCGCGCTGGGAACCTCGGGCCCGGCCGGCGCCAACGGCCAGCAGCCGCCGGACAGCCCGGGGACCGACGACGAGGCCGAGGAAGCCACCGCCGTAGAGGGCTCGGTTCCGCCGCTGCCCGAGCGCCCCCGTTAACGCTGGATTAAGGCGGAGCCCCTAGGCACAGAGGCGGATCTGTCAGAGGGCCGCCCCAAGAACCGCCCGCCACCGCAAGTCTTGCGTTGCGCAGAGCTTGGCCGTAAGGTCCGCCCCGTTCCAGCCGCCGAATCCCTGGGTTCGGCCCGGTGTGCCGCCTTAGCTCAGTTGGTAGAGCATCGCATTCGTAATGCGAGGGTCGCGTGTTCAAGTCACGCAGGCGGCACCACTCTCCTCAAGCACACACGCGTTGGCTCTGATCACACGACAATTGGCGGCGGCTTCACTGTCTGGCATTCGGCAGTAAAGACGGGGGTCCTGCCTCCGAATTTCGGCCAATCCCATCCCGCTTGGGAGCGCTTTGGGCGCCTCACATGCTCGCATGGAACAGCCTAGAATCCCCGCCCAGCTAGCTTCCATCTGTGAATGATTGTATTAATTCAAGAATCGATCTCGTAATGGTATCATTCCATTTGGGTGTACCATGCTAGGGAGACGTATGTCGGGCTAGATTGGGCGTGGATTGTTGTTAGGGGCACGAGTTGGCCTCGAGTAATCGCTTGTCGTTCCTTAGTATTTGGCAAGTGATTGCAGATCCAATTGATGGCTGAGCTCGGATGAAGTTAAAGAACATCTCGCTTACGCAACTCTCTGTGAATTCAGCCAATGATCGTCATGGAGAGTTGGCGGATGAGCATGCTGCGATTGAATGGCTCTTGACGCATCGGGCCGCACACATGCGAAACCTAACAAAGGACATCGTTGCCGAGGGGAGAGTTTACGAGCCACCCTTGGTCCACGAAGACGGAATGAGATATGTAGTCTATGATGGAAATCGTCGGACCACCTGCCTGAAACTGCTGGCGGAACCCCAAAAAGCCCCATCAACGGAATGGGCTGACTACTTCGCCGCTCGACGTACCGAATGGAAAGGTAAGTTTCCCGACAGAGTTCAATGCCACGTTGAGTCAGATAGAGATACCTTGGACGAGATTCTCTATCGCCGTCACACTGGGCAGCAAAGTGGTGTTGGTCAAAGTCAATGGGATGCCGCGGCCAAATCGAACTTTGTGCGTCGCACCGGGAAGAAGACACGAGTCAACTTGGCGGAAGAGATCGAGCTTCGGCTGCGAGACGCAGGACACATAGCGACAGGGATTCCGCGATCAAATATGAACCGCCTTTTGTCTGCGGAGGCTTTCAGAAACAGGGTTGGGATCTCAATAGTCAACAACCGCGTTGAGTACACTCATGAGACCGGCAAGGTCACTGCCGCCTTGGCGAGAATCGCGAACGATCTAGTGTTGAAGCGAGTAGTATTGGAAGACATTTGGAACAACAAGGGAAAGAGGGCTTATCTAGACAAACTCGAAAAGGATGGTGTTTTGCCGACTGCGGTAGATGCACTTCCACAAAATAAGGACTTCAAGAAAACAAAACCTATCCCAAAACCGCCTGAGAAAGATACCCCTGCCCCCTCAGTACCAGCACCGGAGGCGAGAACTACCCTGATTCGAAACATCGACTATGGTTTAGTTCCGCAAGCCCATACGCAACGTGCGACAGACATTTGGAAGGAGCTACAGTTCCGATTAAAGTTCGGCGACCATGATAATGCAATCGCCGTTCTGTTCCGCGTATTGCTGGAATTCTCAGTAGAGAACTACATTAGTCGAAGGAAGCTGACGACAGTTCATGTCAACGACAAGCTGTCGAAGAAGTTTCATAAGGTGCTCGACGATATGCTTATCGCAAACACGCTCGAAAAAAAGTACCTGAACGGCCTGAAGAAGTTCGAGCAGACTGAACCTCTGGTTTCAGCCAATACACTGAATGCATATGTTCACCACAAAGACTTCTTTCCATCAGATCATCACTTGAAGTCTATGTGGGATACGCTTTCGGGCTTCATTGTTGCGTGCATTAAGGCGTGAGGTTTGTGGGAAGACTGTCCTCAATCATGCGGCGGTTTCCTCTCTATGTAAGACTTTCGATTAGATCGTGATGCCGTCCAAGGCAGCTTCTGTGACCTTAGGGTAATCGACAAAACCAATCAAAGAACCCCTCCATCCCTTCGCCGGGCGATGGCCATGCGCTGCTAAGCTCTCGCTCGCGATGCGGTCATTTGACGTAGCGGGTTCCGCGGCGCCAGCCGTCGGCGGATGGGCCGCTTACCCAAAAATGTTGGCCGCCATCCCCCGGAGCATTGTGTTTCGGAGGCAACTGACGACAGGAACTCTCTAACATGGTCACCGGAACCGTGAAGTTCTTCGATACCATCAAGGGGTTCGGCTTCATCACACCGAACGACGGCTCCAAGGACGTCTTCGTCCACATTTCGGCGGTCGAACGCTCCGACCTCGGCCGCCTATCTGAGGGACAGAAAGTCAGCTTCGAGATTCAGTCCGATCCCCGGGGTCCGAAAGCCATAAATCTCCAGTCAGCCTGACAGACCGGATCCCAGCGGATCCCGGAAACTCCCAAAGGGTCGCCGCTCGGGTGGCCCTTCTTTTTGCCGTCCGGCCGGAAATTCGGCGGGTCCTTGTCGACCGCCACACTCATGACGAAGACGGCGCGGGCCGGCCAGTGGCCGGGGGCCCTCACTCCGGCGGCCGGTCGGCCGCTGCTGTGTCGCCTCGCGATTCGGCGCGCCTTTCCGCCTTTTCCTTCTTGGCTTCCGCACGTGCGGCTTTCTTGGCCGCCTTTATGCGTTCGCGTTCATGGCGCTCGAAACTGTAGTTGGGTTTTCGGGGCATGCCGTTCCTTTCCGTTGCTGTTGCGACGGAGGCGGCACCCCTCGGGCACCACGACTCGTCCCATCTCTGATCATTCCACCATCATAGGACCGCGATGCCCACTGCCACCACAAAATCCGGAGTCGGCAGGTGCGGCGGCTGCGGTGGGCGACCGGCGTGAAGCCATCTTTTGGTGAAGTCATCGGCAATTCCGATCGATGAATCCAGCCAAACTGTCTCTGGGCTTTTACCGGGTTGCTGCTATGCTGATTTCCGTGATGGCAGCTTGTTGACGATGCGGGACCCTTTGGGGGTTCCGCCGGAATCGAACAGGCCTCTCCTCCAGGATTGTTGGCCGCCACTCCCCCGAAGTGCTGTGCTTCGGCGGCAACTCACTATGGGATTCTTCCAATATGACCACAGGAACCGTGAAGTTCTTCAACGCGACCAAGGGGTTCGGTTTCATTACACCGAGCGACGGCTCGAAGGATGTCTTCGTCCACATTTCGGCGGTCGAGCGCTCCGATCTCGGCCACCTGGCCGAAGGTCAGAAAGTCAGCTTCGAGATTCAGTCCGATCCCCGCGGCCCCAAGGCGGTGAATCTAGAATCCGCCTGATCGCCGGTGAAGATCGACACCCGGTAAAAACGATGGGCCGCCCTTTGGGCGGCCCTTTCGCTTGGTCCGCCCACGATTCACAGACTGGACCTTCAATGAAACACCATCGTTTCGAATGCCGGCCCGAATACCCCCCGAATACCCCCGAATACCCATAGACTCAGAAATCCAGAGGGGCGTTGTCGATGACCTCCTTCATCACGAAGAAGGTGCGGGTCTGGCGCACCCCGGGCAGGGCGATCAGCCGTTCGCCGTGCAGACGGTTGAAGTCGGCGATGTCGCGCACCCGGATCTTCAGGAAGTAATCGAAGTCGCCGGCCACCAGATGGCAGTCCAGCACGAAGG
>NZ_JANQOI010000123.1 GCF_028289705.1 Pelagibius sp.
GGATCAGGTCGAGGAACTGCAGGCCGCGGTTGGTGTACTTCTTGGCGATGGAGATCACCAGGCGCAGGTTGGCCTCGACCATCTCGGTCTTGGCCTTGCTGGCCTCCTTCTCGCCGGTCTGCACCGTCTTGACGATGCGGCGGAACTCGCTGATGGGCAGCTCGCTGTCGTCGGCGATGACCGCGACTTCCTTGCGGATGCGCTTCACCTCGTCGCCGTAGCGCTCGGCGAACTTGGACCAGCCCTTGCCGGTCAGGCGCTTCACACGGCTGACCCAGCGCGGGTCGAGTTCGCGCCCGAAGTAGTGGTCGAGGAAGTCCTGGCGCTTGACGCCGCAGCGCTCGGCCATGCGCAGCATCTTGCCCTCGAAGCCCAGCAGGCGCCGGTTCAGGCCGTAGAGCTGGTCGACGAGCTGTTCGATGCGGGCGTTGTTGAAATGGACGCCCTCCATCAGCTCGACGAGTTCGTGCTGCAGCTTCTCGTAGCGCCGCTCGGTCTGGGGCGTGGTCTTCTCGCCCTTCTGGAAGGCGGTCAGGCGGCGCTCCTGGACCTTGGTGATCTTCTTCCAGGTCTTGGCGATCTCGTCGAAGGTGTCGAGGACCTGGGGCAGCAGGGCGGCTTCCATGGCGGCGAGGGAGATGGAGTTCTCCTCTTCCTCGTCGTCGTCGTCCTCGCCTTCGCCCTCGGCCTTTTCGCCGTCCTCGCCCTTGTCCTCGTCTTCATCGTCCGCGGCGGCGGCGCCGTTCTTGCCGGCCTTCTTGTCTTTCCCGGACTTGTCCTCGGCGGCCTTGTCTTCCCCGGCCTTGTCTTCCCCGGCCTTGCCGTCGCCAGCCTTGCCCTTGGCGTCTTTCTCTTTGTCTTTGTCCTTCTCGGGCTGCGCTTCCGGCTCGTCCTCCATCTCGGCGATCTCGGCCACCGCCTGGTTCATGGCGTCCTCGGTCGGACCGCCACCATAGGTCGCATCCAGATCGATGATGTCGCGCAGCAGAATACGGCCTTCGATCAGCGCCTCGCGCCAGACCAGCAGCGCGCGAATGGTCAGCGGGCTCTCGCAGATGCCGCCGATCATCTTCTCGCGGCCCGCCTCGATGCGCTTGGCGATGGCGATCTCGCCCTCGCGGGACAGCAGCTCCACCGAGCCCATCTCGCGCAGGTACATGCGCACCGGGTCGTCGGTGCGCCCGATATCGTCGTCGTTCAGGTTGCCGCTGGCCGAGGCGGTGCCTTCCTTGCTGTCGTCCTCGGTGGCGGCTTCTTCCTGCTCCTCGCTCTCGATGACGGTGATGCCCATCTCGGAGAGCAGGGACATGGTGTCTTCGATCTGCTCGGAAGACATCTGGTCCGGCGGCAGCACGGAATTCAGCTCGTCGTAGGTGACGTAGCCGCGTTCTTTGGCCTTGGCGATCATCTTCTTGACCGCCGCAGACATGGAATCCATCAGCGGTCCGTCGGAGGATTCCTCGCGGTTTTCCGCAGTTTCAGCGTTTTCGTTCGCCTTCGTCGCCATTCAGCCCAATACCTCAGATGCCGATGCCAAAGCGCTCAAGGACAGCCCGGCCGGGAAGACCCCGGCCGCCGCCCAAGGCAGCTCACGTGTCAGTCTTGTCCATGGTCGCTTGAAGCGTGGCCTCAAAGCGGTCCAGATCCACCTTCAGGCCGTCTTCTTCAAGTCGCAGCTTCTGCCGCGCCTGGACCCGTTGCAATTGATCCGTCGTCATATCCGCCGCCAGCGCCAGGGCCTCTTCCACCTGCTGGGGAGCCGCCTGACGCTCACGGAGCACCCCCAAGATGTGCAATACAGATTGCCGCGCCACCTCCGCTGAGGCGTCGGGACGGGCAAACCTGCCGTGAACGTATACTTCCGGGGCTAAGAGTTTCGCCAAGACCCCGGAATACCCCTGATTGGACAGGTGGCATTTCACACCTTCGCTGTCAAGCTCCGGATGATGCGCGAAACAGTCGATCAGCGCCTGACGCAAAGCACTCAGACCTTCCTCGGCGAACTCGATCCCGGCTAAATCCTCAACAAACTCGGTTAATAAATTGTTGTGGTTGATCAGGGTGGCAAGCAGCAGTTCCGCCGTGCGGTCGGGATTCAGCAGATCGGTGGGGCCGCGGCGCTTGTCCGGAGGCCCCGGAGGAACCCATCCCCCTGCCCCTGCCCCCGCCCGGCGGGCGCGGGGGTCCCGCCGCCAGTCGCGGTTTTGACCGCCGCGCCGGAAACCGCCCTGGGAACTGCCCTGGAATCCAAAGGCGGCGCTGAAGCGGCGCTCCATCTCCTGGCGATAGTCCTCCCGCAGTTCGGGATCGCGGATGGCGTTGACCTGGCCGCGCAGCGCCGCACGGATGGCCGCCCGCCGCTCCGGGGTGTCGACGGGCCGTCCCTCGCTGGCCTGGCGCCAGAGCAGCTCCGCCAGCGGCAGAGCCGCCTCCAATAGGCCGCGCAGGGCGGCGGCGCCCTTGCCGCGCAGCAGGCTGTCCGGGTCCTCCCCCGCCGGCAAGAGGGCGAAACGCAGGCTTTTGCCCGGTTTCAGCAGGGGCATGGCCCGTTCCGCCGCGCGTAGGGCGGCCCGCTGCCCGGCGGCGTCGCCGTCGAAACAGAGCGTCGGCTCCGGCGCCAGGCGCCAGAGTTCCTCGATCTGCTCTTCGGTGATGGCCGTGCCCAGCGGCGCGACGGCGGCCGGGAAGCCGCCTTCCGCCAGGGCGATCACGTCCATGTAGCCCTCGGTCACCAGCAACTCGCCGCTGTCGTGGGCCGCCTTGCGGGCGCGGGCCAGGTTGTAGAGCACCCGGCCCTTGTGGAAGAGCGCGGTTTCCGGGGAGTTCAGGTACTTGGCCTTGGACTCCCCCAGGGTCCGCCCGCCGAAGGCGATGACCCGGCCGCGCCGGTCGGTGATGGGAAAGACGACCCGGTGGAAGAAATAGTCGCGCAACTCCTCCTGCGGGCCGTCCTCTATGCGCTTGACCAGTCCGGCTTCCAAAAGCTGGTCCACCGCGATGCCGCGCGCCCGCAGGGCCTTGGCCAGGACGCCACGCGCGCGCGGGGCAAAGCCCAGGCGAAAGGCCGCCACGGTCTGCGGTGCGAGGCCCCGCCGCTGAAGGTATTCGCGGGCCTCACGCCCCGCCTCGCCGGCCAACTGCTCCTCGAACCAGGCGGTCGCCGCCTCCATGACGTCCAGCAGGCTGCTGCGCTTTTCGGCGCGGGCGCGGTCCTGCGGGCTCTCCTGGGGGACGGTCATGCCGGCGAGGCCCGCCAGGCGCTCCACGGTCTCCGGGAAGGTCAGCCCTTCGCTGTTCATGACGAAGTCGAAGGCGCTGCCGTGGGCCCCGCAGCCGAAGCAGTGATAGAAGCCCTTTTCGTCGCTGACCGTGAAGGACGGGGTCTTTTCGTTGTGGAAAGGGCAGAGCCCGCTGTGCTCACGCCCGCGCTTCACCAGCTTCACGCGCCGTCCCACCACCTCGGAGAGGGTGATCCGGTTGCGCAGTTCGTCCAGAAAATCCGCCGGAAAAGCCATCAGGCCCTACAGGTTCCCTTGCCCTCTTGTTTGATGTGAGTCGCGATCGCGACCGGGCAAGGACCCGTTCCCCATTGCCACAGCGCCAACACTAGCAATTGTGCCGGAGTCGCCCACGGCATTGATTTTCGGAATCGGTGGAAGACGCCCTTCGGAATGCTCCTGAAGGATCGGGATAATGTGTGGGTTCTTTGTACCGTTGCTGCGATTTTCCAGGCGAATCAGATACTTGGATGCTGGGGATAAATACTGTCCACCGGAGCCGCCAGACGAGGCTGCGCCTCAATCCAGCCGCATCTTGATCCAGGGCAGCGGGCGCGCGGCGCCCTGTTCGACGACGCGGAATCCGAAACTTGTGTAAAAGCGGCGCGCAATCGCGTTGGCGATGTCGGCTTTCAGTTCCACCGGCCGCCCGACGCGACCCAGAAGCGCGGTGAGGAGCGCCCGGCCAATGCCTCGGTTCTGCCGCTCGGGGGCGACGAAGAGATTGTGCAGGAACCAGAGGCCCGGCTCCCGCCAGACCGAGGCGAAGGCGAGGATTTCGCCCGCTGCGCCCTCGGCGACCCAGAGGGTCTCGCCCGCCGTGGCGTCGGCGAACTCGTCCAACGCATAGGCCCGTTCGTCCCAGTGGAAGGCGGCGGTCCGCGCATCGCGGAAGATCAGGGCACAGGCGGGGTGGTCGGCGGCACTGGCCAGGCGAATGACCGGGGACAGGACAGGGGCCGTCAGACCAGCGCTTCCTTGACGATGCCGCTGGCCTTGCCGAAGTCCATGCGGCCGGGATAGCGCTCCTTCAAGGTGCTCATGACCCGGCCCATATCCTTCACGCTGCCGGCCTCGAGCTCGGAGATCACGCCGTCGATGGCCGCGCGCATGTCCATCTCGTCCATCTGCTTGGGCAGGAAGCGCTCGATCACCTCGATCTCGTCGGCCTCGCGCTTGGCCAGATCCTCGCGCCCGCCCTTGGTGTACATCTCAATGGAATCATGGCGCTGGCGCACCATCTTCTGCAGCATCTCCAGGATGGCCTGGTCGCCGACACCCTCGCCGTTGCCCTTGCCGCGCTCGGCGATGTCGCGGTCCTTCAAGGCGGCCAGGATCAGGCGCAGCGTCGAGGTTGCATGCGCCTCCTTGGCCTTCATCGCGTCTTTCAAGGCATCGTTGAGACGATTGCGCAGCATCTATGGTCTTCCCTCAACCTCGCAAGGCGCGGGAGGTTAGCCCAATTGTCCCGAAATGGCAAAACCGATCTAAGGGCTTAAGTTATTGAAATATATTGATTATGGACTTTTGGTTACGCTTGACCGAAGCCCGCCTTTCCCTTAAACATCAGGCCGCTCGCGTGCGAGGATTCGCTTCATGACCGATGCCAGGGCCCCTTCCAACCCGTCCACCGCGGACGGGCAGCCACTTGCTGCGCCAAAACCCGGCGGCGGCACGGCCGCCCTGATTCTGAGCGACGGCACGGTGTTTCGCGGCACCGGTCTGGGGGCGACGGGCCGCGCGGTGGGCGAGGTCTGCTTCAACACCTCCATGACCGGCTATCAGGAGATCGCCACCGATCCCTCCTACGCCGGACAGATCATCACCTTCACCTTTCCCCACATCGGCAACGTCGGGACCAACCCCGAGGACATCGAGACCACCACGCCGGCGGTGCGCGGCCTGGTGCTGCGCGCCGAAGTGACCGAGCCCTCCAACTGGCGCACCGCCCAGCACCTGGACGCCTGGCTGAAGTCCCACGGGCTCGTCGGCCTCGCCGGGGTCGACACCCGGTCCATCACCCGCCGCATCCGCGACCTCGGCGCCCCCAAGGGCTGCATCGTGCACTTCGCGGCGGGCGAGAGCGACGGCGAGCTGGCGTCCCTGCAGGCCGAGGCGGCGGACTGGCCGGGCCTGGAAGGCATGGACCTGGCCGCCGAGGTGAGCTGCCGCCAGACCTACCGCTGGTCGGAGACGCGCTGGGAACTGGGCCGGGGTTACGGCGCCCTGGAGCAGCCCCGACACCGCGTGGTCGCCATCGACTTCGGGGCCAAGCGCAACATCCTGCGCTGTCTGGCGAGCCTCGGCTGCGACGTCACCGTGGTGCCCGCCGACGCCAGCGCCGAAGACATCCTGAACCACGACCCCGACGGGATCTTTCTCTCCAACGGCCCGGGCGACCCCGCGGCCACCGGCGTCTACGCCGTGCCCACGGTCCAGACGCTGCTAGAGACCGGCCTGCCGATCTTCGGCATCTGCCTCGGCCACCAGATCCTCGCCCTGGCCCTGGGCGCGCGCACCGAGAAGATGCATCTCGGCCACCGCGGCGCCAACCATCCGGTGAAGGATTTGGAGACCGGGCGCGTGGAGATCACCAGCCAGAACCACGGCTTCCAGGTGGTCGCCGAGAGCCTGCCCGCCGGCGTCGAGCAGAGCCACGTCTCGCTCTTCGACCGCTCCAACGAAGGCCTGCGTGTCATCGGCCGCCCGGTGTTTTCCGTGCAGTACCACCCCGAGGCCTCCCCCGGCCCGCAGGACAGTCACTACCTCTTCCAGCGCTTCGTCGACATGATCGAAGCCGAGAAAGCCGCCAAGCCCAAGAATGCCCAAGCGCTCTGACATCCAGTCCATTCTCATCATCGGGGCAGGGCCGATCATCATCGGCCAGGCCTGCGAGTTCGATTACTCCGGGGCGCAGGCCTGCAAAGCGCTAAAGGAGGAGGGTTACCGGGTGATCCTGGTGAACTCCAATCCGGCGACCATCATGACCGATCCGGACCTGGCCGACGCCACCTACGTCGAGCCCATCACCCCGGCGGTGGTCGCCAAGGTGATCGAGCGCGAGCGGCCAGATGCCCTGCTGCCGACCATGGGCGGACAGACCGCGCTCAACACCGGCCTGGCGCTGGAGCGCGACGGCACCTTGGCGAAGTTCGGCGTCGAGATGATCGGCGCCAAGGGCGATGTCATCGACAAGGCGGAAGACCGGCTGCGCTTCCGCGAGGCCATGGACAAGATCGGCCTCAAGTCGCCGCGTTCGCGCCTGGTGAAGAGTTTCGACGCGGCCATGGAGGCGCTGCCCGACATCGGCCTGCCGGCCATCATCCGCCCCTCCTTCACCCTGGGCGGCACCGGCGGCGGCATCGCCTACAACCGCGATGAGTTCGAGGACATCGTGCGCGGCGGCCTGCGCGCCTCGCCCACCGACGAGGCGCTGATCGAACAGTCGGTGCTGGGCTGGAAGGAATACGAGATGGAGGTCGTGCGCGACTGCGCCGACAACTGCATCATCATCTGCTCCATCGAGAACGTCGATCCCATGGGCATCCACACCGGCGACTCGGTGACCGTGGCGCCGGCTTTGACCCTGACCGACAAGGAGTACCAGATCCTCCGCGACGCCTCGATCGCAGTGCTGCGGGAGATCGGCGTCGACACCGGCGGCTCCAACGTGCAGTTCGCCATCAATCCCGACGACGGCGAGCTGGTGATCATCGAGATGAACCCGCGGGTCTCGCGCTCCTCCGCGCTGGCGTCGAAGGCCACCGGCTTTCCCATCGCCAAGATCGCCGCCAAGCTGGCGGTCGGCTATACCCTCGACGAACTGGACAACGACATCACCAAGGTGACCCCGGCCTCCTTCGAACCGACCATCGACTACGTGGTCACCAAGATGCCGCGCTTCACCTTCGAGAAGTTCCCCGGCGCCGATCCCTACCTCACCACCTCTATGAAGTCGGTGGGCGAGGCCATGGCCATCGGGCGCTGCTTTGCCGAGTCCCTGCAGAAGGCGCTGCGCTCCATGGAGACTGGGCTCACCGGCCTCAACGAGGTGGAGATCCCCGGCGCCCTGGACGCCGCCGGTGCCGTCGACCGCGACGCCGTGCGCTCCGCGCTCACCAGCCCGCGGCCGGACCGCCTGCTGACCATCGCCCAGGCCATGCGCCACGGCCTGAGCATCGAGGAAATCCAGCAGACGACCAAGTTCGATCCCTGGTTCCTGGAACGGGTGGCCGAGATCGTCGCCGCCGAGGCGGCGATCCGCGAAGGCGGTCTGCCCGAGGACCGCGCCGGCTGGCTCGCCCTCAAGAAACTGGGCTTCTCCGATGCCCGCCTGGCCGAACTCTCCGGCACCGAAGAAGAAGCCGTCGGCGCCCACCGCCGTACCCTCTCGCTGGGCGCCATCTACAAGCGCATCGACACCTGCGCCGGCGAGTTCCCCTCGGTGACGCCCTACATGTATGCCGCCTACGAGGGCGGCCATCAGGGGCCGGAGGGCGCGCGCCCGGCCGACTGCGAGGCCGATCCCAGTGACCGCAAAAAGGTGATGATCCTGGGCGGCGGGCCGAACCGCATCGGCCAGGGCATCGAGTTCGACTACTGCTGCGTTCACGCCGCCTATGCCCTGCGCGAGGCCGGCTTTGAGAC
>NZ_JANQOI010000124.1 GCF_028289705.1 Pelagibius sp.
CAACTCCCGCATGCTGGCTAGCATGCTGGAGAAGCACTTCGGCGTGCCCTTCAACGTCGTCAACCGCACCGGCGGCAACGGTGTGGTCGGCCACAGCGCCATCGCGACGGCGGAGCCCGACGGCTACACCATCGGCGCGGCGACGGTGGAGATCACCACCATGCACCACGCCGGGCTGACCGAACTGAACCACACCGACATCACGCCCATCGCGCTGGTGGACATCGTGCCATCCAGCGTTTTGGTGGCCAAGGACTCCCAGTTCAACAGCCTCAACGACCTCTTGACCTACGCGAAGGCCAACCCCGGCAAGCTCACCGGCTCCGGCACCGCCCAGGGCGGCATCTGGCATCTCGCGTTGGCCGGCATGCTGCAATCCGAAGGCATGGACCCCGGCGCGATCCGCTGGGTGCCCTCCAACGGCGCCGCGGCGGCCATGCAGGAACTGATCGCCGGCGGCGTCGACGTCGCAACGCCCGCTCTTTCCGAAGGCAAGGCCCTCATCGAGGCCGGCGAATTGAAGGCCCTGGCCTACATGCACGACGAGCGCATGGGCGCGCTGCCGGAGGTGCCGACCACCAAGGAGTTGCTGGCCTCCAGCTGGACGCTGGCCGCCTTCATCAGCGTCAGCGGCCCCAAGGGCCTGCCGGAGGAGATCGCCTGCAGCTATGAGAAGGCGGCGCTGGCGGCCTTCGATACGCAGGACTGGGCCGACTTCAAGGCCTCCCGCGGCGCGGAAGTGGTGAAGATGGGCAGTGCCGATCTCACTACCATGATGCAGGCGACCTCGGACAACCTGGGCGCCACCATGAAGGCCATCGGCCTGGCGCAGTAGGCCAAAGGCCTTCGCCAACCTGGAACGGTGATTGACCTCGTGCTTCGAGACGCTCCTTGCGGGGCTCCTCGGCACGTGGTCGGTCACCGCAAATTCTTCGCCTCACCCTGAGGAGGCCTAAAAGGCCGTCTCGAAGGGCGGGGTGCCGCGCAGGACCGGCCGCATGAAATTGGGTGATCTGCCGCTCGGCGTGTTGGCCGGGCTGTTCGGCCTGATCGTCATCCTGGAAGCAGCCAGCTTCCCGGAGATGGCGGGTATGGCCTATGGGCCGGAGTTCTTCCCCACCATCATCGGCGTGGGCTTCTGCCTCTGCGGGCTCGTCCTGATCGCCGGCGACCTGCGCGCGCGCCTGTCGGGCGCAGTTCAGCCGCTGTTCATGCCCGAGGCCTGGCTCGGCTCCCGCAAGGCGCTGCTGAGGCTGGCGGCGGTGCTGGGAACCGTCATCGCTTTCGTCCTGCTGGTGAAGCCACTGGGCTTCATCCTCACTTTGGCGCTGCTGCTGTTTTTTCTGCTGCGCAGTCTCGCCGCAGGCTGGCTGATCAGCTTCGCTTTGGCACTGGGATTGCCGTTCCTGCTGCATTTCTGTTTCACCGGCCTGCTGCGGGTGCCCCTGCCCCGCGGACTCGTCGAAACCCTGTTGTTCTAGGGCCGCGGGATGCCGGAAACCCTCGCCGTCGCCCTCACCTCGGTGCTGACCGCCGAGGTCATGCTGACCATCTTTCTGGCGGCGCTCTACGGGCTCTTCGTCGGCTCGGTGCCCGGGCTGACCGCCACCATGTCGGTGGCGCTGCTGGTGCCCATCACCTTCTTCCTCGACCCGGTGCCGGCGGTGGCGGCCATCGTCACCACCACGGCTACGGCGATCTTCGCCGGCGACATTCCCGGTGCCTTGCTTCGCATTCCCGGAACGCCGGCCTCGGCGGCCTATGTGGACGAGGCCTTCGCCCTGACCCAGAAGGGCGAGAGCGAGAAAGGGCTGGGGGCGAGCCTGGTGACGGCGGTCATCGGCGGGGTCATCGGCGTGCTGTTGCTCACCCTCTTCGCGAACCAGCTTGCCAGCGTTGCGGTGCGCTTCTCCTCCATGGAGTATTTCTGGCTCGGCTGTCTGGGCCTCACCTCGGCTGTTGCGGTCGCGGGCGGTTCTGTCGTGCGCTCTGCGCTCTCCCTGCTCATCGGCCTGATGATCTCCACCGTCGGCATCGACATCGCCACCGGCCATCCGCGCTTCACCTTTGGGGCCATCGACCTGCTGGACGGCGTATCTTTCATCCCGGCGATGATCGGCATGTTCGCCCTGAGCCAAGTCCTGCGCACCGTGACTCAGGGGCTGCAGAGCGAGACCACGGTCTCGAAGATCGGCTCCCTCACCCGCTATCTCTGGACCACGGTCCGCCGCTTCTGGGTGAACATCCTGAGGTCCAGCCTGCTCGGCAACGTGCTCGGCGCCCTGCCCGGCGCCGGGGCCGACATCGCCGCCTGGATCGCCTACAGCCTTTCCAAACGCTTCTCCAAGACGCCGCAGAAGTACGGCAAGGGCTACGAAGAGGGTATTGTCGATGCCGGTTCCGCCAACAATTCCGCCGTGGCCGGCGCCTGGATTCCGGCCCTGGTGTTCGGTATTCCCGGCGATTCCGTCACCGCCATCGGCATCGGCGTGTTGATGCTGAAAGGCATCACCCCCAGCCCGCGGGTGTTCCAGACCGACGGCGACCTGGTCTACGCCATCTTCATCGCCTTCATCATCGCGAACATCGTGATGCTGCCCCTGGGTCTGATGGTGATCCGCCTGGCCCGCCACGTGTTGACCATCCCCCGGCGCATCCTCATGCCGCTGATCCTGGTCTTCTCCATTCTCGGCGCCTATGCCGTGGACAACACCACCTTCTCCATCTGGGTGATGCTGGTCCTCGGCCTGCTGGCCTATTTCATGGAGAGCAACGGCATTCCCATCGCCCCGGCGATCCTCGGTATCGTCCTCGGCAAGGTGATCGAAAAGAACTTCCTCATCACCATGATCAAAACCCAGGGCGACCTCCTGGGCTTTTTCGAGCGGCCCATCGCCGCCGGGCTCGGCGCCGTGACGGTCGCGCTCTGGATCTATCTCCTCCTCAAGCCTCTCTTGAAACGCCAAACCTCAAAAGAAGACGCTAAAACAATGCACAAGTGAGAATCGTTCATGAAATATCTTAAATCCCGTATCGCTGCAGGAACGCCCACCTACGGTGTCTGGATGCACATTGCCTCGGCCAGCATCGCCGAGGCCACGGTGCACGCCGGCTTTCCGTTGGTGCTGATCGACAACGAACACGGCCCCGCCTCCCTGGAGACCACATTGGGCATGATGCGCGCCATCGAGGCGGCCGGCGGCGAGGTCATCATCCGGGTGCCCTCCAGCGATCCCATCTATCTGAAGCGCATTCTCGAACTGGGCCCCAGCGGCCTGCTGGTGCCGCAGATCGACAGCGCCGAGGAAGCCGCCGCCACTGTGGAGGCCTGCCGCTACCCGCCCCACGGCCGCCGCGGGTTCGCCCGGGCGATCCGCGCCGCCCGCTACGGACAGCGCCCGGACTACGTCCGCGAAGCCCATGGCGAGCTGACCCTGATGCTCCAGGTCGAAACCCGCGCGGCCCTCGACAATCTGGAGGCCATCGCCGCCGTCGAGGGGATCGACGTTCTGTTCATCGGCCCCTACGACCTCTCCGGCGCCGTCGGCCAGTTGGGGGAGACCGGCGGCGCCGAGGTCCTGGAGGCCATTGCCCGCATCGAAAGCGTCGCCAGGGACAAAGGCCTCGCCCTCGGCACCGTGCCGCGCGCCACCGCCGATGCCAACCAGCTCTTCGAGATGGGCTACAGCCTGGTCATGGGCACCTCCGACGTTGCCGCCTTGATGGCGGGCCTGCAGGCCGAGGCCGAGGTGATCCCGCAGGCAGCGCGCAGCCTGGGGCCTGCGGGGGCCGGCTGATGCCCCGGAGTGAGCGGGAAAAGGCGCTCGCCGGCCTCCCCTACGACATCTTCGATGCGGAACTGCGCGGTCTGCGCGCGCAAGCCCGCCAGGCATTGCATGTCCACAATCACGCGGTGCCGGACGAGGACGCGGGCCTGACCCCGGCCCTGCGGCAGGCCCTGGGCGGCGTCGGCGCCAACGTCTTCATCGAGACGCCCTTCCACTGCGCCTACGGGGTGAACCTCTTTCTCGGCGACGACGTCTACATCAATGCCGGCTGTGCGATCCTCGATTGCGGGCGCGTGGAAATCGGGCCCAAGTCCATGCTCGGTCCTGCCGTGCAGGTCTACACCGCGATCCATCCCGTCGACCCGGTGGAGCGGGCGACGGGCGTGGAGACCGCCGCGGCCGTCACCCTCGGCCGCAACGTCTGGATCGGCGGCGCCGCGGTGATCTGTCCCGGCGTTACCATCGGTGAGAATTCGGTGGTCGGTGCCGGCGCTGTGGTGGTGAAGGATGTGCCTGCCAACACCGTGGTCGTCGGCAACCCGGCGCAGGTCGTAAGGACGGTGACGAAGTGACCGCGCTCTTTTTTATCGGATGCGCCATTCATGAAACATGCATCCGGGAACAATCATGTCGGGGACCATCTCCGGCGGGTCTGCCCGGCATGCTGGACCGCACTGCCTCGTCCCCAGAGACTTTTTTCGACAGGAGGAGTTCGCCATGTTTGTCATCGTTCTGAGGTTTGGCGCCAACAAGGCCAAGGCCGGTGAGTTCATGGACGGCCACAAGGCCTGGATCAAAAGCGGCTTGGACGACGGCGTCTTCCTGCTGGTCGGTAGCCTCCAGCCCGGTCTCGGCGGCGCAATCCTGGCGCAGGGCGGCTCGCGCCCGGATCTGGAGAGCCGGGTGCAGGCCGACCCCTTCGTGGCCGAGGGCGTCGTCGACGCCGAGATCCTGGAGATCGCGCCCGCGCAGGCCGATTCACGCCTCGACTTCCTGCTGAGCTGAGCAGACATCGCGCTTGCCGTGGAGGCGACGAGCAATGCCAGCTAGGATCGGCGCGTCGAGTGAACGCGAGGGCTGAACCATGACTGAACGCATCGAAACCGGGGCCTGCTTCTGCGGCGCCATCGCCGCGGAGTTGCGGGGTGAGCCCTTCTGGATCTGCTATGACCACGACGACGACTGCCGCCGGGCCATCGGCAGCCCCCTCACAATCTGGATCGGCGTCCGTCCGTCCCAGTTCCGCATCCTTCGCGGCAATCCCAAGAGCTTCTCCAAGACCCCGGGCGTCCTGCGCAGCTTCTGTGGGGACTGCGGCACCTCCATCGGCTACCGCGACGAAGGGATCGCCGACGAGCTTTATCTCAGCATCGGTTTCTTCGACCGGCCGGAAGCCTTTCGTCCCCAGGCTCATGCCTATTGGCGCCAGAAACTGCCCTGGCTCGCTTTCGCCGATCCCTTGCCGCGCATCGATGGCTACTCCCGCGACCGCGACCCGGCCTTCGGCTATCCCGCCGATCGGGACTGCGGCTAGGTACCCATCACTCTTGCGCTGCCGGAGACGCGGATCGAGCTGCCGGGCTCCGGCGGGATCTCGGCCTTGAGGCGCGAAGGGACGCCCATGTCATCGCCCTGCAGGATGTCGATGGCGCCGCCGTGGGGCCAGCCGAGGTCGCGCAGGTAACCGGCCAGCGCCGCCGCCGCTGCGCCGGTGGCCGGGTCCTCGTAGACGCCGCCGGAGGCGAAGGGATTGCGGGCGTGGAAACGCCGCTCGCTTTCGGCCTGGACCAGAGCGATGGTGACCAGGCCCGCCTCGTTCATGAGCCCCCGTCCGGCGTCCAGGTCATAGGTCATGGCGGCGAGCTTGCCGCGCTCCGCAAGCGCCAGCACCAGATGGGTGGCGCCCGCTTCGGCGATGGCGGGCGGAATGCGCGGGTCGAGGTCTTCGCGCGCATAGCCGAAGAGCACCAGGACGCGGTCCAACAGATCCTCACCGGCAGGCCGGCTCTTGGTGGGCGGTGACTGCAGCGCGGCGGCGATGGCCGTGCCGTCGCGCCGGCCCTCCACCGTGATCTCCGCGTCGTTGAG
>NZ_JANQOI010000145.1 GCF_028289705.1 Pelagibius sp.
GCCTCGATCTGCCGGGAGAGGTCCGGCGGCACCTCGGCCTGCCCGGCGAGCAGGGCCGCGCGCAGATCGATGCAATCGCGCAGCACCGACAGCAACAGCGCGGGGGAGCGCTCGCACTGGCCGCCGTCGGGGAGCAGTTGTTCCCTCAGGGCCTCCTGCAGCAGGCCCAACCCGCGGTCCAGCCAGTCCGCGCAGCCGGGCAGGCAGAGCCCGGCGTAGCAGAGCCCCTTGGCGGCGGTCACCAGGGCGGCGCCGGTGAGCCCGGCGGGCAGCACGGCGGCGAGGTGGCGGGCCTGACCGGCGGCACTGGCGAGCATGGCCTGGCGGAAGGAGACCTCCGCACTGGCGGCGAAGAATTCGTACTGGCTGAACCAGTGGGCCAGGCGTTCGGCGGTGACCACCGGATGCCAGGCCGTCGCCGACCATTGGCGATTGTGATCGATCCAGTCGGCGACCAGGGCCCGCGCCTTGCGCCTCGGCGCATCGCCGCCCGCGGCCCGCAGGTCGCGCAGCCAGGCGAAGCCGTGCAGGCGCTTCAGCCAGGGCTGCTCCATGCCCAGCGGCGCCCAGAGCGGCGCCGGCTTGTGCAGGCTGCGGCCGAGGAAGTGGAAGTGATCCTCGACGATGGCCAGACCGCGTTCGGCTCTGCCCGGCCAGGGGTCGGGCGGCACCAGGCGGACCTCCGCTGGCGGTGTGCCGCTGCGGTGCCAGGGCGCCTCGGGCAGGCCGTAAAGCGGGCGGCGCAGGGCATAACCCAGACGGCTCCAGGCGAGCTCCGGCGGCAGCAGGCGCCAGTGGCGGTAACGGTCGAACAGCGGGGTGCCGGGTCCCCGGGCCGAGCCTTGATCCGGGTCTCGGTCTGGGCTCTTGGCGGTCTTGCGGCCTGCGCTCATGCCGGCCCCACTGGGGTTGTCGCTGTAACGGTCGGCGTAACTTTCCGCTTGGCCGCCCACGGTTTTCAGCGTCCGCCGCGCAGCCGCTCGATATTGCCGGCGTAGGCCTCGGGCCCGCCTTTGAAGGTGGCGGTCCCGGCGACCAGCAGGTCGGCGCCGGCGGCGGCGGCCTGGGGGGCGGTTTCCATATTGATGCCGCCGTCGACCTCCAGGTCGATGGTGCGCCCGCAGGCATCGATCTTGCGCCTGAGGATCTGCAGCTTGTCCAGTGTCGAAGGAATGAACGATTGGCCGCCGAAGCCGGGATTGACGCCCATGCAGAGAATCAGGTCGATGTCCTCGAGCAGCAGGTCCACCACGTCCACCGGGGTCGCCGGGTTCAGCGAGACGCCGGCCTTCTTGCCGAGCGCCTTGATCATCTGCACCGTGCGGTGCAGGTGCGGCCCGGATTCCGGATGGACGGTGATGATATCGGCGCCGGCCTTGGCGAAGGGCTCGATGAAGGGGTCCGCTGGGGCGATCATCAGGTGGACGTCGAACACCAGGTCGGAATAGGGCCGCAGCGCCGCCACCATGTCCGGGCCCAGGGTCATGTTGGGCACGAAGTGGCCGTCCATGACGTCGATGTGGACGTAGTCCGCGCCGGCCTCGGTGATGGCCCGGACCTCTTCGCCCATACGGGCAAAATCGGCGGCCAGGATGGAGGGGGCGATGCGGACGGCTTGCTGCATGGGCTCAGGGGTCCCGGTGATGGTCGTTGCCGACACTAGGTATCAGCAAGCCCTGGCACCCGCAACCCGGGGCGCCGCGGCGCAAAAGGGGGTAGGGGCTTCGGTTCACGGCCCCGGCTGCTATGATCGCAAGATCTACCGGCCTTGGGGGGAAAGGAGGCAGGCCATGTTTGCACGCAGAGCTTTGGCGGTGGCCGCGGCGTTGGGGTTGGCGTTGGGGGTCTTGGCGCTTGTTCCAGGCCCGGCAACGGCGACCATCAAGGGGAACAACCAAAACCAGCAGGACCAGGAAGGCCGCGACGGCCATTCGCGCCACGAGGGCGTCCGCCTGGACTATGTTCCGGTGGTCGTCGACGATCATGTGTCTCTGCGCATAAACACCGTGATCGTCATCCAGACCCAGTTCATCCATGTGTCGCCGACGTCCCCCGGCGTCGACTACAAGAACCTGGATGTCGTCGATGTCGGCAATGTCCCCCTGCTCGGCGGGCTGTTCGGCGACCGGCTGGACGCCGACGACTTCAATCAGGGCAACAGGGTCGGTTCGGCCTTCCTCGCCGGGGCGAACAGCCTGGCGGCGGTCATCGTGGACGACGTCGTGGTGCCCGATGTTCGGCCGACCGTCGTGAACGGGAAAGGCAGCTATGAGATCGCCGGGACACCGCAACTCGTCGAAACGGCGCCGACCGACATGGGCGAACTGGTGGAACTGCCGGTGATCCAGAACCTGATGGCCGGCAACCTGACCGCGGAACAAACCATGGTGATCGCGGGCATCACCGCCACTTCGGTGCCCGACAACGCCGACAAGGTGCCTTTCCTGGGCGACATTCCGGTGCTGCAAAGGCTCTTTCTGGGAAGCGTCCACCGCGGCGACGACCAGGAACTGCACATCCTGATCCGCCCCTCCATCGTCATGGGCGACGACGACGGGTCATAGCACGCAGACCGAACCATGAACGGACGGTCTTCATCCGTCCCGCGATGCTGACGGACGACGACGTGCCGTAACCCACCCGTTCCTGCATCAAAAACCATTCCGATCCGGCCCGGTCTGACTGCGGCTTTCCCGGCTTTTGGCTGCAAGGCGCGGGGGAATCCGCCTGTCTGCGCGACCTCTACACTGATGCCGATCCACGCATCCACCAATGAAGGCAATATCGGATAAATTAATGTATGCATTGACGTATGCTTGATGCCTGGGTATTTTCGCTGTGGTCCTTGCCCGGGCCCAATGATCGGTACCGATGTCGCCAAAGGGAGGAAAAGATGCCGTTGAAGCGCCGTGCAGTGGCTCAGTTGAGTGCAGCCTTGTTTGTTCTTGTTTCAACCGAGGTTTCGGCGGACGTGACCTTGATGGTCCAAACATCCACCCAATCCGGCGGTTACTCCTTCCAGTACCTCAATGAGCACTGGGTTCCCAAACTGAAGGAGATGACCGGTGGTGAGGTCGCCATCGAGTTGACCCCGATCAAATCGATTGTCCCGCGCAACGAGACGCCGGAAGCCGTGGCGGCCGGTGTGCTCGGGGGCGATCTGACCTCGATTGCCTATTTCTCGGGACGCAATCCTGCCTTTGCGATCCTCGGTGATCTGATCGCCGGATACGACTCGCCCGCGCAGGTTCAGGAGTTTTGCCGGGCCGGTGGCGGGGCCGACGTCCTGCAGGAGCTCTGGGACTCGACGCTTCCCGGCATGATCAAGGTGATCGGCTGCGGCGCGGTGTCGAAGGAAGCCTTGGTGTCGAAGGTCCCCGTACGCGGTGTCGACGACCTTAAGGGGTTGAAGATCCGCTCACCGGAAGGCCTTGCCGCGACTGTGTTCAAGGCGGCGGGCGCGAGCCCGGCAAACATCCCTTTCTCAGAGGTCTTTACCTCGCTTGAGAAGGGCGTTGTCGATGCCGCCGATGCCTCCGCCTATGTGAACAATGACAAGAACGGTTTTCACCAGATTGCAAAGTTTCCGCTCTACCCCGGCATTCACTCCATGGCCGTACATCAGTTCACCGTATCGGCGTCGACCTGGGCAGGACTGAGCCCGAAGGCGCGCACCGCTATGACCGACTGGTATTACGAAGCTTACGCCGACCTCTTGAAGGCGCTTGATGAACAGGACAAGGCCTTGGTCGCGCGGGACATGGCGGACCCCCAGATCGAAGTGATCGACTGGCCGCAGGCGGAGCGCGACCGTTTCAGGGCGATTGCTGTCGAGGCGTGGAAGCAAACGGCAGCGAAATCGCCGGAGGCCGAAGTGGCCTTGGCGGCGCACCTTGCCTCCATGAAGTCGAAGGGCTTGCTCGACTGACTCCGCCCGGCTGCCTCTGCGGCGACCCTCTGCAACACCGGATCTCCAGCGCCTCGAACCAAGGGCATGCGCGCTTCATTCTGTCACATGGTCGGCCGCTTGTCGGTCCTGCTCGGCAAGGCCTGCGGCATCTTCTACCTGACCGCTATCGGTCTTTCGGTCTACGAGGTCTTCACGCGTTACCTCCTTGGTCAGCCGACGGTCTGGACGACGGAAGCGGTCATGGCGTGCTGTGCGACCGCCTGGATGCTGTCGGCGGGTGCGATTACCCAGCAGAACCGGCACATCACCGTCACCAGTTTGGAACTCCTTGTCGGCCCCTCTGTCTGGTCGGTGCTGCGTCGCATAGCGCTGGCGTTCAGCCTTGCGGCCGTCGCCGGCCTTGGCTGGGCGATGTGGGGGCCTGCGCTCAGATCCCTTGAGAAACTCGAGAGGTCCGGCAGTGCCTTCAATCCTCCCTTGCCGAGCTACCTGAAGGCACTCTTGCTCTTTGCCTGCGTGGTTTTCGCAGTCCAACTGATTGCAAAGCTCATCGCACCGCGGCCGGCCCGGCCGCCGCTCTGAGCGCGCGCGAGGCGGCCGACCCCGTGGGCATCGAATCCATCACGCTTCTGATGATCGCGAGTCTCTTCGCGCTGATGGCGCTTGGCGTGCCGCTGGGCGCGTCGACGCTGCTCATATCGGTCGCTGCCGCGCTGCTGAAGTTCGGGCCGCCGGGGTTGATCCTGATCTCCTCGAACGTTGTCGCGGTTTTCGGCAAGTACACCCTGGTCGCGGTGCCTTTCTTCGTGTTCATGGCCAACATCCTCGAACGGTCCGGCGTTGCCCGGGACCTGTTCAACTCCATGGCCGTTCTCGGTGGACAGATGCGCGGCGGTGTCGCGGTCCAGACCGTGTTCGTCAGCGTGGTGCTGGCGGCCATGAGCGGCATCGTCGGCGGCGAGATCGTGCTCCTCGGCCTCATCGCTCTGCCGCAGATGTTTCGCCTGGGCTACGACCGCAAGCTTTCGATCGGAACGATCTGCTCGTCCGGCGCGCTGGCGACCCTGATTCCCCCCAGTGTCGTCTTGATCGTCTACGGTGCCGAGGCGGGGGTTTCCGTAAAGGACCTCTTCACCGCCGGCTTCGGACCGGGACTGCTGCTCGCCAGCCTCTACACAGCCTACATCGTTATACGCTGCCGGCTGAACCCGGCCCTTGGCCCCGCCTACGACGCGCCGGAAGCGGCGCTGCCCTTCGCCCGGCGCCTCGTCTATCTGAAGGGTTTGATTCTGCCGCTGATCCTCATTGGCGGCGTTCTGGGATCAATCTATGCCGGCGTGGCCACTGTGACCGAGGCCGCGGCCATCGGGGCCGTCGGTGCCTTGCTTATCGCGATTCTCCGCCGGGAGCTGACCGTCGAGAGCCTGCGTTCGGCGTTGTGGAGCACGACCATCACGACCGGGTCGATCGTCTGGCTGATCGTAGGCGCGGTCAGCCTGGTCGGCATCTACAACGTCATGGGCGGCACCCGCTTCCTCGCCGGGCTGCTGACCGGGATGGAAGTCCAGCCGCTGGTGGTCGTCCTCGTGATGATGGGCATCATCATGATTCTCGGGACCTTCATGGATTGGGTGGCCATCGTGTTCATCACCGTTCCGGTCTTCGCGCCGGTGATCGTGGACCTCGGCTATGATCCGGTGTGGTTCGGCATCCTCTTCGCGATGAACATCCAGATCTACATGCTGTCGCCGCCCTTCGGACCGGCCTGCTTCTATCTGAAGAGCGTGGCGCCCAAGGACGTGACCCTGCAGGAGATCTTTGTCGCGGTCTTGCCCTTCATCGGTCTGCAGATCGTCGGGCTGGCTTTGGTTATTCTGTTTCCGCAGATCGCCTTGTGGCTGCCCTACCTGGGAAAGTGACGGAGATGCGCAATGCTTTCGCCCGGCGACGATGACGATGCACCGGTTTATGAATTGGGCTGGTGGCCGGAGGTCCTCGGCATAGCCGGGACCGCGGCCCTGCTGGCTTTCCTGATCGGCTATGCGAGCGGGTTCATGTGAACTGTGCCCGCAACCGGGTCAGCGGCGTTTCAGCCTGCAGGCGTAGAAGCCGTCGAGGCCGCCGCCCTCGTCCCAGTGGCAGGGCAGGCTGCGGAAGTCGCCCTCGGCGGTGATGGCGTCGGTCATCCCGGGCAGTTCGGCGGGTGCGACGGGGACACGTTCCAGATCCTGGTGTTCTGAGAGCAGGCGGGCAATCCGCTCCGACCCCTCTTCGGGTTGCAGCGAGCAGACCGCATAGACCAGCAGGCCGCCGGGCTTGACCATGGTGACCGCATTGGCCAGCAGCCGGTCCTGGGCGGCGCTCAGCGCGGCGACGTCCTTTGGCCCCTTCAGGTGCGCGATGTCCGGGTGCCGGCGCAGCGTCCCGCTGGCCGAGCAGGGGGCATCCAGCAAGACCGCTTCGGCCGGCGCCGGCGCTTGCCAGGCCGCGGCGTCCGCTGCGACCGTGGCGGCGCCCAGGCCCAGGCGCTCCAGGTTTTCGACGAGGCGCTTCAGGCGGTTCTCGCTGCGCTCGACGGCGATGACCTCAGCCCCGGCGGCGGCAAGCTGGGCGGTCTTGCCGCCCGGCGCGGCGCAGAGGTCGATCACCGTCTTGCCGGCCACATCGCCCAGCAGGCGCGCCGGCACCGCCGCGGCGGCGTCCTGCACCCACCAGGCGCCCTCGCCGTAACCCGGCAGGCGGGCGACTTCGCCCTGTCCGGCGGCCAGGCGCAGGCTGCCGCCCGGCAGGATTTCCGCATCCAGGGTCTTTGCCCAGCGGTCCGGGCTTTCCTTGCAGGAGAGATCGAGGGGCGGTTCGCGCAGATGGGCGGCGGCCAGGGCGCGGGCCGTCGCTTCGCCGTAGGCGGCGCACCAGGGTTCCCAGAGCCAGTCCGGCGTGTTGAGGCGGGCGTCGTCCTGCGCCGCCACCAGGGCTTCGCCCTCCCGCGCCAGGCGGCGAAGCACGGCGTTCAGGAGGCCGCGCTGGCCGGCATGGCGCGGCCCGCGGGCCAGTTCGAGGCTGGTGCTCACCGCCGCGTGCGCCGGGGTGCCGAGGAACAGCAGTTGCGCCGCCCCGAGGCGCAGGATCTGGCGCAGGATCAGGTCTTTGGGCTTGATCGGCCGGTCCAGGCAGTGGTCGAGGGCGGCGTCGATCTGGCCGAGGCGGCGCAGCACGCTGGCGACGAGCAGGCGGGCGAAAGCGCGGTCCCGGGTCGACAGGTCGTTCAGCGCCGGGGTCTGCGCCAGCGCTTCGTCGAAGGGCCGCCGCCGCTCCAGCACCGCGCGCAGCAGCGCGAGCGCGGCCTTGCGGGCATCAATGCCCTTCGTACCGGCATCGCCGGATTGATCGGGATCGTTCATGCCTTGCCATAAGGCCCGGAACGAAGGACCGCAAGCCCCGCGACCAGAAGGTCCCCGGTCAGGGCGCCACGCGGTGCGGCTTCAGCTTGTCCCAGTCGAAGGTGACGCCGATTCCCGGCGTGTCCGGCGCCACGGCAAGCCGGTCCTCCACCACCAGGGGCCGGGTGGTGTAGGCGTCGATGGGAAAGCTGTGCACCTCCAGCCAGCCGGCCCGGGGGTCCTCGGGGGCCGTCTGGCCGGCGAGGAGGCTGACGTGCAGCTCCTGCATGCCGTGGGAACAGACGGGCATGCCCTTGGCCCGCGCTTGCTCGGCCACTTTCAGCCATGTGGTGATGCCGCCGCAGTTGCCGGCATCGGGCTGGATGAACGACAGGCTTGCCCGGTCGAGGGCGGCCTCGAACTCGTGAATCGTGTGGAGGTTCTCGCCCATGGCCAGCGGCACGCCCGTGGCGGCGGCGATGCGGGCGTAGCCCGCCAGATCTTCGGGGATGATCGGTTCCTCGAACCACAGGATGTCGAAAGGCCTGAAGGCCTCGGCGGCGGCGATGGCCCGCTCGACGGAGAGGGCGTAGTTGGCATCGACCATGAAGGTCGCCGCCGGCCCGATCAGCTCCCGCACCGCCCCGGCCCGCGCTACATCTTCCTCAAGTGACTCGCGGCCGACCTTGATCTTCACGGCGTCGAAGCCTTGGTCGAGATAGCCGCGAACGCTGGCCAGCAGCTTCTCCAGGGAAAAGCCCAAGTCGATGCCGCCGCGGTAGGCCTTGGCCCTGCGCCCGGCGCCGCCGGCCATCTGCCAGAGCGCCTCGCCGCGCTGCTTGCCGCGCAGGTCCCAGAGGGCGTTGTCGACGGCGGAGATGGCGAAGGCGGCGATGCCGCCGCGGCCGACATAGTGCAGATGCCAGTCCATCAGGTGGAAGAGCGCTTCGACCTCCGTCGCGTCCTGGCCGGACAGCAGCGGCGCGAGGTCGTGCTCGATGAGCGCCAGGATGGCGTGGCCGCCGCGCCCGCCGGTGTAGCAGTAGCCCACCCCTTCGTCGCCGTTGCGCAAGGCGACGCGCACGGTGATCACCTCGAAATGGGTGTGGTCGCCGTGCTTGGCGTCCGTCAGCACCTCTTCGAGAGGGATCGCAAAGAGCGCGGCTTCCACCCGCGCGATCGACGACCCGTCCACTCTATCCTCCGCCTGCGACTCGTTTTGGCGGACAGGCTAAAACCTTTCCTGGGGGCATTGAAACGCTTCTGATCGATGGTGTAGCTGGGGCGCGGCTGTGCCGCAGCGGCTTACCCCCAGGGGCGGGCGGTCTGCGGGGCCGTCTGGCCCATTTCCTCCGCCATCTGGCGCAGCCGCTCGATGCGGTTGGCGGTGCGCGGATGGGTGGTGAAGAGGCCGTCCATCTGGTTGGCGTGGAGGGGATTGATGATGAACATATGGGCGGTGGCGGGATTGCTCTCGGCCACCTGGTTGTCGATGCCCTGAGCGGCGCGGTCGATCTTCTGCAGGGCCGAGGCCAGCCACAGCGGCTGGCCGCAGATCTCCGCGCCCATGCGGTCGGCGGCATACTCGCGGGTGCGGGAGATCGCCATCTGTACCAGCGCGGCGGCCATGGGCGCCAGCACCATGATCAGAATCACCCCGATGAAGCCCAGCGGGTTGTTGCGGCTGCCGCCGAAGAACAGCCCGAAGTTGGCCAGCATGGAGATCGCCCCGGCGATGGTCGCCGTGATGGTCATGGTCAGGGTGTCGCGGTTCTTCACGTGCGCCAGCTCGTGGGCCATGACGCCCGCCAGTTCCTCGGACGACAGCCGGCGCAGCAGCCCCGTGGTCGCCGCCACGGCGGCGTTCTCCGGGTTGCGGCCGGTGGCAAAGGCGTTGGGCTGATCGTCGTCGATGACATAGACCCGCGGCATGGGCAGGGCGGCGTTGGTCGCCAACTGCTCGACGATGCCCACCAGGGCTGGGGCGCTGGTCTTGTCGACCTGGCGCGCGCGGTACATGCGCAGCACCATCTTGTCGGAGTTCCAGTAGGCGAAGGCGTTCATGCCCAGGGCGATGACGAAAGCGATGAGCATGCCGCCGGTCCCGCCCAGCAGAAAGCCGACGGCGAGGAACAGGCCGGTCATGGCCGCCATCAGAATTCCGGTCCGCAGGCTGTTCATCGTCTCCGCACCAAAGCGTGTCTGGTCCTATCGCGTTTGGTTTCCAAGCATTTTCAGGGGGCTGCCCAAAGCTCCCCTGGCTCAGGTGGGGGTCTTTGGACCGGGCGTCAAGGCTTGGCGCCGGCCCTCTGCGATGCCATATAACAGGGGATGTTCGAGAAATTCACCACCCGCCGCCCGGAGCCGCGCAAGGGGCCCGTGGAGCCCTTGAAGCCCGTGCCCGAAACGGCCGATGCCAAGAGCCCGGAATCGGGCAAGGCGAAGGCCGCAGAACAAGCGCGCCCCAAGGAGATCGACGGCCCCAGCGGGCCGGAGCCGACCCGCTATGGCGACTGGGAGCGCAAGGGGATCTGCGTGGATTTCTAGCGCGGCGTGTTGCCTTGCCTCGCACTGCTGAGATTGACCAGGGCGACTCCGACCACCGTCAGCACCATCCCGGCCAGGGCCAGGGGGCCGAAGGTCTCCCCGAACAGCGGCCAGGCGATCAGGGCGGTGACCGGCGGGGCCAGGAAGAACAGGCTGGAGACCCGCGAGGCCTGGCCGCGCTGGATCAGCCAGTAGAGCAGGCTGACCGCCCCCAGAGACAGCACCACCACCAGCCAGGCCAGGGCGAAGACGAACTCGGCCGTCCAGGCGATGCTCCGCTCCTCGAAGGCCAGGGCGAAGACACCGCAACCGGCCGCAGCAGCGGCATATTGAATGACCGAACCGCTACGCAGGTCCATATCGGCGCAGAAGCGCTTCTGATAAAGGGTCGCCGCGGTGATCCCGAGCAGCGCCAGGAGGGAGAGCCCGACCCCTTCGGCGGTGCCCAGTCCGGCCGCCAGCTTGCGCCAGACCACCAGCGTCACTCCGGTGACCGCCAGTACCAGGCCGCACCACTGCGCCGCGGTGACCCGCTCCCCCAGGACCATCCCGGCAAGGGCGGCGACCAGGACCGGCTGGATGCCGACGATGAGGGCCGAGACGCCGGCCTTGCCGGGATGGTCCTGGGGGAGCGGGTCACCGCGGCGCAGTGGTGCGGCCTGGTACTGGCGGTCACCGGAGTGACGCTGGTGAAG
>NZ_JANQOI010000147.1 GCF_028289705.1 Pelagibius sp.
ACATCCTGCTGGACGGCAAGACCGGCTCCCCCCTGGCGCTGGTCGACGGGCCGACCCTGACGGTCAAGCGCACCGCCGCCGCCTCGGCACTGGCCTCCGGCTACCTCTCGCGCCCGGACTGCGAGCGGCTGCTGATGGTCGGCACCGGCGCCATGGCCCCGCAGCTTATCGTCGCCCATGCCGCCGTGCGCCCGATCTGCAACGTGCTGATCTGGGGGCGCGACCTCGACAAGGCGGAGAAGCTGGCGAAGCGCCTGACCCGGCGCGACTTCCGGGTGCAGGCCACCGACGACCTGGAGGCCGCCGCGCGCGGCGCGCACATCATCTCCTGCGCCACCCTCAGCGACCGGCCGCTGATCCGCGGCGACTGGCTGCAGCCGGGCCAGCACGTCGACCTGGTCGGCGCCTTTCGTCCGGACATGCGCGAGAGCGACGATGCTGCCGTCGAACGGTCGCGGGTCTTCGTCGACACCCGCGGCGGCGCGATGAGCGAGGCCGGCGATGTCCTGCAGGCCATCGCGGCCGGGGTGCTAAGCGAGGAGGACATCGCCGGCGACCTCTTCGAGCTGACGCGGGGCGAACGCAGCGGGCGGCGCTACTACGATCAGATCACCCTGTTCAAATCCGTGGGCACGGCGATCGAGGACCTGGCGGCCGCGCAGTTGGTCTTCGAACGCAGCTAAAGGAACGTCGCCATGAGAGTTCTGATCGTCGGCGGCGGGATCGTCGGGCTCTCGACGGCCTGGGCGCTTGTCCGCGCCGGCCACGAACCGCTGCTGCTGGAGCAGGGCCCGCTGCCCCACGAGGGCGCCGCCTCCTATGACCAGCACCGCCTCATCCGCCTGCCTTACGCCGAGGAACTCGGCTACTGCGCCATGGTGGTCGACGCGCTGAAGGCCTGGGAGCGGCTGTGGGACGACCTCGGCGAGACCCACTACGCCGAGGTCGGCAGCCTGGCGCTCTCCACGGCGGAGAACGACTGGGCAGACCGTTCGCGGCTCACGCTGGACCGCCTCGGCCTCGACTACCAGACCCTGGATGCCAAGGATCTCGAAGCCCGCTGTCCCTTCCTCCAGCTTCCGCCCGGGGCCTGGGGCCTGTTCAACGAGACCGGCGGGCTGCTGTTCGCGGCGCGGATCGTCGAGGCGCTGGTCCGCTATCTGCGCCACCGCGGCGTCACCCTGCGCGAGGACTGCCGCGTCGTCAGCGTCGATCCGGCGGCGGGCTCCCTGGCCCTGGAAGACGGCGGCCGCGAATCCGCAGAGGCGATCATCGTCACCGCCGGGGCCTGGACGGCGAAGCTCTTTCCGGAGCTGGCACGGCGCGCCGTGCCGCACCGCCAGGTGCTGGCCTACATGGAGGCCCCCGAGGCCCATGCCGAAGCCTGGGCCGCCGCGCCTGCCCTGGTGGACCTCGCCAGCGACCTGGGCCTCTATGCGGCCCCGCCGGTGGGCGGCACCGAGCTGAAGTTCGCCGCCGAGGCGCATCGCCGGCCCGGCGATCCCGACAAACTGGACCCGCTGAGCGATAGCGAGGCGGTCGAGCTGGCGGCCAGGTTCCGGCCGCTGCTCAGGGATTTCGACGACTACAAAGTGCTGCGCGGCCAGGTCTGTCCCTATGCACTGGCGCCGGACAACCGCTTCGTGACCGAGCGCAACGGCAATGTCACGGTCATCGGCGGCTGCAGCGGCCATATGTTCAAGTTCGGCGCGCTGCTCGGCGAGGGACTGGCGATGACGGCCACGGGCGAACGCAGCTATGAGGATTTTCGCCTCTGGGCCGAGGGGCGGCGGGAAAGCCTCCCCGAAACCTAGGCGTTTTCGACTTTCGTCGAATCGGTTCCAGCCCGCTCCGCCTCCCGGCCACCCATTAGGATAATCGTATTGAGTGGCCGGGAGGGGAAGCGGGCCGGCGCCGCCAAAACATGAAACGCCCGAGGCCGCCGCGATGACCGCAGTCTGCCTCTGGTGGGGGCGTCCCGGCTCTGCTAGGTAGAAGCCATGAGCAATGCCATCGCACCGCAGGACCGCATCTTTGTCGCCCTCGACACGCCCGACATCGAACGCGCGGCCGCGCTCTCGAAGTCGCTGATGCAGGCTGTCGGCGGCATCAAGATCGGCAAGGAGTTCTTCACCGCCCAGGGGCCGGACGGCGTACGCCTGGCCGCCGGCGGCATGCCGCTGTTCCTCGACCTGAAGTTCCACGACATCCCCAATACCGTCGCCGGCGCCGTCCGTGCCGCGGTGCATCTGCGCCCGGCCATTGTGAACGTACACGCCTCCGGCGGCCGGGCGATGATGCAGGCTGCCGCAGAGGCCGCCCGGGAGACGGCGGAGGACCTGGGCATCGAGCCACCAAAGGTGATCGGCGTCACGGTGCTGACCAGCCTCGACCGGCAGGACCTGGAAGAGGTCGGCCAGCCCGGCCCCGCCGCTGACCAGGTCTTGCGCCTGGCCCGCCTCACCCAGGACAGCGGCCTGGACGGCGTGGTTTGCTCGCCGCGGGAGATCGGGGCCTTGCGCCAGGCCTGTGGGCCCGACTTCCTGTTGGTGGTGCCTGGGATCCGGCCGTCCTGGGCCGCCAGCGGCGACCAGAAGCGGATCATGACGCCGCAGGAAGCCATTGCCGCGGGCGCCGACCATCTGGTCATCGGCCGGCCGATCACCGCCGCCGAGAACCCGCTGGCGGCGGCGCAGCGCATCGCCGCCAAGTTGGCGGGGGATGCGGCAGAGAGCCGCGCCGGCGCCCCGGTAGGCTAGGGCACGCACATGGCCGCACAGCAGTCTCCCCCTTCGGGCGCCATCGCCGACCTGCCTGTCTCGGCCACCGTGGTGGCCAGCTTCGCCGTCGTGTTCGGGCAGCTCGGCCTGGTGGCGCAGGCCGCGAAGGGAGCCTTCATCGTCCTTGTGGCCGGCTCCCTGATTACCCTGATGTTGCCGGCCGGCAGCATCGACTTTCTGCTGATCCTGATCAGTTTCGCCGTGATCAGTCACTTCGGCGTCAACTGGTGCCGGGTGATGCTGCTCGGCCCCCAGGGTCTGCCGGCGCGCAGCCTGACCTGGGGCGAGATCCACTGGCGGTTCTTCGGCTATGTGCTGCTGATGTTCTTCATCATGATGCTGTTGACCATCCCGCTTTCGGTCATCAGCTCCCTGCTCGCCGCCGCCTTCGGGCTGATGAGCAGCGCCGGCGGAACCGGCCCGGCCCTGGCCTTCGTCTTCGCGGTCATCTTCCTGGGGATGCTCTACGTCCTGGCGCGCCTGGGCTTCATCTTCCCGGCGGTGGCGGTCGGCGAGCGCTACAGCCTGGGGCTCTCCTGGCAACACACCGCCGGCCAGGGCGCGCGCATGATGATGGCGCTCTTCGCCGTGGGATTTCCCATCACAGTCGCACAACTGGTGATCACCGAACTGCTCTCCCAGATTATCCTCGGCTTCTCGCTCTTCGCCTCCCTGCCGACCGTGGCCCTGCCGGGCGAGGGCTTTCCGGCCGGCGAAGCTTCCGCTGCGATCGGCCCCGTAACGCCGCCGTCGGCCATCGCGCGCATCGCCTTCAACCTGATATCCGCGGTGGTGAACTTCCTCTCCTTTGCGGTGATCTTTTCCCTGCTCTGCCTGGCCTTCCGCACCTGCACGGGCTGGGTCCCCGCCGGCGCCGGCAACCTGCCGACGGTGCCCTCCAACGAGAACGAGCGCGAGGAGCTCTGAGGTCTCCCTGCCGGCGCATCGCCGCCCCGGAATCGCCGCCTGAGCCTGCAGTCTCCCTCTTTGCCGTGGTCGAACAGACGGACGCCTGCTAACGTTATGGTTGGTGACATACCCAGAGGGGAGCGCGGCGCCGCGTGAAGCTTGAAGTCTCGCCCGATGCCCGACGAAACCCCGGTTTCCGGACCACGATCCGTGCCGCACAGGAGGCCGCCTGCGGCCATTTCCGGCGTTTCGTGACGCTGGCCGCTCCGCCCGTCGCGGCGCGCCCTGCAGCCTTTCCCCAGCGGACCGCCCGGGACGTTGCGCACGTTAAAATCCTCGAGCGCTTCGAATGACCGAACTTGCCACAGGCCCCGTGGCGCGCAGGAAGGTGCCGGTCGTCGCCGTTGTGCGCGGCGCCTACCGCGACGTCTTTGGGCGGCCTCTGCGGTTGTGCAAAGCCGTGATCCTGCCGCTTCTGATCATCGTTGGCTTGTCGGTCGCGGCGCTGCCCGTGGAGGAGGCGGAGAGCGGCATTCACGAGAGCCTACTCTTCGTACAGTTTCTGCCGTATGTCTTCCTGGGCGTCTGCTGGAACCGCCTGGAGCTGCTGGGAGGCGAGCTGGAACTCCTCGCGGGCTCTGCCGCCTATCGCCGCTACCTGCTGAGCGGCGGCTATTCGCTGCTGGTGTTGGGATTGCTCATCTTGGCTCCCTTCGCGGCCGGCGGGTTCGCCCACGCCATGTCACTCGGCGAGGGTATCGCCGTACTCACCGGGGTGGTCACATTCTTGCTGGCCGCATGGCCGACGGTCCGCCTTTGTCTGGTGTTCCCGGCAACCGCCATAGACGAGGGGCTCGGGCCTATCGCCGCCTGGCGGCTGGGCCGCGGCAACGGCTGGCGCCTCTTCACCGCCTGTCTGATCACAAGCCTGCCCATGCTTGCCCTGGCGGTTGTCTGGATTCTCGTCTGGATCGGATTCTTCCAGCACATCGCGGACCTGCCGGGCGATGCGATCCTGAGCGATTTCTCCACCTTGCTTCAGTTCCTGGCAGTCGCCGCGGTCGCCAATGCGATTCAGCTAATCGGCTTCACGCTGATCGTTTCCGTCTTTGCCAAGGCCTACGCGCAACTCAGCGGCTGGGGCGCCCCGCGGGAAGAGATTCTCGAGCGCTTCGAATGACGGCTGGGTCGTTCGATCCCGGACGGTATGTCACGGTCCGCCGGACACCGGCCCAGCAGGGCCTGAAGAGTGCCGGAGAGTCCTGCCATTTGGGCTCAATCGCGCTTACTATCGGCGTCATGATGGAAGCATTCGACTTCTCCGGCCGCCGCCCGGATGCGCCGCCCCGGGACATCCTGGAGCGTTTCGAATGATCAGCCAGGAACCGCCGCGCGAAGCCGTCGCCCCGCTGCCGATCGTCAACGGGATCGTCGAGCTCTACGCCACCCTGTGGCAGCATTTCCCGGCGCTGTTGCAGCGCATCGCCCTGCCGACGGCGATGTCCATCGTTCTCCTGCTGTTGGCGGTCTTCCTGTTGCCGCCGCTGGCGGCCTATGTCGCCTGGTACCTGCTGCTGGCGCTGCCGACGACGATCCTAGGGATCACCTGGCTGCGCCTCCTGCTGCTGGGCGACAGCAAAACCCGCTTTGCCGAGTTCGACGCGCGCCACCGGCGCTTTTTCACCTACAACTTCCTGCTCTCGCTGATCACCCTGCCGCTGGTCTTCCTGCAATACTGGCTGGAGGTGGGCGAGATCACCCTGGACAGCGGCACGGAGAGCCTCGCCGAAGCCGCGCCCGCCGAGAGCGCCACCGACGACCTGGTCTACTGGCTGGCCTATCTGCCGCTGCTCTATATGCAGCTCCGGCTGTCCTTCGTGCTGCCCGCCGCGGCGGTCGACGAGCGCTACGGCTTCGCCGAATCCTGGCGCCACACCCGCAGCCAGAGCGGGCGGATCTTCCTCATCGCCGTGCTCGCGGTCCTCGGGCCCTGGTTGCTCTGGTACTACAGCCCCTCCTGGTTCGACGCGCCGCTCTGGCAGTTCGCCGGCTTTCTCTTCTATCACCTCTCCATCATGCTGCATCAGGGCGCCTTCTACGCGCTGCTGGCCATCGCCTTTCGCACCTGCACCGGCTGGGTCCCCGCCCCCGACCGTAATGTCCTGCAGCGCTTCGAGTGAACCAATCCGCGGCGAAAGATCTGCCCCTGGAAGGGTTGCCGATCTGGCAGATCGTCAAGGCGAGCTATCGTGACACCTTCCGGCATAGCCGGGCCTTCGCAACCGCCGCCGCGCTTCCCTTTCTGATCTCGGTAATTCTGGCGGCCCTGACCACCGGGGCGATCGAAGACCAGGACCAGGTTCTCGTGGTCCGCATCATTCCGGACAGCATCCTGGTCGCTCTTTTCGAAATCGCCTGGCTGCGGTTTCTTTTGCTGGATACGGATGCTGCCAGGCCCAGTTTCTTGCCCCGGCCCGGCGCCCGCATTCTCCCCTACGTCGGCTACGCACTGTTCTTGTTGCTGCTCAGCGTGCCGAGCTACGTCACATTTCTGGCGTTTGAACAACTTGCTGATGTACGCACGCCTGATTGGTGGGTATTCCTGGCGGCAACACTGCTTCTGTATGTCGTGGGCATCTATTTCAGCCTGCGGTTCGGCTTTGTCTATCTTTGGATCGCGGTCGATGCGCCGGAGCGCCTCGGCGCTTCCTGGCGGCGGACCAGGGGCAATGGCCTGCGCCTCCTGCTGATCCTTTTTATCGTTGCCGCACCGCCCTTCCTGTTGACCCTTTCCAGCGTCCCCCTGCTCGCCGTGCTGTCACCGGAAAGCGCGGCCCGGTTGGACAATAACAGTGCGACGGGCCTACTGCTGTGGACCAACATCGCCGTTGAAGAACTCATCAACTATGTTCTTTACGGGCTCAGCGCCACCGCCATGGTCCACGCCTTTCGCCACCTCACCGGTTGGATATCCGACCGCGACCGAACCATCCTGGAGCGCTTCGAGTGACGGCGGCAGATCCCTCTGATCCGCCTAAGCTGGCGGCCTTTGCCAGCGTTATAGGGGCCTACAGGAATGTTCTCTCTCGGCCCCGCGCTTTGGCGAAGCTTGCGGCCCTACCCGTCTTCGCCACTATCGCCATTCTGTATGTCATAGAAACAGTGCCGCAGCTGCTTCCCGGCAGCGGATTTCTGTTTCTTGGCAGCCCGGTCTTGCTACTGGCCTACCTGGGCATTCCCTTGAGCTACTTCAGCCTCGTGTGGCTGCGTTGTCGGATGCTGGGCCGGAGTGCCAGTATTCTCATTGGTTCGCCCTGGATTGGGGCCTTGAGCCAATCCATTGCCTATTTCGTGCTGGGCTTCGTCTGGTTCCTTCTGACGCCACGACTCGCAGTTTATGCCTACACGCCCATCGTCTTGCTGTTGCCGGCGGAAGCAGCGCCCGGAATAGAGGGCCTGCCTCTCGTAATCTTTTGGCTCGGTCTCAGCGTATCCAGCCTTTATCTGACGGCGCGGCTGTTCCTGGCTGTTCCGGCCATTGCGGCAGGGTTTTCTGGTTCGCCGGTCGCAGCTTGGCGGACAAGCACCGGATCGGGTGGACAGCTCTTCCGCGCGTTCCTGCTGCTGGTCCTGTCGTTCTTGGTCGTTGGCGTCTTCAGCGCCTATGTTGCAGACGCCCTTGAAGGGCTTCTGGCAGTACTGCCACGAGGATCACAGAGCCAGGTCTTCGGCCTGCCTGCGGGCTTCTACACCTCGGCGGTGGTCACCGCTTTAGGACTTGTGGGCAGCACCGCGGTGCTCTCTGAGTTTCTGGCTGCGGCGTTCAGGCAAATGATGAGCAGGAAGAGCCCAAACCAAGACATTCTCAAGCGTTTCGAGTGAGCGCGCGAAGCGCGCGTACGAAGACCACTGGCCTTTTGCCCGGCACAGCCAAATACCGGGACTTCCCATCATCGCGTGGGCCATCGCCGCGCTTCCCGGATCTCCACTTGTATCGGGATCCCTGGCACTTACTTAACGGGAACTGATCACTGCGCACGTCTGGGACAGCCAAAACGGCTGGGAGGAGGGCGCAAGAGTGAAACTGCCGGTCTTGCAGATCGTGACCGCCGCCTATGCTGCCGTTGCCGGGAACATCGTGCGGTTCTTTCTTTCGGCGATCCCTGCGCTGATCCTCATCGTCGCGCTCTGGCTCATTCGACTCTCTTGGCACAGTCAGCCGACATGGATTTTCAGCGGCTGGATGCTCATCGACGTTCTGCCTTACATCTTCTTCGGGCTGATCTGGTTTCGACTTCACGAGTCGCCGCAAAGCCCCTTTCCCGTGCCGCTTTTCGGATCGCGAAGCGCTGCCTACTTTGCTCTGGCCAGCTTCGCATTCCTGCTCGTCTAGCTGCCGATCCTGTTTTTTGCCGTGCCGCTGGTGTTCGACGTCCTCGAAACCATGCGCATGGGTGCCCCTCAGACCCTGTCGTTGCAGCTCCAAGGCTTCATCCTGCTGCCCGGCATGACGGTCTTGTGGCTCTACCTGCTGAGCCGCTTCAGCCAGATGCTGCCCGCCGCCGCGCTCGATGAGGCCTTGGGAGCCCGCGCGTCCTGGCGGGCCACCACGGGCAACGGGGTGCGCCTGCTGGCCGCCTACCTGATGGCAGGCCTGCCGGCCCTGGCCCTCGTCGGCCTCCTGGCTGCCTTCGCCCTTTGGCGTGGACACTGGGACGGCTTTGGCGGCAACGTTGCGGCCACCCAAGACGGCTACGCGGTGGAACGCGCGCTGACGGGCCTCGGCATCGCGTTCCTTCGCCTGGCGTCGGCCGCCCTTCTGGCCACCGTCGCGGCCGAGGCCTATCGCCATCTCGTAAGGCGGCAGTCTCCGCACCAAACCTAGGTGCTTCGACGCCGCCATTGACACCGGGTCCTTCGCCCCTCCTAATCCGCCGCCATGAGCGTGGACGTGAAAATCTGTGGTATCTCGACGCCGGAGGCGATGGCAGCAGCGGTGGAAGGCGGAGCTGCCTTCGTCGGGCTGGTGTTCTATCCGCCGAGCCCGCGCGCCGTAACGCCCGAGCAAGCGGCGGCCCTCGCCGCCCCGGTGCCGGCGGGCGTGACCAAGACCGGGCTGCTGGTGGACGCCGATGACGCCACCATCGAGTCAATCCTGAAGGCGGTGCCGCTTGACCTGCTGCAACTGCACGGCGGCGAAAGCCCGGAGCGGATCGCCGCTGTCAAGGCGCGCTTCGGCCTGCCGGTGATGAAGGTGGTGAAGCTGCGCCAGGCCGGCGACCTGGAGGCCGCCGCGCCTTTCCTCGACGTGGCCGACCGGCTGCTGTTCGACGCCAAGCCGCCGGCGGAGATGAAAGACGCACTGCCCGGCGGCAATGCGGTGGCCTTCGACTGGTCGATCCTCGCCGGCAGGACCTGGGCCCTGCCCTGGATGCTGGCGGGCGGGCTCACCGCCGCGAACATCGATGACGCCGTGGCCGTGACCGGCGCCCCGGCGCTCGACATCTCCTCCGGCGTCGAAGACGCGCCGGGGGTGAAGAATCCGCAGAAGATCAGGGATTTCCTGACCGCCGCCAAAGCCTTGTAGGGCGCCGGAGCACCCAGCCTCGCCGCCATCGCCGGGCATTGCGGCGGCGGCGCGAATGGGGCAAAGTCCGCCCTTCATCAACGATAAAGACGCACCAAAGGACAGGACGTCCCCCATGGAGACGCTGAACACCTATCGCGCCGGGCCGGACGAGGACGGGCACTTCGGCATCTTCGGCGGCCGCTTCGTCGCCGAGACCCTGATGCCGCTGATCCTGGACGTCGAGCGCGCCTATGACGCCGCCCGCCGGGACCCGAGCTTCCAGTCGGAATACGACTACTACGCCAAGCACTACGTCGGCCGGCCCAGCCCGCTCTATTTCGCCGAGCGCCTGACCGAAGAACTGCGCAAAGGCGCCGCCGCCGATAAGGGCGCCAAGATCTACTTCAAGCGCGACGAGCTGAATCACACCGGCTCCCACAAGGCCAACAACGTGCTGGGCCAGATCCTGCTGGCGCGGCGCATGGGCAAGACCCGCATCATCGCCGAGACCGGCGCCGGCCAGCACGGCGTCGCCACCGCCACCTTCTGCGCCCTCTTCGACCTGCCCTGCGTGGTCTACATGGGCACCACCGACATCGAGCGGCAGGCCCCCAACGTCTTCCGCATGAAGCTCCTGGGCGCCGAGGTGCGCTCGGTCACCAGCGGCACCGGCACCCTGAAGGATGCCATGAACGACGCCCTGCGCGACTGGGTGGCCAACGTCGAGAACACCTTCTACATCATCGGCACGGCGGCGGGCCCGCACCCCTATCCGGCGATGGTGCGGGACTTCCAGTCCATCATCGGCCGCGAGGTGCGCGAGCAGTTGGCCGAGGCCGAAGGGCGCCTGCCCGACGCGGTGGTGGCCTGCATCGGCGGCGGCTCCAACGCCATCGGGCTGTTCCATCCCTTCCTCGACGACACGGCGGTGCGAATCGTCGGCGTGGAGGCGGCCGGGCACGGCATTCCGACAGGCGAACACGCGGCGTCCTTGACCGGCGGGCGACCCGGGGTGCTGCACGGCAACCGCACCTTCCTGCTGCAGAACGACGACGGCCAGATCTTCGACGCCCATTCCATCTCCGCGGGCCTCGACTATCCCGGCATCGGGCCCGAGCACTCCTGGCTGCACGAGATCGGACGCGCCGAATACGTCTCGGCGACGGACGCCGAGGCGCTGGCGGCCTTCCAGCTCTGCTCGCGCATCGAGGGCATCATCCCGGCCCTGGAGCCGGCCCATGCCCTGGCCCATGTGCAGAAGCTGGCGCCGCAGATGGGCCGCGACGAGATCCTGGTGATGAACATGTGCGGGCGCGGCGACAAGGACGTCTTCACCGTCGCCAATGCCCTCGGCGTCGAGCTTTCGGGGTCGTGAGGCCATGAGCGCAGACAGCCGAATCGAACGGCGCTTCGCCGCGCTGAAGGCCGAGGGCCGCGGCGCCTTCGTCGCCTTCGTCACCGCCGGCGACCCGGACCCGGAAACGGCGCTGGAGCTGCTGAAGGGCCTGCCCGCCGCCGGCGCGGACCTCATCGAGCTGGGCATGCCCTTTTCCGATCCCATGGCCGAGGGCCCGCCGATCCAGGCCTCCAGCCTGCGCGCGCTGAAGGCCGGCATGACGCTGACCAAAACCCTGGAGACGGTGCGCGCATTCCGCCAGGGCGAGGCCGACACGCCGATCATCCTGATGGGCTACTACAACCCCATCTACAGCTATGGCGTGGAGCGCTTCGTCGCCGATGCGCGCGAGGCCGGCGTGGACGGCCTGATCATGGTCGACCTGCCGCCGGAGGAAGACCAGGAGCTTTGCGAGCCGGCACTGGACGCGGGGCTGCACTGGATCCGCCTGGCCACCCCCACCACCGACGACCAGCGCCTGCCGGTGGTGCTGAACAAGACCAGCGGCTTCGTCTACTATGTCTCCATCATGGGCATCACCGGCACCAAGGCCGTCCCCATCGACCACGTGCGCGAGGCCGTGGCCCGGCTGCGCCGCCACACCGAGTTGCCGATCGCCGTCGGCTTCGGCATCCGCACGCCCGAGGACGCCGCCGCCATTGCCCAGACCGCCGATGCGGCTGTGGTCGGCTCGTCCATCGTCAACGCCATCAAGGCGGAGCTGGACGCCGACGGCAAGGCCAAGCCCGGGCTGGTGGCCAAGGTGCTGGCCTTCGTCGAGTCCCTGGCCGATGGTGTCCGCGGCAACCGCGCGGCTTAGTTCTCAACCCCGGAGGGTCCGCAGTTATGAACTGGATCACCAACTACGTCAGGCCCAAGATCCGCGCGCTGGTCACCAAGCCGGACGTGCCGGAAAACCTCTGGGAGAAGTGCAGCTCCTGCGGCCAGATGATCTTTCACCGCGAGCTGGAGACCAACCTCCGGGTCTGCCCGCATTGCGGCTACCACATGCGCATCTCGGCGCGCCGGCGCCTGGAGATCCTCTTCGATGAGGGCGCCTTCAAAGTGATCGAACTGCCGGACGTGCCCCTCGACCCCCTGAAGTTCCGCGACCGCAAGCGCTACACCGAACGCCTGCGCGAGGCCCAGGCCAAGAACGACGGCGACGAAGCCATTATCGTCGCCCACGGCATGCTGGGCGGCCTGCCGACGGTGGTCGCCGTCTTCAACTTCGCCTTCATGGGCGGTTCCATGGGGATCGCCGTGGGCGAGGGGCTGCTGGCCGCCGCCCGCCTGGCAGTGCTGCAGGAGGCCTCCCTGGTGGTCATCCCCGCCTCCGGCGGCGCGCGCATGCAGGAGGGTATTCTCTCCCTCATGCAGATGCCGCGCTCGGTGGCGGCGGTGGAGATCGTCAAGGAAGCGGGCCTGCCCTACGTCGTGATCATGACCGACCCGACCACCGGCGGCGTTTCCGCCTCCTTCGCCATGCTGGGCGACGTCGCCCTGGCGGAACCGGGCGCCATCATCGGCTTCGCCGGCCAGCGGGTGATCGAGGAGACGATCCGCGAATCCCTGCCCGAGGGCTTCCAGCGCGCCGAGTACCTGCTGGACCACGGCATGGTGGACATGGTGGTGCCGCGCGCGGAGATGCGCGACACCCTGGCGCGGGTCCTCCGGCTGCTGCGCGACCGGGTGCCGAGCGCCGAGGTGGTGCCTCTGCCGCAGGGCGAACCCGAGCCGGTGGAAGCGGAGACCGAGGCCGAGGCGGCCCCCGAGATCCCGCCGGTGCCGGTGGAAGAGGGCAGTGACGCCCGCGGCTGACGCCGATGCGGGGATAACGGCGCGGCCGGGCAAGACCAGCGATGTGGTGCTGGAGCGGCTGACCCGACTGCACCCCAAGATCATCGATCTCTCCCTCGGCCGCGTCGAGCGGCTGCTGGCGCGTCTCGGCCATCCGGAGGAGCGCCTGGCGCCGGTGGTGCATGTCGCCGGGACCAACGGCAAGGGCTCGCTGCTGGCCTTCCTGCGGGCCATGCTGCAGGCCGCCGGGCAGCGCGTGCAGGTCTACTCCTCGCCCCATCTCGTGCGCTTTCACGAGCGCATCCGCCTGACCGGCGGGCTGATCGGCGAGGACGCGCTGATCGAGTTGCTGGAGCGCTGCGAAACGGCCAACGGGCCCGAACCCATCACCTATTTCGAGATCACCACCGCCGCCGCCTTCCTCGCTTTCGCCGGCGATCCCGCCGATGTCCTGCTGCTGGAAACCGGGCTCGGCGGGCGCCTGGATGCCACCAACGTGGTCGCCAGACCGCGGCTCACCGCGATCACCCCCATCGCCATGGACCATCAGCAGTTCCTCGGCGATACCCTGGCGGCCATCGCCGGGGAGAAGGCCGGCATCCTCAAGGCCGGCGTGCCCTGCGTGGTCGGGCCGCAGGAGCCGGCGGCCCTGGCGGTGTTGGAGGCACGGGCCGGCGATCTCGGCGTGCCCCTGTTCTGTCATGGCCGCGACTGGACCTTCGAAGCGACGGCGTCGGGCTTTCGCTACGCCGATGCGAAGGGCGTGCGCGACCTGCCGGTGCCGGCCCTCGCCGGACACCACCAAGTGGCCAACGCCGCCCTGGCCGTCGCCTGCGCCCGGCGGCTCGACGGCTTCGGTTTGGATGACCGGGCGATAGACCGCGGCGTCGCCGGCGCCGAATGGCGGGGCCGGCTGCACCCCCTGACCCGGGGGCCCCTGGCCACCTCGTTGCCCGAAGACTGGGAGCTGTGGCTGGACGGCGGCCACAATCCGGCGGCCGGTCAGGCCCTCGCCGAGACCCTGCAGGGCTGGCGGGACCGGCCGCTTCACCTCGTCTACGGCATGCTGGACACCAAGGCGGCGGCCGGCTTCCTGGCACCCCTGGCGCCGCTTGCCCGGGACTTGAAGGCCGTCGCCATCCCCGGCGAGGCGGCCAGCCTCTCCGCCGAGGCGGCGGCGGGCCACGCCCGCGAAGCCGGCCACGATGCGGCAGCGGCGGCCTCCGTCGCGGACGCGCTGCAGAGCATCGTCGAATCCTCCGCCCCACCCGGCCGCATCCTCATCTGCGGCTCCCTCTACCTCGCCGGCCAGGTCCTCGCCGAGAACGGTTAAGCCAGGTCTTCCGCCCCCAGTTCGGCCAGGTGGTCGATGAAGCGCTGTTTCACGGGGGAGAGGGTGGCGCTGTTCCAGGCGGCCACGGTGGGCACGGTCGCCGTGCAGCCCTTCAGCGGGCGGGTTTCCAGGCCCTTGCGCAGGCAGTTCTCGATGGCGGTGGCCTGGATCGAGATCCCCATCTCGCAGGCGATGAGGCCGAAGATCCCCTCGCTGTTGGAGGCCGACTGAACCACCTGCGGCTCGAAGCCGGCCTCCCGGCAGAGCCGGTAGAGGTGATCGTGGTAGTAGGTCCAGTTGGAGGTGGTGCCCAGCACGAAGGGTTCCTCGGCCAGGGCCGCCAGGGGAATTTCCCGCTCCCGCACCAGGGGATGGCTGCCGTAGAGCACAACGACGAAACCGTCGTGCTGGACCGCCAGGCTGTCCAGACCGTCCCGGGCCACCGGGCCGGTGACGAAGCCGAAATCGAGAATGCCGGACTCCAGGTCGCTCAACTGCGCCTGGGTGAAGTCGTGACGCGGTTCCAGCGTCACCTCCGGATAGCGCTGGCGGAAGGACTTCAGGATCTGCGGCAGGCCCCCGGCGATGGCGATGTCGGTATAGCCGACGACCAGATGGCCCTTCTCGCCGGTGCTGGTTTTCTGCGCCTGGTCGATGGCGCCGTCCATGTAGGCCAGGGCCGTCGAGCAGCCGCGCAGGAAGGTGGCCCCGGCATGGGTGAGGGCGACGTGGCGGTTGCTGCGCTCGAAGAGGCTGACGCCGATTTCCGCCTCGATATGGCGGATCGCCCGGCTGAGGGCCGGCTGGCTGACGTTCAGGCGCTCGGCGGCGCGGCGGAAGTGCAGTTCCTCCGCCACCGCGGCGAAGTATCTGATATGGCGCATGCCAATGTGCATGATGCAACTCCGGCATCAATTGGGCCGTGAATGCTATTATACACTGCAACATTGCGCGGGTAAGCTTTTCCGATAAATCCGAAGATCAGGGAGCAAAGACATGTACTGGGGAATGAAAAGCGCGGCCCTTTTGGGTGCCGCTGCGGTTCTTGCCTTCGGCCTGGGCGCGAGCGACCGGGCGCAGGCCGCGGACAAGGTGGTCATGAACCTGGGTTGGGCCACGCCGCTGGAATCCGACTATGGGATCCTGGCCAAGAAGTTTGAGGAGCTGGCCGAGAGCTATTCCAACGGCAGCGTCGACGTGAAGCTGCGCTGCTGCGCGCAGATCTCCACTGAGGACGATGCATTCAAGGCTCTGCAGCTCGGCACCGTCGACGGCTATTTCATCTCTCAGAACAACGTCTCGCCGCACTGGCCGCTGATGGACGTCTTCGTTCTGCCCTACATCTTCCAGAACACCGACCACATCCTGAAGGTGGCCGGCGGGCCGGTGGGCCAGAAGATCCGCGATAAGATCCAGGCCGACACCGGGGTCCACCTGCTGACCTTCGGCGGGCCGGGCTACCGCGACATGTTCAATTCTAAGCGCCCGGTCAACTCCATCGAGGATTTGGCCGGCCTCAAGCTGCGGGTGCCCAAGAACCAGGTCATGCTGGCGACCTTCGAGGCCTTCGGCGCCGAGCCGGTGCCGCTGGCCTGGTCGGAAACCCCGACGGCCCTGCAGACCGGCACCATCGACGGCGGCGACAACGGCACCTCGGTGATCCGCGAGATGAAGTTCTTCGAGTTCGCCAAGCATCTGATCATTCTCGATCACTTCGCCGGCTTCGCCCCGGTCTTCGCCTCCAGCCGCTTCATGGACAAGCTGGACGCCGACCAGAAGGCCGCCGTGCTGCGCGCCGCCAAGGAGGCCGGCGAGTACCACACCCAGGTCAAGATCGAGGAGATCGAATCGATCCGTACCTGGCTCTCGACCGAGGGCGGCATGTCACTGACGCGCCCGGAGCGCGGGCCGTTCATCGCCGCCGCGCAGAAGGTCCAGCAGCAGTTCGCCGCGGACCGCGGGGACGAGTTCAAGGCCCTGGTCGACGAGATCCAGGCCGCCGCGCAATAGCGCTTCGTTGTAAACCCTGTCGAAGCCTTGGGTGGGACCGCCATCGTGCGTTCCCACCCACCTTTCTCCACGCCGGCCCACGCGCCGAACTGGCCCATGAGCGGACCCAGCCTGCATGGTTAAACGCGGCCTGCATCTGATCGAGCGGCACTTCGAGGAGGTGCTGTCCTGCCTTGGGCTCAGCGTGGTGGCCGTCTGCGTCTTCCTGCAGGTGATCATGCGCTACGGCTTCAACTCCGCCCTGCAGTGGTCCGAGGAGGTCGCTGCCATCGCCATGGTCTGGGCCGTCTACATGGGGGCCGTGCTCTGTGTGCGCGAACGCTTCCACATCCGCATCATGGCCGGCGTCATGCTGCTGCCCCGCCGCGCGGCAACCGGCGTGGTGATCTTCGCGGATCTGATCTGGCTCGGCTTCTCGCTGGCCATGCTGAGGATCAGCGCCGACTACCTGACGGTGCTCTGGACCTACACCTCCACCACGCCGCGCCTGGGCATCGACGAGTTCTATCCGCAGTCCATCGTCTTCATCGGCTATGCGCTGATGATCGTGCGCCTGATCCAACTCTATGCGGACTGGTGGCGGGGCGGGCGCCGCGGCGTTCCGGGGATGCGCCCGGAACATGACATCGAAGCGCCGGAGAGCTGAGCGATGAACGAACTTCTCCTCATCGCCCTGGTCTTCACCGTTCTCACCCTGATCGGCGTGCCGCTGTTCGCGGCCGTCGGGGTCAGCACCATCCTGGCGCTGTTCCTCATCGACATTCCCTACACCCTGATGGCGCAGACCGGCTACACCAGCCTGACGCCCTTCCCGCTGCTCACCATTCCGCTCTTCGTGCTGGCCGGCCGTCTGATGGAAGTCGGCGGCATGGCCGAGCGGCTGATCTCCATCGCCACCAACCTGGTGGGCGCCTACCGCGGCAGCCTGGGCCTGGTGACGGTCTTCGCCTGCATGCTCTTCGCCGCGCTGTCGGGCTCCGGCCCCGCGACCACCGCGGCCATCGGCTCGGTGACCATTCCCGCCATGCGGCGCGAGGGCTATGCGACGCCCTTCGCCGCCTCCATCGCCGCCTCCGCCGGCGCCCTGGGCAGCGTCATCCCGCCCAGCAACCTGATGATCATCTACGGCCTGGTCTCGGAAACCTCGATCCCGCGGCTGTTCCTGGCCGGCGTGGTTCCCGGCATCCTGGTCACCATCTTCCTGATGATCACCACCTACATCATCGCCCGCCGCCGCGGCTATGGCGGCAGCGGGGAAGCCTTCACCTGGATGCCCTTCCTGCGGGCGCTCTGGGAAGGCAAGTGGGCTATCGGCGCGCCGGTGCTGATCCTCGGCGGTATCTACGGCGGCGCCTTCACCCCCACCGAGGCGGCGGCCGTGGCGGTCTTCTACGCCCTCTTCGTCGGCTGCTTCGTCTACCGCCAGCTGACGGTGAAGAAGGTGCTGGAGAGCCTGCGCTTCACCGCGCTGATGGCCGGCCTCCTGATCCTGCTGACACCGACCCTCGCCTTCGGTCAGCTCTCCGCCTTCTACGACGTGCCGACGGCGGTGGAGACCGCCATCACCAGCATCACCGCCGACCCGATCATCGTGATGATCTTCATCGGCATCTTCTACATCATCATCGGCACCTTCATGGAGTCCCTGGCCCAGATCATCCTCTTCACCGCGGTCTTCCTGCCGCTGGTGCAGAGCCTGGGCGTCGATCCGGTGCTGTTCGGCGTCTTCACCGTGATGACCTGCGAGATCGGCTTCCTGACCCCGCCGCTGGGCGGCAATCTCAACGTCGCCTCGCGCATCTCCGGCGTCAGCATCGAGCAGATCTCCGTCGCCGTGCTGCCCTTCATCCTGGCCTACGTGATTGGCCTCCTGTTCATGATCTTCATCCCGGAAGCCACCCTCTGGCTGCCGAACCTGTTCTACGGCGTCGCCACCTACTGACGAGACGACAGCATCCGAGAGGACCCTCCAGCGATGTTCGACATCATCCTGCAAGGCGGACTGGTCTACGACGGCAGCGGTGCGCGCGCCTTCACCGCCGATATCGGCATCCGCGGCGAGAAGATCGTCGAGATCGGCGACCTCTCGGGCAACGGGGGGGCCGAGCGGATCTCCGTGGCGGGCCTCGCCGTTTCACCGGGCTTCATCGACCTACACACCCATTCCGACTTCACCCTGGCCGCCTATGGCCGCGCCGAAAGCCAGGTGCACCAGGGCGTCACGACGGAGGTGGTGGGCCAGTGCGGCGTCTCCTGCGCCCCGGCACGCTGCCGCCACGATGTCGAGCTGATGTCGCCGGGCTTCGTGCCCGGCCTGATCGCACCGGACTGGCGCAGCTTCGGGGACTATCTCGACCACATGGCCGAGACGCCCCTGGGTGTGAACGTCGCCGCCTTCGTCGGCCATGGAACGATCCACCGCGCCGTCCTGGGCGATGCCCTGCGCCCGGCCAACGACGACGAACTCGACGCCATGGCCGCGCTGCTGGAACGCTCCCTGGAGGAGGGCGCCTATGGCTTCTCCACCGGTCTCGAATACTGGCCGGGAAGCCTCGCGACGCCGGACCAGGTGGCCCGGCTCTGCGAGGTCGCCGCGGCCCGCGACGTGCTCTATGCCACCCATGTGCGCAACCGCGACATCTTCTATGACCTCGGCTTCGGCGAGGCCCTGGCCACCGCCCGTCACTCCGGCGCGCGGCTGCAGATCTCCCACATCCAGCCGAAGTATGGCGCCCCGGCCGAGGCCATGGAACACAGTCTGGAGCTGATCGACTGGGCCCGCCGCCAGGGGGTGGACGTCGCCTTCGACGTCATCCCCCACGACTGGTCCCACACCCGGGTGCTGGCGATCCTGCCGCAGTGGGCGCAGGAGGGCGGCGTGGAGGCCTTGCAGAAGCGGCTGCGCGACGACGACAGCCGGGATCGCATCAAGCGCAACCCGAAACCCATGTGGCGCCTCGTGGCCGACCGCCGCTGGGACGAGATCGTGCTGATGAGCGCGCCGCAGAACCGCGACCTGGTGGGGCTGACTTTCGAGGAGATCGGGCGCAAGCGCGGCTGCGATCCCTACGATGCGGCGCTGGACCTGCTGCTGGAAGAGGGCGAGGAGATGAACCACCTGATGTGGACCTCCCACTCCTTCCGCGACGAGGACATCTCGCTGGCGCTGTCACAGAACGACTGCGCCGTCATCTCCGATACCCTGGCGCTGGCGCCCTATGGGCCGCTGAAGCACCTGATCGGCTCCCTCAGCGGCTACGGCTGGGCGGCGCGCTTCCTGCAGCACTATGTGCGCGACCGCAAGCTGCTGAGCCTCGAGGACGGTCTGCGCCGTCTCACCGCCCTGCCGGCCGAGCGGCTGGGGCTGAAGGACCGCGGCCGCCTGGCGAAGGGCTGCTATGCGGACATCACGGTGTTCGATGCTCAGGCGGTGGCCAGCCACTTCGATCTCGCCGAACCGCGGCGCTATGCCTCCGGCATCGCCCATGTGCTGGTGAACGGTCGCTTCGCCCTGCGCGACGGCGCCCGCACCGAGACGGACAACGGCCAGGTCCTGCGCCGCCAGTGACGGCAGCCGCATGGCTGTGCGTGGTCCCTCTGGGGACGGCGCGCGGCGGATAGGGTGTCACCCCCACCCCATCCCTCCCCCGTCGAAGGGGGAGGGGGAAGTTATTGAAGCGGCTGAAAGAATCTCCTCCCCCCTTGACGGGGGGAGGTTGGGTGGGGGGTGAGCCGCATACCCGATCTCTGCCCGTTTGGCCGCGGTAGCCGGCCTGTACGAGACGCCTACTCGTTGTAGGTCAGGGCGATGTAGTCCGGGTCTTCCTGGGCATCGCGCTCGAACTTCAGGAACTCGTAATAGCCACAGCGCTTGCGGCCGGGGAAATCGCGGCAGATCTCCGGGCGGGCCTCATAGACCGTGCAGCGCCGCTCATCGGTGTCGAAGAAACGGCAGATGGTGCCGAAGTACGCGTCCTTCTTGTGGCGCAGCACCCGCGGCGCCTTCTTCTGGCCGTCTTCCTTGTAGCCCTTCTTGGTGAAGCGCTTGAAGGCCTCTTCCTTCGACAGGCCGAAGTGCTTGCCCAGGCGCTTGATGTCCTTCGGCTTCAGATGGATGTTCGGATAGGAGCAGCAATAGCCCGGACACTTCAAACAGTCGTACTTTACCTTCCCCACGACCAGCCTTCCTGATTCAGATCGCCCTGCGGCACCGCAGCGAGCGCGGACCTTCGGCGTTCCCCGTTTTGCTGTCAAGGAGAACCTCGGAAACACCATGGTGAAGCCCCTCGGCAACAGGGCGCGACGGTGAGTCCCCAAAGGAAAAGCCCCGCCGCGGGGGACGGCGGGGCCTTTGGGCATCTATGGGATTACCGTACTTGGGAGCTAGTTCGTGTTGTCTAACACCTCTTGCATATGGGATGTCAGACGACGGATTCAACCCACTCCAGAAGCTGGCTCTTGCCGACGGCGCCGACCTTGGTCGCCGCCACCTGTCCATCCTTGAACAGCATCAGTGTCGGGATGCCGCGCACGCCGTATTTCTGGGGCGTTTGCGGGTTGTCGTCGATGTTCAGCTTGGCCACCGTGACGCGGCCGTCCATCTCGCTGGCGATCTCCTCCAACGCGGGGGCGATCATCTTGCAGGGATTGCACCATTCGGCCCAGAAATCGACCAAAACCGGTCCTGGGGCCTGCAGGACGTCCTGTTCGAAGGTGCCGTCGTTGGTCGTCGTTGTGGTTGTTGTCGTTGTCGTGGTTGTCGTCATCAAATAACCCCTTAGCGGTGAGCCGCTGGGCCCGTCTCGGAAGGAAGGACGGGTCCCGCATCGCTATTGCCTTGGCGCCAATGTAGGGACGGCCGTGCCGGAGCGTCAAGGCGCGTGACCTGCCAACAGAGCATCGCTGAGTTGCATCAGCCGGGGTTGATCGGTCCACACCAGAAAGCTGTGGATGGCCCGGTCCGGGTAAATTCCGGCCAAAAGCGCCCGGTAGGCCGCCATCTGACGCAAATACACGGGCGCGACGGCCTCGGGCGTTTCCGGGGCCGGGCGCTGGGTCTTGTAGTCGATCAGGGAAATGGTCCTATCTTCAACCAGAAGGCGATCCACCTGCCCGGAAATGATTTGCGGACCCGAGGCCGTTTCGATGAGGCCGGCCAGGGGAACCTCCGCCCGGCTGCCCGGTCCGAAGAGCGCTGCCAAAGCCGGATCGGTCAGCACCGCCAGCACCTCCGCGAGAATGTCTTCGGCGTCGCTGGGTGAAAGATCATGCAGCGGGCTGCTCAGAAAGCGCCGCGCCGCGGCTTCACGCTCCGCCGGAGCCAAATCCGGCAGGCTTTGCAGCAGCCGATGGATCAGGCGGCCGCGGCGGAAGCGCCGGTTGTCAGCGTTTCCGGCGCCGACCAGGGGCGAGCGCACCGCCGGCTCCGGCATGCTGGGGCGGGAGGGCGCCAGGGGCCGCGGCGGAACCGGCTCAGCCGGCGCCGGCGTACGGGCCCAGGCGGGCAGGACGGCCGATGCGCCGGCCATATCCTGAGGCGCGGCACTCGGCTGCGCCGCAGCTGCGGTTTCGAGCGTGCCGCGCGCATAGCGCCAGCCGCGCCCCGCCCAGCCGTCCGCGCCGATCTCACCGGCAAAGTCGAAATCCACGGACTCGGCCTCGCCGGCCTCCGAGAGGCCCGCCATCGCCTGTTCGACCAGTTGGAACCAGTTGCCCTCCGGCGCCGCCCTGCGCCCCTCCCAGCCGCAGACATAGAGGCGGTCCTGGGCCCGGGTCAGGGCGACGTAGAGCAGCCGGCGGTATTCCTGTTCCCGCGCCAGGCGCTGGCCGGCCCGCGCGCCCTCCAGCGCCGCCAGGGCGTAATCCCGCTTGATCGGCCAGACCGGCAGCGGCGCCTTGCCCTCGCCGTCCTGCGGCCAGAGCAAGCTGTCCCCGCCGCGCGGCTGCTGCAGGGTGTCCGGCAGGATGACGATGGGCGCTTCCAGCCCCTTGGAGCCGTGCACGGTCAAGAGGCGCACCGCGCCCTGCGCCTGCTCCAGGTCGCGCTTGATCTCCAGGTCGCCGGCCATCAGCCAATGCAGAAACCCCTCCAGGGAGGGCGAGTTCTCCCGCTCGTAGCTGAGCGCCAGGGAGAGAAACTCCTCCACCGGGTCGGCCGCATCGGGCCCGAGGCGGGCCAGCAGCTTCTCGCGTCCGCGCCCGGCCCCCAAGAGAGCGGAGTAAAGCTCGAAGGGGGCGACGAAATCGGTCTGAGCCGCCAGAGCGGTGAGAAAGGCCCGCGCCTCGGCATAAGCGGGATCGGCGGTGGATTGGCCCTCGGCAAAGCGGCGCAGCCGCTCCCAGAGGCTGAGGGTGCCGCGCTTGTAGGCGAGGGCGAAAAGCTGGTCCTCATCGAGGCCGATGAAGGGCCCCTTGAGCACGGTCGCGAGGGTCAGGTCGTCTTCGGGGAGCAGCAGAGCCCTGCCGAGGGCCACCAGGTCCATCACCGCGAGCTGTTCGGTCAGGTGCATGCGGTCGACACCGGCAACGACCACGCCGCGCTCCTTCAGGGCCCGCACCAGCTCGGTGATGAAAGCGTTGCGCCGCCGCACCAGGATCATGACGTCGCCGGGCCCGATGCGCCGGGCGGGCTCGGCCAGATAGCAGTCCGGGTCGTCCACGCCCGCCTCGCTCAGGGTCCAGTACCAGATCCGGTGGGCGACCAGGCGGGCGAGACGCAGGGTCGCCGGGCTTTCGCTCGCCTGTTCCAGGGGCAGCGACCAGGCGGCCAGCGCCTCGGCTTCCGCCGGAGGTGCCGGGGGCCAGAGCTCCACCAGGCCGGGCTGGGCGGCGCGGGCCGCCGCGTGGCGGATCTCCGCCTCGCCGAACAGCACGCCGTCCTGGGCCGCCGGCGCCGCGAAGACCGCGTCCACCAGACCCAGCACCGCTTCGGTGGAGCGGAATGAGACGTCGAGGGAGACCGGCCGCCAGCGGCGCCGGGCCTGCTGCGCGCGCTGGCGAAAGAGGCTGCGCATGGCCTCGAAGGCCGCCGGGTCGGCGCGCTGGAAGGAGTAGATCGACTGCTTGGGGTCGCCGACGGCAAAGACCGTGCGGGCCAGATCGCTGCGTTCTTCGCCGGCGCCGGCGCCACTGAAGAAGTCGCCGGCCAGCAGCTCGATGATGCGCCACTGGTCGGGGCTGGTGTCCTGGGCCTCGTCCACCAGGATGTGGTCGAGCCCGCCGTCCAGCTTGAACAGCACCCAGGAGACGCCGCCCTGGCGCTCCAGGAGGCGCAGGCTGTGGTGGATCAGGTCGTCGTAGTCCAGCAGCACCCGCACCTGCTTGTGGCGCTGATAGGCCGCGATGATGGCTTCGCCCAGGATCAGCAGAGCCTCGGTGGCCTGCGCCACGGTGGCGGCATGGCGGCTCTGGCGCAGCGCGGCAAGGCGCGCCGCCTCCCGCTCCAGGGCCTCGAGGGCGGCGGGAAAGGCGGCCGCCGGGTCTTTGTTGAGAAGGCGTTTGCGCGGCGCACCCTCGGCGGTGAGGAACAGAGCTTCGTAGGCGTCGAAAGCGGCGATCCGCTCCGCCACCCCGGCCTCCAGCCAGCCGGCGAGCCGCCGCCCCTTGGCCTGTTCGGGCGGGCTGCTCGTCGCGAAGGCCTCGCAGGCCAGCCGCAGGCCGCGGCCATCGAAGGCGCGGTCCGCGACGGCTTCGGCAACCAGCCGCCGCGGGTCGGCCTCCCGTTCGACGCCGAGAAAGGCGAAGATGGCGACGATCAGGCGGTCGACGCCGCCATGGGCCGCGAGCGTCTCGTTCAGGCGCCCGCGTTCATGGATGAGCTGGGCCAGCACCTCGTTGAAACGATCTTCCTGCAGATGCGCCGTCAGCACGCGGATCGCCTCGGCGCGGCGCCCCTGGCCCTCCAGGGCCTGGGCCAGCACCTCCAGGCGGGCGCTCTCCAGGAGATCCGCAGCCTCGTGCTCGTCGAGCACCTGGGCATGGGGGGCGACCGCGGCCTCCAGAGGAAAGCGGCCCAGCAGCGACTGGCAGAAGGCGTGGATGGTGAGGATCTTGATGCCGCCGGGGGTGTCGAGCACGCGGGCGAAGAGGGCCCGCGCCCGCGGCAGCAACTCGGGCGCCACGGGCCCGCCCAACAGCGTTTCCAGGCTGGCGCACAAGGCCGGCTCCTCCGCCGTCACCCAGCCGGCCAAGCGGTCGGAGAGGCGGTTGGCCATCTCCGCCGCCGCCGCCTTGGTGAAGGTGAGACAGAGGATCTTGCCGGGATCGCTGCCGGTCAGCAGCAGGGAGAGCACGCGGTCCACCAGCACCTTGGTCTTGCCGCTGCCCGCCGAGGCGGAGACCCAGACCGAGGCCGCGGGATCGGCCGCCTCTTGCTGCGCGGCGGAGGCCCGCGCGACGATGTCGCCGGCGGCGGTCTGTCCGGCGGTGCTCATGGCGTGTCCGCCTCCACCGACCACTCGGCGAAGCGCGAGAGGTGGTCGTAGTCGCCATAGCGCGGCGCCAGATCCGGGCGCGGCTTGCAGGCATAGGGGGTGCCGGGGTCATCGAAGGCCGCGACCAGCTCCGCGAGGCCGTCGAGGGCCGCCTGGGCCAGAGCCTGCGGATCGGCCTTGCTGGCTGCCACCACCTCCGCCGGCGGGGTGCCGCCGGACAGGCGCCAGAAGGCCAGCTCGCCGACCGGCCCCTCCGGCAGATCCGCAAAGCCGCCCTGCAGGGCGATGGCCGCTTCCAACGGCAGTTGCGGCGCGAAGCCGCCCTCGACAGCCTTGGCGCTGGGCGGGGCGCCGGTTTTGTAGTCGATGATGGCCAGGGAACCGTCACCCATGACATCGATGCGGTCGGCCTTGGCGGTCAGGCGGAAGGGCTTGTACGGCGCCTGCAGCGTGAGTTCGCCGCTGGTCTCCACGAAGCTGCTTCGGACGAGGGCGCGGCGCTCCGCCTCGGCGCCGACGAACCACTGCGCGACCCTGAGGAACCGCGGCCACCAGAAGGCGAAGGCGCCGGGCTTGGCGCTGATGGGCCGGAAGGTCTCGGCACCGATTTCGACCAGGGCGTCCAGCGCGTCGCGCGGCAGGGTCTCGGGAAAGCGCTGGAGAAAGCGCTCAAGGGCGGCGTGCACCAGGGTGCCGCGCTCCGCCGCGCCGGGGTCGGCGTCCAACGGGTCGAGGGGTTTGAGCTTCAGGATCTCCCTGGCATAGAGCGCGTAGGGATCGCGCATCCAGGTTTCGATGCGGGTCACCGAGAGCACGCGCGGCCGGGCATCCAGCGGCGGGCGCGGCTGCGGCGCCGCGGTCCTTGCGATCTTCGCGGGCTGGTCGAGAGTCTTCGCCCAGGCGATCACCTGCGCCGCCTCCTGCCGCAGATCGACGTCCAGCGCCAGGCCGGTGCCGAGCGCATCGATGCGGCGCAGCCAGCGGGCGGCGACGCTGGGCGTGCCCTCCACCCGTTCGGCGCGGATGAGATAGACCTGGCGCGCGCAGAAGCCCTGGTAGAAGTCGTGCGCCGCCAGACCGATGCGCCGCTCCGGCGCCGGCAGACCGAAAGCGGTCTGCATGGGCCGGCTGAGCCAGGGGCCGGCATCCACCTCCGCCGGCCAGCTCCCCTCGTTGAGCCCACCGAGCACCAGCACATCGGCTTGCTGCAGCCGCGCCTCCAAGGGCCCCAGGATGGAAAGACGGGGATGCAGGCCATAGCGCGGACGCACCGCGCGCCCGGCCATCATCGCCGCGAGGGCGGCCGGATAACGCGGCGGCTTCAGCGCCGGGGCCGCCGCCGCGGCCGCCTGCAGCTCGTCGGCGAAGAGCGCCGCGGCTTCGCCGGCATCGCCAGCCCAGAGCCGCTCGGTACCGGATTGCGTATCGCTTTCCGCCAGGGCCTCCGCCGTCGCCAGGTGAGCG
>NZ_JANQOI010000170.1 GCF_028289705.1 Pelagibius sp.
TCGGGCACCGCGCGCACCATCTCGGTGCCGATGTAGCCCGGCGCAATGGCGTTGACGGTGATGCCCTTGGCGGCGTTTTCCTGGGCCACCGCCTTGGTGAAGCCGAACACGCCGGCCTTGGCGGTGGAATAGTTGGCCTGGCCGAACTGGCCCTTCTGGCCGTTGATCGAGGAGATCGAGATGATCCGCCCGTAGCCACGCCCGCGCATGCCGTCGATGACGTTGCGGGTCATGTTGAACAGGGAGTCGAGGTTGGTGGAAATCACCGCCTGCCAGTTCTCCAGGCTCATGCGGTGCAGGGTGCCGTCGCGGGTGATCCCGGCATTGTTGACCAGCACATCGACGGGCCCGAGATCGCCTTCGACCTGGGCGATGCCCGCCTTGCAGGCCTCGAAATCGCCGACGTCCCACTTGTAGACGGCGATGCCGGTATCGTCCTTGAACTTGTTCGCGGCCTCGTCGTTGCCGCCGTAGCTGGCCGCCACTGTGAAGCCGGCCTCTTTCAGGGCGACCGAAATCGCCGCACCGATTCCACGGGTCCCCCCCGTCACCAAAGCCACTCGCGCCATTACAAACCTCCCCGTTCGCAGTTCCACCCCGTGCCGCAGGCCCGGTTCCGGCTATTCCGGTGAGCCGGCCTTCGCGGACCTTGCAACGCTGCCGCCTTTGCGGCGGTCGATCTCATGAAACCACGGATCGGAAGTGCCGCCAACCACCGCGCGCAATTTGCCGCGCCCATTTGCCTCAATTGACACGCGGCCCACAAGAAAACCGGCCCGCACTGAGGCGGGCCGGTCCGAAGAGAGATGCTGTGCTCTCTAGGCGGCGATCAATCGCGTTCGATGCACATGGCGATGCCCATGCCGCCGCCGATGCAGAGGGTGGCGAGACCCTTCTTGGCGTCGCGCTTGCCCATCTCGTGCAGCAGGGTGACGAGCACGCGGGCACCCGAAGCGCCCACCGGATGACCGATGGCGATGGCTCCGCCGTTCACGTTCACCATGTCGGTGTTCCAGCCCATGTCCTTGTTGACCGCCAGGGCCTGGGCGGCGAAGGCCTCGTTGGCCTCGACGAGGTCGAGATCGCCCACCGACCAGCCGGCCTTTTCCAGCGCCTTGCGGCTGGAGGGAATGGGCCCGGTGCCCATGATGGCGGGATCGACGCCGCAGGTGGCCCAGGAAACGATGCGGCCGAGCGGCTTGACGCCACGGGCTTCGGCATCCTCGGCCGACATCAGCACCACGGCGGCGGCGCCGTCATTGATGCCGCTGGCGTTGCCTGCGGTCACCGAGCCTTCCCGGTCGAAGGCCGGACGAAGGCCGGCGAGGGATTCGGCGGTCACGCCGTGGCGCGGATATTCGTCGGCATCGACGACGGTTTCGCCCTTGCGGGTCTTGATGGTGACGGGAACGATCTCCTCGGTGAAGCGCCCGGCCTTCTGGGCGGCCTCGGCCTTGTTCTGCGAGGCGGCGGCGAAGGCGTCCTGCTCCTCGCGGGTGATCTGCCACTGCTTGGCGACGTTCTCGGCGGTGTTGCCCATGTGGTAGCCGTTGAAGGCATCCCAGAGGCCGTCCTTGATCATCGAGTCGACGAACTTCAGGTCGCCCATCTTCTGGCCGTTGCGCAGGTGGGCGACGTGGGGCGCCTGGCTCATGCTCTCCTGGCCGCCGGCGACGACGATGCGGGAATCGCCGACCTTCACCGCCTGGGAGCCGATGGCGACCGCGCGCAGGCCGGAACCGCAGAGCTGATTGATTTGATAGGCCGTCTTCTCCACGGGGATGCCGGCTTCCACGGCGGCCTGGCGCGCCGGGTTCTGGCCGGCACCGGCGGTGAGGATCTGGCCGAGGATCGCCTCGTCCACCTCTTCCGCCTCGACCTTGGCGCGCTTCATGGCTTCGCGCACGGCGACCGCGCCCAGGTGGGACGCCGCGACGCTGGACAAGGCGCCGTTGAAAGAGCCGACCGGGGTTCGGACGGCACCGGCAATTACGACATCGGTCATCTTCGGAATTCTCCCTCTCTTGGGCGGAGCGCTCCTCCGGTGACTGAAGCTGCGTCCCGCAATCGATGCGCCCGCTTTGCGGCCGGGGCGCCTTGCCTTGTTTAAGCTCTCCCCTGATATAAGGACAGACGAGCGGGCGGTGCAAGCTGTGCGGGTGCCTGACTACGATTTGTCCACGGACTGCGCTCTGATCCAGCGCAACAGGGGTTGCCAGACCGCGGTCTTGGCCTGAGCGCTGACCACCATGCCGATGTGGCCGGCGGCCGGAGAGATCTGCTCGGCAGCCGGCAGCGCGGCGGCGAGGGCCAGCGCCGAAGCCGGCGGGACGATGCGGTCCTGGGCCGGGATGACGCAGAGCGACGGCACGGCGATCTCCGCCGGCTCGACGGGTCGGCCCGCCAGAAGCCATTCGCCCTTCGCCGTGGCGTTGTCGCCGTACCAGCGGCCCAGGCACTCGCGGGCCACCGCGGCCGCCAGGGGAACCCCGTCGTTCAGCCAGTCTTCCAGCGCCACGAACTCTTCGGCTCTGGGGCTGGCCGGATCGAGGCGCGCGAAGGCCAGGAACTTGCGCACCACCAGATGAGGATCGAGGCTGGCGAAGAGCGCCTGCAGAAGATCGACGGGCATTTCCCCCAGCACCTCCAGCAGGGGTGCGGCGAGGGGCAGGCTGGAGGCCGCCAGGCGGCCGTGGGGCGCGTTCTCCGCATGGAAGTCCCAGGGCGTCGCCAGCAACACCAGGGCGCGGAGCTCGCTCTGGCGGCGCGCCGCCAGGCCCAGCGCCAGGTTCCCGCCCATGCAGTAGCCCAGACCAAGCGGAGGCTGCCCGATCTCCTCCAGAACGAAGTCCAGCGCCCGTTCCAGACGGCCGGCGACGTAGTCGGTGAGGGTGAAGCTGCGCTCCCGCGCGCCGGGCCGGCCCCAGTCGACCAGAAGAGGCCGCAGGCCCTGGCTGGCCAACCAGCGCAGGAAGGAGCGCTCGGCGGTGAGGTCCAGCACGTAAGCGCGGTTGATCAGCGAGGGCACCACCAGCAGCGGCAGGGCCTTCGCCGCTGCTTCGTCCAGCGCGCCATAATCCAGCAGGCGGGTCGAGCCCTCCTGCCAGATCACCGGTGGATCCGGGAGCGTTCTTTCGTAGGGATGCCGGCGATAGGCCTCAATGCCCTCGGCCAGCGTTGCCATGCGCCGGGCGATCTCGGTCTCCACCGCAGCGGAGAAGTCCTCGAGGCTCGCGCCGTTACCGAGACTTTGCCTTAGCTTTGCGGCGCGCTTTGCCAGGTCCCCCTTCCAGGGCAAGGACCCTTTGCTCCAAAGCGGCAAGGCGCTGCGCGAGGAGGTCCAGGTCAGCCCCGCCGCCATCAGATGCAGTGGCAGCGGGCGCGGCCCCAGCCGCCCGCGTCCCGGCTTCGGCTGAGCCTGAGGCGGCTTGTCGCAGTGGCTCGTCGTTCGTTCCTGTCCCACCCTGATCCGGCCCGACATCCTTTCCCTGCCTCTCGGCAGGCATCCCTCCCCTGGCCGACGCCGGCTGTGCCGCCGCCATCATGCTGGCCATCGCCGCCGGCCAGGCGGTCCAGACCGCCGGCAGTCCGGCGGCGGAAACGCCCAGGGAAGCCATAACCCGCTGCATCGCCTCGGCAAAGTCCGGATCCGCCGCCAGGGCGGTCATTTGGTCCTGCCAGAGGTCCACGTAGCGGCGCGCCAGCTCCTCGAGTTCGTCCGATTGAGTCATCTCGCGCGCAGTATAGCCACCGCAATCGCCCCCTGCCAGACGGGCGCCGGCAAGCCTCACGCGGGCTTTTTCCATCTTTCGGCGTGGATGGCAGCCTGCGCAGCGGCCGGGACAGGAGCGTTGACAGGCCGTGATGCGGCGCAGCAATATCCTTTAGCGGATGCGGAAGTGAAGGCTGGAACAGCGGCTCCGCGGCCCCAAAGGGCCGAGTTCCGCAGACCCGGAGAGAGGTCGGTGCGCCGGCCCGGGGCCAGAAGCGGCCCAGGGCCGACAAGGCGGGAAAGGCATGGCGTCAGTGGCAGGTACGAGCAAGGAAGGCAAATCAAAGGGTGGGGCCGATGGTCCCATCACGATCAAGAAGTACGCCAACCGCCGTCTCTACAACACCGCCACCAGCAGCTATGTGACCCTGGACCATCTCTGCCAGATGGTGCAGGACGACGTCGACTTCGTCGTCTACGACGCCAAGAGCGGCGAGGACATCACCCGCGCGGTGCTGACCCAGATCATCGTCGAGGAAGAGGCCAAGGGCCAGAACCTGCTGCCCATCAACTTCCTGCGCCAGCTCATCTCCTTCTACGGCGATTCCATGCAGTGGATGGTGCCGCGCTATCTCGAGCACATGATGGAGTCCTTCGCGCAGAATCAGGACCGCATGCGCCAGTCCATGCAGGAGACCTTCGGGGGCATGTTCCCCTTCGGCAATCTGGAGGAAGTCGGCAAGCAGAACATGGCCCTCTTCGAGAGCGCCATGCGCATGTTCTCCCCCTTCCCGCCGGGCCAAGCCGAGGACGCGAATGCCGTCGACAGCGCGGAGACCAGGGACGAAGCCAGACCGGAATCGGCCGCCGAATCCCTGGAGGCCCTGAAGGCGCAGATCGATCAGCTGCAGCGCCAGATCAACACGCTCACCAAAGACAAAGACTGATCGGCGGCACCGGCCGATAGGGCGGACGACTGGCCGGTTTCGCGTGTCGTCGATTGCTGAAGAGGCTTGTCTTACAAGACCTTGGAGCCAGGCCCTTCGGCGCATGACACGAAAGCGAAGGCTCTACGGCGAACGGCTTTCGGCGGACGGGTTGTCACCCCCACCCCAACCCTCCCCCGTCAAAGGGGGAGGGGGAAGTTATTGAAGCGGCTTAGAAAATCTCCTCCCACCTTGACGGGGGGAGGTTGGGTGGGGGGTGAGCTTCACGCTCGATGAGCACCCATTTGCGTGCTGGCGCACCTAACCGGGCAAGCGAGGATGGAGCAGCGGAGCCCTCCGACCGCGAGGCTTCAGTCGCCGCCTGCGGAGGAGCGCATCGGCAGCGGGCTCTGCAGTTGCAGGGTCACCAGGTGGTGGTCGACCTCGGGCCGGCCGAAGTAGTAGCCCTGCAGCAGGTCCACCCCTTCGGCGGAGAGATAGTCGGCGTCTTCTTCGGTCTCAACGCACTCGGCGACCGTCGACACGCCGAGGGTGCCGGCCAGCGACAGCAGGTTGCGGATAAAGATCTGGTTCTGCTTGTCCACCGTGATGGCGCGGATGAAGGAGCCGTCGATCTTCACCACGTCAACGGTCAGGGCCCGCAGATGGTGGAAGGTGGTGAAGCCGGCGCCGAAATCGTCCAGGGCCACCCGGCAGCCGAGGGCCCGCAGGGAGGAGACGAAGCGGGAGATCTCGTCGATGTCCATCAGCGCCGTGGTCTCGGTGATCTCGACGATGAGGCGCGAGGCCAGTTCCGGGTTGCCTTTCAGGCGCGCCACCAGGCCGCGCTGCCAGGAGCGCTCAGTGGCGGTCAGGCCCGAGATGTTGATCGCCAAGTCGATCTTGGGGTTGTGCTCCAGGGCGGTGATCGCCAGGTCGCGGACCCGGTTGTCGATCCAGCGCATGAGGCCCAGACGCTCGATGGCGGGAATGAAGTGGGCCGCCGGCACGAGTGTTCCCTGGTTGTCGTACATGCGCACCAGGCATTCGAAGTATTTCACCGCGTGGGTCTGGGCGTCGACAACGGGCTGGTAGGCGAGCACGATGCGGTCGTCCTTCAGGGCTTCCTGCACCTCCTCGCCGATGTCCATGGAGGTGCGGTAATCGCGCCGCTGCGCCTCGGTCAGTTCGAAGAAGCGCAGGCAGTCCCGGCCCGCCAACTTGGCCTGCTGCATCGCGCTTTCGGCCTTGGTCATGGCATCGACCGCCGTGCGGCTCTGGTCGGAAAAGGCGACGGCGCCGATAGAGACAGTCACATGGATCTTCTCGGCCCCGACGAAGATCGGTTCGGTGCGCAGGGTGGTGAGAATGCGGTCCGCCGCGGCGCGGGCGGTCTCCTCACTGCAGGCGGCGAGCAGGGCGCCGAAACAGTCGCCGCTCGGCCGCCCGACGACGTCGGCGGCGCGCAGGCAGCGGTCCAGACGGCGGCCGATCTCCACCAGCACGGCATCGCCAATCTCATAACCGTAGACCGTGTTGATGCGGTCGAGGTGATCGACACCGATCACCATGAAGACTCCCGGCTGACCGAAACGCTGGGACTGCGCCAGGGCATGGTCCAGCGCTTCGCGCAGCCGGTGCTTGTTGTAGTGGCCGGTCAGGTCGTCGAAGTTGGCGAGGTACTGGAGCCGCTCCTCGCGGCGCTTGCGCAGGGTGACCAGCCGGATGACGCCGGTCATCCGCGCCGGCGTGCCGGCCGCCGAGAACTCGACGCGACCCCGGTCATGCAGCCACAGGAACTCGCCGTCGCCGGTGCGCACGCGATACTCGCAGTCGTACTCCCCCGCGCCGGCAAAGTGATCCGCCAGGGCCCGCCGGCGGCGGGGAATGTCTTCGGGGCTGATGCGCTGCTGCAGCTCTTCGCCGCTTCCGGGAACCCTCAGGGCCTGGGTTTCGAACAGCGCCTCGACATCGCCAGTGAAGAAGATCTGGTCGGTGGCAAGATCCCATTCGTAGACGACATCGCCCGACGCCTGGATCGCCGCGCGCAAGCGTGCGAGTTCCAAGAAGCCGTCGTCTCGTTCCATGGCATCGATCACACCGCCGCACTCCTACCTGAAGCTGAACTCCTGCATTGAGAAATTGCGCAGGGGTTCCCGGCCGATAAAGGCACCCTCTGGTACCTAAGTCGAACGAATCTGACAGCGATGACTTAAGGAAAGATAAAACTCCTAGGCGAATTTATTGTGATAATGTTCTTTCTCATGGTATATCATAAGTAAAAATACAAGGATAAAGAATATTAATGATATATATAGTTAAAAATAAAGTAATTATGTTAACCATAATTGATTCAATGCTTGATAAATTTTTCACAAGATGCATCTATTATGGACGAGGATAAGAAGGGACCCTTGAACGCAAGCCCATGACCGCGGTGGCCAAAATTCATCTTCTGCCCGCGCCCGGCACCAAGTTGCCGGTGCCCGCCGGCACGGCTGCGCAGTCCCGGGGGGTCCCACAGGAGGTCGAGGCGGTCGTCCGCAGTCCGGCGCTCAAGGCCCGCGACGAGCAGGCCGCCCAACAGCGCGGTCCCCTGCGCCAGCGCCGCGGAGACGAGCCGGAGGCCCAGGCGGGCGGCAGCCGCGCCACCCAGCAGGAGGCCTCGGCCAAGGGGCGCCTGATCAGCTTTTCCCGGCTGTCCTCCATGCCCTTCATGGTTCAGGTGCTGGGCCAGGAGGGCCAGGCCGCGAAGGGCGCCACGCCGGCGGCTCCGGGCGGTCTGTCGCAGCATCGCGACGGCGCCCTGATGGGCAGCGATCTCTACCGCAAGGCCGGCGGCGAACCCGAAATGCTGCCGGAAACGGCGACCCTGGTCCGCTTCGCCGTATAGGCGGACCGCTCTCTCTCCCTAGGGGCTTTCATATCTAGACAGCGCCGGCCCACTCCCCCGGCCGGGCCTCAGGCCTTGTGGCGCTCGCCTGATTCGCGGGGGCGCTCCTGCGCCTGGCGTTCCTCGCGCGGCATCTTGTTGAAGAACTCGCGGTAGCACTTTGAGAAGTGCGAGGCGGAGACGAAGCCGCAGGCCAGGGCCACGTTGAGGATCGACATGGCGGTCTGGGTCAGCAGGCCGCGGGCCCGGAGCAGGCGCAGTTCCAGGTAGTAGCGCGTCGGCGTGCGGCCGAGGTACTTGCGGAACAGCCGCTCGAGCTGGCGGTTGGAGAGCCCCGCCCGGCGGGCCAGCTCGGCGCGCGGCAGCGGCTCCTCCAGATTGTCCTCCATCAGCGCGATCACCTGCAGCAGTTTCGGATGGCTGATGCCCAGCCGGCCCTGCAGGCTCATCCGCTGGTGGTCGTGGGTCTCGCGGATCCGCTCGTGGATGAACTGTTCGGCGACCTGGGTGGCCAGGTCGCGACCATGGTCCGCGGCGATGAGGCTGAGCATCATGTCGAGGGAGGCGATCCCGCCGGAACAGGTCAGCCGGGCGCCGTCCACCTCGAACAGCTCGCCGGTGACATCGAGCTCGGGGAAGTCCTCCCGAAAGGCATCCAGGTTCTCCCAATGGACGGTGCAGCGATAGCCCTTGAGCAGGCCGGCCCAGGCGAGCAGGTAGCTGCCGGTGGAAAGCGCGCCGATGCGCACACCGCTGCGTTCCAACCGGCGCATGGTGCTGATCGCCGGCGAGTCCTTCAAGCGCTGGACGTCCATGCCGGCCACCACGATCAGATAGTCCGGCAGATTGCCCGGCTGGCCACAGGCTTCGATGGCACAGTCGGGCAGCACGCGGGTGCCACCGGAGGAGGCCGCGGGCTGCCCGTCTGGGGTGACGATCTGCCAGGCATAGAGCGGCCGCCCCGCGATCCGGTTGGCCACGCGCAAGGGCTCGACGGCGGAGCTGAAGGCGAGCATGGCGAAGTCCGGCATCAGCAGGAAGCTGAAGCGCTGTTCCCCGTCTTGATCCGCGTTGCCGTTCAGCCGGCTTTCAGCCACCCGATCACCCCCTTTTCCTGCCCGAGCCGCCAGCCCCTCAGGACCCACGTTTGCATTAGCATACCCGGAAGCGGGAGCGGAACACTCGGCAGCCACAGGGCAGGAACAGCCGCTCGCCGAGACCGGACGCCGCCGCTGCGCGCAGGTAGCGGGTCGTCCCTAATTTGTCCCTGGCACTCAGGCGGATGAGGCTGCACAACATTCAGCCTTGGCGGGAGGTTGACGCAGCCCGACCGCGTGCCGCGGTCCGCCGGCAATGGCAGGTGAGCGCGGCCCCGACAAAAACACGTGAAAAGGGGTTGCAGACCCAGGTCACTGCCTTAAGTTGATTGAAAAGAGCTAAATCAGCCCTAAGATTGATCGGCTCGAAACCACGGGCGCGCCCTCGGCTCCCGATTCGGAGGCTTCGATCGAGGATCGACTGACAGCCTCCAGGCAGCCGCCAAAGCACGCTTTGCGCCCGGAAACTCAAGCGAGGCAATCTTCAGGTGAACGAATTGCACGATCGCTGTTCGCCCTCCGCGAGAAAAAGCTTGTCATAGCCACTCAATGAAGTGACTATGTTTTCTTGTCAGATCGATTAGATTTTCCATTGCTAGTCGAGAAGGACTCTCAAACAATGATGGTGGGATCGAGTGGACACAGTATCGGCTAACATTCAGAGCGTTGAGAAGTTCGTCGGTCAGCGTATTCGCGAGCGGCGTACCATGCTGGGACTGACCCAGCAGCAGCTTGCCGAGATGATCGGCGTCACCTATCAGCAGGCCCACAAGTACGAGCGCGGCATTAACCGTGTCTCCGCCGGCCGCCTGTTCGAAATTGCGAAGGTCCTCGGGGTCGACATCGGGTTCTTCTACGAAGGCCTGGACAGCGAGAACAGTCGTCTGACCGAGCGTCAGAGGATGTGTCTCGACCTGGCCCGGAACTTCACCCGGATTTCGAACGACCGGCACCAGGAGGCTGTGAGCCAGCTCTGCCGCGTTTTGGCAGACGGCACGCACCACTGACGGCGGGCTGACGCGCAGAAAGGGCGGGCCGCCGGCGCCGGCTGGCGCGGCGGGCCGTCTTTCTGCGGTCGTCCCCGACTTTCTCTGGCGGTCCCTCTCCCTGTGCCATGGCGCTCGCTCCCTTGGGGCCGAGGCGATAGAATAGCGGCGCCGGCGATTCGCCGATTCGGCGATGCCGGCCGAGGGGCGAAAGGCGGCGCCAGACCTGACCCACCTTCCGGATGTCCTTGGCCACCTTGCTTCCCCAACAGCAACTCGTTCTTGAACTGCTGCGCATGTCCGGTGAAATCGCCGTCACGGGGCAGAGCGAAAGCACCATCCTCTGGCGAACCCTGCAGGAGTGCCGGGACAAGGGATGGGTCACCCTGACCGAAGTGAGCCCCGGCGTGCACTCCGTCGCGCTGACCCTGCAAGGCCGCCGCACGGTCGAATCCGTCTCGCCGGGCACGGGCTGAAACGCGCCGCACCCGCGGTCCCTTCTCCTGCATTGGGTCGACTGGAGGCACTCCGGCACTGAGTGCCGGTCAAGAAGCCGGTCAGAAACCTCTTCAGCTCAGCAGGCAGAAAATCGCGTAGCAGCGGCCGAAGAGCCCGGTGAAGACCAGATAGAGCAGGCCGTCGAACAGAGCCCCAAGCAGCAGCACCGGCAGACAGACGTAGAGCAGGAAGTAATAGAGCGCCCAGCGCGTGAAGCGCCGCTTGGGAATGCGGTGGCCGCGCACGCTGGCGGCGGCACCTGGAGTCTCGGATTCATCCTGCACCATCGCTATAGACTAAGGATTGCCGGACTCCAAGAAAACCCGGAGACTGGCGCCCATGGTTGCGGTGCTGGAGTCCGAGCTCGAGCTGTCCTGGGTGGACGGCCCCCGGCCGCGGTGGGATGCCCTGATGGGACTGGCGGGGCAGAGCGGCCTGGAGCAGGCCTGGGCCTACGGCCAGGCGGTGGAAAGCGAGCATGGCCTGCGCGTCGAACGCGGTCTGATCGCCCAGGGCGGGGAGCCCCTGGCCCTGGTCCAGGCCTTCTGCAGAGACCGCCTCGGCGTTCGTTTCACCCGGGTGATGCGCGGGCCGGTCTGGCTGATCGATCCCCTGCGCGACCCACGCGTTCCAGCCGTCTGCCGGGCGATCGCGGAGCACTTTCTGCGCCGCCGCTTCGGCGACTTCCTGCTGTGGCTGCCGGAGCTGCCCCAGGGACCCGGGAGCGCGGCCCTGATGCGCGCCCAGGGCCTCCGCCAAGTCGTCACGGGCTACAGCTCCATCTGGTTGGATCTCGGCCCCTCCCCGGATGATCTGCGGGCTGGGCTGCACGGCAAGTGGCGCAATGCTTTGCGCACGGCGGAGAAGGCCGGCTTCACCATCGACAGGATCGACCACCCGCGCCGCCTCAACCAAAACCTGCTGCTCTACGACCGCTTCCGCCGCAAGAAGCGCTTCGTCGGACCCGGGGGCGACTTCATCGCCGCCCTTGCGCGCCATGACCGCCAGGCGGTCCTTTGCCTGACGGCCCGGCTGGACGACGATCTGGTGGCCGGCGTGATCCTGATCCGCCACGGCGCCAGCGCCACCTACCTCGCCTCCTGGACCAGCGACGCCGGGCGTGTCGGCCAGGCCCACAACCTGCTGCTCTGGCGCGGCATCGAGGCGCTGCAAGAGAACGGCTGCCGCTGGCTCGACCTCGGTGGCGTCAACACCGAAAGCCAGCCGGGCATCGCCCGCTTCAAGCTCGGCCTCGGCGGCGAGGTCTTCACCCTGGCAGGGACCTACCTTTGATCGCCACAGCTCGGCCACGCCAGCCGCTCGCGGCCCAAGCTCACCCAAGCCTGCCGAAAAAGGTCATGCGCGCCGACTCAGAAAGCGCGATACCGGGCTCGGTATTGTAGGCAAGCACCACCAGCATGCGTGTCCGCGCCCCTTTCACAGGCGTCACCCGGTGCATGGAGTTACGTCCGCGAAACAAGACGAGCGCACCGGCGCCCATCGCCAGGGACTGGGGTGAAACGGCACCGTCGAGAACCTTCCCGGAGAGCGCGTAATTCATCTCTCCGACCTCGGCATCGCGCACGTTCTTCACGTACTCGAAGACGCCACCGGCTTCGGGTTCTTGGATCATTAAGGTGATGGCGAAGGAGGAGTTGTCGAAGTGCCAGCCCAGCTCCTGTCCCTCGCCGGCGTAGTGGAGATTGATCGACGACAGGGGGTCGGCGTACTCGTAGAGTGCCGCTTCGCCAAGCACAGCGCAGAGGAAGTCCCGAAACTCCGGCGCGTCATACAGGGTTCGCAGCGCGGACCCGCCCGGGATCTGATCGGTCGTGATACAGCCTTTCGAGGAGGCGACCTTCCGGTTGCGCGGGTGGTCGGCCGGGTAGTCCGGATCCGGCGGCGAGAGATAGATGTTGTGGTCGGTGACCGTATAGTAAGCCAGATGCCGGTTCGCCTCGCCCTCGCGTCGAACAGCCGTGATCGCCGCAGGCTTCAGAAAGCCGCTCAACACCAGCACACCGTTCCGGTCCAGGTCGCGCCTGCAGACGGTCCGGAAGGCGTCTTGATCCAGGGGGCGCCGCCCCAGGTCGACAATATCCGCGAGCGAACCCGCCATCTCACATCAATCTCAGTCTCGATTCTGATTGGCAGATAGCGGCAAGGGTCCGAAAGCCATCACCCTTCACAGACTGCTTCGAGGTAATGCAGGTCGGGCGCGCCAAACCGCCCTTCTCACTCTCCCGAATGATGCCGCCTGAGGCAAGTTCCTTTGGTTGCGCCCCTTCAGCAGCGCCGCATCGAGGCGATGAAGGAGAAGGACTGCCGCTGGCTCGACCTTCGCGCGGTCTTCACCCGCGCCGGGACGTATCTATCAGCGGCCACGCTAGCGCGACTCAGGCGAGCTGCCCGCCGGTTGCGTCGAAGTCCATGCCGTTGAAGGCCGTCGCCGCGTCGGAGGCGAGGAACATGACTCCCTCGGCCATTTCATGCGGATCCATGATGCGGGGCGTCACGAAGTTCGGCGCGACCGCCTCGTAAGTGAAGCCCTGGTAGTCGAAGCTTTCGCGCAGCATCGGCGTATCGACCGCGAGGGGAGAGATCGACACCACGCGGATGTTGTCCTTGGCCAGTTGGGCGCCGGCCTTGGTCATGCCGGCCACGGCGTGTTTCGAGGCATTGTAGTGCGCGGTGTTGGGAAAGCCGCGATGGGCCGCGACGGAGGCCATGTTGACGATGACGCCACCGCCCTGCGCCTTCATCACCGGGATGGCGTACTTCATCCCGTAGAAGACGCCGTAGGTATTGGTGCGCAGCATGTCGTCGAAGTTCTCCAGCGAGATGTCCTCGATCAGACCCGGGGTCATGAAGATGCCGGCGTTGTTGAACAGCACATCGAGCCGCCCGTAGGTGGAGACCGTCGCGGCGACGAAGGCCTCGACCTGCGCGGGCGCGCGCACGTCGGTCACCATCCAGGTCGCCTCGCCCCCCTTGGCGCGGATTTCGGCTTCGACCTGCCTGCCGAGGGCATCGCGCCGCGCGGTGATGACAACCTTGGCCCCCGCCATGGCAAAGGCATGGGCGGTCGCCGCGCCGATGCCGGAGTTGCCGCCGGTAATCGCCACCACCTTGCCGGCAAAGGCGCCGTCAGGGTCGGCGCGGCCGGGCGCCGCTGCCGGGTTCAGCGCATTCGCCTGCGCCGAGGAGGCGGCGGCCGCCGTGGCTGCCGTCGCGGCCAGGCCAAGCGCCCCGCGGGTGAGGAAGGAGCGGCGGGTGGGATCGGTGTCCGAAGTCATGGCGGGAATCCTTTTCAAGCGGGCGGTCGGAACGGCCGGACTGTGGCTTAGCTGCCGGGGGTGTTGCGCACGAAACTGCTGCCGCGCTCGGCGGTCGCGGTGAAGGTCATGGCGTTGATCTTCCAGGCGCCGCCAACCCGCTGGAAGCCGTGGACATAGGTGCCCCAGACCTCCCACAGAGGATTGCCGCCGTTCTCCGGCAGGGCGCCGCGCTCCATACGGTTCCAGGCATAGCCGTGGCTGAGCATCACGGCGCTATCGGCACCGGTGAAGGTGATGCGATGGTTGCCGCGCAGGTGGAAGCTTTGCTTCTCCGCCGTCAGGTTGGCGGACCAGCCGGCGATCAGCCCGTCGGCGGGAATAGTCGCCGGCTCGCCGCCCACCAGCGAGGTGAAGTCGACATCGATCTCGTCGGTGAACAGGCTGCGGGCCAGGGCCCAGTCCTTGGCGTCGACGGCGGCATCCAGAGTATCGGCAATGCGGATCATCTCCGCCTGGTCGACCAGCGTCTCGGCGGTGACGGGACTGCCCTGAAGCGCCGGCAGCGCCGTCTGCGCGTTGGCGCCGAGGGGCAGCGCCACCGCAAGGGCGGCTGCAAGGGCAAGGCGTCTCATCGGCCATCTCCATCGCGGCGTGATTGGATAGGCCGAAGATGGGCGCGGCAATCAATAACGACAAATACCGTTATTGTCTAAAACCGATGCCCTATAGATATCATTTCTGCAGGACCGTCTCGATGAGGCACTGCGTCAGGCTGCCCGGATTGGCCCGATGGATGAAGACGAACGCGAGCGGCACCGAAAGCCCCCTCACCTCGCGGAACTGAACGCCCCGCGGCGGCCGCTGCCTGTTGGCCGAATTCACCAGGGCGCAGCCGACACCGGCCGAAACGAGGCTTAGAATCGTCGTCTCGGTGGCGGCCCGCTGCACGATCCGTGGCTCGAGGCCGAGCGCCGCCAGTGCGGCATTCAGCCGGTCGAAATAGGCCGGCGCGGCCTCGCGCGGGAAGGCAACCATCGGCAGCCCGTCGATGTCCTCCGGTTCGAGCGGACCCTCGCGGTCAAAGGCCGTGTCGATGGAGGCGGCAAGAACCACGTCGTCGGTGGCCAGCGGGTGCGCCACCAACGCGCCTTCGACGAGATTGTCCTGGCGGTAGACGAAGCCGGCATCGAGCAGGCCGTCGCGGACGGCGTCGATCTGCGCAACCGATCCCAGCGGCACCACGTCGAGCTGAATGTCCGGATAGGCCCGCGCGAAGCGGTTCAGCGCGCTCGGCAGAGGCCCCGACCAGGAGGCGTTTTCCAGCAGGCCGATCCTGAGCGTTCCGCCCCGGCCCCGCGCGACGCGCTGTGCCTTGTCCACGGCGGCGGCGGTCCGTTCCAGGACGGCACGCGCCTCTTCGGCGAAGACCTTGCCGGCATCCGTCAGCACGACCCCCCGCCCCTCGCGGCGCAGCAGCGCGATGCCAAGCTCGGCTTCCAGGTCCTTGATCTGCCGCGAGACGGCGGGCTGGGCAACGTTCAGCCGGTCCGCGGCCGGGCGTACGCCGCCATGGTCGGCGATGGCGACGAAGTAGCGAAGATGTCTGAGTTCCATGCCCAACGATACCCTGGAGGCATCGTTAGAGGAATGATCCGATGGTCCGGAGTATCGGGCGACGGCTATGCCCTGCGCCGCTCCCGCAGGGCGTCAAGGGCGCGGTTGAAGTCCTCCGCGGACCAGCCTTCGGCGACGGCGCGGTGAAACAGCGCCTGCTGGCTTTCCGGGGCGAGGCCGTCGTCCGGCGGGTCGGAGTCCAGGTTGGTCGGGAAGGAGTAACCCTCGGCAGAGGCGGCCAGCACGGCCTTCAGGTCCAGCGGCGACAGCCTTCCCTGTTGGTGGGCGGCCAGAACAGGAGGATAGAGCAGCCGGCAGATGGCGTCGCGGTCGATGGTCTCCATGGCGCGGCCGAAGGCCGAGGAGATCTGCAGCAGGTTGGCCATGCGTTCGACGTCCGCGCTGACGTTCGCCCCGGCGGCGTGGAACAAAGCGGGATTGAAGAACAGCGCATCGCCCTTGCGAAGCGGGACCTGCACCGCCTGCGCTTCGAAATGGGCGCTGAAGTCGTCGCGGCGCCAAGCGGCGTAGCCGGGCCGGTAAAGCTGGGAAAAGGGCAGCAGCTTGGTGGGGCCGCTTTCCACCGGCATGTCGCAGTGGGCGATGGCACCCTGGAGCGTCAGGGCCGCCGAAAGCTCGTGCACATGGGCCGGATAGCCGGCGCAGACCTCGGCCGTCTGGAAGCCGAGATGGTAGTCGCGGTGCGCCTTTTGGGCCGCGCCCCCGGGATAGACCACATTGACCTGGGCGGTCATCTGATAGTTGGGGCCGAGCCAGGCTTCGCAGACCGCATCGACCGCCGGGTTCGCAAAGTAATCCACGAAGGTTTCAGGCGCCTGCTCGCAGAGCTTCTGCAGGGAGTTCCAGATCCGGTCGTTCTTGCCCGCCGCCGCGAAGTGGTCCGCGCCGCTGGCCCTGGTCTGCTTCTCGCGGACAATGATCGCGCGGTAGACCGCGGTGGCCGCATCGATCGCAGACACCTCCCCATAGGCCCGCTGCAGGATCAAAACGCCGGCGTTGTCCCGCAAGACACGGGCCCACTCTGCCATCAGCGCGTGCCGGGCGCCGGGGTCCTCCAACGCCGGGCGCAGCCGCGCCATGTCGTAGACCGGAATGTTCCGCTCGATGGCGCCGGCTTGCGGCACCTCCGCAGCCGCGAGCCGGCGGCCGGTCAGATCGGCAAAATCCTTCAGCCTGCAGTCCTCGGCACGGTAATAGCCGGGCCCGTGGCGGACGCTTTGGGTCACAGGGGCCATCCTTTTTCACTTCCTCGGCACCACAGGATAGCCCAAGATCCCCTCGCCGGCCGCAGGGATTCCTGCCGATGAACCGGCGGCTTCTAGCTTTGGTTCACCGCCGCCGGGACCGCGCCCGCCAGGCTGTCGCCGAGCCGCTGCACCTCCGAAACCAGCAGATCCAGGTCTTCGGGCCGGGTCCGGTGATTGTTGAGCGCGGCCCGCAGGCAGTGCCGGCCCTGAACGGTGGTATCGGATATCGTGGCGGTACCGCTCTCCTGCAGCCGCAGCATGATCTCGATATTGAGCGCCTTAAGCGGCGCTTCGTCGCACCCGCCGGGATCGTAGCGAAAGCAGACGATGTTGATGGGCGCCGGTGCGGTGAGTTCCAGCCGCTCGGTCGCCTCGATCCGCGCCGCGAGGCGCCGGGCCAGATGGATGTCCCGGTCGATCAACCGCCCGAACTTGGCCACGCCATGTTCCTTCAGGGCCATCCAGACCTTCAGCGCGCGGAACCCGCGGGAGGTCTGAAGGCCGTAGTCGTAGAGCATCTCGGCCGCGGCGACCCCGCGCTCCTGGGTCTGCAGGTAATCCGGCGAGAGGGCGAAGGTGTTGCGGTGGGTGGTTCGGTCGCGCACCAGGGCGCAACCCACCTCAAAGGGGGCGTGCAGCCACTTGTGGGGATCGAGGGCCACGGAGTCGGCCCGCTCGATCCCGGCGACCAGGTGGGCGTGCTGCGGCGCGATGGCCAGCAACGCGCCGATGCAGCCGTCGACATGGAACCACAGCCCCTCGCGTGCGCAGAGATCGGCGATGGCCGGCAGGTCGTCGATCGCCCCGGTGTTGACGGTTCCCGCGGTGGCGATGACGCAGGCCGGGGTGAAGCCGGCTTCGCGGTCGCGGACAATCGCTTCGGCCAGGGCATCGAGGTCCAGGCGCAGGGCATCGTCTGTGGGCAGCAGGGTGAGCGCGCGGCGCCCGAGGCCCAGGACTTCCACCGCCTTGTGGTGGCAGCTATGCGCCTGGTCCGAGGCGTAGAAGCGCAAGGGCCGTTCGATCGCCGCCACGCCCTCTTCGCGGACATCCACCCCCGCTTCCGCCGCCTTGACGCCGCGGGCCACCGTAAGCCCGACGATATTGGCCATGGTGCCGCCGCTGACCAGGGTGGCGCCGGACCCTTCGGGCAGGCCGATCATCTGGCGCAGCCAGTCGGCGACCTGGCCGTCCATCAGGGCCGCGGCGTGGTTGCCGCCGCCGAGATTGGAGCCGAGCACCGCGGCCAGGAAGTCGCCGAGGGCGCCGGTGTAGTTGCTGGAGCCCATGTACCAGGCCCAGAAGCGCGGGTGGATGTTGCCCATTGGATAGGGCATCAGGGTTTCCGTCAGTTCGCCATAGACGGCCTGCAGATCGCTCGGACCCTCGGGCGGGCCTTCGCGGTAGCGCGCACGGACCTCGGCGGGCATCTCCCGCCAGACCGGCTGGTCGCGCACGCCGCGCAGATAGTCGACGGCCTCGTCGACGATGCTGTGGGAGAGCGCACGCACCGGCTCCCAGTCCGCCGGGTCCAGGGTTTCGCAAAGCGCGTCAGATTCGGGCTGCATGAACGCCTCCAAACAAATGCCGATCGAGCGGACCACCGCTCCGGCGACTGTGGTTTGCGGCGTTGGCCGGGATACTACGTCGACGGCACGGCTTCTGTCGCGTCCGAAGAGGTTTCAGCCGTGTTTCCGTAGCATCGGCCAGGCACAGTCGAGGCGCACAGTCTCGCTACTCACACCCCCGGTCCAGGTCGTTTTCCTGGGCGTCGTGGAAGCGCAGGAGGATGCGGCGGGGGAAGAAGCGCCGGAGGTTCCGGCGCACCTCGCGCTCAGGGCGCAGCGGGTCGTGGCCGGCCTGGGGGTCGCGGCCGAATGCGGCGGTGGTGGAGAAGTCGAGGAACTTCAGGTGCACCGTGGTGGTGGGGAAGCGCCAGATCAGCCGGTAGTCGAGGGGCGTCCCGCCGCGCTTGGCCTGGGCGCATTCCAGGGTGGGCGGGCCATAGGTCTCCTCGAGAAACTCCACCAGCCGTTCGAAGGCCGCCGGCGTCGCGCCCACCCGGCGCCGCTCCATCAGCACTTGACGCAGGCGGTCGGTCTCCGCGTCCATCTGCAGATAGGCGGTGAACGTCAGCTCGGCCATGACCACGTCGACCACCGCGAGGTCGGCATAGGCGCCGCCGTAGAGCCAGCGCCCCGGCAGAGGGCTGGCCAGCGTTCCCAGGGCGGCCTCCAACGCGGACCTCTCCATGCCCCAGCGCGCCGCGCCCCAGCCGGGCAGGTCGCTGGGCGCGGCCTGCGCCTTGGCGGCGGATACCAGCAGCAGCAGCGCCGGGACGAGCCCCAAAAGCCTACTCATCTGTCGCGGCCTGGCCATGGCGGTGGAAACCCCGCTGCCGGTTCGGTCATCGGCACCGTCGATGGGTGCCTCCACCTATGTGGGGGCGCCAGGCCGTTCGCGCAAAAAAATGCGGCGGCCCGGCAGGATGGGGCCGCCGCCAGTGGGAACCTGGAGACCGCCCGGCAGCAGTGACGAAAACGGGCGGTCCCCGACAGACTGCCCCCGCGGGTTAGGCGGGGGCGACAAGACAGGAGCGGTCAGAGCGCAAATGCGTGGTCAGACCGCATGCTCAGATCGCGCCCTGCCCCAACTGCTCGGCGATATAGTCGGCCTGCCGCAGGGCCAGGGCGACGATGGTCAGCGTCGGGTTCTCCGCCGCGCCGGTGGTGAACTGGCTGCCGTCGGAGATGAAGAGGTTGGCGATGTCGTGGGTCTGGCCCCACTTGTTGACCACGCCATCGCGCGGCTTCTCGCTCATGCGGTTGGTGCCCAGATTGTGGGTCGAGGGATAGGGCGGCGTCGGGAAGGTCCTGACCGCCCCCACCGCGTCGTAGACCGCCGCACCCTGCTGAAAGGCATGGTTGCGCATGGCGATGTCGTTGGCGTGGTCGTCGAAGTGCACATCGGGCACCGGCAGGCCGTGCTGATCCTTCATGGTCGCATGCAGACTCACACGGTTGGTCTCCTGCGGCATGTCCTCGCCCACCAGCCACATGCCGGCCATGTGGTCGTACATGTCCATGGCGGTGGTGAAACTGCGGCCCCAGGCGCCGGGGTTGAGGAAGGCCGCCATGAAGGGCAGGCCCAGCGACAGGGTTTCCATCTCATAGCCGCCGACGAAACCGCGCGACGGATCATTCACGGACTCGTCGGTGATGATCCCCGCCATGGTGGTCCCGCGGTACATATGCACCGGCCGGTCGAAGATGGCGTAGACGCTGCCGGTCATGTGGCGCATGTAGTTGCGCCCCACCTGGCCGGAGGAATTCGCCAGGCCATCGGGGAACATCGACGAAGCGGAGTTCAGCAGCAGGCGCGGCGATTCGATTGAGTTACCGGCCACCGCCACCGCCCGGGCCTTCTGGCGGTGCTGCTTGCCCTCGGCGTCGGCGTAGAGCACGCCGGTCACCTTGCCGGAGGCGTCGTGTTCGATCTGCAGCACCTGGCTGTTGGGCCGCACCTCCAACTTGCCGGTGGCCTCGCCCTTGGGGATCTCCGAATAGAGCGTCGACCACTTGGCGCCGGACTTGCAGCCCTGGAAGCAGAAACCGATCTGCTGGCAGGGCCCGCGCCCGTCGCGCGGGGCGGAGTTGATGGCCATGCGCCCGGTGTGGCAGTGCTTGTAGCCCAGCTTGTCGGCGCCGGCCTTCATGACCTTGAAGTTGTTGTTGCCAGGCAGGCCCTCGATGCCGTTGGTGCGGGTCACGCCCATGCGGTCTTCGGCCTTGGCGTAATAGGGCTCCAGGTCGGAAAGGCCGATGGGCCAGTCCAACAGGCTGGCGCCGGGAATGTCGCCGTAGGCGCTGCGCACCTTGAACTCGTGCTCCTGGAAACGCAGGGAGGCGCCGGCCCAGTGTACGGTGGAACCGCCCACCGCCTTGACGATCCAGGCCGGCAGGCCGGGGAAGTCCCTGGCCACCCGCCAGTCGCCGGAGGTGGTGCGCGCGTCGAGCCAGGAGATCTTGACGAACATCCCCCACTCGTCGTTGTCGAAGTCCTGGATCTCGTGGCGCCCGCCCGCCTCCAGGATCACGGTGTCGACCCCCTTGAGGGCCAATTCGGTGCCCAGCGTGCCGCCGCCGGCGCCGGATCCGATGACGACGACCACGGAGTCGTCGTTCAGGTCGTATGTCTTTGCCATGGTCGTGCCTCCCGCTCAGGCTTCCAGCCAGTCGATGTCGTCGAAGCCGCGGCTGATGTAGCCGCCCTGTTCGGCCGAGGGTCCCTCGTAGCCGAACTTCCCCCAGACTTCGGGCTGGTTGTAGAGGCCGGTGACCAGGCCGCCGCGGATCTTCTGGAAGAAGCCGCTACCCTCCAGGGAGGTGAGGATCGCCACCCGCTCCTCCTCCCAGGCCACCGAGAGATAGCCGCCGCCGTGGCGGGCCTGGGCGGTGGCGTCCAGCAGCTTCACGCCGTCCTCCAGCATGGCCTTCAGCTCGGCATCCTCGCCGGCCGAGGCGTCGTAGCCGATCATCGCCTGGGCGTAGTACTTGTCGGCCAGATGGTCGTGCGGATAGATGTCGCGGGCCATCTGCACCAGGGTCGCCATGGTCTCCGGGCTCAGGGTCTTCACCTCCATGGCCCAGGCCCCGCCGGCGCCCATGACGACGCCGCCGTTGACCACCGCGATCACGCCGGCCGTGCCGGCCCCGGCGGTCTTCAGGAACCGCCGGCGGGTGACTTTCGCCCGCTTGTCCAAGGTCCTCATGGCTTTCCTCCTCGATCCTTCGTGTTGTTCTGCCGTTGCCGGTCTTCTCTTCTTCTCTCTGCCGTGATCCTCAGCGATAGCGCCCATGGCATTGCAGGACCTCGATCTTGTAGCCGTCGGGGTCCTGGACGAAAAAGAACGCCGCCATCAGCGCGCCGTCGCGGTGAAATTCCTTGATGGGATTGGGCTGCAGCCCCAGTTCCTCGAAGCGCGCGTGCTCCGCCTCCAGATCTTCGACGGCGACCGCCAGGTGCCCATAGCCGGTGCCGTGGGTGTAGGGCTCGGCCTGGCTCTTGTTCACCGTCAGCTCGACCTCGAAGTCGTTTTCCGGATTGCGCAGATAGATCAGCGTGAAGTCGTCGAAATCGAAGCGGTCGGCGATCCCCAGGCCGAAGGCCTTATGGTAGAAGTCGGTGGAGCGCTCTTCGTTCATCACGCGGATCATGGTGTGGATGGCTTTGGCCATGGTTCGTGCTTCCCTGGTCAGTTGCCCGCGCCGCCCACGGCGGCCTGCAGATAGTCGATGATGTCCCGGCGGATTCCCGGGTCGGCCTGGCGGTAGAGCATGTAGGTGCCCGGCAGGAAGGCCTGGGGATTGGTCAGCCAGCCGTCCAGCCGGTCGGCGTCCCAGGCAAAGGTGGCGTCCTTCAGGGCCTCGGAGTAGGCGAAGCCGTCCAGAATGCCCACCTGCCGGCCGATGACGCCGGCGAGATGGGGGCCGGCCCGGCGAACGCCGTCGTCGGTGAGGCTGTGGCAGGTCTTGCAGTTCTTGCGAAAGAGCTCTTCGCCCCTGGTGCCCTCACCCTCGGCGCCCAATGCGGGCGCGGCCAGGGACGGCAACAGGGCGCAGGCGCAGAGCAGCTGGCGCAGCACCCGGCGATCCTCCCGAAGCGTTTGTCGTTGTTCTTTTGACGCTGCGGAAAGTCTAGCCGTAGCAGCCGCTTGGGTGGTGTTATGCCGCTACTACAGCGGCTCGAGGCACCGATCTGGGGACGGGGCTATAGCGTTTTCGACTTAAGCCGAAGCGGTTCCAGACCGCTCCCCCGCCCGGCCACCCATAGGATACTGGTGCTGGGTGGCCGGGCGGGGGAGCGGGCCGGCGCCGCCAAAACAAGAGAGCCTGCTAGACCGCGACGCCTTCCTCGACCGCCAGCTTGGCCGGCACCCGCGGCGCGGCGGCGAAACGCTTGTCGGTCAGATAGACCAGGCAGGCGCAACGCAGCAGCGAGGCGAAGTTGTGGATCTCGCCCTGCAGTTCCAGAACCTCTTCATAGAGCTCGGAAACGAACTGCGGCACGGTCATGCCTTGCGTGTCGGCGATGGTCTCCAGGATGTCCCAAAACCGCGCTTCCAGGCGCACCGAGGTGCTGTGACCGTTGATCCGAATGGAGCGGGTGACGAAGCGATAGGTTTCGGGATCCTGTCCGGCAAAGATGTGGCACATGGGTCTGACCTCCCCAGAGGCAGCGTGGCGGCCGACGGCGCCTGATCTTGCGGCTGGTCCTGCGGCCCGCGCGTCGGAACCCCACTGGATGAACATTTGTCGTTCTTGCTTGCAATAAGTATGAGAAGGGCAATCCCCCCTGTCCAGCCTCTCCTCACCCGGATGTCCGCGCGCCCATGGCATTCCGCCACCGCCAGGCGCTATGGTTGGACCCGACCCTGGACTCTCCCGATCCTTTCAAACAAGAGGGCCGCTAATGTCTGCCATGCCCGACACCCCGGAAGTGCCCGCGCCGGTTTCCCCGCCGCCCGAGATCGGCGCCAAGGACCTTGCCGCCTTCCGCCGCGACGGCGTGGTCTGCCTGCGCCAGGTCTTCGACCGGGCCTGGCTGGACGTCCTGACCCGCGGTATCGATGAGAACCTGGAACGGCCCAGCCCCAGGCAGGAGGTCCGCCGGCCCTCCGGGCAAGACGACGGGCCACGCTATATCGAGGACTTCTGGGTCTGGTCCGACTTTAAGCCCTTTGAGCGTTTCGTCCGGCACTCCCCCGCCGCCGCTCTGGCGGCGCAACTGCTGGACGCGCGGCGAATCAACCTGGTGATGGACAACTGGTTCCTGCGCGAAGCCGGCGCCACCGCCCGGCCGCCCTGGCACCACGACATCTCCTACTTCGACTTCGAAGGCAGCATGTGCGTGCTCTGGCTGCCGCTGGACGAAACCTCCAAGGAGGACGGCATCGCCTTCGTGCGCGGATCGCATCTCTGGAACCGGCTGTTCCTGCGCACCTACTTCGCCGATCACCGCACCGCCGGCGAACCGGGCCTGGTCAAAGGCCTGCGCTACGAGGCGCCGCCGGACATCGACGCCCGCCCCGAGGATTACGATCTCGTCTCCTTCGCCTGCAAGCCGGGGGACTGCGTCTTCTTCGACATGCGCACCCTGCACGGCGCCCTCTCCAGCACCACCCCCGCCAAGACCGTGCGGCGCTACACCCTGCGCATGACCAAGGAGGACGGACGCATCCGCTATCGCGGCGATTGGGCGCAGCAGGAGCGTGCAATCATGGAAGCCGCCGGCCACCGCGAAGGCGATGCCATCGACAGCGATTTCTTTCCGCGGCTCTGGGAAGGCTAAGCCACGAGCGGGATGTCACTAAAGGGCGTCCTGCAGGCTGTAGACGCCATAGGCGCCGGCCAGATAGGCCTTGCGCAAAAACGGCAGGGGAAAGGGCGGCAACGGCGCCCGCAACACGGCGGGCAGGGCCGCACCGCCCTGACGCCCGGCGACCAGGGCGGCCAGCGCGCGGCCGGCATAAGCGGTGAAGGAAACGCCGTTGCCGTGATAGGCCAGGGCGGCGTAGAGCCCCTCTTCGTTCAGCGCCCCAATGAAGGGCACCCAGGGCCGCGTCAGACACACCAGACCGCGCCAGAAACAGTCCGTCTCGACAGCCCGCCAGGCCGGGAAGTGACGCTCGAAGGCACGGCGCAGACGGTGTTGTCCCTGGACCGCCGCCACGGGAGAGCCGGAAACGCCGCCGCGCCCGCCGAACAGGAAGCGCCCGTCCGGCAGCAGGCGGAAATAGTGCAGCAGGCGGCGGCTGTCGGCGCACATGGTGGTCTCGGTCCAGCCCTGCTGGGTGCGCTCTTGCTCCGTGAGGGGCCGCGTCACCAGGATGTTGGAGAGCACCGGCAGCAGGCGCCCGGCAAGCGCTGGAAAGCGCGCCTCCTCGCTGTAGCCATTGGTGGCGACGATCACCTTGCGGGCGGAAAGGCTGCCCTGCGGCGTTTCCAGGCGGAAGCCGCCCGCCTCCCGCCGGAGCGCCGTCACCGGCGAGCGGCCGTGGACCGTGACTCCCGCATCGATGGCCGCCCGGGCGAGGCCGCGCAGATACTTCAGGGGATGCAGGCCGCAGCCGACCGGGACCAGCAGGCCGCCGTGGAAGCCCGCCGCCGCCAGGCCGCGCTCGGCAAGCGCGTCGTTGTCCAGCAGCGGACAGTTGAGGCCGAAGAGATCGCGGAACTGCGCCTGCTCTTCCCGGAGCCCAGCCATGCGGTTTGCCTTGTGGGCCAGGATGATCTCGCCGCTGCCGGTGAGGTCCGCCTCGATGCCGCGTTCGGCGCAGAAGGCGGTGACCAACTCCACGGCCTCCACCTGCACGCGGAAGAAGCGCCGCGTCTCCTCCAGGCCGTAGCGCCGGACCATGGTGGTGTAGTCCAGCTTCGCACCACCCAGGCAGCAGAAGCCGCCGTTGCGGCCGGAGGCGCCCCAGCCGGGATCGCCGGCCTCCAGCACCGTCACTTCGGCGCCGTCCTCCTCGGCAAGGGCGAGGGCTGCCGTCAGCCCGGTGTAGCCCGCCCCGATCACCGCGATCTCGCAGCGGGCCTCGCCCGCCAGCGGTGGCGTGGCGCGGCCCAGCGGCGCTGCCGAGGCCTCCCAGTAGCTGCCGATGGCGGCCTGGTGGTCGTAGAGCGCGGGGTGGTAGAGGCGGGTCAAGAACACTCCCGGGTCATCGCGGGTTCGGCACGAGCATAGAGCAGATCGCGCCCTAGGAAGAATGCCCTTGGCGGAGTAATCTGTTCCCAGAACAGGCCCGAACCGAAGGGCGGCATAGAACAGGGATCAGCACCATGGGCTTCTTCAGCAAGCTATTCGGCGGTGGCGGCGACGGCGGCGGGGAACCCGCGCCGACAGCCGAGGCGGAAGACTACAAGGGCTTCCAGATCCAACCGGCGGCGCGCCGGCAGGGCAGCCAGTGGCTCACCGCAGGGATCATCCGCAAGGAGATCGACGGCGAGATGAAGGAACACACCTTCCTGCGCGCCGACACCCACGGCTCCCAGAAAGACGCCAACGACTTCTCCCTGGTGAAGGGCCGCCAGATCATCGACGAACAGGGCGAGCGGATCTTCCGGGATTAAGGGGCCGGAAATGGATCTGAACGCCTTTCGCAGCAGCTTGGAAGCGGCGGAACCGCCGGCGGACCTGAGCGCGCCCCTGGCCGCCCTCTGGCAGGCGGCCAGGGGCGACTGGCACGCCGCCCACCGCCTCGCCCAGTCCGACAAGTCGGACGACGGTGCCTGGGTCCATGCCTATCTGCACCGCGTCGAGGGCGACGAGAGCAACGCCGGCTACTGGTACCGCCGCGCCGGCAAACCCCACGCGCAAAGCAGCCACGACGAAGAGTGGACCGCCATCGTCACGGCGCTGCTGTAGCCGCCGGCTCCCCGCGCCGCGCGCCGCCGATGCGCGGCACGGCGGCGAGGAGCTTGCGGGTGTAGGGATGTTGAGGCCGGCGAAAGACCTCCTCCACCATACCCTCTTCGACGATTTCCCCCTGGCACATCACGGCGACCCGCTCGGCGACATGGCGGACCACGGCCAAGTCGTGGGAGATGAAGAGGTAGCTGAGACCGAGACGTTCGCGCAGGTCCATGAAGAGGTTCAGCACCTGGGCCTGCACCGAAACGTCGAGGGCGGAGACCGGCTCGTCGGCGACGATCAGATCGGGATGGGTGATCAGCGCCCGGGCGATGGCGATGCGCTGGCGCTGGCCGCCGGAGAACTCATGGGGGAACTTCTCGGCGTCGCGGGCCTTGAGGCCGACGGATTCGAGCACTTCGGCGATGCGCGCTCTTCGCTCGTCGCCGGCAACGCCTTGCTCCAGGGCGTCCAGCGGCTCGGCGACGATCCAGCCCACCTTGCGCCGCGGATCGAGGGAGCCGTAGGGGTCCTGGAACACCATCTGGGCGTGGCGGCGTAACGCCCGCAGCGGGCCCAGCGCCAGGGCGTAGACATCCCGGCCCAGCAGTTCCACCCGCCCGGCGGTGGGCCGCTCCAGGGCGAGGACGGCGCGGGCGAGGCTCGACTTGCCGCTGCCGGACTCGCCCACCACCGCCAGGCTTTCCCCCTTGGCGAGCTGCAGGCTGACGGCGTTCAGCGCGCGGAAGCGCGGCGCCGCTTCGAAGAGGCGGCGGCGCGGCAGCGTGTAGTCGAGGGTCAGGTCCTCGACCCGCAACAGGGGGGCGGTCACCGTCATGCCGGCGCCTCGTCATCATGCGGGAAGAGACAGGCCACCCCGTGGCCGGGCACCAGGGTGCGTTCGGCCGGCGGGCGCGGCAGGCAGGCGTCGGCCGCACGCCGGCAGCGCCCGGCGAAGATACAGCCCGGCGGGCGTTGGTGCGGATCGGGCACTTGGCCGGGAATGGTCGCGAGGCGGTGCCCGGAGGGCAGATCGGCATCCAGGCCGTGGGGCGAGGCGGCCAGTAGGCCGCGGGTATAGGGATGGGCCATGCGGGCGAAGACCTCCGCCGTCGCCCCGCGCTCCACCACGCAGCCGGCGTACATCACCAGCATGGCGGCGGTGTTCTGCCAGACCACGGCGAGGTCGTGGGTGATCAGCATCAGCGCCATGCCGAGTTCCGCCGTCACCTCGGCGATGAGGTCCAGGATCTCCGCCTGGCTGGTGACGTCCAGCGCGGTGGTCGGTTCGTCGGCGATGAGCAGCGCCGGCTCGCAGGCCAGGGCCATGGCGATCACCACCCGCTGGCGCTGGCCGCCGGAAAGCTGGTGGGGATAGAGCTGGGGCGAGAAGCGCGGCGCCGGCAGGCCGACCCGCTGGAGCAGCGTCAGGGCGCGGGCCTCGGCCGCGCCACGCCCGAGCCCGAGGTGCCAGCGCAGACCCTCGGCCACCTGGTCGCCGATGGTCTTCACCGGGTTCAAGGCCGTCATGGGCTCCTGAAAGACCATGGCGATGCGCCGCCCCCGCACCCGGCAGAGCGCGTCTTCGTCGAGGGCCAGCAGGTCCCGGCCTTCGAACAGGATCTGCCCTTGGGCACGCGCCGCCGCCGGCAGCAGGCCCATCACCGCCAGCGCCGTCATCGACTTGCCGCAGCCGGACTCGCCGACGACGCCAAGGCTCTGCCCCGCGGCGAGTTCGAAGCTGACGCCGTCCAGCAGGGTGGCCGGGCCATCGGGCGTGTCGATGGTGACGCGCAGGTCCTGCAGGCTGAGCAGCGTCATGGCACTTCCATCTCAGCGCAGCCGCCGCAGGCGCGGGTCGAGAAGATCGCGCAGGCCGTCGCCCAGCAGGTTGAGCCCCAGCACGGTGATCATGATGGCGAGGCCCGGGAAGACCGCCAGCTGCGGGGCCAGGAACATCAGGGTCTGGGCCTCGTTCAGCATCTTGCCCCAGCTCGGGTTGGGCGGCTGGGTGCCGAGCCCCAGGTAACTGAGCCCCGCCTCGGCGAGGATCGCCAGGGCGAACTGGATGGTCATCTGCACGATCAGTAGGCTGGCGATGTTGGGGAGGATGTGGTCGAGGGTGATGCGGGTACGCCCACGCCCGGCGACCCGCGCGGCCAGCACGAAGTCGCGCTGCCAGAGGCTGAGCGCAGCGCCGCGGGTCAGCCGCGCGAAGACCGGGATGTTGAAGATGCCGATGGCGACGATGGCGTTGACCGCCCCCGGTCCGAAGAGGGCGGTGATCATCACCGCCGACAGCAGCGCGGGAAAGGCGAAGGTGAAGTCGTTGAAGCGCATCACCACCTCTTCGACCAGGCCGCGCCGGGCGGCGGCGAGGGCGCCCAGCGGCACCCCGATGCCGGCGCCGATGCCGACGGCGACCAGGGAGACGGCGATGGAATTCACCGCCCCGGCCATGATGCGCGAGAGCACGTCGCGGCCGAACTGATCGGTGCCCAGCCAGTGCTCCGCCGAAGGCGGCTGCAGCTTGCCCGGCACGTCGATGACGGCGATGGGATAGGGAGTCCAGACCAGGGAGAGCAGCGCCACCGCCACCAGTACCAGGGTGACGGCGAGGCCGATCATCAGGTTGGCCTGGCCGCGGCCGCGCTGCCAGAACTCACGCCAAGACCCTGCTTGCGGTTCAGAGGCCATGGCGCGCACCGCGCAGCCGCGGGTCCAGCACCGCGTAGAGCAGGTCGACCAGGAAGTTCACCACCACCACGCTGGCCGCCAGCAGGATCACCAGGTCCTTCACCACGATGAGGTCGCGCTGGGCGATGGCCTGGAAGATCAGCCGCCCGAGGCCCGGCAGGTAGAAGACGTTCTCGATGATGATGGTGCCGGCCAGGAGGAAGGAGAACTGCAGGCCCATGATGGTGACCACGGGGATGAGGGCGTTGCGCACGGCATGGCGCCAGAGCGCGGCGCGCCGGCTCAACCCCTTGGCGCGGGCGGTGCGCACATAATCCTCCCCCAGGGTCTCCAGCACCGAGGACCGGGTGACCCGCGCCAGGATCGCCGCCTGGGGCAGGGCCAGCGCCACCGCCGGCAGCAGCAGGGTCTGCAGCGCCGGCCAGAAACCGGCATCCCAGCCAGCGAAGCCGCCCGCCGGCAGCACCCGCCAATAGACCGCGAAGAGCAGGATCAGCAGCATGGCGAACCAGAAGTTGGGAATGGCGATCCCCAACTGGGTGAAGCCCATGACGCCGACGTCGGCGGCCTTGTTGCGCTTGGCCGCCGCCAGCACGCCCAGGGGAATGGCCAGCGCCGTCGAAAGCACGATGGCGATCAGCGCCAGCGGCAGGGAGAGGCCGATGCGTTCGCCCACCAGTTCCCAGACCGTCACGCCGTAGGTGTAGCTGCGCCCGAGATCGCCGGTGAGCAGCCCGCCGACCCAGATGAGGTAGCGTTCGAGGGCCGGCTTATCGAGCCCCATCTCCGCGCGCAGGGCCGCCAGGGTGTCTTCGCGCGCATTGACCCCCAGCATGATCGCCGCCGGGTCGCCCGGCAGCACCTCCATCACCAGGAAGACGACGAGGCTGGCAACCAGAAGCGTGACGACCAGGGCGGCCAGCCGCTGCAGGACGAAGAGGGCCATGACGCGCTAGCCGGTGGCCGAATAACCGCCCCCTCCCCCCTGGTGGGGGAGGGTTGGGGTGGGGGGGACGAGGCAGATCCGCATGCTCATGCGTTACCGGCTTGCGCCGACCCCCCTCCTCATTCCTCCCCCGCAAGGGGGGAGGACTCCTTCGCGCGCCGCTCGACGCGTTACTGCCAATAGACCGCGGTGAGGTCGTTGGCCTGCACCGGGCTGTTCTCCCAGAGGCCGATCACGTCCTTGTTCCAGACGCCGTGCTTGGCGAGCTGGAACAGGAAGACGTTCACCGCGTCGTCGGAGAGCTTCTTCTGGGCATCGGCCAGCAGGCCGTAGCGGGCGCCCTCGTCCACCGTGGCGTTCAGCTTGGCCATCAGCGCCTTGAAGTCGGCGTCCTGGTAGTTGAAGTAGTAGGTCTCGCGGCCGTAGATGCCGATGTCCATGGGCTCGGTGTGGGAGACGATGGTGAGGTCGTAGTCGGTGCCCCGGAAGACTTGCTCCAACCACTGGGCCCACTCGACCTGGCTGATCTCGGTTTCCACGCCGACGGCGGCGAGCTGGGCGGCGATGATCTCGCCGCCGCGCCGGGCATAGCTGGGCGGCGGCAGCTTCAGGCTGAGCTTCAGGCCCTCGGCATAGCCGGCTTCGGCCAGCAGCGCCTTGGCCTTCGCCGGATCGTAGGCATAGCTGGCGGTCAGGTCGACATAGGCCGGGTGGTGCGGGGCGAAGTGGGTGCCGATGGGCGTGCCGTAGCCGAACATGGCCCCGTCGATCACCGCCTGGCGGTCGACGGCGTGGGAGAGGGCGCGGCGCACCCGCAGATCGCTCAAGGGGCCGCGGGCGTTGTTGATGGCGAGGATGGTCTCGCCTTCGGTGCTGCCGATGACCACCTTGAAGCGGGGGTCGGCCTCGAACTGCGCCAGCGCCTCGGGCGCCGGGAAGTTGGCATAGGCGTCGATGTCGCCGGCAAGCATGGCCGCCGTGGCCGCTGCCGGATCGGGGATGATCTTGATGGTCGCCTTGGCCAGCTTGGCGGGTCTGCCCCAGTAGCTGTCGTTGCGCACCATCTCCACGCGGTCACCCTTGACCCAGCGCTCGAAGGCGAAGGGCCCGGTGCCGACGGGCTGGCTCTTGTTGGTCCCGGCGCTTTCCGGCGCCACGATCACCGCGTCGCCCCAGCCGAGATTGAACAGCAGGTTGCCGGCCGGCTGCTTCAGGGTGATGACCACGGTGCCCGCATCCGGCGCCGCCACCTCGGCGATGGCGCCGAAGAGCCCTTTCTGGGCGTTGGTGCTGTCCTCGGCCATGGCGCGGTCGAGGGAGAACTTCACGTCCCCGGAGTCCAAGCCCGTCCCGTCGTGGAAGGTGACGCCGGAGCGCAGGGCGAAGGTGTAGGTGAGGCCGTCGCCGGAAACACTCCAGCTCTCGGCCAGGGCCGGCTGCACCGTGCCGCTGCTGTCGATGCGGGTGAGCCCCTCGAAGATGTTGGCGTAGACCACCTCGTCGATGGCCGCGGCCGCCCCGGCGGTGGGGTCGAGGTGCGGCGGCTCGAGCGGCATGGCGAGGGTGAGGCTGTCCTTAGCGGCGGCCTGCACCGCGCCAAAGCCAAGCAGCCCACAGGCGATGGCCCCGGCAAGGATGCCGCGTGCGAGAGATCGTGTCATGGTTGTCCTCTGCCTCCTTCGGTCAGCCGCGCGCAGGGCGGCCCGCCAGGGGCGCGGCGCGGTCCCATTCGATATGCCGCCGGGAGTTTAGCGGCCCCCGGCGCCGCCCAAAAGCGCCAAAGTCGCCGCCGCCATGACCTTGGCCGAGGCAATCATATCGTCGATCCCGACATACTCATCCGGTTGATGGGCCAGATCGAGGATGCCGGGGCCGTAGGCAATGCAGTCCTTCAGGTGACCGACCCGCACCACGTGCTTCTGGTCGTAGGTCCCGGGCGAGACCACCTGCTCCGCCGGCTTGCCCAGCACCTGTTCGATTGCCGCGGAGACCGCGCGGACCACCGGCGCGTCGGCATCGGTCAGGGTCGGCTGGAAGGCCAGCACCTCCCGCAGGGCATAGTCGAAGCCGGCGCGGTCGCGCTTCAGGCCTTCGAGAAGGGAGACGATCTCGTCTTTCACCGCCTCGGGATCTTCCTCGATGAGGTAGCGCCGGTCGAGCACCAGACGGCAGGAGTCCGGCACCATGGGCGCCGGCAGACCGTCATAGTCCTCCTGCAGGCCACCGTGGATGGAGTTGATGTTGAGGGTCGACTGGCGCGCGCCTTCCGGCACCACGGGCATCGCCGTGCGCTTGGCCGCCAGGGCCGGGTAGAGGTCGCTTTCGAGCTTCTGCAGGAAGGCCGCCATGTGGCGCACCGCGCAGTCGCCGAGGAAGGGCATGGAGCCATGGGCGATGCGCCCGCGGGTCTCTACCTCGGCCCACCAGACACCGCGGTGGCCGATGCAGACGCGATCGACGTTCAGCGGCTCGGGGATGATCACGTGGCTGACCCGGGGCCGCGAGAAGAAGCCCTGCTTGGCCAGATAGCCGACCCCGGCGTAGCCGCCGGACTCCTCGTCGACGGTGCCCGAGACCTCGATGGCGCCGACGAAGTCGCGGTATTCTTCCAGCAGAGCCTCGGCGGCGATCACCGCGGCGGCGAGGCCGCCCTTCATGTCGCAGGCGCCGCGCCCGTAAACCTTGCCATCACGCACCGTTGGCGCGAAGGGATCGACGCTCCAGCCCAGCCCCGCCGCCACCACGTCGATGTGGCCGTTGAAGTGGATGCAGGGACCCGGCGCCCGGCCGTTGAAGCGCGCCAGCACGTTGGTGCGCGGATAGCGGGCGGAATCCCCCACCTCCCCCTCGGCGCGGTGATAGGAGACCTCGAAGCCGCGGGCACGCAACCTCTCCCCCAGGAACTCGGCGCAGGGCGTATAGGCCTCCCCCGGCGGGTTCACCGTGGGAAAGCGAATGAGATCGCAGGTCAGCGCGACCAGATCCTCGCGTTTGCTCTCGATGCGCTGAAAGAGGGAGTCGTGCATGTCCTGACCAGCTAGCCGCAGGCGGGCGTAGGAAACCAACCGCGCAAGGATATCACGGCTGCGGGGCTTCCGGCTTCAAGACTTGGTTTTCGCGCCTGCGGGACCGGAAGAGCAGCCAGCGGCGCGGATCGCACAGCGATGAGACGATGCATCGGAAGCACCTGCGAGCAAGGTCGGAAGGCATTGCGTCGAAAAAATCCGGTCGGTCAACTATTTTCGACTCGTCACCTGGATTGGGCGGTGCAAATGCCGTGCGTCAGTGGACAACGGCCTTCTTGGCAAACTTGACCTTCGTCGTCCCGTCGACAGTTCGAACCGTGAAGACGTAGGCTTCGTTCATGCCCTTCTTGCCGCTATGGGTGAAGACCAGGACTTTCTCACCGTCGCTTCGGATGTGAATGATCCCGAAGTTCGTCCGCTCAAAGGCATAGAATGCCGACTCCGGGTCGCCCTCTTCGAGCTTGCCGGTGAACATGTCCGCAAGCTCGCTGCCGGTAAAGACCTCGTTCTTTCTTGCGGAGAAGAACTTCTTCAGATCTTCCCGCTTGTGCGCAAAGTCGCGCTTGTGAAAAAATGCCGCCAACTCCGTATTGAAGATGATGCCGGTGTTTTCGCGCATCACCTTTCCGAGCGCCGCCATCAGTGTAGCGCGTGGATGGATATGTTCCTTGTTGGAACTCTCATCGCCTGACGAGATGATGGCGACCACAGGGCGCATCGCTGCAAGAGCTTCGAAGTCGAAATCCGCGGATCCGTGGTGCGGAGCCTTGATGATCTCAGATTCCAGAAACTCCTTCGGAACCTGTTCCTGCAGCAACTGCATTGCAGGGCGGTTCAGATCTCCGGTCAGATAGAGCCGCAGACCGCCAAACCGGATTCGCATTGCGATGGAATGGCCATTGACCGTGTGTGATGCTGAGACCGAGCCCGATTCTGCTTCCCTCAGATGCATATCAGGTGACTTCTTCGGAGCACGGAAGAAGCGCAAGGCAGGCACATCCTCTCCGCTTTGTGGATCGCGTACACTCTCCACGACCGGGCCGTGGAGATCGATTTCGATGCCTTCCTCCTCAAGAAAGTCAAAGACCTCCGCGGTATCGTCGCCAAGGGCGATGCGCCGAAACTCTATTGGGCCCCGGTCCGACCAATGCTGCAGGGACTTTTTCCAACGCTTGAACGGTAGGTTCATTCTTGCGTCGGGAACCTCTAACAAATTTTCATGCAGGTCGATCGCGTAGGTTTCACCATTCTGTTCCAGCGTGGCGCCGAACATCTCAACGTCCTTCCGGCGGCCCCCGCCCGGCTTGGAACTTGACTGCTTCACCAAACCGTTGTGAAAGACCCGCTGCGGATGAATAAAAATCCGTTTGCGCGCGGCGATACCGCTTTCTTCCTCTGATCGTTTGATGTCATTCAAACCGTCGAAGTGATCGGCATCGCCGTGAGTCACGATCATTGCGTCGATTGGCAGAGGACTCTGTGGGCTGGAAGCCCGATGACGAAACCGGGCGGCAAGATGCCTGGCAAAGAGCTTGTTGTCGCCCCCGTCAAACAAAACGATCTTGCCGGACGGGGTCTCCATGATGAGACCGTCGCCCTGCTGTACATCGACCATGGAGAACTTAAGAACGCCGGTATCCCTTAGCTGGAGCTTTTGGTTGTTCTTGGTCCAGCCCGTCGCGCTTCCGTCGAAATGGGTCAGTGCCCGAAGCTTCACAAAGCCGTCCTGGTGATCGACGACTTCAACCGCATCACCAAAAGCCAGCGTAAGAAAGACCTTGGATCTTGACTGTGGCTCGCGGCGTAGGCGGACGAAATCATTCCCGATGAATTTTGTCATCGAACCGCTCTCCCCTTGACCTCATGGACCAATCAAAGTTGGGGAAGCTGCAGAGCAGCTCTCTTCCAAAGATTGCATAATTGACAATAAAATTCTCTCATTAATTGCTCTCTAGTGCCCCTTTTCGCCTTTTTTGCGGGACCGGAAGACCTGCCAGCGGCGCTTCAGATACCAGAAGAGGCCCCAGGGCAGGACCCAGCGCAGCCAACGGCGCAGGCCGAACAGCGGGGGTGCCGCCGTCGCATAGGTGACCGCGCGCAGGGCCTTGACGGCCGGGCCGGCCTCTTCGGTCGAGGGCTCGCGCACGGTCAGTGCGTCGTCCTCCAGCCGCAGTCGCAAGCTGAGGGGCGCGGCTCCCAATGCCGGATCGTAGCAGGCCAGCGTGGTCCAGCCGTCCGCCGCCGTCTCCATCCGGTAGACCACGACCCATTGGGCGGCGGCGGGCGATACCAGAGGATCGCGCAGCAGTTCCACCAGGACCGGCTGGCGGCGGGCGAGGCTCGCCTTGACCGTTTCCAGGGTCTTGGCGGTTTCGCCGCGAAGCCAGACGCGGCCCCCCGGCACCGGCGGGCGCAGGTCCAGATCCACCGCGACGCTGGTGAAGAGGCCGCTCTCCATCAGATGGCGTTCCAGCCGGCGGCCGATCAGCGCGGTGGGCACCCAGTTGTCCGCCACCCGGCCGAGGATGGCGCGCCACAGCAGCGAGTCGGCGGCATTGGATTGGAGGCCGTGCTGGACTCTTCCTATGAGGTAAGGCCGGAGCACGGCCCAGCGATCCCGGTTCGCCGGGTTGGTGCTGCCGCCGGGCTCGGCCCGCGGGACGGCGACCCGTGCGCGGTAGTGATCCAACGCGGCGATGGCTAGGGCGGCGCGGAACAGCGGTTCGGCCTCGGCTGGCTGGTGTGCGAGGTGCTGGACCAAGGCGCGCCCGCCGAAGACATCGGCCTGATCGCCGAACAGCCCGTGAAGCGTCGCTTCGGCGGGCCCGGCGGCATCCTGCAGCGCAGCCGCTACTGCGGTCTCTTCCTCTGTCTCCAGCCGCCAGGCCTCCCAGGGCCCGGGGTCGTCGAGCCAGGGGCGGAACCAGCTTTTGTATGTCGGCAAGGCTAGGCTTTGCTTGGTGATTGCGGTTCCAGCCCGCTCCCCCTCCCGGCCACCCATAGGATACTGGCGCTGGGTGGCCGGGAGGGGGAGCGGGCCGGCGCCGAAACCGCGTTAAGCGGAAGCATCTTAACGGCGCGGCCGCCTGGCGCGGCGTGAGGGCCTTGGCGCCTGCTCCGGTGGCTGGCCGGAGACCGCCGCCGTTCGCGCCGCCGCGGTGTCCCGGTGCCAGCGGTCCAGAGCGGCCAGGGCCTCGCGGGAGGCTTCGCGCTGGGTGGTGAGTTCCAGCCCGCAGCCGGCACAGACGATGGGCTCCCCCCTTAGCACCGCCGTGACCGGCAGCGCCAGCGGGCGGCTGCAGGAGGGGCAGGGAATCTGGCCGGGCTGTGGTGCATTCATGAACTACTCGTCGGCCTTCGTTTCAGACTCATCCTCCGCGCGCTCCTCCGGCGGCGGCAGGGAGGCCTGGCCGGCGGACTCCGAGGCCAGGGCCAGGAGCTGCGCCAAACCGTCGGGCATATCCGCCTGCTCGATACGCAGCTTCATCTTCACCAGCATGTCGACGGAGCGGCGGTCGCCGGGGCGCTGTTCGCGCGCGAAGGCGGCGCGCAGGGTTGCCGGCGGCTCGCCCAGAGGCCCCTGGCGCTTGGTGGTCATGAGCTGGTTGATCTCCGCCTGGCGCTGCGGCAGGGCTTCGGTCTGAACGATCTTCACGGTGTAGTCCAGTTCCGCGTCCTTGATCTGCAGGGCCGGGATGGGAAGCATGGAGAGCAGCGGGATCTGCACCTCGACATCTTCCTCGCCGCCATCGGCGCTACGCCGCCGCCGTTTGAACCGGGCCATCTGCAGCTCGCCCAGTTCCCCCATGCCGTCGCCGTCGCCGGTGAAGCCCACCGCGCGGATGAAGCGGGCCGTGGCCATGGCCGACTGGGCCTCGGCATCGACGAGCGCATGGATCGGCGCGCCGATGAGCTGGGCCAGGGAGAGCACAGAGCCCTGCGGCGTCGGCTGCTCTTGCGGCGCGGCGGCGGCCCCGCCGGCACCACCAGCCCCACCGCTGCCACCGGCCCCACCGGCTGCCGCAACCGCCCCAGCTTCGGAAGTCTTGTCCGACATCGCCGCCGTCCTCCTTGCCGTCCGTTCCGCTGCCTACTCTGAAGTCAGGGCGTGGCGCGTGGTCCGGTCGCCCACCTTCACCTCGGTCCAGACCATGTTGCGCACCACCGCCTTGATCTTCACGCTGGAGATCGCCGCCTCGCTCAACTGGGCGAGCTGGCCGCCCTCCACCATGATTTCCAGCCGCGCGTCACTGTTGCCCTGCCAGATCGTCTTGATCGGCCCCTCCATGGCGGCCACCGCGTCCTTGATCGGCTTGTCCTCGATGATCGGCAGGATCAAGTCGCGCAGCGCGCGCTTCATGGCCACGGTGCTGTCCTCGGTCTGGGTATGCTCCTCCTTGGCGAACTGCTCCAGCGCCCAGCGGAAGGGGCGCTCCAGCTCGCCCAGCACCGTCGCGGTGTCGAACTTGCCGTCGTCGTCGATCACGTGGGTGTAGGATTCGATGAAGTAGCGCAGAACCTTCTGGCGCATCTCGATGCGCAGCACCGTGGAATTGAAACCCTTGGTCAGGTAGGTCCACCAGGTGTCGCTGAAGCTGCCGTCGCTGTTGTTGCGGGCCCGCGCTTCGTCGAGGAAGGTGGCAACCAGGCGCTCCACCGAGCGCTCGAAGAGCACCGCGGCATTGGCCTCCTGGCTTTCGTTGTTGACCTCGCTGCCCAGGACTTCGGCGATGGAGAATTTCAGGTCGATCTCCACCTCGTCGACATCGGCCCGCGGTACCGGGAACTTGCGCAGCAGATAGTCGTTCTCGTAGTAGCGGGAGATCGAACGCGAGTAGAGATCGGCGCCGAAGCGCGCCTTGGCCAGATCCCGCAGGATCGCACCGACGATCTGTTGAAGATCGGCCATTGTGTGTTGTTTTGCCTCCCCCTCGGGCCACACCCCTTATTGGGCGTTTCTACCAGTCGCTAGATTAAGCCGCCGCCCCGCTGGTGCGCCAGCCCGACAACCAGAGTCTCACGCGGCGCCAGACCGGCGACTGGGCGCCGCGGAAGCGGGCGATGATCCTGAGCGCGCCCCTGTACCGCTCGATGTACCGCTCGACCTGGGCCGGCTCTAGCCCGGTCCAGGCTTCTGCTTTTTTGGGTCGGGTTTTTCCTCCTCCGGCGCCGGCAGGTTGGCCGCCGGCGGCGGCGCCTCGATGGTGTCGGCCAGGATGTTCAGCATCTTGGCCAGGCCCGCCGGCAGTTCGTCCTGCACCGCGTGCACATGAACGTCGATGGTGGTCTCGACCGAGTACTTGGAATTCTTGGTCGATTCCGAGTCCTTCTTGGAGGAGATGGAGGCTTCGAGGTTCGCCTTGAAGAAGAGATAGCGCGCGCTGGCGCTGACCTTGGCGGACTTGGTGGTCGACTGGACCGTCTTGTCCTCGCTCTCCGTGCTGGAGGAGACGTTGGCCTTGAAGTCGATGGTCATCTCGTCGATGCGGATGAAGGGGATCGGCACGATGGTCAGCAGGGGCACGGTGATCTCGGTCTCCGTGCCGGCCTTCTTGGCGGTAAAGGTCACGTTCTGGACCTCGCCGTTCTCGCCGAAGCCGACCGAGCGGATGAAGTTCACCGACGACATGGCCGCGCGGCCCTGCGCCTCGATGGCGGCGTCGAGAGGACCGCCAATCAACGATCCGAACGGTAGTGCCTGAAGTTCGCCTGCTACGGCCATCTGCTCCCCTCCGTTGCTGGTCCGGCCCTAGACCGCATCCCCCTTCGCTCACGGAGTGAACAAAACCCCAGACGATGATGCTTTGGCCGCGATTATCGTAATCACTTTATCTAATAGAAATTCTCGTGGCAATTTTATTGGAAGCGCCAATAAATCTTCCAATTCAGCGCCAAATCAACCCCATTTCGTGACAAAAAAGAGGCAGAACGGCGAATATTAGTTATTCGTTAACCACGATCTACCGGACGCCAATTGGATTTCCGAGCAGGGAATAAGGTCTTCTCCGGGCTACAGAGTCGGCCGCGCGGAGGCCCTAGCTGCGGCGGAGGAAAAAGGGGTGAGGGGAATCCAACGCGCCGTACGCTTGCAGTAGTCCCGATAGGCCTGACCGTGGGCAGCCAGAAGATGCCCTTCTTCCAGGCGCACCTGGAAGTGCAGAACGGTCATCCCCACCACCAGGCACAACAGGGTGAACCCGCTGGGGAAGGCCAGGAAGAACCCGAACTGAGCCATCTGAATGGCGAGGAACATCGGGTTGCGTGTCCAGGCGAAGGGCCCGGTGGTGATCAGCGGCGGCGTGGCCCCCTGCCCCGGCAACCCGGAACGCCACACCGTCCCCATGGTGAAGTTCACGGCCACGACCGCCGAGAACCCCAGGATCAGAAGGGCAAGACCGCTGTAGACGACAGCGGGGGTCATGAGCGGCGGGCAGGCCAGCAGATAGCGGTCCAGGCCGGGCCAGAGGGCCCGGGCGACCATCGCCAACGTGATGGCGCTACGAAAGAAAACGAAGGTCTTCGCATACCACCAGTGCTGGCTGCCCGGGGCACCGTGCCAGACGGCGGAGTGGCCCAGGACGCGGCGGCGCGCCGTTAACCGCAGGATATAGAAAAGAGCGACCCCCGGGAAAAACAGCGCGAGGAACCACCGCGCTACCTCCAGGGCCTGCTGCTCTGCCATTCGTCAACGCCCATTCGATTGTATGCAAGCCAGTACCTCAACTCACCATTAAAACATTAGAACATGGTTAACTAGCGATCCACCGCCATCTTCGGCCGGCTCTTCCGGCGGATCAGCCTTTGACCCGGGCCTGTTCGGGGTCGATCAGGGGGCCGAGGTGGATCCGGCAGGCCAGGCGCTGGCCCGCAACCTCCAGTGCGTAGTCCCCGCCTTCGAGAAAGGCGCGGTCGATGGGCGCCTCAGCCCGGACGTAGCCGTAGCCGATGGGCTTTCCCAGGCTGTGGCCGAAGCCGCCACTGGTGAGCCAGCCGACCCGCGCGCCGTCGCAGTAGAGGGTCTCGCGGCCCAGCAGGACGACCTCCGGGTCGTCCAGGGTGAAGCCGGCGAAGCGCTTTTTCAGGCCCTGGGCTTTTTGGGCCTCGAGAGCCGCCCGCCCCTTGAAATCCTGTCCGCCGCTCAGCTTCACCGCCCAGCCGAGCCCGGCCTCCAGGGGCGTGTGGTCGGGGCCGATGTCCGAGCCCCAGGCGCGATAGCCCTTTTCCAGCCGCAGGGATTCGATGGCGCGGTAGCCGGCATTGCGAATGCCGTGATCGCGGCCGGCTTCCATCAGCGCCTCGTAGACCGTTACCAGGGACTCGCTGGGGACATGGAGTTCCCAGCCGAGCTCACCGACATAGGTCAGGCGCAGCGCCCGCACCACTGTCCCGCAGAGCGGCAGGGGCTGGGCCGTGGCGAAGGGAAAGGCCTCGTTGGAGAGGTCCACCGCGGTGAGCGCCTGCAGGACGTCACGGGCCCGGGGGCCCATGAGGGTGAGCACGCCAAAGGCCGAGGTGACATCCATCAGCTCGGCCCTGAGGCCTTGCGGGATGGTGCGGCGGATCCAGTCGAAATCGTGGGTCGCAAAGCCGGTACCGGTGACGATGTAATAGCGCTCGGCGGCCAGGCGGGTGACGGTGAGGTCGCATTCGATGCCGCCGCGGTCGTTCAGCATCTGGGTGTAGACCACGCTGCCAACAGGCCGGGCCACGTCGTTGGCGCAGATCCAGGTGAGCGCCGCCTCGGCATCCGGGCCCTGCAGCAGGAACTTGGCGAAGGAGCTCTGGTCGAAAACCGTGACCGCCTGGCGGGTCGCCCGGTGCTCGCGCGCCACCGCCCCGAACCAGTTCTGCCGGCCGTAGCTGTAAACGTCTTCCGCCACCTCCCCGGCGGCGAGATCGGCGAACCAGTTGGGCCGCTCCCAGCCGAGCTTCTCGCCGAAGCAGGCGCCCTGAGCCTTCAGAAGCGGATAGAGCGGCGAGCGCCGGCAGGGCCGCGCCGAGGCGTGCTCCTCATGCGGCCAGGCCATGGTGTAGTGCTTGCCGTAGGCCTCCAGCGTGCGGGTGCGCACCCAGTCCGGGTCGGCATGGGGCCGCCCGAAGCGGCGGATGTCCACCGGCCAGAGATCGAAAGGCTGCTCGCCCTTGGCGACCCACTCGGCCAGCGCCATACCGGCCCCACCGCCGGAGGCAATGCCGAAGGCGTTGAAACCGGCACCGACGAAGAAGTTCCGCAGCTCCGGCGCCTCGCCGAGAATGAAGTTGCCGTCGGGCGTGAAGGACTCGGGCCCGTTGATGAGCTGCTTCACCCCGGCAGTCTCCAGGGCCGGGACCCGGCCGAGAGCCAGGGTCATGAGCTGCTCGAAATGATCGAAGTCGGAGTCCAGGAGGCTGTAGTGGAAGTCGGCGGGAATGCCGTCGACCGCCCAGGCCAGCGGGTCGGGCTCGTAGCCGCCCATGACGAGGCCGCCGACCTCCTCCTTGTAGTAGGTCAGGCGGTCGGGATCGCGCAGGGTCGGCAGGTCGCGGGCCACGCCCTCAATGGGCTCGGTCACCATGTACTGATGCTGCACCGAAACCAGCGGCACCGTGATCCCGACCGTCGCCGCCAGTGCGCGCGACCACTGCCCGGCGCAGCAGACGAGCTTTTCGCAGGCCACGGTCCCTTCCGGCGTTTCCACGCCGGTGAGCCGCCCGGCTTCGTCCAGCAGGATGCGCGTGACCGGCATGTCCTCCACCAGGGTCACCCCCGCCTGCCGTGCCCCCTTGGCCAGGGCCAGGGTGATGTCGGAGGGATTGACCTGCCCGTCGCTGGGCAGGAAAGCGGCGCCGACCACATCGTCCACGGTCATCAGCGGCCACAGCGCCTGTGCCTCCTTCGGCGTCAGCAGGTCCATCTCCAGGCCGAAGGAATGGGCGGTGGTGGCCTGGCGTTTGACCTCGGTCCAGCGCTCGGCGTTGCAGGCCAGGCGCAGCCCGCCGTTGCGCTTCCAGCCCGTGGCCTGGCCGGTCTCCTCTTCCAGGCGGTCGTAGAGCGCGACCGAATAGCCGAGAAGCTGGGTGATGTTGGCCGAGCTGCGCAGTTGCCCCACCAGCCCCGCGGCGTGAAAGGTGCTGCCGGAGGTCAACTTCCTGCGTTCCAGCAGCAGGCAGTCGGTGATGCCCAACCTGCCAAGGTGATAGGCGGTGGAACAGCCGATGATGCCGCCGCCGACGATCACGACCTTCGCGGAGCCAGGCAGGCCGCTCATGGCGTTGCCTCAGAGCCGCAGGAAATCCGCATGCGTCCGTTCGAACCGCGCCCGGTTCTCCGCGGTGTATGCGGCATAGTCGAAATCCAGCGTGGAGTGGATCTCGGAGACCATGGACCAGAGGGTCTCCCGCAGCAAGGAGGCGCACTTCATGGCGGCGAAGCGCCGGTAGAGCGCGTCGTCCGCCGGCACCTCGAAGTAGCGCTCCAGAAGGTGACGTTCCAGGGCCTCGTCGAGCCCGCAGTTGGTCGCCAGGTTCGCCAGATCGAACAGCGGCGAGCCGAAGCCGGCGTAGTCCCAATCGATCAGCCAGAGCCGTCGGCCGTCATCCAGGATGTTGCCGGGCAAGAGGTCGTTGTGGGCGAAGACCAGGTCGATGCGCCCGACCGCCGTCTCAAGATCCCCGGCAATCTTCAGCAGGTCCGGCAGGTCGGCGCGATGCCGGCTTTCGCCCTCCTCCAGGCTGCGGCCATAGTCCCGCAGGACGTGAAAGGGCCAGAAGGTCAGGGCCGGGCCGCGCAGAGCCCGGGCGACGTCGTGGTGGACCCGGCGCAGCAGGGGCAGGAAGCGGTCCAGCATGGCGGGCGAGCGCAGGTCCGCTTCGGCCAGGGTCCGGCCCTCGATGAACCGCACCACCAGCACACCGCGTTCGCTGTGGACCACCGCCGGGGAGACGCCTGCCGCGGCGGCCGCACGGCTGGCCGCCGCCTCGTTGAAGCGCATGACGTGATGCACCGGAATGTCGTCGCCCAAACGCACGACATAGCCCGCCGCCGCCTCGCCGGCGCCGTCGACCACGTGGAAGTTGACGTTGGTGATACCGCCTTCAAGCGGCCGGGGATCGACCGGACCGGACCAGAGCGGCAGGGCCCGCACCTTGGCCTTCAGGGCCTCCAGTTCCCCCGCTGTCATCGCCGCCGTTTCCGAATCGCTGGATTGCAGGGGCGAGTGTGCCGCCTGGGCGAAGGGGCCGCAACCGCCGGATGGGGCGGTGCGGCAGCGGAATCAGAGCCTGCGCCGCCGCAGTACGCCGGAGCCGGCGCCGCTCATCACCAGCAGGCCCACGAGCCCGAAGCCAAGCAGGGCCAGAGTCCCGGGTTCCGGCAGCACCTGGGCAGAGGCGGCCGAAGCGAAGATGAGATTGTCGCCGGTGAACTGGTCGTTGCGGAAGTCGTTGTTGTCGATGAAAAAGTGCACTTGGGTGAAGGACGCCATGGTGTCGACCAGGCCGAAGAAACCGGAGCGCCCGCCGGCAACGGTGCCGACGTCGAAGCTCTGTGACGACCCCTCGATCCTTGCATCGAGGCGGTTGAGTTCGGCCACGTCGAGGCCGAAGCCGATGATCGGGACGGGAAAGGTCCATGTGAGGGTCATCGGAGCGTTGGCGCCGTCGCCGTCGACCTCGCCCACGAACTGGCCGCCGATTACCTGATTGTCCTGGGCGGCGTCGGTCAGCAGCCCGCCGGACAGGGTGGAGACCACCCCGCTCTCGAAGGTGATGGAAAGGCCGCCGGGGATGTCGGTACCGAAGAGGTCAACGCTGGTCGGTGCAGCGCCGATGGCGGCATTGAAGTCCGTCAGAGAGCCGACCGAAATCAGCGCCGCCTGCGCAGAGCTGAAGGACAAGGCCAGCGCGCCGAGGACCGCGAGTCCCAGGCCGGCCAAACCGCGGCGGGCGTTGCCCCGGCGCGAACCCCTTTGGCGGCTTCCTGCAAATCTCGAAAGCATGGATTCTCCCTCTTACGCCCCTAATCCGGGCGGCTTTCGCACCGCCCTGTTATCCCCATGGCGAATCCCCGGGCATCACTCCGGGCCACCATACCTTTTCGCCCGCAAATGCTTTCAATTTTCTTTAAATTTTGCGGAGTCCAGGCACCGGGCCGGCCAAATAAGAGGCATCACAGCCGCAGGCTGCAATGCACCAGAAAACTCAAGACATGCGATCAGAATCAGCCCCCGGCGGGCCCCTTCCCGGCCTTACAGACGCGGGTCCACCGGCTCGCTCTCCAGGGCCAGCACGCCGAAGACGCATTCGTGTACCCGGCGCAGCGGCTCACGCGCCACAAAACGGTGCAGCGCCTCGTGGCCCAAGGCGAACTCCCGCGCCGCAAGGGAACGTTTGCGGCCCAGCCCGCGCCGGCGCAAACGGGCGATGTTCTCCGGCGCGTCGTAATCAGGTCCGTAGATAATCCGGAGATACTCCTTGCCGCGGCATTTCACTGCCGGCTGTACAAATCCGCGCGGACCGCGGGCGATGAAGTCCAGAGGCTTCACCACCATGCCCTCGCCGCCGGCCTCAGTCAGCTCTCGCCACCACTCGGTGGCGGCTGCCACGCCGGCATCATCGGCAGGTTCAACCACCCGAAACTGGGTTGCCATGAGCAGCGGGTCACTTCCCACCGTCAGCGACGCAATCCGATCCATGTGCCAGCGATGGCCCTTGTCCATGTGGACCGCACCCTCGCTGGCCAGCAGGTGAAAGGGGGCGATGCGGTAATCGTCCAGGCTTTCCACCGGCCAGCAGTAGCGCCGATAGGCCGCGGCATAGTCCGCCGCCTGTAGGACACGTTCACCCGCAACCGCGTCGCGGCCATCCAGGTCGACACCGCGCAGGGCCGCGGCCCGGTAGGCCTCTTCTCGTGCGGCCAGTGCCAAGCGGGCGGCGGTGCCGACGGGGGCGTACTGCTGGCGCAAAAGCGCCTGCGCCTTGGCCGACCAGGGCATGATCTCGGCATCCAGGGCCAGCCAGTCGGTTTCCAGGGCATCCCAGAGTCCGGCGCCGTCCGCGGCGCTGCGCAAGCGTGCAAGCACCGCTTCGCTCTTGTCGGCATCGAAGAAGAAGTCGCGCCCGGTGCGGGAGTAGACGACACCGCTCTCCTCGCCCGTTGTCCCGAACCGCCGCCGCGCCGCATCAACGGAGCGGCAGAGCAGGATCACGGCGCGGGAGCCCATGTGCTTTTCCTGGCAGATCACCGACGCGACGTCCTGTTTGCGGAAGTAGGCGAAGGCTTCGGTCGGATGTTCCAGCAGCCCTTCGCGCTCCGAGGTTTCAGAGGGCGACATGGTCGGCGGCAAATAGACCAGCCACTTCGGATTGATGGCAAAGCGCGTCATCGCTTCCAGGGCCGCGGCGGAGTTGGCCTCGTTCACCGTGACCGCGCGGTGCAGGCGCGTCTGGATCATGCGCTTGCCGCGCACATCGTCCAGATCCAGCATGTCGTCGGCAATGGCCTGGGCACTGCGCGGCTCGGCAGGCTGTTCCAGGGGCCGCACCGGTTCGAAGTAGGTCCGCGCCGCCGGCACCGAGACCAGCTCCAGTTCGGGATAGCGCAGCGCCGTTAGCTTGCCGCCGAAGACGCAGCCGGTGTCCAGGCAGATGGTGCGGTTGAGCCACTCGGCTTCGGGCACCGGCGTGTGGCCATAGACGATCATCGCGTCGCCGCGGTAGTCGGCGGCCCAGTTGTAGCGCACCGGCAGGCCGAATTCGTCGGTCTCCCCGGTGGTCTCGCCGTACATGCAAAAGGAGCGCACGGCACCGGAGGCCCGTCCGATCATGTCTTCGCGCAATCCCGCATGGGCAACCACCAGCCGCCCGCCGTCCAGCCAGTGGTGGCTCAGCAGGCCGTTTAGGAAACCGCGGACTTCGTCGCGGAAGGCCTCCGGCTCGCCTTCCATCTGGGCAATGGTCTCGGCCAGACCGTGGGTAGGTTTCACGTTGCGTCCGTGCAGCCAGCGCAGAAACTTGTTCTCGTGGTTGCCGATGACGCAGAAGCCGCTGCCCGCCGCCATCATGGACATGACCAGGCGCAGCACGTCCGGCGAGCGGGGACCGCGGTCCACCAGGTCGCCGACGAAGACGGCCCGGCGTCCCGGGGGCGGCACGACCTCGCAGCGGCGCGCTTCGCCCTCACCGCCGAATCGCACCTGATAGCCGAGCTCGGCCAGCAGCGCCTCCAGCTCGTCGCAGCAGCCGTGCACGTCGCCGATGATGTCGAAAGGCCCGCTTTCGTGGCGCTTGTCCGTCCACAGCGGCTGGCGCTCCATTACCACCGTCTCCATCTCGGCGACGCTGCGCAGCTCATGGATCTGCCGAAAGCCCTCCTTAGGCAGCTTGCGAATGCCGCGCTTCAGGGCACGAATATGATTGCGTACCACGTGAGGGCCGAACTGCCTGTCGGGCCGCTCGGCGTTGCGCGCCTGGCAGACCTCTTCCCCGGGATTGAGCACGATAGCAACCGGCAGGGCATGGCAGCGGCGGGCAATGCGGACATACTCCGCCCGGTCCTCGCCGCGTACGTTGGTGGCGTCGATCACGGCAAGGCGCCGGCCCTGCAGCCGCTTCTCGGCGATGAAGTGCACCAGATCGAAGGCCGGGCCGGTGGCCGACTGATCGTTCTCATCGTCAGCCACCATGCCGCGGCAGGCATCGGAAGAGATCACCTCGGTCGGCAGAAAGTGCTTGCGCGCGAAGGTCGACTTGCCGGCACCGCTGGGGCCGATCAAGACCACCAGGCAGAACTCGGGCAGCGCGATTGTCTTCACGGCAGCCTTCGGGGCGCTGTCTTCGGGGGTGTTCATGGAACCGCCCGCTTGAAGACGGCCATCTGGGTCGGTGCCCCCAGGTCCGGGTGTGCTTCGCCGATCCCCTCGAAGCCGATGCCGTAGCCGAAGCGTTCCGCCACGTCGCGCCCCCAGGTTTGAAACTCGGCGCGCGTCCACTCAAAGCGGTGGTCGCCGTGGCGCAGGCTGCCCGGCGCCATCCCTTCGAAGAGGGCGTTGTATTCGCGGTTCGGCGTGGTCACCACCACCAGCGGCGGCGCCATGATGGCAAAGACCGCGCGCTCCAGCGCCGGATGGCGGTCGAGATCGATGTGCTCGATCACCTCGACCAGCGCCGCGGCGTCGTAACCCTCCAGCCGCCGGTCGCGATAGGTGAGCGCTCCGTGCAGCAGCTTAAGGCGCGCCACCTGGCGAGCGGGCATGCGATCGAGCTTGAGGCGCTGTTCGGCGCGTTCCAGGGCGCGCAGTGCGGTGTCCACGCCGACGATTTCTTCGAACTGCTTGACGGCGAGCAGTTCGCGCAGCAAACGGCCTTCGCCGCAGCCGAGATCGACGACGCGACGTGCGCCGGCGGCAGCAAGGGTATCCACGACCTTGCGCAGGCGCAGGTCGTTGAGCCGGATCGGCCGTTCCAGCAGAGCCTCGGCCTCCGCCTGGCGCTCGGAGAGGCCGGCCTCCTCCTCGGGCTCGCTCTCCGAGAGCCTGGCCAGAGCCTCCCGCACCAGACGGCGCCGGCGCTTGAGGGCGCGATTGACGATGAAGTCCCGCTCAGGATGTTGGTCCAGCCAGCCCTCGCCCTTGGCCACCAGCTTTTCCACTTCGTCGTCATCTACGTAGTAGTGCTTCGAGTTGTCCAGCACCGGCACCAGCACATAGAGGTGGGTCAGCAAGTCGCGCAGCTTAAGCGTTGCGGTGAGTTGCAGGGTGATGTAGGGGCTGGCGCCCCAATCCGGCAGCTCAGGGTCGAGCAGATGGGTTTCCGTCGATACGGCATAGCCCAGGGGCCCGAACAGCCGCTCCGCCAGATCCTCCTGACCCCGCGCCGCCAGCGGCACCACCGTCGCCTGCAGAGGGATCGGTGTTTCCGCCAGGGCCTGCCGATGCTTGGAACGGCCGGCGAAGGCCGTGTTCAGCGCCCGCGCGATGGCCACCGAAAGAAAGGAAGAGGCCGCATAAGGCCGGTCGTTCACATAGTGATCGTGGAGCGAGACGCCCGAACCTTTGGACCGCACGAGAGCGATGGGATCGACCTCCACGGCGAGGGCAAAGCGGCAGCGATCATCGTCGGCCTGCGGAAAACACATCACCGCCCGGCCGAACGCCAGGCTCTTCTCGTGCAGGCGATCCGGGTTCTTGTGCAGCAGGAACCCCAGGTCCGTGGCGGGCCGATGCGTCGTCTCGATGGTCAGAAGCATCAGGCCCGCCCGCAGACCAATTCCCGGAACAACGCGTCGGCTTCCCGGCGCAGCTCCGCCGGCGGCGTTCCCGGCTCCGGCAGGGACCGTTCGGCACGCGCGATCTCTGCCTCGATGAGGGCGTCGAGCACCACCAGCCGCGGCCCCTCCCCCAGCTCCCGGCTGCGTGCCTTGCGGGTCAGCATCTCGTCGAGAAAGGACGAGAGGCCCACAGGCAGGCCGAGGCCGTCGCGCAGCTCGCCGAAGTTCATGGGCAGCGGGCGGTCGGGATGTGTGCGCAGCCACATCAGGGCCAGGGCCGGACGCAGGGCGTAGAAGTACTTCTTCAGCTTTACCCGGTCCTGCCCCTCGATGAAGCGGCGGTACTGGCCGCGGCAGAGGTGCAGGTAGTGGTAGGCCGAGGGCCGCTGGTGGGCCGTCTTCTCCGCCAGATCCAGCAGCTTCACCATGGCCTCCCCATCGGCGCGATAGACGATGGGCGAGCGCAGCCATTCCAGCAGCACCGGATTGGGCTTGATGAGCAGGTTCAGCGCCTTCCTCAGGTCCCAGCCGTTGATGTCCAGCTCGCCCTCGAGGGGCAGCTCGATGACGTCGCGCCGCGTTTCGATGGAGAGATACCACTCCGGCCGATGCACATAGACGAAGCGCACATCGTAGTCGCTGTCCGGCGAAGGGAAGCCCCAGGCGCGGCTGCCGGACTCGATGGCGAAGAGCAGGCGCACGTCGTGATCGCGCGCGACGGCGTCGAGCCGCTCGGCGATCAGCGCCCGGGGTTCGGATGCAATGCAGGCCAGCGCGCTCATGATCTTGTCCTCTTTCTCTTCTGCCTCTTGTGCCTCTGCGGCGGCGGGCCGCCGCCATTTCGGTTGTCGTTCTGCAGGCCGTGTTGCGCCAAGGCGCGCGCCGAAAACTGGCGCTTCGTGGGGGCGTCCGATTGGTCCGACGGCGCGACGTGTTTCTCGATCACGTCATAGACCTGGGCCGTCGCCGCTTCCTCCGCGCATTGGCGGTAGGGAGCGGCAAACCGGAGCCCGTCAAGACGATCCGGGGCTGAGTCATTGCCGAACCGAATCCAGCTTGACCGTTCGACGTTCGTCTTGATCCTGTCTTCGCGCATTGCTCGGTTCCCAATCTCTTTCCCTGTCCAGGGGCCGGCGGCGGTGGGAGTCCGCCGGCCCCGTTCCGGGCCGGCGATCCAGCGCCGCCAGTCCGGGTGTTAGCCCTTCACGCAAACCACCTGCTTCAGGGTGTGTTCCACCGCCACCAGGTCGCGCTGGGCGGCCATGACGGCGTCGATGTCCTTGTAGGCCGCGGGGGTCTCGTCGATGACCCCCTGGTCCTTGCGGCACTCGACGCCTTCGGTGGCGGCGGCGTGGTCGGCCAAAGTGAAACGGCGCTTGGCCTCCGAGCGGCTCATCGTCCGCCCCGCCCCGTGGGAGCAGGACTGGAAGGACTCGGCATTGCCGAGACCTCGGACGATGTAGGAGCGCGCGCCCATGGAGCCGGGGATGATCCCCAGCTCGTCCCGGCCGGCGCGCACCGCGCCCTTGCGGGTCACCCAGACCTCGGCGTCGAAGTGCCGCTCCCTGGCCACGTAGTTGTGGTGGCAGTTCACGGCTTCCTTCTCGACACGGAAGGCCGGCAGGTGATCGCGCAAGACCCGGAGGATCCGCGTCATCATCACCTCGCGGTTGGCCCGGGCGAAGTCCTGCGCCCAGAGCACCGCCTCGACATAGTCGTCGAAGAGCGCTTCGCCCTCCTCCAACCAGGCGAGGTCGCGGTCCGGCACCGAGGCCGCCCCGTCGCGCCGCGTCAGGGCCTCCCGCGCTTCGGCGATGAAGTAGGTGCCGATGCGGTTGCCCACGCCGCGGCTGCCGGAGTGGAGCATCACCCAGACCCGCTCCTCTTCATCGAGGCAGATCTCGATGAAGTGGTTGCCGGTGCCCAGCGTGCCGAGATGGACCACGTGATTGGCCCCCGCGATCTTCTCGTGTTTGGCCTCGATGGCCGTCAGCCGCGCGGCGAGGCCCGAGGCCTCGAAGCGCTTGCCCACGGCATCGGGGATGCCGTCCTTCCAGCCGCCCTTCACACCGATGCCGCCGTGGGGCACCGCCCGCTCGATGTCGGAACGCAGCGCCGCCAAAGAATCGGGAAGCTGCCCCGCGGTGAGCGAGGTCCGCATCGCCATCATGCCGCAGCCGATGTCGACCCCGACAGCCGCCGGAATGATCGCCTCCTTGGTGGCGATCACCGAGCCGACGGTGGCGCCGCGGCCGAGATGCACGTCCGGCATGGCGGCGACGTGGGAGTGGATGAACGGCATCCGCGCGATATTCTCGAGCTGACGCCGCGCCGCCTCTTCCACCGGCACGCCCTTGACCCAGGCCTTCACCGGGGCCCGGCCCGTCTGAAACTCTTCGTATCCAGCCATCTTGGCTCTCCTTCTTTCGGCCCTCTTTCCCGGGGTCCCCTCTTTCCCAGGGCCCTTCGTCTCCTCCCGACAGCCGCGCAAAAGAAAAACCCTCCCGAGGCTGCCGCCGCGGGAGGGTCCTTGGTGTCTTGAACCGGTGTTGCCGACGTTACGGCGTTTCCGGACGGCCCTCCCCCAGGCGCAACAGAGTGAACGCGCGCGCGCCATAGGCCATCCAGGCGCAGGCGCTCTGCACGTTCATCTGAGTAATGAGGTGGACCCGTTTCATCGGACTTGGTTTCGCAGTTCGTGGTTTCGGTGTCGGTCTGATATGTCGAGCGGCGCCGTTGGGCGCCGCGAATTCCGCCGCCGGTTATGATCGTTTGGGCTGCAAAAGTCAAGTTTCGGCAATGACTTCACCGCAAACTCATACTTAAGGCGATGGTTGTCGACGCATTGCGCAGAAGCAACAGCCGGTTTCTTGCAAGCTGTTTGAATGCGGTTTCGCCGCCGTGCTAACAGGGATGATGGGACGCCGTTCGGACCACTCACGCGACGAACTGATTGCCTTGGCGGTATCGGCCGCGCGGGCAATCATCCTGGAGCAGGGCGTCGCCAAGGTCTCCGCCCGCGCCATCGCCGGGCGCATGGGCTACTCCCCGGGCACCCTCTACAATCTCTTCGAAGGCGTCGACGAGATCCTCTACCGGGTCAACATCGAAACCCTGCAGGACCTCGGCGCCGCGGCCTTGGCCGAACAGGCAGCGCAGACCGACCCGCTGGCGCGCCTGATCGCCCTGGGTCGGGCCTATGTGACCTACGCGGAGGAGCACCCGCAGCTCTGGCTGGCGGTCTTCGATTTCCGTCCGGCGGCGGGGACCGTCACGCCCGTCTGGTTCGAAGACGCGGTCGCCCTGCTGTTCGCGATCATCACCGAGAGCCTGGCGCCCTTCTTCGGCGAGGACGAAGAGCGCCTGCGCGAAGCCTCGGCACGGGTGCTGTGGTCCGGCGTCCACGGCATCTCCCTCTTGAACGTCACCGGACGCCTCGGCCAGCCCGAAGGCATGACCGCCGCCGACATGGCAACGCTGCTGATCCGCACCTTCGTGCATGGGCTGGAAACGGAGCGGGACCGGAGCGCGGATTAGCCGAGCGTCCGCAGCCCGCTCAGATGCCGCGCTACTGCGGGGCGTAGGTCAGTGCGCGCAGGTAGTCGGTGAGCTGGCGGCGGTCCTGGAAGCGCGCCAGCTCGTCATAGGCGATGGGCGTGCCGATGCGCACCGGCACCTCGCTCTCCATTTTGTTCACCACCTCGCGGAACAACAGGGAAAGGCGCAGGGTCATGGAGATCAGACTGGCCCACTGGAACAGCCGGCTGTTCTGACCTTCGAAGAAGAAGGGCACGACGGTGGCCCGGCTCTCCTGAATGAGGCGCCCGACAAAGGGCTTCCATTCCGGATCGACGGCAACGCCGTTGGGCGGTTTGGCGGTGGAGACCGTGCCGCCGGGAAAGATGGCGATGCTCTTGCCCGCGTCCAGATCATTCAGGGCCTTGCGCCGGGTGTCGATGTTGGTGCGCAGCGCCTCGCGGGTCTCGGCGAAGTCGATGGGCAGCAGATAGGGGTGCAGCTCCGGCAGACGGTAGAGCACTGAGTTCACCAGGATGCGGAAGTCGCGCCGCACCTGGGCCACGAGATAGCCGAGGACGATCCCGTCCACCACCCCGAAGGGGTGATTGGCCACCACAACCAGGGGGCCTTCTCTGGGGATGCGGGCCAGGTCCCGCGCGTCGACCACGACATCGAGGGCGAGCCGGTTGACCGCCTCTTCGAAGAAGTTCTCGGCCGACGGCCCGCGGCAATAGTCGGCATAGAGCCGCCAGAGGCGCGGCTTGCCGGTGAGCTGCTCGATCATGTGAATCAGCGTGCGCCGCCAGGGCGCGTCTTCCGGCGCGGCGTAGGTGAAATCCGAGGTGGGGACCAGCAAGCTCATGGTTATAGCCGCGAAGTCTTACGCCCGATTCGTGACGGAGATGCTGCTTTTTCATGGCAGTTCCTTGACGGCGGAGCACCGGTCAACCCGGGGATCAACCCCGGCGCAATTGAGGCGGGAGTCCTTCCGCGCGCGCCCTTCCGGGGCAGCTTCACGAGCCCGAGACTCCGAATCCGGCAGGCCATTCCAGAAGCGATCACGCGCTGATTTATGGCGCCGGCCAAGCGCGCGCCGCGCGGTTGAAAAACGCGCAGAAAGGCGACTGTTCGCGCGCAATTGCCCCGAGATCTTGGTATTTCGTTAACCCGATTGGGCTTCGATTGCGCAAAGACAGGGAGTTCCGTAGATCTCAGTGACAAACGCGTCGGCGGGCGCGAACCCCAGGCCGAGCTTCGAGACCTGCGAAGCCCTGGCGGCGTTCGATCTTCTGCACAGCCCGGTTTGGATCTTCGATGTGGATCGCCACCGCATGTGGTGGGCGAACCGGCGCGCCGTCGCCTTCTGGGGCGCCGAGTCCCTCGCCGAGCTGTTGGCCCGGGACTACAGCTCCGACAGCGAGACCGTGCGCCAGCGCCTCGCCCAGGTGATCGAGAACACGCCGCCCGGCGAGGTCGCGCTGGAAGCCTGGACCCTCTATCCGGACGGCGATCCGGTCACCCTGCTGACCGCGATGACCCCGATCACCGTCGAGGGCCGCTACGACGCGGTCCTGATCGAGACCTCGGGACCGCTGGACGTCAAAGGCAACGACGAGGTCCTGCACCTGCTGGAGGCCTCGCGCTACACCTCCCTGATGGTCAGCATCTACTCCTCCCAAGGATGGCTGCTGTCGCGCAACCCGGCCGCGGTTGAGGCCTTTGGTCCCAAGCCGTCGGCGGCGGGACGCCACGACCTGGAGCGTCACTTCGCCGATCCCCGGCTCAGCGCCAGGCTGCGCAATCGCGCCCTCTCCGGCGCCGGCTTTCACGAAGACCTCCGCCTGCCCACGACAAGGGGTCCGCGTTGGCTTCAGGTCCACGCCCAGCGCGGGCGCGATCCGCGCAGCGGCGCCTGGGTCATCGTGGTGACCGAAACCGACATCACCGAGCGGGTCGAAGCCGAGGCCCGGCTCGCCGGCCTCAACAGCGAACTGGAACAGCGGGTGGCGGAGCGCACCGCCGAGCTGGAGCGCATCTCCTCAGAGGCGGTGGCCGCCCGCGACGCGGCGCAAAGAGCGAACCGCACCAAGTCCGAGTTCCTCGCCAACATGAGCCACGAGCTGCGCACGCCCCTGAACGCCATCCTCGGATTTTCCGAAACCATTCACCTCGGTGTGTTCGGCCCCATCGACAGCCGCTACCAGGGCTATGTGAAGGACATCAACCAGTCGGCACGCCACCTCTTGGACCTGATCGACGGCCTGCTCGACCTTGCCAAGATCGAAGCGGGCAAGCTGGTCCTGCAGGCCTGCGAGGTGGATCTGGTGCAGCTCTTCCAGGACGCTATCCAGATGGTCGCCGCCACCCGCCACGGCCGCGGCAAAACCTTTCGTCTGAGCGGCGGCGACGCGGGGGTTGTTGTCAACAGCGACCCGCGGCTGCTGAAGCAGGTGGCGATCAACCTTCTGACCAACGCCGCCAAGTTCAGTCCCGAGGACGGCGTCGTCACCGTCTCTATGGAGTTTAGGGGGGACTGCACGGCAGGGGATCTGGAGGTCCGCATTCGCGATGAAGGCCACGGCATCGAGCCCGCTAAGCTCGACCTGGTCTTTCATCCCTACGAACAGAGCGCGGCCAGGGCCGGCGCGCGGGAGGGCACGGGCCTGGGCCTGCCCATCGCCCGCTCCTTCGTCGAGCTGCACGGCGGATCGCTGCACCTGGAGAGCAAGGAAGGCGGCGGCACGACAGCGGTTCTGCGCCTGCCCGCCGAGCGCGTGCTACTGGAACGCAAACCCTCCTCCCCGGCCGCGTGACCCCGGGGCGCCTCGCTCCCTACCCCAGCATCAGAGTGAAATAGGCCGGCACCGCGACGTAGGTTGCGAAGGCCAGGAGCAGCACGGCCCGCACGAGGCGCGAGGCGAAGCGCCGCCAGAGAAAGACGATCAGCACGACCGCCAGGCCGATCTCCGCGAGAGAGACGAGCTGGCCGTGGTGATCGCGGTCCCAGTAGGACAGCGGCGCGTGAAAGCGCCAGTCGCTGAAGGGCCAGAAGTGCGGATGGGCGTCGTCGTGATGAAACGGCAGATCGAAGGCCAGGTGCAAGAGGGCCGCCGCGGCGAAGACGATGGCGATCTGGCTGCGCGCCACAAGGCCGAAGATCAGAAGCCCCAGATACAGCGGGATTGAGTTGCCGATGGCGACCAGGGTCTGCCAGGGCTCCTGCCAATAGACCTCACTCCATAGTCTGTGCTCCGAGATGCCCTGAAGGAGGCGCGCCCAGGCGAAGAGGATGAAGATCGCCGCGTCGCAGACCAGCGCACCGATCAGGATCGCCGCGTTGCGCCGGCGCGCCGCCGCATCCTCCGCCGGCCGCGCCAGCACGGCGGCGCCGATCAACAGATGGGTGGGTGTGTTCATCGACGCGCTTCTCTCTCCGGCTCCGCGAAGCAGTATCGCACAGTCTCAATCGGAGCAGACGACGGTCGAATCGGAACGGGGGAGCGCCGCGATCGCGCCACAGTTGATCGCATTTGCGCCCAAGAGCCGCCCTCTCAAACTCGCTTTTCCCTCCTAGACCGTTCCTTCGGGGCCCTTGGTCGGCCAGGGAGAGAAGAGAGAGCCATGGTGCCGGACTCCATCATCAGCCGCCAAGGCCGCATTGTCGGCTTGAAGGCCGCCCTCATCATCGGGCTTGGATTGCTGTTTCTGCTGCCGCTGGACATGGTCCGCGGCGTCATCGTCGAACGCAGCGAACGCGCGCAGCAGGTCGCGCGGGAGATCGCCGGTAAGTGGGCGCACGATCAGAGTATCCGGGGCCCCTTTTTGATCATGCCACTGGAGCGGCGCGACACCGACAGTGGGAGCAGGGCCATGCAGGGGCGCAGGGTGGTGCTGCTGCCGGATGAATTCTCCGCCGAAGCGACGGTGGATACGCAGCGCCGCGCGCGCGGCATCTTCGAAAGCGTGGTCTACACGACGCAAGTCAGCCTGCGGGGCGCGTTCACGACCACCGCCTTGGCGCGTGCCGGCTTCGACGAAGAGAGCTGGCGGCCGCGCCTGGACCAGGCGGTCTTGGCGCTGGGCATCAGCGACCTGCGCGGCCTGCAGGGCGATATCGCGCTGACATGGAATGAGGTGCCCGACTTCGCCGCCGAACCCGGCATGCCCGGCGGCAAGCTGGCGACCAGCGGTGTCCACTGGCCGTTGAAAGCCGTGACGGCACAGGGGTCGAACAGCTTCGATCTGACCCTGACCCTGCGCGGCAGTTCCCGCTTCTCCTTCGTGCCCGTCGGCAAGGACAGCGATCTTGTCTTGCGTGGCGACTGGCCCGACCCGTCCTTTGACGGCCGGACGCTACCGATCGAGCACGAGGTGGGGGACGAGGGGTTTTCAGCGCGTTGGGAGATTTCCCATCTCTCCCGCCCGTTGCCGCAAAGCTGGACGTCGGAAGACGCCGCGGGGATCGATTGGTCCCGGCTCTCGGTCGGCGCGTCCTTTCTGGAGCCTGTGAACTTCTATCTCCTGAGTGAGCGCAGCGTGAAGTACGGCTTGCTCTTCGTCGCCCTGCTGTTTCTCACCTTCTTCCTGTTCGAGCTGCTGGCCGGCATTGCCCTGCATCCCTTGCAGTATCTGATGGTCGGCGCCGGCCTGGTCCTGTTCTTCCTCAGCCTGGTCGCCTTTGCGGAAGTGCTGGGATTTGCGGCGGCCTATGGTCTGTCGAGTGCGCTGGTCGCGGCCATGGTCAGCCTCTATGCCGCGGCAATTCTGAAACGGCGCCTCTGGGCCATGCTGCTCTGCGCGATGATCGTCAGCCTCTACGCCCTGCTGTTCCTGATCCTGAACCTCGAGGAGGCGGCGCTGCTCGGCGGAACCCTGCTGCTCTTCGCGGCGCTGGGACTGACGATGTATGTGACGCGCAACGTCGACTGGTCGAACTCGCTGCGGTCGATGACCGAAGGTGCAAAGAAAGAGGCACCCTAGCGCGATCGCGCAGGTGTTCGCGCCCGGGGGTGGGCGCGGTCGTAGACCTCCAACAGGCTGGCCACGTCGACCTCGGTGTAGCGCTGGGTGGTGGAGAGGGAGGCGTGGCCCAGCAGTTCCTGGATCGTCCGCAGGTCGCCGCCGCCGGCCAGGAGATGGGTGGCGAAGGAGTGGCGCAGAGCGTGCGGGGTGGCGCTCTCCGGCAGGCCCAGCAAACCGCGCAGCGCCCGCATCCTCTGCTGCACCTGCCGGGCCCCCAGGGCACCGCCGCGCTTGCCGTAGAACAGCGGTGCCTCGGCATCGCCACCGTAGGGGCAGGCGGCCAGATAGTCGGATATGGCCTCGCTGACCAGCGGCAGCAGCGGCACCATGCGCTGCTTGTTGCCCTTGCCGGTGACCACGAGGAACTCCTGGCCGGGCTTGGGCGCCTCGCCGCGGGTGAGGCCGAGGGCTTCGCCGATGCGCAGGCCGCAGCCGTAGAGCAGCAGCAGGACGGCGCAGTCGCGCTTGCCGACCCAGTCCTCCTCGCTGAGTTCGGCCACGCTGTCGATCACCTCGCCCGCCTCCGCCGCGGTCAGGGCCTTGGGCACCGACTTCGCCGGCTTCGGCGTGCGCAGGCCGGCCAGCGCGGCGTTTTCGGCCAGACCGCGTTTGGTCAGCCAGCGGAAGAAGCCGCGCAGGCTGGACAGCGCCCTGGCGGTGGAACTGCGCTCCAGGCCTTGGCCGGCGCGGGCGGCGAGCCAGGCGCGGAAGTCCGCCGCCGCCAGCCCGGAGAGATCTTTGAGGCTCGCCGCCTTGCCCAGATGGCCGGCGAGGAAGGTGAGAAAGTGGTTCAGATCGCGGCGGTAGGCCAGCAGGGTGTGGGCCGAGGCCCGCTTCTCATCGCGCAGCCAAGTCTGCCAGTCGGCGATGGCCGCCTGCAGGTCCGCGGCGGCGGGGAGCAGATCGAGCCGCGCCGGCCCGGCTGGTTTTGGTCCCCGTCGCGGGCCCGCTACGGCTTTGGCGGCAGGTGGAGCCATGCGCGGAAGGTCACCTCCAGCACCTGGGAAAGGAAAGTGAGCAGTTCGGTGCCCTGGCCAGCGTGAAAGGCCTCCTCCTGGCGGGAGCCGAGGGCCAGCAGGGCCGGGGGCGTGGTCTCGCTGATCTTCAGGCGAATGAGCGCGTCGGATTCGACAAGACCGGCGGCGGCGCCGAAGACCGCCGCATCGCCCTCCACCTTGTCGCGCAGCAGGACGTTGCCGTTGGGGCCGAGATAGGCGTCGACGCTGCCGGCCTCCAGGCAGTAGACGCCGGCGATGGGGCGCCAGGCTTCGTCCTCCAGGCTCTTCTCCACGCCGATGGTCACGACATCGAGGTCGAGGATCGCCGCCAGATCGGTGGTGATGGTTTCGATGAACTCCTCGAAGCTGCGGGCGCCGAGGATCACCAGCACGGCGCGGTGCACGCGGCTCTGGGTCGAGAGGTTGCTGCGCCCGGCGGAGAGAAGCTGGTCACGCAGAGAGGTCAGGTCGCCGACCTGATCGCGCAGGCGCTGAACCTGGAACTGCTGCAGGTCGACCACCCCTTCCTCGCGCACCCGCGCCGGCGGGCGCTGGATGTCCAGCAACTCGGGATGGTGGGCCAGGAATTCCGGATGGCGCCGCAGATAGGCGGCCACCTGGTCCGCCGAGATCGCGGAGGCCAGGGCGCTGCCCGCCTCGGCTTCGCGGGCCGGCGTGCCAGGCCGGGCGGAGTCCGCCTTTTCGGACACCGCTTTTTCGGCGCCCTCCTCGCCCTGGGTCTCGCTCTCAGGCACTGCGGCGCTCGGTGCTGTCGTCGTTCAGGATCGACTGTCCGGTCTTCGCCCAGTCGGCCAGGAAGGCGTCCAGGCCCTTGTCGGTGAGGGGGTGCTTGTACATCGCGCGCAGCACCGCCGGCGGCACCGTGG
>NZ_JANQOI010000187.1 GCF_028289705.1 Pelagibius sp.
GGCTTGGCGTGGTGGTGGCCGGGGTGCTCGCCTGGTATCCCTACGACCTGCGGGAGGGCGGGGCCATCGAAAAGCTGACCCGCCGGCCGAACATCACCCTGGTGGCGGCCGACGGCTCGCGCCTCGCCTCCTTCGGCGACCGTTTCGGGGCCACCCGCAGCCTGCGGGAGCTGCCCCCGCACCTGCCCCGAGCGGTGGTGGCGGTGGAGGACCGCCGCTTTTACGAGCACGGCGGGGTCGATTTCCGCGGCCTGCTGCGCGCCACCGTCGTGAATATCCGCGACGGGCGGATCTCCCAGGGCGGCTCCACCCTCACCCAGCAGCTCGCCAAGAACCTCTTCCTGACCTCCGCGCGGACCCTGAAACGCAAGATTCAGGAGGTCATGCTGGCGCTCTGGCTGGAGCGCCGCTTCACCAAGGATCAGATCCTTACGATCTACCTCAACAGGGTGTATCTGGGTGCCGGCACCTACGGCATGGACGCCGCGGCGCGCCATTACTTCGGCAAGCCGGCCACGGAGGTGACGCTCTACGAGGCGGCGCTGCTGGCGGGTCTCCTGAAGGCGCCCTCGCGGCTCAATCCGACGCGCGATCCCGCCGGGGCCGACCAGCGCGCCGGTCTGGTGCTGCGCACCATGGTGGAGTCCGGCTTCATCACCCAGGCCGAGGCGGCGGCTGCCCTGGCGAAGAAGACACCGACCCGGGTGGCCAGCGGCAATCTGGCCCCCTACTTCGCGGATTGGATCGTGGCCCAGGTGCGCGACTACCTCGGCGGCATCGACAGCGACATCCGGGTGGTCACCACCATCGACCCAGGCCTGCAGCGGATCGCGCGGGAGGAACTCACCGGCCTCCTGGGCGAGCAGGCCGAAGCCCGCAAGGCCGAACAGGCGGCGCTGGTCAGCCTGGCACCGGACGGAGCGGTGCGGGCCATGGTTGGCGGGCGCGACTACGCCACCAGCCAGTTCAACCGGGCGACCCAGGCCCTGCGCCAGCCCGGCTCCGCCTTCAAGGCCTTCGTCTATCTGGCCGGGCTCGAAGCCGGCATGACCCCCGAGAGCCCGGTGGTCGACGCCCCGGTGCGCATGGGCCAGTGGCGGCCCAAGAACTACGCTGGGCGCTACTACGGCAACGTGACCCTGCAGGAATCCTTCGCCCGCTCGATGAACTCGGTGGCGGTCCGGGTGACCCAGAAGGTGGGCCCGAAGAAGGTGGTGGAGGTGGCGCGGCGCCTGGGCATCAGCAGCGATCTGCGGCCCAACGGCGGCATCGCTCTCGGCGCCTCCGAGGTGACGCTGCTGGAGCTGACCGGGGCCTATGCGGTCTTCGCCAACCAAGGGCGGCTGGTGGACCCCTATGCCATCACCGAGATCCGCGACGGCCGCGGCAAGCTGCTGTTCAGCCGTGATCGCCAGCGCCGCGAAAACGTGGTGACGGCCGGCAACATCGCCAAGATGGCCAACATGATGTCGGCCACGGTGGTCTGGGGCACCGGCAAGGCGGCTCAGCCCGGCCGGGCCGCCGCCGGCAAGACCGGCACCAGCCAGGATTTCCGCGATGCCTGGTTCGTCGGCTATACCGCCGAACTGGTGACCGGTGTCTGGTTCGGCAACGACGACGGGCGGCCGATGAACAAGGTGACCGGCGGCACCCTGCCGGCCCAGCTCTGGGGCAGGACCATGACCCGCGCCCTCGACGGCCTGCCGCAACAGCCGCTGCCCGGCGGCGGTGGGGCGGCGATCGCCGAGGCCAAGGGCATCGGCGGCTTCATCGGCCGTATCCTGAAGGGGCTGACGGAAGACAGCTCTGCCACTCCCCAGCGCCAGACCACCCGGGCAACGCCGGAGACGGAAAAGCGCAAGCCCTTCTGGGAGGGGGAGAGCCAGCGCGACTGAGGCGCTAATCTGCCTCTGCGGGCTCCGGCGCTGCCGGCCGCACCATCAGCCAGTAGGAGAGGGTGGCGCCCAGCGCCACCAAGGCGATGGCGGCCATCATCGGCAGCGCCGAGGTGTCGCTGCCGTGGCCCACGGCGATGCCCACCAGGGCGGCCAGGCTCATCTGGAAGAACCCCAGCAACGCCGAGGCGGAGCCGGCCACCTTGGGAAAGGGGCCGACGGCACCGGCCTGGGCGTTGGGCAGAACCAGCCCGGTCCCCACCATGAACAGCGTGACCGGCCCGACCACCGAGGCGACGGTCAGGATGTCGGCCCCGTAGAGCAGGACCCCCAGCAGCCCGCCCAGGCACTGCACCAGGGTGCCGAGCTGGATCAGCGGGCCGTGGCCCAGGCGCGTGGTCAGGCGTCCCGAGCAGAAGGTCCCGATCATGTAGCCCACGACGATGGCGGCGAAGCAGAAGCCGTATTGGTCCGGGCTCAGACCCAACAGACCGATGAGCACGAAGGCCGATCCGGAAATGAAGGAAAAAATGCCGGAGTAGGAAAAGGCGGTGATCAGCACGAAGCCGAGATAGCTGCGATGCCGCAGCAGCATCAGGTAGGTGCTGACCAGGCGGCCGGGTCTGGTGGCCAGCGGGTCCATCCAGCGGTTGGTTTCCGGCAGGACCGCCAGGATCGCCAGCAGAAGCGCCACCGCGAAGCCCACCAGCACCAAGAAATTCGCCTGCCAGCCGAACCAGACCTGCAGGTAGCCGCCGATGATCGGGCCCAGGGCGGGGGCAAGGGCCATGGCCATGCCCATGTAGGAGAGAACCCGCGCCGCGCCCTCGCGCCCGTAGACGTCGCGCACCACCGCGCGGCCCAGCACCGGCCCCACGCAGGCCCCGAGGGCCTGGAGAAAGCGCGCCAGGATCAGGATCTCGATGTCCGGCGCGACCACGCAGAGCGCGGTGGCCGCCAGGTAGAGCGCCAGACCCACCAGGATCACCGGGCGGCGGCCGAAGCGGTCCGACAGGGGTCCGTAGATCAACTGGCTGCAGGCGAAGCCGGCCAGGAAAACCGAGAGGGTGAGCTGGACCTCGGCGGCGCCGACGCCGAAGGCCGTGCCGATGGCGGGCAGGGAGGGCAGGTAGAGGTCGGTGGAAATCGGCCCCAGCGCCACCAGGGCGGTGAGCAGCACGGCAACGGTCAGGCTATCGGCGCGGGCCATCTGGTCTCCTGCAAACGCGGGCAAGTGGCCATTTACCGGCGCCGCCCCGACCCGCTTATAGTCATGGCCAAGCGGCTGTCGCAAGGCCGGCGGATCTGGGGGAGAGGAAGATGGCGGAGGATCGGGAAAGCGCCTTCATGTCGGCGGATGCCTATGGGCGCTCGCTGCGCGGCTTCGGCGTCAACATGCTGGTGCGCGACGTGGCGCGCAGCGTCGCCTTTCTGACCGAGGTGCTGGAGATCGAGTCGGTCTATGCCGAGCGGGACTTCGCGGTCTGCCGCCATCGGGGCCACGAGTGGATGCTGCATTCCGATGCCAGCTACCACAGCAACCCCCTGCTCTCCCTCACCGGCGACGGGGCGATCCGCGGGGCCGGGCTGGAGCTGCGGCTCTACGGCGTCGATCCCGATGCCGCGGCGCAGCGGGCCGAGGGCGGCGGCCATGTCGTCCTGCAAGCCGCCCAGGACAAGCCCCACGGGCTGCGCGAGGCCTTCATCGTCGATCCCGACGGCTATGTCTGGGTGCCCTCTGTGGAGAAGGCCGTTCCTTGAGAGCTGCTACGGCCCTGGGCGGAAAAACCAACTGATCATGGGTTCTGAGGGTGGCGGAAAAGCCGCTGCCGTGCTTTGCCCGGCGTCACGCTCAGCCTTGAGCGTAAGAGGCAACGAACTGGCTAGGCAGGCCAGCAACCCCGCACGGTTTCCGAGGGCCGGGCAGTCGAGGTTGTCATCGTGCCCATAGACCGTGGCAGGACCCTGAATGGCTTCCTGCCCAGCCTAGTGGACTTGACCAGAAGTTGGTACTCAACCCGGACTTAGGATCGCTCATTTGGAGATTAATCGGGCGGATCAATACTCCGGACGGTTCCGCCGGGCGAAGGCGAAGAGTCCAAGTAGGCCTGCCAGAAACATAGCTAAAGTGCCTGGCTCCGGCACGGCAACGGCCTGATTGACTGTCGCCTGCCAGTTGTCCAGATAACCCAATCTGTTTCGAGTGCCAGTGACGTCGGTGCTGGTAACTGCTGTCATGCCAAACGTAATGGCGCCACCTGATGTCGAGAAATCCAACATATCTGGACACACTAGGAGGCCATCTATGCAGGTAAAGTCCGATGGAACGAGCCCTGGGTCGAAAAAAGTTCCGAACGCGTTGCGTGAAACGAACGTCGAGCGATCGTGAAGATAGCTAATCCCGTCCTGAAACAGCCAGAACTGCCACAGATAGCTCCCTCGTACGTCTGCGCTCATGTCGATGCTTGAGATAGCACCCTCTACCGACGGGTCATAGACGGGTAGGACTGGGAGGTGCCAGGTTGCAAAACTTTGTGTGCGTGTCCCATCGGCTGTGTATCTGTGCGCAATCCGTTGAGATGGCCCTGGGTTTCCGATCCCAGTATCTTGTTGGACTGAAAAGGTGCCATTAGCTCCAGGGGTACTATCGGCCTGCTTTTGAATTACCCAATCTGAATCCAGGAACTCACTATCCGAGAAGATCACGGCAGCGACTACCGTTGATGGAGGTAACAACAATAAACTTATGGTTAGGGCAAGCGTTGCTAGTTTCTGTAGAAATAACTGTGGCGTTCGAATCGATGATCCCATTCTCTCATCTCCCCTAGCTTTCAATCGTGAACGGGTAACTCATGTTCTGGAACTACGAGGAAAATCAAAGTGCATCCACCGACAGAAACCATAGCGTTATAGCAGATTGTACCAGTCTCGTATTTGCAAAAAAATCATCCATTTTTCAGGAAAGAGCGCTTATGTGTAATACAAGAATAAACGTGAAGTGCGGTGACTTTACTCGTTGGACAAAAGACGCAAAATCCAACATTGAGGCGCCCGCAGCAATCTTGGAGGAAGACACAAAAGAGGAGCTAGAATTAGGTCATAGGCTCTGAGAAAATGCCCACAGGCCGTACGTTACGATCGACCGAAGATGATCCATGGTTCTTCGGGTATCCACACGGTGGCATACCAAAAACCGACAGGACAAAAGGGATGAGGACAAACAAGAGATAGAAGATAGAAATGCATGAAGCCGGACTCAGTATGTGCACAAGTGCACCACTAGATGACCCGATGGCATGGCGATGCTTCCGAGATCGGGCAACACTCTGCAGTCCTCGTCAGAGAAGGTTAGTGCAGTCAGTGCAGTTTGCGCGTGCCTGCGCTGCGGACTGGCTTAGCTGCTTGCCGGGCGGGCGATGCGCCACCACACTGGAACACCCTCGGTATCACTCTCACCACCATCCGCCCTTATGCTGAGGGCCAGCGGAGCCGGCGTCTCGAAGCATGAGACCTCGGTTTTCGGTCTTCTGATCTGGGACTGGCGCGCTTAGCCGTAGCGGTGCACCTGGGAGCCCTCGCGGCGCAGCCAGTCCTTGGCCCGCTCCATCTCCGCCGTCAGGCCGGCGGTGAGCGTCCAGAACCTCTTGCTGTGGTTCAGCTCCGCGAGATGGGCGACTTCGTGGGCCACCACATAGTCGACCACATAGTCCGGGGTGAGGATCAGCCGCCAGGAGAAGCTCAGATCGCCCTTGCTCGAGCAACTGCCCCAGCGGCTGCGCGGATCGCGCAGGCTGATGCGGCCGACCCGTTGGTCGATCCGGGCCGCCTTGTCCCGGGCCCGGCGGGAGATTTCCTGGCGGGCTTCGCGCTTCAGGAAATCGCCGAGGCGGCGCGGCAGGTGTTCGGCCTGTCCCGAAACGGTGATGGTCCCGGGGCTGCGCCAGACCCCGCGGCGGGCCCGGGCGTTGTGTTCCACCACGTGGGCGACCCCCAACACGGGAATGACCGCGCCGGCGGCAAAGGGCACCCGCGCCGGCACCGCCTCCAGCTTCCCGAGGATCCAGTCGCTGTTGCGCTCGGCGAAGGCCAGGGCCTCACGGATCGGCGTGCGCTGCGGCAGCACGAGAACGATGCCGTCGCCGGCTTTGTTGAGCCGCAGACTGATGCGCCGGGCCTGCGGATGGCGGCGCAGCTCCAAGGGCACGTCCTGGGCGCTCATCTCCAGCCCGCCCGGCTGCAGCCTCTCCAGGCGAATGATCCGCTGGGTACTGCTTCGCGGTAACATGTCTTCCGTAATAGAACATGATCGGGCGATTGGGAACCGCTCCCCGCGGGGATTGTGAATAGGCCCGCGTTCTCAGTAAGTTATCCCGATGGACACACGCCTGCGCCCCGACACCCTGCCGCTGCGGGAGATCGGCATCGGCCACAACGCCGGGCCGCCGCTGGCGCCCTCCGGCTGGCACCTCTACGCCTGGAAGCGCGCCAGGGCGGAGGCCTGGAAAAGTCCCCCGGTGGAGGTGGTGCGTCGGCGCGCCAAGCGCGCCCGCGAACTGGGCATGACCTACAAGCAGTACACGCTCGAGATCCTGGAACGCGGGCGCTACCTCTGAGGTTCTACCCAGCAATCGCAGATCTTGCGGGCGACGAGCCGCACCCTTCGAGACGCGGTTCTGCGAACCGCTCCTCAGGGTGAGGCCCGCCCCGGTCCCTCATGCTGAGGAGGTCGCGCAGCGACCGTCTCGAAGCATGGGAACCGCACCGCTGGCTGGCCGGCTGTGCCGGTCGCCGTAACCGGGCAATCTACTCCGCGCGCGCCGCTTCGTTCTCCAGGAGGCGGGCCTTGCGCTCGACGCCCCAGCGGTAGCCGCCGAGACCGCCGTCCTCGCGCAGGGCGCGGTGGCAGGGAATGACCAGGGAGACCGGGTTGGTCGCACAGGCCCGCCCCACGGCCCGCTGGCCTTTAGGGACTCCAAGGCGCTCGGCAATCTCGGAATAGGTCCGGGTCTCGCCGCAGGGGATAGCGATCAGCTCCTGCCAGACCCGCCGTTGAAAGGCGGTGGCGCGCACGTCCAGCGGCAGCTCGGCGTGGGGCGTCTTGCCCTCCAGGTAGTCGATCACCACGGCCACGGACTGGGCGATGGAATGGCGGTCCCGGACGATGCTGCTGGCTTGCGGGAATTCCCGTTCCAGCGTCTCCAGCAGCGCCGCGTCGCTGGTGCCGAGGGAGACGAAGCAGATCCCCTTGGCAGTGGCGGCGACCAAGAGCCGCCCGAGGGGCGAGGCCACCACGTCATAGGCGATCTCGGCGCCCTTGCCGCCCTTGGCGTAGGAGGC
>NZ_JANQOI010000004.1 GCF_028289705.1 Pelagibius sp.
CGACCCTGGAGCATCGCCTGCGGGAACTGGCCTTCCTCAACTCGGGCGTACGTCTGACCCTCACGGACAACCGTTCGGCGGAGCCCAAGGAGATCGAGATGCATTACGAGGGCGGCCTGGTCGCCTTCGTCCACTATCTCGACCGCACCAAGACCGCGCTCTTCGAGCCGCCCATCACCTTGAGCGCCCAGCGTGGCGGCGTCACGGTGGAGGTGGCCATGCAGTGGACCGACAGCTATCACGAGACGGTCCTCTGCTTTACCAACAACATCCCCCAGCGCGACGGCGGCACCCACCTGGCGGGCTTCCGTGCCGCGCTGACGCGGCAGATCAACGCCTATGCCACGTCTTCGGGGCTGATGAAAAAGGAGAAGGTCGCGCTCACCGGCGACGACGCCCGCGAGGGGCTGACCTGCGTGCTGTCGGTGAAGGTGCCCGACCCCAAGTTCTCCAGCCAGACCAAGGACAAGCTGGTGTCCTCCGAGGTGCGGCCCATCGTCGAATCGGTGGTGAACGAACGCCTCGACCAGTTCTTCGAGGAACACCCGCAGGAGGCGCGGCGCATCGTCGGCAAGGTGGTCGAGGCCGCGGCGGCGCGCGAAGCGGCGCGCAAGGCGCGGGAGCTGACCCGCCGCAAGGGGGCGCTGGACGTCACCTCCCTGCCCGGCAAGCTGGCCGACTGCCAGGAACGCGATCCGGCCCAGTCCGAACTGTTCATCGTCGAGGGCGACTCGGCGGGTGGCTCCGCCAAACAGGGCCGCGAACGGCGCTTTCAGGCCATCCTGCCCTTGCGCGGCAAGATCCTGAACGTCGAGCGGGCGCGCTTCGACAAGATGCTGTCCTCCCAGGAGATCGGCACCCTGATCACCGCGCTGGGCACCGGCATCGGGCGCGACGAGTTCAACATCGACAAGCTGCGCTACCACAAGATCATCATCATGACCGACGCCGATGTGGACGGCAGCCACATCCGCACCCTCTTGCTGACCTTCTTTTTCCGCCAGATGCCGGAAATCGTCGAGCGCGGGCATCTCTACATCGCCCAGCCGCCGCTCTACCGGGCCAAACGCGGCGATTCCCTGCGCTATCTGAAGAACGATCCCGATATGGAGGCCTATCTGATCCAGAACGGGGTGCGCGATTCGGTCCTGGACAGTCCCAACGAGGGGCAGATGGCCGGGGCCGACCTCACCGCGCTGGTGGAGATGGCGCTCAAGGCCAAGCATTTCATGGACCCGCTGGCGCGCAAGGTGGGCAATGCGAACCTGGTGGAGCAGGCGGCCATCGCCGGGGTGCTGAGCCCTGAGATTCTGACCGACACCGCCCAGGCGGAGGCGGCGGCCGCCTACATCGCCACCCGCCTGGACGCCCTGGCGCCGGACCACGAGAAGGGCTGGCAGGGCCAGGTCAGCGAGGAGGCCTTCACCTTCACCCGCACCCTGCGCGGGGTCACCGAAAAGCGGGTGATCGACGGCCCGCTGATTCGCACCAGCGAGGCGCGGCGCCTGGACGAGATGGCCAGCGAGCTGCAGGCGGCTTTCGCCCACCACGCCACCCTTACCGCCAAGGACAAGAGCTTCCGGGTGACCGGGCCGGCCAGCCTGGTGAGCGCCATCTTCGAGTTGGGCCGCAAGGGGGTCACCCTGGCCCGCTACAAGGGCCTGGGCGAGATGAACCCGGAACAGCTCTGGGAAACCACCCTCGATCCCAACGTGCGGGCCCTGCTGCAGGTCAAGATCGCCCACACCGATCAGGCGGAGGACGTGTTCTCCACTCTCATGGGCGATGTGGTGGAGCCGCGCCGCGACTTCATACAGCAGCATGCGCTGGAAGTGGCCAATCTCGACGTCTGAGCCGGATTTCCGGCGGTTTCCGGCGGCTTGGGTATGATTTTGCGGCGGAAATGGGGCGTTTTCGTCCCAGGATTACCTCACCTTAGGTGGCAGGCGACGGTGGTGCGACTCCCCGCCTTTGTTTATCAATAGGGCCATGGCCGAAGGGAGTCGCGCAAAGGGCAATCGCGGGGGCGCGGGGCGGTCCGGCGCCAGCGCCGGCCGTGGCCGCAAGACCACCGCCTCCAGTCGTTCGGGCAAGCGGGCGGCCAAGGGGCGCAAGGGCGGCGGGTCGCGGACCCAGCGGGTGGTCCGCGCCGCCGGGATCCTGCGCCGGGTGGTCACCTGGTCGCTGGTGGCGGCGATCTGGCTTGGCGTGGTGGTGGCCGGGGTGCTCGCCTGGTATGCCTACGACCTGCCGGAGGT
>NZ_JANQOI010000006.1 GCF_028289705.1 Pelagibius sp.
GTTGGCCTCGACATCTCGAGCGCCATGCTGGAGTCCGCCGCCAAGCACTCGGATCGTCTGATTCAGGGAAACAGCCAGAACCTGCCCTTTGCGGACGGGACCTTCGATCTCGCCTTCTGCCGCAGCCTGCTCCACCACCTGCCGGAGCCGGAGAAAGCTGTCGAGGAGATGCACCGCGTGTTGCGGCCGGGCGGGGAGCTGGTGCTGGTGGACCCCAACACCTCCATCCTGTCATGGTTGCCGAGAAAGCTGTTTTATCATGGCGATCACTTCTCGGACGACCACGAGAACATGAGCCGCGCCATACTGGAGGACCTGCTGGAGGGGAAATTCGTGGTCGAGAAGTGCCAGTATTTCGGCTATCTGGGCTACCCCCTTTTTGGGTTCCCCGATCTCGTAGACTTCTCCAAATGGATACCTCTGAAAAGCGTCACCTACCCGGCCATCATGGCGTTCGACGGAGTTCTCTCTGCCATCCCCCTGGTTCGCGCCATTGGCTGGGCCATTCTGATCAAGGCCCGGCGCGCGCCCTAGGCCGGCGGTCCTAGCGTTAACCATGGGTCGGGACGGTGGCGCCGTTATCCGGTGCGGCCCCAACAAGCGTGCAGGCTGGCCCAGGAAGGTCGTCTCACCGGTCGCCGGACTGTGCTATGATTGGGACGCTCAGAGGTATCCTCATTGGGCCTTTGGAGCCTGGAGAGCCTGGACCGAACTGAACCCATGAGCACAGACTTTCGAAAAGCGGAAAGAGCACAGCCCAAGGTGGGTAGGAACTTCAGCCTGCTGGCCGGCGCGTTCGCCCTGTTGCTGTCTCTCAATGTTGCCGTGGGCGATGCTGCGGCGGTCACCAAGGCCAACGACCCGCCGATCTACAATCCCGCCAGCAAGAGCTATTTCCAGCTCTTGACGACCACGGGAGGACAAGGTTACTGGGGGAGTGCGCTCGAACAGGCCCGCGCGCAGGTGTTCAAGGGCGTCAGGGGCCGCTTGGCCGTGGTCGACACGTCCGAGACCCATGAGTTCATCATGAAGCAGTTCGATATGTCCAATCCGATCTGGATCGGGCTGCGCTACTGGTGCTCGTTCCGGATGCTGGAGTGGGTGGGCTTGCGGCCCTACTCGCCGACGGATCCCGGCCACTTCCATCAATGGCATCCGCAGTGGGCGCGCCACGGCCAGGGATGCGTGCCGGGTTCCTCGGGTCCGAGAGCTTACATGGGCGTCTACTACCAGCCGCTGGGAAAGCAGACCGCCCGCTGGCAGGCGGCCCGTGCGGGCAAGGGTTTCTCTTTGTATTTGGTGGAGTTCCCCACCGGCGAGAAGTGACCCCGGACCGGGAACGAAGCCTCACCGTCGCGCCTCAGGTCAGAAGCGCTGTCTTCTCATACCTTCGGGCAGCTTGGCCCGACTGCCCATCGCGCCTTTGCGCGCCGCCGGCGCCATCTGCGGCGGGACGTCATGGGGCGCCGTCTTCTCCAAGTACTGCTTGGTGAGGTTCTCCTGGACCGCGACCAGAACGACGAAGACGTAGAGCATTTCGAAGTAGGCCATATTCAGGGCCGCGCCGGCCACGCAGTAGGCAACGAAACTGACCTGAAGTGCTCGTGCCAGGTTGTTGATCCATTCCAGATCCGAAATGCCGGCCGTCTTTTTGATCAGTCTGCCGCAGGACCACCAGGCCCTGAACAGGATGAGGAGAAAGATCCCCAGGCCGACGAAGCCGACATCCGCCACCAACTGGAAATAGACGCTGTGGGCCGCGCGTACCGTGTCCGGTGGGCCGGTGGGGATGAAGTCCAGCCGACCGAAGTCGCGAACATACTTTTCCCAGACATCAGCGTTCTGAATGGCCGTGATGCCGCCGCCCAGGATGGGATGGTCGAGCGCCAGCAGAAGGCTGATTTTCCAGGCAATGACCCGCCCCATGAAGGAGCCGTCCTGTTCGGCTTCCTGGATCGTGGTCATGCGCTCGAACCAATGCTCCGGCGCGAAATAGACGACGAACGCCAAGCCAACGCCCATCGCGGCGAACATGGGGATCTTGTACTTCGACCGCAGCAGCCAGTAGGCACCGACGGCGGCCAGGGTCACCAGGCCGCCGCGTGAGAAGGTGCCGATGACGGAAGCGAAGATGAGGCAGCCGGCGCAGAGAAAGCCCAGCTGGATCAGTCGTTTCGACGAGTAGTGATAGAGGTAGAAGATCACCGGCAGGAGGAAAATCATCGCAAGCGCGAAGTGGTTGTTGTCGCCGATGATGGAACCGGTGGGGCCGAAGACGTGGTGGTTGCCGCCGGAAACAATGAACTTCGCGCCCTCGGCAGTGCCGTGATAGCCCATGCCGAGAGCGATTCCGATGAGCAGGGCATGAACCCGCAGCCGCGATGTGACCAGGGCACTGATCACAACTGTAAACACGACGATCTTGATCAGGTTCGTCAGTTCGTGCATGCGCGCATCGAATTCCGCGACGCCAAACAGCGTGCTCAGACAGACCCAGAAGAGAAAGACGTACAGGAGCACGTTGGTGCTGTTCAAAGGGACCTTCTTCGGTTCCTTCGAGATGAACCAGGCGATGAGGGTGGCTAGGGCAAAGATCAGGTTGAAGCGAACCGATTGCCCGATGCCGAAAAGAAAGGTGTTGGGGACCAGCATCGCCGTCCAGGCCCACAGGATGATACCGGTGTGCGGGCGCATGAAGATCATGGGGACCATGACCAGCAAAGCCGAGAGCATTACCAGGTCGCGGATGGCCAAGGCTCTAGCGACCCTTGTGCGACGTGGTTGAGGACGCGGCCGTTCTGCGCTGCCCGGCAGGAGTGGGTGGCCGGAGGGCTCTGCGGTAGGCGAAGATCCCGATGGTGGGCGCATCGGGATCACGTTGATCGTTTATGATGCTCCAGTAGAGCAGCAAGATCACCGCTATGATGTCGATCAAGAAGAAAATGGCTTCCATTCAATCATCCAGATCAAGGCGCCCTGCGTGGGTTCTGCCCCCAAGGTAAGCTGCTGTCGGCGAACTGACAAACCACAGCCCGGCACGCTCGACAGGGCCTATCCGGTTCTCTCCCGTACCGTTCGGAGGAACATAGCACATCGACCGTTAAGTCAGAGTTCCTTGGGTGCCACAGTGCGCATCCGCTCCTTGTGTCGCGGCGGGCCTTCGATTGGCACATCGACTGTGCCAGTGCCCTGCTTGAGCTCGGGTCGCCGAACCCTGGGCGCTGTCCCGGGATGGCCAGAAATTGAGCGGCTCCCTCTCAATTGGGATACTGGGCGGTCTTTGGCGAATTTCTACTAAAAGAGAAATTTACTGTAATTCAATATACTTAAGAGTGCTATTTGCGTGATGGCCTCCTTTGACGGCGCCGGTCGATCAAATCCTGAGGGAATCGCTTGCTTCGCTTGAGAGAAATCGGGCTAAGCGACTGTTTTTTGTGACGCGGGCCTCGATGGGTAGACCACCGGTTACAAGTTGGGATTCTCGGGTCCGGCTGCTAAGGTCTGCCGCCCGATGGCCGGGTAAAGGGGACGGAATTGCCCGCACCTGGGGCGCGCTTGGTCTGCGGTTCCGATGATGGAAAGCTGGCGGACTCGACACGGCCAGCCGTAGTTTCAACCGACGCCAGAGGGCCTTGTCGAAGTTGGTATGACGACTGATCCAGTCCCCGAGGAGGCCCAGAGCCTCAACAGGCGAATGACCCACGGCGCGGCCTGGATGATCGGTTTGCGGGTCGCTGATCGCTGTATCGGTTTCGCCAGTACCATCGTCCTGGCCCGGCTCCTGGTACCCGCCGATTTCGGATTGATCGCCTTGGCCATGGTGGTGGTGGCGGCGATCGACGTGCTCGGCGAGTTCGGTTTCGATCTGGTTCTCATCCAGAACCAGAAAGCCGAGCGAAGCCACTACGATACCGCATGGACCCTCGGCCTGTTGCGCGGATTGATTTCCGCTGCGTTGATCGCGCTCGCCGCGGCTCCCATTGCGGATCTCTATGGAGATCCGAGACTTGCCGATATCATATTTATTTTGGCGTTATTGCCTCTGCTTGAGGGGTTTCACAATATAGGTGTTGTGGAGTTTCGAAAACAACTCACCTTCAATAAGGAATTCAGGTTTCGAATATTACCCCGTTTAAGCGGTACTGTAGTTACTATTGTATTGGCTCTGCTGTGGCGAGACTACTGGGCTTTGGTGGTCGGTACGCTGGTCGGGGCCGCCCTGAGGCTGATCCTCAGCTATGTCATGCAGCCATACCGTCCTCGCCTGAGCTTCGCAGCCTGGCGGGAGATCATGAACTTCTCGAAGTGGATTCTGGCGACGAGTGTCGTCGGCTTCGTCAACAATAGGGCGGACACCTTCGCGGTGGGCAAGTTCCTCGATGTGGCAACCCTGGGCTTGTTTTCTTTGGCTTCACAGATTGCCGCCCTGACCACATCCGAGCTGATGGCGCCGATCGTTCGCGCGCTCTTTCCCGGCTATGCCAAGCTGTCCCACGATCAGGCTTTGTTGAAAAAGGCCTTCGTCGATACCTATGCGATTCTCGTTTTGGTCGCTGTTCCGGTGGCTTGTGGCATTGGTGTCACCGCCGAGCTCTTCGTTCCCATACTGCTCGGCTCGAAATGGCTCGGGGCTATACCGCTGATCGAGCTGTTGGTTGTTTTCGGCGCGTTGCGCGTGGTCGGGGGCCATGTGCGGCCAATTTATCTCGCAATGAGCCGGCCGCAGTTCGGCACGTACATTATGCTGATTCAGAGCGTCGTCTTCCTGCCGCTTCTCTTCCTCGGGCTCTGGCAATTCGGTGTCGTTGGCGCCGCATTGGCCCATGTGGCATCGCAGAGTGTATTGACGATCGTCAATATCTGGATTGTTCGACGGCTGCTGAGTCTGAGACTCCGAGATCTCTGGCTGGCGAGTTGGCGGAGCTTTGGCTCCTGCATCCTTATGGTTGCGGCGGTCGAAACCCTCATAAGCTTCCCACCGTTCGGCGTAACCGGCTTCTTTGAACAGATGGCCCTTCTCCTGTTGGCGGTTGCGCTGGGCGCATTCGTCTATGCGGCCAGCGTTCTGCTGCTGTGGTCCCTTTCCGGAAAGGTGGAGCGAAGTGCCGAGGCCCATGTTCTCAGCTACGTGGCTGACAGCCTTCGCAAGCGCAGAGCGCGCGCGGAGCCGTCGATTTTCCTCGGCTCTTCAGACGGAGAACGCTGAACCGATGACGCCTCCTGCCGCCCGAAACGCGCTGACGATCTGTACCGTGTCGTTTCACAACGCTCCGCACCTGGCGCTCAACTGGCGGCTGTCGGATGCCCTGAACCGGGATGGCGCAAGCCTTCGCTGGGTGGTCGCGGAGAACTCACCGTTAGGGGCGCCTGACCGCCTCCCGACGGATGACGCGCGGTTCGACGTCATCGCAGGGGCGTCGCCCGACTACTACCCGAATTTCCAACATGCGGTGGCGCTTCACGGCTGTTTCGGCCGGGTCGAGACGCGCTTTGCACTGATTCTGGATCCCGATTTCTACATCGTGCGGCCGAATTGGGTGAGCACCGTGATCCAATACATGGACCGCCAAGAGCTCGGGTTTCTGGGCGTGCCCTGGCATCCGCGGCTGGCGAGCAAATACCGCTACTTCCCGGCGGTGCACTGTTTTTTCATCGACACCGAGCGCGTTGCGCTGGGCGATCTCGACTTTCGCCCCCTTGGCAAGGCTGAAAGGTCGCGCCCAGGGGACGAATTGGGCCCGGAGGGGGCGGAGGAAGAGGCTCCCAAGCCCGGCTTGCTCGGGCGCGCGTTGGGACTGGAGGCCCGCCGCAAGAACTACGTGGATACCGGCACACGGGTTTATCGGCGCTATGCCGGAACCCAGGAGGTTCGGTATGAGTGCGCCCTTCCGGTCTTTCGCCTGCCGCAGGATTCGCAGGTCAGCCATTCCTGGCGCCTGCGCCTCTTGGAGCGTTTGCTGCCTGACGAACTCTGCTATCTGCCGAAGCGGCGTGACAGCTACACCGGCCGTGGCCTGAGGGAACTGGGATACCTCGCCGGCGCCCCCGGCCGCTGGGAGGAATTCATGTGGCAGGGATTGCCCCTTGGGTTCCACGTGAGGCGCAATGCCGAAAAGGCCAGGCGGGACCCGGAGGAGGAACTGCGTATCCTTCGCCGTGCCATCGACGAATTCATGCCGGAGACGGCCGGCGTGCTGGAAGAAACTGGCGAATCTCCGACCTAAGGCTTGTAAAGATAGAATCGTGCGCGGTCGCCGCGGCCTTCGCGATTCAGTTCAGCGGCTCGTTCGTCGAACGCCGCGATTTGTTCATTCGAGAACATTGAACCCTCGCGGTTCTGGCGGTAGGACCGCTCGTTATCCATCAATGGGATGTCTTGACGGTATTGCTCGCTACCCCAGAACTGGTAGGCAGTTGAATCATAGATCACCTCTCGAACCCGGAAGCCGGCTCTTTCGGCTAGGCGCTTCATGCTCGCTTCTGAGTGCAGGTAGATGTGTCGCGGCGCGTCGAGCGATACCCAATCGATACCATAGACTTGCCACGCTTCGCATGAGGAGAGCGGCAACGCGACGACAAGATAGCGGTCCGGGTTAAGAACTCTATAGGCAGCCTGCAGGGTCGGAAGCTGATCGGGCATGTGTTCGAAGGAGTGCACCATGGTGATGAAATCGTAACGATCTTCGATATCGCGCAGATCCTTCCTTAAGATCTGCACTCCGTTTTCGTACTCGATCTCTTCCTTGATGAAGGCGTCGCTTCCAGTGACATTGGTGAACCCGGAACGGCGCCACGATACCGGCCGGCGTCCGCTGCCGCAGCCGACATCCAGCATGCGGTAGTCCGACCGAAGCGGCACGTCCAGCATCCAGTGATCTCCCAGCTCCGGTTCGCCAAAAAGCGTCAATGCCAGGCTGCCGAGCAGAGACCGTTTGCCCAACACTTGATCCAGCCTCTTCGTCTTGATGGCGTCCTTGATGGGCGACAAGCGCCGTCCCTCGGGGCGGCCACCGGCAAAGGAGTAGTAGTTTGCCGGGTAGTACTTCGAGAGATTTTCTGGGATTTCTGCAATCTGCAGGCAGCCGCAAGCGCTGCACTGAAAGTAGTCGAACTCTTCGCGCAGCCCGAACATCATTTCCCGCGGCCTATAGGTCGGGAAGTCCCCCTGGGCATCACAGATTCTGCAGGTCAACACCTTGGAAATGTCCTTTCCGAACGTCTAAGGCTGGCGCATCGGGCAACCTTCAGTTCGTCCTCTCGGGGATGAATCTGTTGTCTGGATCGATATCCAGAATGCGGCACCAGGCCGTTCGTCGTTCCACCGCCTGTGCGGCCAGCGTGTGGTTGCCGATCAGATCCGCTCGGGCGTTTGCTCTGATGCATTCACGGATACTCTCCTCCTCGATCAACTGCCTCAATGTCGCGTACCAGGCATCGACCGAGTCCGAGACCAGAAAGCCGGTTTCCCCATGGGCAACGATGCCCTCAAACGATGGGCCGTCGCTCACCACCGGTGCCAGGCCAAGGCCGCAGTAGTCGAGGTACTTGAGGTTGCTTTTGGCGCGATTGAAGGGCGAGTCGAGGAGAGGCGCCACGCCGATCTGGTATCCGGTCAATCCGCGAAGCCAGCCTACGAAAGCGGGGTAGTTGGTTTGCGCGTATCTGGGAATGGTGATCAAGCCGAACCAAGATTCGTTGCTTTCCTCATTCGTGGCGCCGATGACATCGAGGCGCACTCCACGACCGTATTCGCGTTTGAGCCGCTCAACGGGTTCGCGCAGTGTCTGTAGGTCTCGGTGATGGCTGGCTGTGCCCATGTAAAGGAGTCTTATCTGCGCCTGGCGCCGCAGCAGGCGCCCCGCCTTGTGGATGGCGTGGTGTGTCGCCGCCAGGACCGAGCCACCGGTCGTAGGGGCCTCCTTCAGCCAAAGGCGCTCATCCAAGGCATTGGGCAGCAAGTACACCGGGGCCGCGAACATGCGGTCCAGCAAGGCATGGAGCGCTGGCGTTGTCACGGTGATCGCGTCGGCGCCGCTTGCGAAAAGCCGCGCCGCGGCGCGCCGCTCTGCAAAACCCTCTGTGTGGCGAAGGAACTCCGGCGGGTTCTCCAGAAGGTCGTCATCCAGCTCGAAGACCTTGCGCAGTCCCGCGGCACGGCAGCGCCGCAGCAGGGCTTCGGCGGACCTTTCGTCCGGGATCGCCGTTCGCTGTACGACAAGGGCATGCGCGGGCTCGGTGAGTGCCGCTTCCAGGCCGACGGGCAGGATCTCGATCATGTCGGCGACTGACTCGTGGGTCAGCGGCCGCAGCAGGCGAATGTAGGTCGAGGCCGGAAAATCACCGCTCGGCCGAGAGGGCGTGAGGAGGAGAACCCGTCGCCGCTTACGACCATGGCCCGTTTGGGGCGCCGGCACCCGGGAGGCTGCGGTCCCTGCCGCCTGTTTTTCTTCCATCGAACCGTCGGCCTACGTCGCTTTCGGAGCCCTAGCCTCTATAAGGCATCGCGCGCAGGCGCGCATCCTCAAAGGCAGCTCTTGGCCCATTTTGGCGGCCGCCCCTTAACGGTCGACTAAACGGGCGCTTCTGTGGTCTCATCCCGTCCCCGACCCGCCCCTGCAAGGATGGCCGCGCGCAATGCCGGATGAACCATGAGCTGAAACCGGCAGGATGCTGAAAACCTTTCGGAAAGCCTATTGGCGGCAGGGTCCGGCAGACGAAGCCTTGGCACGATGCGCCCCTGGGGGCCGTCCTCGGGGGAATGTGCTGGGGTCCCGAGCCGCAGCGATGACTGAACCGGTCTTGGCCCTCCGATCCGGTACCGCAGGACCGATCCTGCCATGAACGCGGCGAGCCGGCATCGCAAGACCTTGCGCCGGGTGCGGCGCCTTTTCGGCAAGTTTTTGCGCCGGGACAACGATCGGCGTTCCGCCCTTCCCACGCCTCCGCGCTTCGAAGAGGAAGAGCTCTTCGCCCATCTGAGGAGCCCGGAGGACGCCCTGCAGGCCTGGCGCGAAGGCCGGCGGGAAGCGGCCTGGGACGCGCTCATCGAGCACTTCTGCCGGCGCGAGCCGGCGCTCGGCTTCGTCGCGCCAGCCCGTGTTCCCGGCCTGATCGCCAAAGCCGCGGACCGGTTCCCCGGCTGGCGCGGCCGGCTTCTGGACAAGGTGGAGGAGGACTCGAGCCTCGGCCTCGCGGCCTACGACCGGCGGGCCGATCCGCTGGGCCCCGACTTCAACTGGAACCTGCCCGCCGCCGGCCTCCTGGAGGACGTCCTCTACGGGCTGCGCCCCCACCGCTTCGGCTTTGTCGCGCGCTGGGCCCAGGCCTGCCACCACCAGCCGGCCTTGGTGTCCCGCCTGGAGGCCGTCCTGGCCGGCTGGATGGCGCAGGCGCGTAAGCCGGAGGGTCTTCTGGCCTACCGCACCAGCCTGGTCGTGATCTACAACCTCGTCGCCCTTGTGCTGGCCTGGCCGTTTCTGGCCGCGCTGGACAGTTCCGAGGCCGCGGGGCCAGTTGACGCTGCGGCGCTGCGGCGGCTGCGCAAGCGCGTGCTTCAGGCGCTCTTCGCCAATTGCCGGTTTCTCGTCGCGGCCGCCGGGACCGGCGTGGCCAACAACCATCTCCTGGCCGAGCACTTTGCCCGCTGGCTTATCGCGGCCCTGCTGCCCGAGTTCGATCCCGATCCGGACCGGACTGCTGCGGAGGCGAACTGGTTGAGGGAACTGGAGCGCCAGAGCTTCGGCGATGGCGGCTCTATCGAGCATTCCCTGCACTACCAGGAACTCGCCAGCGAACTGGCGGTGGCCTATCTCCTGATCAGCCGCCGCAACGGCTGGGCCTTGCCGCAATCGGCGCGCGAGCGGATCGGGCGGATGCTGGCCTTCCAGACGGCGTTTGCCGGCCCTGCGCTGCTGCCGGTGGCGATCGGCAATACCACGGAAGATCCCATGCTGGCACTGGGTGCCGGTGAAGGCTGGCAGACCGCCTTGCTGCGCGAGGTGCAGCGGCGCTGCTTCGACCCGCAGGTGGCGCCGGCCGCCGACGACGCTCCCGGGCGCGAGGCGGCTTACTGGCTGCTGGAGGGCGACCTCGCGGCGAATCCGGAGACTCCCTTGGCGGAGGCCCCCTTCCGGTTCTTTCCCGACAGCGGCTTCGCGCTCTTTGCCGAGCCCGGGGCGGAAGCCTGCCTGATCTTCCGCCTGGGGCCGTCGCCGGCGGCGCCCGGGATCGGGGGGCACAGCCACGGCGATCTGCTGAGCCTTTGTCTGCGCGTCGGGACCGAGATGGTGCTGGCGCCGCCCGGAACCTACAGCTACCGCTTCAAGCCGCATCCCGATCTGCCGGGGCGGCCGAACCTTCGCGCGCATTTCGCCAGTGCCCGCAGCCGTAGCGGTCTCTATTTGGAGGGTTTGGAGCCCTATGGGGATCTCACGGGCGACTTCCGGGCCTGGACTTTGCCCTGTCAGGTCGCATCGCGCCAAAGCTCGGCGGCGGGCGCCGGGCTTTCCTGGACAGAGGGCCATGTCGTCGGCACCAGCGCTTACACGGGTCACCGCCGCGGGGTGGTCCACCTCTGGGGCCGGGGCTGGCTGGTTTACGACCGGCTGCCGCCACGCTCCGACGGCGCCGCCGCCGTGGGTTGGCAGTTCGCGCCGGGTCTGGATTGCCGCCTGGCCGGCGATGCCACGGCCGAGGCGCAGGGGCAGGAGGGCGCCACGAAGCTGACCATACGGCCCTGCGGGACCGAAGGCCCGGACTTGGTGAGCGGCGGTTTCGAACCCTTTCGCGGCTGGGTCTCGCCGTCCTACGGCCGCCTCGAGCCGGCGGCAAACCTGCGCTATCCGCTGGCGCCCGGGGCCCGCGGGGCAGCCTTCTTTCTGAGCCTGGAAACCGGCGAGGCCGGGGCCCTCGAAGAGATTGCCGCCGCCGACGAACACCTGGGGTACCGGATCGAGGGAACGGGGGACGAGGGCCTTCTGTTGCTCGATCTCTGCGATACCCCCAAAGAGCAGCGCTGGGCGGATATCACCTTCCAGGGCCGCCTGCTTTGGCTGTGCCGTGTCGGGGAGGCTGTCACCGTCCGCGCGCTGGGCCTCCAGCGTCTGCTGGCTCCCGCCTGGGGCCTGGATCTGACGGCCCAAACACCGGCAGCCTTCGAACTGGTCATCGATCAGGGGACGGTCCGCTGGCCGCGCGGGCCCTGCCCCGACGTCGAGTTTGCGTCGATGTGAGATGAACTCTTAACGATGTTTGTTGAATAGTCGGTGACGACCCCGTACGACACTTGCAGGCTCTCAAATTCTGTCGCCGCTGCGCGGGCGGCAGGTGTACGAACGGACCAACATGCGGCGCTGGCAGCCTTAGTCCTCAATGGATAGAGACGAAATCAAACCGCCCGTCCTGATCATCGGGTTCCAAAGGTCGGGGACGACCATGGCGCGCCTGATGATCAACAGCCATCCCAATATCGCCGTCCCCTTCGAAACCGGATTTTTCGCCAGATACCAGCGTGCGGCGGAGCGTTACGGCGATTTGAGCGAAGCGGAGAATGCCAAGGCCGCGCTGCGGGATATTGCCGGGGAACGATTCGCCCAGTTCGGAAAGCTGATCACCGACGAGGACGAAGTCCTCGCGGCGCGGCCGGGCAGCATGGCGGAACTGATCGACAGCGTGATGCTCAGCTATGCGCGGCGTCAGGGAAAGCAGCGCTGGGGCGACAAGAGCCCGGAGCACAACGAAGATATCGATGTGCTGGCAACGATGTTTCCCGACGCCAAGATCATTCATGTGATCCGGGACGGGCGCGATGTTGCGCTCTCTCACAAGTCGGTCTCCTGGGCCAGCCGGCATCTGCCGAAGGTGGCGCGGGAGTGGAACTCAACGACCATCCTCTGCGACAAGATCGGCGGCCTGCTGGGCCCTGAGCGCTATCTGCTGGTCCACTACGAGGACCTCGTCCGCAACACCGAGACCGTCTTGCGGAGGATCTGCACGTTCATCGACGAGCCCTATAGCGAACAGATGTTGGACTACCATGAGACGGCCAGGCAGGCGATGCCGGAACGCAGCCTGGAGTGGCACCAGAACTCCGTCTCGCGCCCCGACCCCAGCAAGTGCTTTGCCTGGAAGACCCGCCTGCCGGAGGCCGACGTCAAGATCTTCGATGAGATCGCCCAGGAAGCGCTCGCACGCTTCGGTTACGAAGTGGGGAACGGCCCCAGTTCCTTCGGCACCAAGATGCGCAAGCTCTACTACGCCGTCGTGGCGCGCTATTAGCGGCGCAGCACTCAGGCGATCGATATAGGTCGAGAACGGCCTCGCGTGGGGCTCACACCAGCACTTCGGCCGGGTCGGGATGGCCTAGAAAGGCGGTGGGACTTGCGGTGAGGCCGTAGGCGCCGGACTGGAAAATCGCCACCAGGTCGCCGACCTCGGCTCGGGGCAGGCTGGCCTTGTCGGCCAGCAGGTCGAGGGGCGTGCAGAGGCAGCCGACCACCGAGGCCCTTTCCTGCGGCGCCGCGCCCATCCTGTTGGCGATCACCAGGGGAAAATTGCGGCGGATCACCTGCCCGAAGTTGCCGGAGGCCGCCAGGTGGTGGTGCAGTCCGCCGTCGGTTACCAGAAAGACCTCGCCGCGGGAGACCTTGCGGTCGATCACCCGGGTCACATAGAGGCCGGCTTCGCCGACGATGTAGCGCCCCAGTTCCAGCACCGGCCGGGCCTGGGGCTGGGCCTCTGCGAGCGTGTCCACGACAGTGGCCAGGCTCTCGCCGACCCGTGCAAGGTCCAGGGGCCGGTCCTTTGGGAAATAGGGGATCCCGAAGCCGCCGCCCAGATTCAGATAGCGCATGGGCGATGCCAGGAGGTCAGCAAGACGCAGGGCCAGATCCAGGGTTTTGGTCTGAACCTCGGCAATGGTCTCGGCATTGAGGTTCTGGGAGCCGGCGAAGATATGAAAGCCCTGGATCTCCAGGCCGCGGGCCCGTCCGTCGGCGATGATCTGCGGCGCGTCCTCGGCGTCGATGCCGAACTGCTGTGCGCCGCCGCCCATGCGCATGCCCGAGCCCTTGAGCTGGAAGTCCGGATTGATCCTCAGCGCAATACGGGGCGTCGCACCAATGTCAGCGGCCAACCCCGAAAGGCGCGCCAGCTCTCCTCCCGACTCGACCTCGACCAGCACCCCCGCCGCCAGCGCCTGGGTCAGTTCCTGGTCGGTCTTGCCGGGCCCGGCGAAGCCGATTTTGCTCGGCGCCATGCCAGCATCGAGCGCCTTGGTCAGTTCCCCGGCCGAGGCGACGTCGAAGCCGTCCACGCGCTCTGCCAGGAAGCAGACCAGCGCGGCCATTGGATTGGCCTTGATGGCGTAGTGCAGGGTGAGACGCTCAGGTAGCTCGGCGCGCAGTTCGGCGATGCGCGTTTTGAGCCGCGCCCGGTCGTAGGCGAAGAAGGGCGTCCGGCCGACCCGCCGGGCCAGGCTGGTGATCGGCACGTTTCCGACCAGCAGTTCGCCCTCGCGCGATTGCCAGCCCTTCAGTGCCGGGTGGTCGTCGCGTTCAGTCATACTGACTTTCCTGCGCCGCCACACTCAGTTCCCGGGCGTGGCGCTTGCGGTCGATCTTGCCATTGGGATTGCGATAAAGCCCCTGCCGCTCCTCGATCTGATGGGGCAGCATATAGGCTGGGAGCTGCTGGCGGCAAACCGCAAGCAGTGCATCCTTGTCGGCGCCGGCACCGTCCTTCGGTTTGACCAGGAGCACGATGGCCTGCCCCAGGGTCTCGTGCGGAAGGCCGATGGCGGCCACCTCGTCGACCAGCCCCGAGGCGAAGACCACCTCTTCGATCTCCGTCGGGCTGACCCGATACCCGGAGGTCTTGATCATGTCGTCCCGGCGTCCGACGAAGTAGAGGAAGCCGTCCTCGTCGCGGCGCACGAGGTCGCCGGACCAGACGGCGATCTCCGGTAGGGTGAGGCCGGCGGGCTGGCCCGGGGCCGGGCGGAACCGCTCGGCCGTGCGTTCCGGGTCGTTCCAGTAGCCGAGGGAGACCAGGGGGCCGCGGTGAACCAGCTCACCGACCTCGCCGGCGTCCACGGGGCTGCCATCCTCCCGGACCACCAGGATCTCGGCATTGGGGATGGCCTTGCCCATGGAGTCGGGCCGGCGGTCGACCTCCCGCGGGTCGAGATAGGTGGAGCGGAAGGCCTCGGTCAGGCCATACATGAGATAAGGGGCCGCCTTGGGAAAGATCTCCCGCAGCCGCATCACCGCCGGCCGCGGCAGGTGACCGCCGGTGTTGGCGAAGTAACGCAGGCTCTGGGCGGCGTCCTCCGGCCAGTCCAGATTGAGAAGCTGGAACCAGAGCGGCGGCACGCCGGTCAGGCCGGTGACCTTTTCGCGGGCGCAGACCCGCGGCATTTCGCGGGGTAGCAGGTAGTTCAGCAGGATGCAGCAGGCCCCCGACCGCGCAGCGGTCAGGATCTGGCTGAGGCCTGCATCGAAGCTCAGCGGCAACACCGAGAGAATACGGTCGGAGGGATCGTTCTCCAAATATTGACTGACGCTCTCCGCGCCCACCAGGAGATTGCGGTGAGACAGCACCACGCCTTTGGGGTGCCCCGTGCTCCCCGAGGTATAGAGGATTGCGCCCATGTCGCCGTCCAGCGGATGTGCCAGGCGCAAACTCGCTGCCGGTGTCGCCATCAGCTCTTGCCAGGAAACCAGCTGCGGTGCTGCTGCGGTCCGGCTGGAGGTTGAGCCGGCGACGACAATGGACTGAAGCGACGGGCAGTTCTCCAGCAGGTCCCCGAGAGCGTCCAGGCGCTCGGCGGAGGTGATCAGCACCGTGACCGCGCAGTCATTCAAGATATGGGCGACCTGCAGCGGACGGAGCACCGGGTTGACCGGCACGAAGACCCCGCCGGCTGCGCTGGCGGCGTAGATCGCCAGCACTGTTTCGAATCGCTTCTCAAGGAAGACCGCGACCCGCTGGCCGCGAGTCAGGCCGAGGGCTTGAAGACCGGCGGCCAGGCGTTGGGCCTCTTCCCAAGTGTCGCCGTAGGAGAGCGCTTCGGCCTTGTGGACCAAGGCAGTGCGATCCGGGTGCTGCCCGGCCTGGATCGCAATAAGGTCGTGCAGGGCCCGGTACATGCTCGCTCACGTCTTAAGGGTGCGTTGCCTTGGCGCGCGGGGGTGTCCGCTCCGGCGGGGCTATCGCTGCCGCGCACAATCTGCGCAAATCAACGCAGTCTGGCAATGCTCCTTGCCCGGCGCCGACGGCAGGTCCGTGGAGGAAGGGCCGCCAGCCCTGCCGCATGCGCCGCCATGCGGCACCATAGGCCATGGAGCGTTAACCAATCCGAAAGACTGGCCGTACCGCACCCCCCGCCCACCGTTGAATCGAAGGGCCAAATGAGGGCGCGAGCCCAGCTAGTTGTAAATCACTCTTGGGGGACTGGCGTTCACCACAGGATCCGAGGGCGACTCCGGCACCCGAACATCGCGCGGCGATGCCTCACGGCAATCCTGCCCATCCGCCGAACAGGTTATGAATGCATTGGATCCCCAGAAGACGCCAGACCGCTCAACCCACTGTTCAGGTGCCGGGATCGGTGCAGCGCGGGCGACGAATCCACTTTTGATCATAGAATTCTGATAGCTGGGTGGGAGGTGATCGTAAGTGTAGCGCAGTCCGGCGCTCATGCCGGTCAGCATGCAGGTCTTGCGGTCTGCGGAATTTGCGCAGCCCTCGGCCAGGCTGAGGGCTTCATCGACCAGTTCCTTCCTTCTGGGATTGCTGGCGACGGGCCTGAGGCTGCCGACTCTTGCTGCCGCAGTGTCGTCCAGCGGTGCACCGCCGCGCTGCTGTGCGTTGAAGACGATGAAGCGGTTGCCCTCAATTCTGTGCGTGAAAAGCCAGGGCTCCGCCTTGGCCGCTTCGTAACCCCGCTCAAAGGCCGTGGTCGCCCGGGCGATTTCCGTCCATCTTGCCGGGTCCCCGTAGTCAGGACTCTCCGGGGACCAGTACTCCCAGCTGCCACCGCCCTGCCGCCGGCCTTTGTTGCAGTTGCCCCAGGCGTGCCGCCCGCGATAGTCCATGAAGGACCGGATTGCGCCGCTGGTGCGGAACAGAATCGTGTTGTTGCGCACCAGGGTTTCTGTACAGAGATAGAGATCGAGGGGCATGTTGCCGACGATGGGTTTGTTGTTCTTGTCGACGGCTAGCACCTGTCCGTCGATTCCGACGTTGGAGAAGACGTTGCCTTCGATGCGCGACTGATGGGCCAGATTCTTGAAGGCGTGTCTGCCGCGGCCTGATCCATAGATGACGTTGCTCAGCGCAACCATGTGGCCGATGGAGCGTTCCAGATAGAGGACGTGCCAATCGGTGTTGTTGCCCATGACGTTGCCGCGGAGTTCCAGATAGGTCAGGGGAGCCGACGGCCTTCCCGCGCCAAAGATCTGGCCGATGGCATGGATGTCGAGGTCGTGCAGCACGATGAAGGCCGAGGAACGGTCCGCCGCCACGACCCCTCTTCTGCCGCTCAGGGCGATGCCTCGGGCGATCACGCCGACGCTGCCCCCCGCGATGTCGCCCTTCATATGCGGTTTTTTTCCGTTCACCGGGACACCGACAATTTCGGCGCAACGCACCTCGTCGAACTTGATTCCGCTGCTGTAGGGAATCACGTCGCCGGCGGCGTTCAGGAGCGGGTAAAGATAGACTCGGACGTTCGGGCGTCCCCCCCGCACGATCCTGCGCATCTGCGCCGCGTTGTCGGTCAGGTCGCCTTCGCTGCGAAAGTGTAAGTCCTTCCAGCTGCCCGGGCAAAGCGCATCATAGTCCGGCGCCTCTGGCTGGCGTTCGATGGGCTGGTCCCAGGCAGCTGGTTTCCAGGGTGCGGGGGCGGCGCGGTGACCGGCGAAGACCGGATAGTCCGACAGGCCGGCCACGTCCAGGGCCGTAACGTTGGTGGCGGCGCGAAGCTCAGGCTCAGGTTGCGGTTCGGGTTTCGGCCCGGCCGCCTCTGCCGCTTCAGTCGCCGGCTTTGGCTTGGGTTGCCGCCGGCTCTGCGGTGCAGGGGTGGCTTGGGCCCTGACCTTGCCTGCGTGCTTTGCTGCGAAGGCAGGTTTGTAGACCCAGAATCCCTCGTCGACGGTCCAAGTACCCCAGCAGACGCCCAGATCTTCGTTCCAGGTCCATTTGTTGAAAATGCGCCGCCGCGCCGCCTCGGGGCCGCCGGGCAGGTCGATAACATGAAGCTTGTTGCCGTCCCAGCGGAGCAGTTCCTTGGCCTCGCCCCAGATAACCGGGTTGGTGCCGTTTTCGGTCGGAACCAGGCAAATGCCAGCATTGCCGAGGTTGTATTTCTTGGAAAGGTCCTTGTCTATCACCGACAGTTTTTGACTGATGGCCCACGTCCCGCCGACGCGGCGCACGAACACCAGGCGGCCGAGTCTGGCGTCGATGCCCCAGACGCCCCCGCGTTCTTCATCCAAGGCCAGGGTCGCCGCGATGGAGAAATGGATCTTCGGGTGCCGCTGGCAGCGATACTGGCCGGAGACCATATCGGCCTGGCAAACGGTTGAGCCGCCGAACATCAGCGGCGGCTCCCCCGGGAGCTGGACCCAGTTGACCTCGCCCGCACCGAAGAACGCGCCGTCCGGCTTGCCATCGCCGTCGCGATCCGGCCAACCATCGGGATCGAAGCGGTCGGGCAAGCGCTCGATGGTGGCTGCCACGTCGTCGGCGCGCGCGTTGAAGCGCCAGACCTGGAAATCGCCTTGGGCCGAGCCGTAGATGTACCCGGTCAACAGGTAGGCCCAGTCGCCGATCTTGACCATGTTGTTGTAGATGTGGCTGGACCGTGGGCGTAGAAAGCCGCCATGCCACTCCGCGACCCGCTGGTCCATGCCGCCGGGATAAGGCGTTTCGGAGGCATAGGGCTCCCAATAGCAATTCTTCTCGCCGGTGTGTTTTACGAAGGGGCGGCAGAGCGGAACGTTGAGCGGCATGTGCGGCACCACCATTTCCGGTGTGCCGGTTCGCAAGTCGTAGCGGATGATGCCGTTGAAACAGCCGTCGCCATGTCCGCCGGCGGCCCAACTCCAGACATAGTGGTCATCCCAGAGCACGCCGTTCCAGGCGCCAAGGACGGTTCCGAACCGGCGGCCGCAGTTGTTCTCGCGCCCGGGGTCGATATCGCTCCATGGCCGGCCGTAGTGGAGCCAGGACCCTGGCGGCATGGCCTCGATTTCGGCGATGCGCAGAGGTGTCCTCTCCGGATCGGGGGGCGATGGGCGCAGAGGGCTGGAGACCGCTATCGCTTGGGGGGCGGAGTCAGGCCCGGAAAGCCCACTTTCAGGGCAGGGGCCGCCATCGCAGGTCCGGTTGTCTTCCAAAGCGACCCGTATGCTTTCGTCTTGCGCACAGGCAGAGCAAGCAAGCAACAGCGCCGCCAGCACCGAACCGAAGGCCTTTGTCATCCTACGAATGATCTCCTCTGCATGTGGTGGGACGCTAGAGAGAGAACCTGTCCTGCAAGTTCGCGCGTAGCAAGTCGGCCGGCGCTGCCGCAACAGGCCGTTCGGGAGCCCCTTGCCTGTGCCAAAATCAAGCCGCGCGAAGCGGAGAGGCTGGCCTCCAACACGCCTAGAGGATGCCATGGCGGTGCTCGGTCAGCCTAGGGCTAATTCGGGGCCGGCCGGTCCTGCGTTTGTCGAGGGGCGAACCGGGGCAGGGCCGATTTTCTCCTCTCGATCACTGGATTGTGAGCATCTGCGCTGAGCTGGGTCCGAAGGTGCTTTAGGGGGATGGATCCGGGGCCGGGGCCGCGCGCTACCACATTTGCGCCTTCGTCAGGGGTGCCGCAATCGTCCATTGTCTTGCCCGCACGACCGGGTAGGCGGCGAGGGGCTGCTTCGCGGGTTTTCGCTCAGCAGGGACGCTGGCCTCGCATGGTTAACGCCGCGGTAACGATCTTCGTGCTGTCTGTTTCATTGTCAGCCCCTAGGCTGCTGGTAGAATAAGGCGTCAGTTTGACCGCGACCGGGAATGGCCAGGATCTCGCAGGTGTCGATCCAAGTAGGACGTGACCGTCGGGAACGCCCGGCGGAGACCAGTGTTTTGGTTCGCCTGTTTGCGGCCTTGTCCGTTATGACGGTCCGGCTGGTGCGTCGCCTGCGCCTGTTGCCTGTGCTGATGGGAAATCAGGGATGACAGTGGTTGCGGAAAAAGTGCCGGAGGGCGGGATCTCTGACGAGCCGATGCGGGCTTGGCGGCGTGCCGGGCTGCTCTTCGCGCTCGCCACCCTGCTGCTCTTCGGACTGTACTTCGAAACCCTGGCGTCCATGGTGCGGGTTTGGACCACGTCGGACACCTTTGGATATGGTTTCCTGGTACTGCCGGTGGTCGTCTATCTCGCCTATCAGCGCCGCCACCACCTCGCGCAACTGACGCCCAGGCCGTGCTTCTGGGCCCTCGTCTGGGTCGCCGGAGCCATCGTTCTGCACCTGGTCGGCAGCATCGGCAACGTGCTGTTATTCCAACAACTTGCCCTCGTCGGCCTCTGGCAGGGTCTCTTTGCCCTGTTCATGGGTTGGGCGGTGGTGCGGCAGATGATCTTTCCGCTGTTCTTCCTGATCTTCGCGGTGCCGATGGGGGCTGAGATCGTTCCTCTGTTGCAACGGATTACCGCCGACATCACGGTCTTTCTGTTGCGCGCCTCGGGAATGCCGACCTTCCTCAGCGGTGTGTTGATCGAAATCCCCTCCGGCAGTTTCGTCGTGGCCGACGTTTGCTCAGGGGTGCGCTTTCTGATCACCGCGCTGGTTTTAGGCACCCTGGCGATCCACCTCTTTTTCCGCTCCTGGCTGCGGCGCGCCGCGTTCCTGCTGCTCTGCCTCGTGGTTCCGATCCTGGCCAACGGACTGAGAGCCTACGGCATCATTATGCTGGCGCATTGGAGCGACTACCGCGTGGCGATCTCCGTCGACCACCTTGTCTATGGCCTGATCTTCCTGACCTTGGTCTTGATGATTCTGGTGGGACTGGGTGCCCTGTTCCGGGATCATTGGCCTGGCGAAGAGCCGGTACCGGCAGCCGTTGCATCGGCTACGGGCGTCCGCCTCTCCTCAAGCGTCGCCGCCTTCGCCTTGGCGGTATTGCTTCTGGGCGGCGGCAAAGTCTGGACCCACGGGGTGACGGCACCGCCGGACAACGCGGGCCCCATCGAGTTGGCTGCTCTCCATCCTGGCGGTGAGTGGGTCCTGGACGGTGGAACGCATGCCGACTGGCAACCACATTTTCGTGGAGCCGATTCCCAGTTCCTGCGGTCGTTCAATGCGCCCGATGGGGAGGTTGTCCTGTTCGTCGCCCACTATGCCTATCAGCGCGATGGCCATGAGATCATCGCAGGCGGCAACAGCTTCGTCGGCCGCGGTACCGGTCGGCAGGTGACGCGGTTTGAGCAGACCGAAGTCGCCTTGGCAGACCGCCGCTGGGCGGTGCGTGAGATCCTCGTTCAGACGGTTCAGGGGCCGCGTCTCATCTGGTTCTGGTACGAGGTCGGCGGCACGCAGACCGCCTCTGCGGTCGTCGGCAAGTTGCTCGAGATTTGGCACACCATCAGCGGCGGCTCCCGGTCCGCCACCGCCTTCGCGCTTTCGACGGCACCGGCCGACGACCTGCGGGCATCCCGCGCCCGGTTGACGGCTTTCCTGAGCGCATTGGAAGAGACACAAAGTCTCACCACGGCGACTCTGATCCGGCCCGAGGCCCTGGAAGGGACCGCTTCATCGCGGAACTGAACCGCACATGCCCAGCACCTGCCCGGATGGTCCATGCGGGGCCCTGGTTCGCGCCAGCGACCGGGGTGCGCAATTGGTGCAGCTCTGCCGGCTCGACGGCGCCAACCCGGGCAGTTATAGAGTGGCCCATGGTGGGGCGGGACGCCCTGGACAGCGCCGGGCTGCAGGGGCGCGTCTGAGCTGAGGAGATGGCCACGGTATGGCGCCCAGAGATCCAGTCTTTGTCGTTGGCGGCGCCCCGACCAATCGGGAACCCATAGCGTGAAGATCCTGCTGGTCACCTGGTACTTTCCGCCGAGCCGGACCATCGCCGCGGTGCGCCTCGGCAAGCTGGCCCGCTATTTCCAGGCAAGAGGCCATGACCTGCGCGTCCTGACGCCGCTGGATCCTCCTCTGCCGCAGGATCTGGCGGTGAAGTTTCCTGCGGAACGGGTTGTACGGACCGCCTGGCAGTCCGAGGACGCCAAAGCGGCGGCCGTACCGGTGCAAGTGCCTGCCGCCGGCACACTGCCGTCCAGTGAAAGCAGACACACGAAACTCAAGAAAACGCTGTGGCGCCTGCACTCCAGCTTTGCGGGGTTCCCCGATGCCCGGGTCTCCTGGATGCCTTTTGCCATGAAGGCGAGCGCTGACCTCCTCGCCGACTGGCGCCCCGACCTCGTCTATGCCAGTGGGCCGCCCTTCACGACGCTGCTGATCGCCGAGGAGGTGAGCCGGCGCTTCGATCTTCCTCTGGTCACGGAGTTCCGGGATCGCTGGTCCGAGGATCCCTACGCGCCGCCGTTCTTCTGGCGGCGCTGGCGCAACCGTCTGGCGGAGAAGTCGCTGATCGGTCAGGCCAGTGCCATAGTCACCGTTTCCAAGCCCTGGGCCGCGTCTTACAGCGCCCGCTACCGCAAGCCCACTGAGGTGGTCTACAACGGCTATGATGCCGAGCTCTGTGATACGGGCCCCTTCGATGGAGCGGCCGGCCGCCCGGGGCTGGAGATCGTTTACACCGGCGGGATCTATCCCGGCTATCGCGATCCCTCGCCGCTCTTTGCTGCGATGAGGCAGCTTGACCGGCGCGGACTGGCCTGCCGGATGATCTTTCACGGGGTTCGCCCGGAAGCGGTGGAACCCTTGATCGAAGCGCAAGATGTCTCGCACCTGGTGGAGATACGGGAAGTGCTGACCCATGAGGCTGCGCTCAGGCGTCAGCGGGAATCGGACATCCTCGTGCTGTTGCAGTGGAACAATCCCAAGGAGCAGGGCAACGTTCCCGGGAAGTTCTTCGAGTACCTCGGCGCCCGACGGCCCATCCTGGTGCTGGGGCTGCGCGAGGGGGTGCCGGCGACCATCCTGCGCGAGCGGCAGGCCGGCTTTTTTTCCAACGAGCCGGACGAGATCGCCGCGCAGCTCGTGCGCTGGCTCGAAGAAAAACAGGAAAAGGGAATCTTGCCGCCGGTCCCGGAAAGCGCCCGTGCCGGCTTCTCCAGGGATGAGCAATATGCCCGCCTGGAGCAATTCCTCGAGCAACTGGTCAGTGGCCGGCAGGCCGACGCGCCTGGCCTGGACCCTGCACCGCATGCGCAGCCGGGCTGATCGCGGCTCCCTCGGCGCCGCCCTGTGTCACGACCCCGGCGCGCGAGCGCGAAGGTAGCGGCGGAGGATCAGCGAGGGATCGGCAATCGCGTCTGGGGCCATGAAACCCGCTTCGGTGATTTCCCGGTTGTCGATCCTGATCTTTGGAACGCGGGAAAGCTCACCCTCGAAGAGGCTGAGGCGGGTAGGGCGCAGATCCATCTGCCCGAAGAACCGGATTGCCGAGGGGGCGATGACGACTCCAACCTCTTCGGCAAGCTCCCGCACCGCGGCGGAGGCCGGCGGCTCGTTCGCCCCGACGTGGCCGCCTGGCAGGCTCATGCCCCTGGTGTAGGAGTGCCTGACGACTAGAACCTGGCCCTGATGCCACAAGGCGACGGCCGCCGCGTTCGATTTCCGGCCGGTCAGGCGGGCCATGCGCGCCGCCCATGGGTAGAGCGCCGCGAAGGCAGCCTGGTGGATCCGGTCGGCGAGTGAAAGCCGGGCCATCATGTCTTCCCCGTTCCCTACGGGCACTATAGCGGCTGTGGCAGCCTGTGGAAGCCGGCACCGAGTTCGACGTAAGTCGTCGAAGGGCTCTAGAGGCCGAATCGCCTCTGGCGGTTTTGGTAGGCCCGTACGGCGCGCAGGAAGTCGATCTTTCGGAATTCCGGCCAGTCGATATCGCAGAAATAGAACTCGCTGTAGGCGCTCTGCCAGAGCAGGAAACCGGACAGCCGCAGCTCGCCGCTGGTCCGGATGATCAGATCGGGGTCCGGAAGATCGGGCGAGTAGAGATGCTTGCTGATCGTCTCGGCGGAGATCTCCTCAATGACCGCCGCAGGCTCCGGGCGACCGGCCAGTTTGGCACGCAGCATCGAGCGCAGGGCGTCGACCAACTCCTCGCGGCCGTCGTAGGCCACGGCGATGGTGAGCACGATGGCGGAGTGATCCTTGGTGGCCTCTTCGGCAGCGGCAATGGCCGCGCGCGTCGAGGCCGGCAGCAGGTCGAGGCGTCCGGCCGCGCGCACCCGCACCTGGTGGTGGTGCACCAGGGGGTCGCCGGCCAGTTCGATCAGCTTGTCCTGGATCGCCGCCAGGATGCCGCTGACCTCCTCGCTGGAGCGCTGCAGATTGGTGGTCGAACAGACCCACAAGGTCAGCGCCGGAATGCCAAGGGAGGCGCACCAGGACAACAGATGGTCGAGCTTGCCGGCCCCCAGCGCATAGAGCACATGGGGATCGGCGATGCCGCGGCGGCGGGCAAAGCGGCGGTTGCCGTCCAGGATGATGCCGATGTGCCGGGGCTGGCGGCCCTCCCGCAGCTGGCGTTCGAGCCGGCGCTCGTAGAGGCGGTAGAGGACGGCCTTGACTCGTGTCTTGAGGTCGACGAGAGGACCCGCCAGTCCGCGTCCGGCCTGCCGCTCCCCAGCCTGCCGTCGCCCGTCAAGAGGCCTTTCCTGGGCGCCGCGTCCCCGATAGGTCTGATCGCTGGTGTCACTGGACAAGGTCATCGTCTCGGCTGGAGTCAGGCCCGTCTATTGTCTTCAGAGCGCCGGTCTTGATCAAGCGGTGTGGCTGTGGTGCCGTCGGCGCGCGCTTCCAGGGCCCGGATCACCTTAGCGATTTCCTGAGCCCGGCTGCGCGGGCAGACCAACAGCGCCTCGGGGGTTGAGACGACGGCGATGCCGTCGAGGCCCAGGGCGGCGATCGGTACGGATGCGCTGTGCAGGTAGCAGCCCCGGGATTCAACCGCGACGACATCACCCTGGATTGCATTGCCGTGCCGGTCCTTGTCGGCGACCTGATACAGCGCGTCCCAGGTCCCGATGTCCGACCAGCCGATGTCGATGGGCACCACAGCGCCGCGCTCCGTTCGCTCCATGACCGCATGGTCAAAGGAGAGATCCGGCTGATCGGCGAAGGCCTGCGCCTCAAGGCGCAGGAAGTCGGAGTCCGTGTCGGCGCCCCCGAGCGCGGCTTTACAGGCCTCCAGGATCTCCGGCGCGTGGCGGCTCATCTCCTCCAGCAGAACGCCCGCGGCACTGAGGAACATGCCGCTGTTCCAGACGAAATCGCCGGCGGCAAGATACCGCTTCGCGGTCTCAAGATCTGGCTTCTCGACGAAGCGGGCGATTTCGAAGGCTCCTTCACAGTTGGGCAGGCTGGTCCCGCTTTGGATATAGCCATAGCCGGTTTCGGGCCGGTCGGGCTGTGCCCCAAAAGTGACGATCCGCCCCTGCGCGGCGACCTCGGCAGCCCTGCGCACGGCCAGGCGGAAGCCGGTTTCGTCTGCGATGAAATGGTCCGAAGGCAACAGCAGAAGCAGGGCTTGCGGATCGCGCGCCGCCACCAGCAGCGCCGCAGTACAGGCCGCCGGGGCGGTGCTGCGGGCGACCGGCTCCAGAACGATCCGCTGCGGTTCGCGCTGCTGCCGGCGCAGTTGCTCGGCGACCAGAAAGCGGTGCTGATGGCTGCAGATCACAAAGGGCGCCGCAAAGCTCTGAGGCTCGGCGACCCGGGCCGCGGTTTGCTGCAGGAGGCTTTGTGCGCCGGTGAGATCGAGGAAGGGCTTGGGGCGCGAGGGCCGGGACAGCGGCCAGAGGCGCTGGCCCTGGCCGCCGGCAAGAATCACCGGATAGATTGGATCACTGGCGGCCATAGCGCCTCAACGGCCGACGGCACGCGGCGAGACGAACGGGCAGGGGCGCGATGGACCGGCCTGCATGCGCTCGCCAGGCCTCCCCCGACCGGCGCCTAAAAGATGCTTTCCGGAATGATCAGGATATCACCGGGCAGCAGCGCAACATTGGCGGAGATGTCGCCGTCGTTCAGCAGGTCGTCCAGGCGCACGCGGAATTCGCGGATCTCATCGCCCTGGAAACGCACCAATGTGGTGTTGTTGCCGTCGGCGAATTCCGTCAGCCCGCCGACCTGAATGACGATGTCCAGCACGGTCATGTTGGCGCGGAAGGGGATGGCCTGGGGCTGGGAGGCTTCGCCGACGATTCTCACCTGCTGAGGAAAGGTTCCGACGAATCCGCCAACGATGACGGTGACGAGCGGGTCCTGGATATAGACGGCGAGTTGCGTCTCGATCTCCCGCGAAAGATTGCTGGGCGTCTTGCCTTCGACGTAGAGGTCCTCGATCAGCGGGACCGAGATGCGCCCGTCCGGCCGTACGGTCACCGATGTCGAGAGCTCCGCGTTGCGCCATACGAATATAGTCAGGGAGTCGCCGGCGCCGATCTGATAGAGCGGCGGCTCGTCGGGCGCTTCGACCAGCGCCGGCGGCAATTCGCGGCTATCGGCGCAGGCACCAACGGCCAATGCCACCAAGATGGCGCACAGTGCTGAAAAAAGTGACCTTATCCCCTCATTGGTCATTTACGAATCTCCACGCCTAGAATCCAATTACCCCTGACTGCAGACCTTAGATTGATGCGTTTGGAACGACAAGCGCAGAGCAATGGCCGCTTGAGGAATGACCCGGCCATTGCAGAAGCCGCCCGCCGCCCCGGAGATCCCCGCATGACGGGGCCCCCTTCGCAGCGGCCTCTGCGGGATGTCGCATGCAGTCTGCGGGCGCATATCACAGCCCGGTGGAGCGGCGTTTCCGGCTGGCAGGGGCGACACGGCAATCAGGTCTGTCACGGACAATCGGCAGTTCGACACCTAATGTCCGCGAACTCTGCGCCCTTCTGATCAACAAATGATTAAGGATAACGGGAAAAGGCAAGCCTCACCGGACCGCAGGAGGTCCCGAACCGGGTTCCCATGCAGTCCGACAAGTTCAAAGCTTTTAAGGTGACGCTGCGTTCAGCTCCCGCTCAGGGCAGAATGAATTCGATGATGATCCAATAACCTGAAAGGGAGCCGAGTATAAGCGTTGACAGGGCCAGTAATGACCGAATGCGACGCATCGATCGCGGGGCCGCCATCGCCGCCTGGTACAACTCAGATACGGACATTTTGAACGTCTCCCGTCCTTGTCTTCATGACAAAGCGAATGCATTCGAGGGAGCGTTGCCGGCTTAGGCCCTTTACCGGTCCGTCACCAGATTTACAGAGCCTGCTCTTACTACCCTGTAAACACGTCTGCAGGCGCCTGCGCGTTTTATTTACTTGCGCTATTTACCCGCTCCCGATTGATGATGTTATTCTTATGATCCATAAAAGTCAATGTAGTCATCATTGAATCAATTCGGATTAACCACTAATTGTAGCTCAATTTAAAGTAGTTTATTGCTTTATTGCCGAACCTGCGGAAGTCATCCTCCATGGTAAACCCCTCTTCGGCCTCGACCCGAAGTCTGTGTTAACCATAAAGACCCGCGATATTCCTTGCTTCCATGGTATTGCGCAGGCCTGCAAACCGACCGGGCTCCCGCTATCCTCCGGGTGTCGCGATGGCTACCACGGCAGCGCTTGCTATCAACCCCCAATTACACGCTGATTCTGTAGGTACTTTTGAGAAAAGATGAAAGTTCTGAGACTATTGCCAGCCTCAAAGTCTTGGAGACGGTCGCGATGGCCCGCGCCGTCGGGACCGATTGGAGGCTGACCGGTTGGCAACCCAAGGCTCCCAAGGCCTTAAGCATTGGCGCCGGGTAACAGGAGCTCGCTTCTTCCGATGGTGGGCAGCGGTCCGCAGGCTGTGGTTGAGCGGCCACAGGACCGCCGGACTCTCCCCGTAGCGGCGCTCGGCGCGCCGCCCACGCTCAGCAAAGGCGACGGAGCGGTATGTCTCCGAATCTCTGTTTAGGAAATTATGACTATCTGCGTGCGCCCAATGATAAGGTGACCAAACGACCCGCGAAGCCGCTGCCCGAACCGAGCCTGGGTGCCGATTGCAGGACGCTGTGCCGAGGGCGTTGCGGCAATCGGTCAGGCAGTGCACTCTCGCCCCCGGGTTGGTTTAGGTGACCGCTGCCGATTGCCTGATTGCCATCAGGCGTATGTCCGGCGGCGGTCATTGGTGTCAGAGGGCCTGGGCGGGCACGCACCCTCGGGGACAGCACCGGCGCCGCTTCCCGGCGCCCTAGAGAATGGGACAGCAATGACCGACAACGTCGTCCTGGTCACCGGAGGAGCGGGCTACATCGGCAGTCACGCCGTCTTGGCCTGTCGCCAAAGCGGGCATCGGGTGGTGGTCTTGGACAACCTCTCCAAGGGCCGGCGCAGCCTCGTCCCTGGGGATATCCCCTTCTATCAGGGCGATGTCGGCGATCCGCAATTGCTCGCGCAGATCTTCAGCGACCACCACGTCTCCGCCGTCATTCACTTTGCGGCCGATGTGGTGGTACCTGAATCGGTGGCCGCACCGCTGACTTACTATTTCAACAACACCTGCAAGACCCGGCTGCTGCTCCAAGCCTGCGTCGATCACGGCATCACCTCCTTCGTCTTTTCCTCGACTGCCGCGGTCTACGGCCAGCCGCGCCAGTCCCCAGTCAAGGAAACTGCGCCGACCCAGCCGGCAAACCCCTATGGGACTTCGAAGCTGATGGTCGAGTGGATGCTGCGCGACACGGCGGCGGCCCATGACCTCCGCTACATTTCCTTACGCTATTTCAATGTCGCCGGTGCGGATCCCCAGGGGCGGACCGGTCAGTCGACCCCGGATGCCACCCACCTCGTCAAGGTGGCCTGCGAGGCGGCGGCCGGCAAGCGATCGGAGGTCCAGATCTTCGGGGACGACTACGACACGCCCGACGGCACCTGTATCCGGGATTTCGTTCACGTCAGCGACCTCGCCCGCGCCCACGTTCTGGCGCTTGACCATCTGCAGGCCCGGCGGGAAAGCCTGACGCTCAACTGCGGCTACGGCCGCGGTTACTCGGTGCGCCAGGTTCTCGAGGCCATCAAGCGCATCTCCGGCACGCCCTTGACCATCCGCATTGCGCCGAGGCGCGACGGCGATGTGGCGGCGCTCGTGGCCGACGTGTCGCGGCTGCGTGGCGTCTTCGACTGGAAGCCCGAGCACGACGATCTCGACTTCATCCTGAGGACCGCCCTGGAGTGGGAAATAGGTCCTGCAATCCCCGGCTAGTCTCTGGGGCCGGGGCTGGGGTTGTCTTCGCGCTTGCAGCGCCAGGGCTGCTCTGCTTCAAAAGCGCGGCCGGCAGGACCGACCAGCGACACTGGACAGCCTTTGACACCGCCGCATAATGAACGGGCGGCGGCGGTTTTGCTGGCGCCCAAGCGGCGAGACTGACAACCGGAAAGGGAGAAATCTTCGCATAACCTTAATCTTAAATAGAGCGGCCGAATGCGCTTTCTTCATATTTTTCGTGGAGAGTACGTGGGATTCCCCACAGTGGCGCATTGCGGATCGAAACCGGTCTTCCAACATTCCTGGGTGAACAGGGGCAGCATTTGAGCGGGGCAAATGTTTCTTAGACTTCCTCAGAACTACTTTGCGAGACCTTTCGCTTTCCTTTTGATCGGCGAAGCTTTCGTCTTGTCTGCGGCCTTCTATCTTGGGGCCTTCAGCCAGTGGGGACTGGCGGTCGAATTCCACGATCTTATCCGCAACCACTTTTGGGATGCGGGGATCTACACACTAACCGGCGTCGGCTCGCTCTTTGCGATGGGCCTCTATCACGGCCGCTATTCGACGCGGTTCTTTGACGTCTTCATCCGCGCGATCCTCAGTCTGGGACTGACGTTCGTGCTTCTTTCGGTGTTGTTCTACGTCTGGCCTTCGCTGGCCGTGTGGCGCCGGACCCTCTTCATCGCGCTGCCGGTATCGCTGATGGGGGTGTTCCTGCTGCGCTATCTCTTCCTGCGCCTGATCGACACCGATCTCATCGCCCGGCGGGTCCTGGTTCTGGGAACCGGCGCCCATGCGGCGGAGATCGAGGAACTGGAAGGATCCAGCGAAAGCTGCGGCATGAAGTGCGTGGGCTTTCTGGATGTCGAAGGAACAGCGCCGCGCGTTTCCAATGCGCGCATCATCTCCAAGTCCGAATCCCTGCCGGCGCTCTGCTACGACCGCCAGGTCAACGAGATCGTCATCGCAGTACAGGAGCGCCGCGGCATGCTGCCGGTGGACGATCTGCTGGACTGCAAGCTCTCGGGGGTTGCGATCTACGATTTCATGACCTTCATGGAGCGCGAGACGGGGCGCTGCGATCTCAGCGGGTTGCGGCCGAGCTGGTTCATCTTTGCCGAGGGCTTCTCTGGCGGCGCCGTCCAGCACGCGGTCAAGCGCGGCCTGGACGTCGTTCTGAGCCTCTTCCTGCTGATCGTCTCTCTGCCGCTGATGGGGGCGACCGCCCTGGCGATCCGGATCGAAAGCTCGGGGCCTGTCTTCTACAGGCAGGAGCGCATCGGCCTGAAAGGCGAGTCTTTCACCATCATCAAATTCCGCAGCATGGCCGTGGACGCCGAGTCAGAAGGCGTGGCCGTCTGGGCGGCGCGCAACGATCCGCGGATCACCGTGGTGGGTCGGGTGATCCGCAAGCTGCGGATCGACGAGCTGCCGCAGATCCTCAACGTGCTGCAGGGCGACATGAGCTTCGTGGGCCCGCGCCCGGAACGCCCCGAGTTCGTCGAGCAGCTCACCGAGGCCTTCCCCTACTACAGCGAGCGGCACCGCGTGAAGCCGGGGATCACCGGCTGGGCTCAACTCCACTACGTCTACAGCGATTCCATCCAGGGCGGCCTCACCAAGCTGCAGTACGATCTCTACTACATCCGTCACTACAGCCTGCTTCTGGATCTCTTTATCGTCATGCAGACGGTGCGCGTGATCCTGTGGCCCACGGGTTCCAGATAAGCCGCTCTTGCCGCCCTGTCCCGGGATCGGCGGCTCCGGCACCTGCGCACCCGAGGCTGATCTGGCGATGACCGGAATGACGGCAAGGGCGTTGAACGCGACTGGCGCGGGCGCGACTGACGAGAAAGCCCGGCACCTCCTGCATGTTTTTGCCAGCTTCGGCTTGGGGGGCGTTCCCATCAGGATCTGCGAGGTGATCAACGGGTTGCCCGAAGGGGTGCAGCACACCGTGGTGTCGCTGGACGGCTGCTTTGAGGCCCGCCAGCGCTTGGCGCCCCACACCAGTGTTGCCTTTCGCCCGCTGGACCTGCCTGCCTACAACCTCCTGCGCAGTCTCGGCCGGGTCCGGGGGCTGATTCGAAGCCTCTCACCGGATCTTCTGCTTACATACAACTGGGGCGCCATCGAGTGCGCCCTGGCCAACCGCATAGCGCCGCTTTGCCGGCACATTCACTTCGAAAGCGGCTTCGGGGCCGAGGAGGGGGACGGGCAGCTTTGGCGCCGCAACCTTCTGCGGCGGGTCGCTCTTGCCAAGGCGGACCGGCTGGTGGTGCCATCGCGGACCCTGATGGCGATCGCCGCGGGGGCCTGGCGGGTGCCCGCGTCGAAGCTTTTGCATGTGCCCAATGGCGTCGACTTTACACGCTATCGCGGGATGCCCGGCCAGCGTGATGACTCCTTTCTTGCCGCCCGCGGCTTCGGGCCCATGGAGCCCCAAGTGACCGTCATCGGCACGGCGGCGCCGCTGCGCCCGGAGAAGAACGTCGGCCGGCTGCTGCGCGCCTTTGCCGCCCTGCCGGAGCGGTCGCCGGCCGTCCTTGTGGTCGCCGGTGACGGTACGGAAATGGACACGTTGCGGGCCTTGGCTGAGGAGCTGAAGATCGCGGAACGCACTTGTTTCCTCGGCCACATCGATGACGTGCCCGCAGCGCTGCGCGGCTTCGATGTCTTTGCCCTGTCGTCGGACACCGAGCAAATGCCCAACAGCCTGTTGCAGGCCATGGCGGCTGGTCGGCCCGTCGCCGCGGTCGACGTCGGTGACGTGCGGCACATCTTGGCCCCCGAAAACCGCCCACTCGTTGTGCCCAGGGACGAGGAGGGAGCCCTGACCCAAGCCCTGTCGTCACTTTGCGCCGATGCCGGTCGTCGCGAGACCCTCGGCCGCCTGAACCAACAGCGGGCCAGAGACGCCTACAGCCTCGAGAGCATGGTTGCCGCCTACGGCGCCTTGTTCGGTTTGGCCTGAGGCAGGGGCGAGGACGGCGATGGGAGCGGAGCGGCCCTTGCGGGTGCTGACTTTCACCTCGCTCTATCCCAATGCCGCCAAGCCCCAGCATGGCGTCTTCGTGGAAACCCGTCTGCGCCAACTGGTCGGTTCCGGCGAGGTCTCGGCCCGGGTCCTCGCTCCGGTTCCCTACTTTCCCTTTCGCTCCGAGCGGTTTGGGGCCTATGCCACCTTTGCCCGGGCGCCCCGGTCGGAGACGCGGTTCGGGATCGAGATCGACCATCCGCGCTATGTCACCATTCCGAAGATCGGCATGACCGCGGCGCCGTTCCTGCTCTACGCCAGCGCGCGGCGCGCCGTGGCCCGGCTGCTCCGGTCCGGCCACAGATTCGACCTGATTGATTCACACTACTGTTATCCCGATGGGGTTGCAGCCGTCATGCTAAGTCGGCATTTCGGGGTACCGGTCTCGGTGACCGCCAGGGGGACCGATATCAACCTGATCCCCGACCATCGTTTGCCGAGACGCTTGATCCAGTGGGCCACAGAGAGAGCCGACGGACTGATCACCGTGAGCGGCGCTCTTGCAAGCAGGCTCGCCGCCCTGGGTGTCGCCCGCAACCGCGTCACGGTCTTGCGCAACGGCGTGGATGCGGAATTGTTCCGGCCGGTCCGGCCGCTGTGCTCCGATCAGGAGCGCAAGGGGTCGGCCCTGGCGGTCTCGGTGGGCAATCTCGTGCCGCTCAAGGGGCACGACCTGGTTATCTCCGCTGCCAGCGAAATTCCCGGACTTGATCTGTGGATCGTTGGCGGCGGACCGGAACGGAGCCGCCTGGAAGCTCTGGCGCACAAGCTGGGGGTCGCCGACCGGGTCCGCTTCCTGGGGGTGGTGCCTTACGAACGTATGCCTGCGGTGTACAGTGCGGCCGATGTTCTCGTTTTGGCCTCCCAGCGTGAGGGTTGGCCGAACGTCCTGCTGGAGGCTATGGCCTGCGGTGCCAGAGTGGTCACGACAGAGGTTTCGGACGTGGCGGAACTCATCACCGATCCTGCCGTGGGGACCTGGGTCTCGGAGCGCAGCGTCCCGGCGCTAACCCAGGCAATCCGCGAGGTTTTGGCGACTCAGAGCTCCCGGGATGCGACTCGTTCGCATGCCCAGAGCTTCTCCTGGGAAGCGACGACGCAGGGGCAATTGGCGCTGTTCCGCGACATATTGCGGCGGCGCGGTTTAAATGGTCCGTAAATGCTAAATAGGGTACAACCTTTGAACGGTTGATCAGCATGGCGGATCTGACGTAAGAGCCCAGGTCTGAGGCCTCAGGGATTGCGGCAGATGCGAGATAAAGCAATAGGATCAGGTACCTGTTTGGTGAGAGGCTGTCCCTCCCATAGGTCTTTGGGAGCAGCCCTCCTGAGTTCGGGCGATTGGAGCGTTCTGGCGTGACTGAGCTCTATACTCTCGTTTTCTTCTACCTGAACGCGCTCTGGAAGCGGCGTTGGGTGGTGGTCGTGGGTGCTTGGATTGTGGCGGTTCCGGGCTGGCTGTTGGTGGCCTCCCTGCCCAGCGTCTATGAATCCTCCAGCCGCATCTACGTGGACACCTCCAGCGTCTTGCAGCCGCTGCTGCGCGGCATCGCGGTTCAGAGCAATCTGCAGACGCAAGTCCAGATGATGAAGCAGACCCTGCTCAGCCGTCCCAACCTCATGGAGGTCGCCCGCGAGACCGACTATGACCTGACGGTCACCAACGACATTGAGATGGAGCAACTTCTGGAGAGCATCGAGAGCAGAACCTCGGTGTCGTCCAACCGTGAAGATATCTTCGCCATCTCGTTCGAGGATCCGGACCCTCAGCGCGCCTACGATGTGGTGCAGGCGCTGCTGTCGATCTTCGTCGAAAGCAACCTCGGCGAAAGCCGGGAGGATCTCGATACGGCCGAGGAGTTCATCGACCGCCAGATCGCCGACTACGAAGCCCGCCTGATCGAGGCCGAGGACCGGCTGGCCAAGTTCAAGCAGTCCAACATCGATGTCGTCCTGGGCGAAGGCAGCTATCTGGGAAGGGCCACGGCTGCGACCGATCGCATGGAGCAGCTCGAACAGGACCTGAGCGTGGCCGTCGCCCAACGAAACCTGCTGCGCGAGGAACTGAGCGCCATTCCTGAGACGGTGGCGACGGAACTGGTCAACGCAGGACCGCCTGATGACACCGAGTATCGGATCGTCGAGATCGAAGCCCAGCTCCGGCTGCTGCTGTCCCAGTACACCGAAAAGCACCCCGACGTGGTCACTCTGAAACGCCAGTTGGGTGCCCTTGAGGCCAAGCGCGAGGCGAACCTGGCGGCGCTGGCCGAAGCGGGTGAGACGGCCAGCGATGCCGAAGAGGAGGGCTTTGGGGCGCCCAATCCGATTTACGGTCAGGTGAAGCTGCAGTTGATCCAGATCGAGACCGCGATCGAAGACCTGCGCCGCCGCGCCGCTACGGCGCGGGCCGAGGCCGAGGCCCTTGTGGCCAAGGCCGAAGACGTGCCGCGGGTCGAAGCCGAGTACAAGCGTCTCAATCGCGACTACGACATCATCAAGGCGCGCCACGACGAGCTGCTGTCGCGGCGTGAGTCGGCGCGCATGTCGCGCAGCCGCGATGCCGTCGGCCAGCAGGTGCAGTACCGCCTGATCGATCCGCCGGTGGTCGCCAACCAGCCGGTCGGCCCCAACCGGCCCCTCTTTCTCGCGGCCGTCCTGATCCTGTCTCTCGGCGCCGGCCTGGGCCTCGGCTTCCTCCTGGTGATCCTGGACACCAGCTTCTCGACCGCGGCGGAACTGCGCGATTTCACGGGCATACCAGTGTTTGGCACGGTTTCAGATACAAGAAAGAAAGCGGCCAGCCAGTTCGCCGGTAATCTGGCGCTCGGGTCAATCTTCCTGGCCCTTGTCGTATCGCTCGGCGTCTTGCTGGTCATTGAACGGCAGTATGGCCTGGATACCTTCGTTACCGCGGACCTCAGCACCGAGCTCTTCGGCAGAGGCGCGCGTCTTGTCGTTGATACCGCCTATGATCTGTTGGATTGGATGCGCGCCAACGTTCTGTCTTAAAGGGAGCACCCGGACATAATGGACGACAGTACAGGCAGCCCTCGAACGAACCGAGGCGGCGCGCGGACCTCGCTGGTCGAACGGGCGGCGCAGAAGATCGTCGCCGACCGTGGCCCTGCAAAGCCGGCGCCGAAGAAGCCGGATCCCGATCCCGAACCGATCCCAGCCTCCGATCCGCCGCCGACCGACCTGGCTTCGCTGGAGAACAGCCAGGCGAACGAACTGCCGGAGGTTGCTCCGGCATCGGTCTCCGAGCCTGCGGAAGAGCCGCTGCTGCGAGAGGCGGAACCGGCTGCACAAGGGCAGTCCAACGGCACGGCGGCTCCCGCCGCGGCTCCACAGGCGCCCCCCCAGTCGCCGCCCCCCCATCCGGGCGGAGGAAAGCGCTCCTCGCGAATTGCCAAGATCGATGTGGCGGGCCTGATGTCGCGAAACATCCTGACCCCGCAGACCAAGCGTAACCGAACGGTCGAGGAGTTCCGGCTCATCAAACGCATGGTCCTCAGCCGCCGCTGGGACCAGAAGGACGCGCCCGGAAACTCCATCGTGGTGACCAGTGCCCTGCCGTCGGAGGGCAAGACCACGACGGCGATCAACCTCGCCATGTCGATCGCGGCGGAGGAAGACCTTCGCGTGCTGCTGATCGATGCGGATTTCATCCGGCCCGATGCCCTGCGCCAGCTTGGCGTCTCCTCGGACAAGGGGCTTATCGACGTCATTCAGGATCCGCGCCTGGATATTGCCGATGTCATGCTCAAAACCGACATCGACAAGCTTTCGCTGATTCCTTCCGGCCAGCCCCACGACCGTTGCACGGAGCTGTTGGCCAGTGCCCGCATGGACGAGCTGATCACCGAGCTGGCCAGCCGCTATGAAGACCGCATTCTGATCTTCGATTCTCCCCCGGTGCTGGCGACGTCGGAGTCCGTGGAACTCGCCTCTCACATGGGGCAGGTGATCTTCGTCGTGCAGGCCGGCCGCACCAAGCGCGAGACTGTGGTCAGTGCCCTGGAACTGATCGGCGCCCGTTCGGACATCGGCCTGGTGTTGAACCGGACTGCCTCGCGCCTCGGCAGCACCGAGTTCGGCGCCTACTACAGCGCCTACTACTACGGCTACGACGAAAAGAAGAAGTAGGCCGCAGGGGAGCAGCCGCCCGCCCGAGGCGGGCTAAGCGCGCAGGCGATACCAGACGATACCGATCCACTCATGGACGGCGTAAAAGGTTGCGCGCAGGGCCTGGACCGAGGGTACGAAGTCGATCAACAGCGGATCGGCCCGGGAGAAGAAGCGGGTCGGCGCCGGTGTGATATCCAGGCCGGTGGTGCCGAAGGCGATCATGGCGCGGGGCATGTGCCAGGCGTGGGTCACCAGATAGATCTTCTCGATACCCTGGGCGCGCAGCAGGGCGGCGGACAGCCTGGCATTCGCGAAGGTGTCTTCGGAGCGGTCCTCAAGCCAGCGCACCGGCACCTCGAAGTCCTGCTCCAACGTCCGTTTCATGACCGCGGCGATGCTGCTCTCGGACGCGCCCGCGATGGGCCCGCCGCTGACCAGGATCGGCGTCCCGGTGGCTTTGAACAGCCGTGCCGCATACTGCAGGCGCTGCAGGGTCAGGTTCCCCGCCGCATCGGTCCCCTGGTCCGCGGTTTCCGGCTGCGCGTATTCAGGTGCCTTGGCGTAGACGCCGGCGCTGAGCACGACGATCGCCCCGATATCCGGGTCCGGCTGGCTCAGGTTGACGGGGGCGTAAGGCTGCAGCGGCGCCATCAGTTCGCCGGCGAGGAAGGGCGTGGTGGCCAGATAGGTGACCGCCAGCAGGAGCAGCAGGAAGCTGCGGCCCAGCCGCGGCCAGCGCCGTTGCAACAGCCAGCCCACCAGCAGCAGAACGAACAGCGAGGTCGGCGGCAGAACCAGGGTCTTCAGGATCTTGTAAAGCAAACCGTCTCCCGGACATCAAACCGGCCGGGCGGGGGAGCGGGCTGGTTCCGTCAATACATGAAACACTCTAGAGGCTCCAGTAGTGGAGCGTCGGCGGCAGCTCCGCGGGGTCCAGGGCTGACTTGACGTCCACCAGCACACCGCCGTCGACCAAGCGGTCGCAGGGACCGGGGTCCATCTCCTCCATGATGGCACGATGCGGCACGCAGAGCACGGCGGCGTTCAGATCGACCATGGCCTCGGCGCCCACCAGCCGGATTCCGAACTCCTCTTCCGCCTCCTCCGGGTCGACCATGGGATCGTGAACCAGAGGCTCGATGCCATACTCGCGCAGTTCGGCGATGATGTCGGGAACCCGGCTGTTACGCAGATCGCGCACGTTTTCCTTGAAGGCCAGCCCGAGGATGCCGACCTTCGGCGATCCGGTGAGGCGGCCCGACTGTCCCAGCATCTTCACCAGACGCCCGGCAACGAAGGCCCCCATGCCGTCGTTGATCCGGCGGCCGGAGAGGATGACCTCCGGATTGTAGCCGGCCTCCTCGGCCTTGGCGGTCAGATAGTAGGGGTCGACGCCGATACAGTGACCGCCCACCAGGCCGGGGGTGAAGGTGAGGAAATTCCATTTCGTCGCGGCGGCAGCGAGGACGTCGCGCGTCGGAATGTCGATCTTCTCGAAGATGATCGCCAGTTCGTTCATCAGGGCGATGTTGAGATCGCGCTGGGTGTTCTCGATCACCTTGGCGGCCTCGGCCACTTTGATCGATCCCGCCCGGTGGACGCCGGCGGAGGTCACGGCACCGTAGATGCCGGCGACGCGGTCGAGGGACTCGGCATCCTGGGCCGAGACCACTTTCACGATCCGCTCGAGAATATGCTCGCGGTCGCCGGGATTGATCCGCTCTGGCGAGTAGGCGAGCTTGAAATCCTTGCCGGCCACCAAGCCCGACACCTCGGCCAGAAGCGGGCCGCAGAAGTCTTCGGTCACCCCGGGATAGACCGTCGATTCCAGGGCGACGATGGCGCCGGGTTCCAGGTAGGCGCCGACGGTGCGGCAGGCGCTGCTCACCGCGCCGAGGTCGGGACGGCGGTTCTTGTCCACCGGTGTGGGAACCGTGATCGCAAAGAAGCTGCGGTTCTTCAGGCAGGCGGGATCGGAGGAAACCGTCAGGCCCGAACTTTGCAGGGCCTCCGGTTCCACCTCGCCGGTCCAGTCGTCGCCTTGGGCCAGGCTGGCGACGCGCTTTTCGTTGACGTCGAAACCGACCACGTCCTCGAAATTGCGGGCCAGGGCGACGGCCAGGGGCAGGCCTACGTAACCCAGGCCGATCACCGCAATTCTCTCGTTGTTCTTCATGCTCTCGTCTCCAAGGAACGGCCGCCGCCAGGTCTGTGCCGGCCGTCAAGTTGTCTTGCCGCGTGTGGCCAGTGTCCGCTGGCGCGCCGTGTCATTCGATTGTCGCCGGCCGGCTGATCATGCCCCTTGACGGATCATGTCCCAACGGCCCTGCAAAGGCCGGTCGGGCCGTGGTCGAACCTACTGGAGAACGGAAGCGGCAAGCGGCCTGGCTCGGAATTGGGGAAGGGCACCTCGCTTGGAAGTCTTCAGGTCCCGGTGGCCCGCTGGGCGCCGTTCGCAACGTCTGCCGTCGTGTGGACGTTGCTGAGGAAGGACTCGAACATGAGCAGCGACCAGATGGGAGGGCTGTGATCGCTGGCGCCGCTGGCGTGTTCGTCCAGCAGGCGCTGGATGAAGGCCGTGTCGAAGAGGCCCACCTGGTCCAGCATGCCGTCCAGCAGGCGCCGCCGGGTCGGCTCGCGCAGCGGCCCGCGGAACCACTTCGCGAGGGGGATGCAGAAGCCCATCTTCTCGCGATAGAGGATCTCTTGCGGCAGCCGGTCTTCCATGGCCTTCTTCAAGAGGTACTTCCCTTCGCGGGCCCTCAGCCGAAAGCTGGGGGGCAGCGTCGCCGCCCATTCCAAAAGCTGGTGATCGAGCAGGGGGACGCGCACCTCCAGTGACGTCGCCATGCTCGCCCGGTCGACCTTGGTCAGGATGTCGCCGGGCAGATAGGTCTTCATGTCGGCATACTGGACCCGGTCGAGATGGTGTTCGACCGGCGCGTCCCTGATCGCCTCTTCCAGGACGTTCCTGGCATGGTAGCCCTGAAGGTCGCGGTGCATGCGCTGCGAATAGAGGCGCCGGCGCAGGCGGTCGTCGAAAATCGAGACGCTGTGGAAGTAGCCTTCCACGCTGTCCCGCGCCAGGGCCTGCAGGGTCGATTTCGCCCGCAGCGGACGCGGCGCCCAATCGAGCTTGGGGTAGAGCCGGCCGAGCAGCGAGAAGACCGGATGACGCAGCGGACCGGGCAGCGTGCCGCGCACCAGCTCTTCGTAGTGATGCCAGCGGTAGCGCCGATAGCCGGCGAATCCCTCGTCGCCGCCGTCGCCGGAGAGCGCCACGGTCACGTTCTCGCGGGCCAGACGGCAGACCTGATAGGTCGGCATCGCCGAGGAGTCCGCGAAGGGCTCGTCGTAGAAATTCGACATGTCCTCGATCAGATCGAAGGAGTCCGCTGCGACCTGACGGGAGCGATGGTCGGTCCGCAGATGCTTGGCCACCATCTCGGCGAAGCCGGCCTCGTCGAAGTCCGGCACGTCGAAGCCGATTGAGCAGGTGTTCACCGGGCTTGCCGAGTGCTGGGCCATCATGCTGACGACGCTGCTGGAATCGACGCCGCCGGAGAGGAACGCTCCGAGCGGAACGTCGGCCATGAGGCGGATCCTGACCGCTTCGCTCATGCGCTCCTGCAGTTCGGCGCAGGCATCTCTCTCGTTCATGCGGTGATCGGCCTGGAAGGCGATTTCCCAGTAGCGCTGCGGGCGCGGCTGGGCGGCGCCGCGTCTCCACACCAGCGTGTGGGCCGGCGCCAGCTTACGCACGCCCTCGTAGATTGTCTTGGGGTCCGGCACGTAGCCGAAGGCAAAGTAGTCTTCGATCGCCCGGATATCGAAGCGCCGCTCCAGGCTGGGATCGCAGAGCAGGGCCTTCATCTCCGAGCCGAAGATCAGGCGTCCGTCGGGCAGGACGGCATAGTAGAGCGGTTTGATGCCCAGCCGGTCGCGGGCCAGGAACAGGGTTTCCTTGTTGGCGTCCCACAGGGCGAAGGCGAACATGCCGCGGAAGCGCTTGACGCAGTCCGGGCCCCACTCCTCCCAGGCATGGACCACCACCTCGGTGTCGCAGACCGTCCGGAACTGATGGCCGCGCTCGCTCAGCTCCCGCGCCAGCTCCTTGAAGTTGTAGATCTCGCCGTTGTAGACCACGCACACGCTGTGGTCCTCGTTGAACAGGGGCTGGTGCCCGCCGGCGAGGTCGATGATCGACAGGCGGCGATGGCCGAGGCCGATGCCTTCGGCCACATGAAAGCCGACACCGTCAGGTCCCCGGTGGACCAGGCTGTTGGTCATCGTGGTCAGCAGGTCGCGGTCGATCGCGCGCCGCTCTCTGACGTCGAAGATTCCTGCCAGTCCGCACATGGTTTCCCAGTCCCAAAACAACGCAACCGGACAGAGGTTACGGCCGGGCCGTATCCTCCTTTGGTTGCGTAGGCAATTCTAGCATATTTGTCGGACTACTTGATGAATACTTTTCCATTTTTACCAAGGTTTTATTGCCGTTGGCGCATCCAGGCGGAGCCTGCTATCGGGGCACGGCAGGCCCTATCTAGGCCAGTTCCCGGGAGACGAGTGGGCCCAGCCGATTGGCCACCAGCAGCGGCAGACGCTTCCAGGTGGCGACCATCAGGGCATACTTGGGATTGAGGGGGTTGATCTCGGGGATCTCATTCAGCTTCAAGAGGGCGTGCTCGTAGTAGAGCGGCTCGGCCTCAAAGCCCCAATGCTTCTTGAACGCGAAGGAGCCGGTCCCGACCTTGCTGCGGCCGAAGTCGTAGGTCTTGACGCCGGCTTCGCAGGCGCGGCGCATCACCTCCCAGTACATGAAGTCGTTGGCCGCATGGGTCCGCGCCGCCTTGCAGCCGCCGCCGTAGTAGGGCAGCACCTCGTCGCGAAAGAAAAACGACAGCACGCTTGACAGAGGTTGTCCGTCCAGCAGGACGGTCAGTACCTCGCAGGACTCCGCGAAAACCGACTTCAGGCAGTCGAAGTAGCGCCGGCTCAAGACCGGCGTGCCGAGGTTGCGCACGCTTTCGGCGTAGAGCGGATAGAGCTGCCCGACGTCCTTGTCGATCCTCCCCTCGAGGCCGCGCTTGATGCCTTTGCGCACCATGGCCCGCTGCTTGCGGGGGATCGCCAGCAGGGCCTTCTCCGGGTCGGGGTCGATCGCCTTGCGGAAGGTCACATAGGTTTCCCGGTTGCAGGGCCAATCCGGGTGCAGCGGCTCCCGCAGGCGGTACTCCACCCGCTCGGCCCGCAGATCGCGGGCCAGATCGATGGCGGCGGCATCGAGGGCGGCCAGGGCCTCGGCGGAGGTGGTCAGCGGCCCGCCGTAAACGCAGAAGCCGTTCGATATCAGGCTGTTCCCGAATATCCGCCCGCGCACGTGGGTAAGCGGGAGAACCCCCGTAATCGCCCCGCCCTGACGGGCCAGCAGGAAGTGGCAGCGATGGCCGAAGCTCTCCTCGATCACCGCCTTCCAACCGGAGAGATGGAAGAAGGTTGCCTTGGGATGGGCCGTTACGAAGCCGTCCCAGGCAGAATCCTGTCCGTCTTCGAGACGGTCGATTTGGAGCCCGTTGGCAGTGTCGCTTGGCATACGTCCCCATACTCGCTCGAAAGGAATACCCGGTCCATCCGGTCCCAGTGGAAATCCCGCAGCAGGGCCCGCAGCCGACGCTCCATGGCGCGGAGATTGACATAGTGCCGGAACCGCGACCGCAGTGGCACGCCTTCGAAGCGCGGCTGATCCGGATCCACCTCCCAGGGATGGAAGTAGAAGATGGTGGGCTGCCCGTCGCTCTGGCGGATGCGCCGCTGGCTCCAGCGAAACCAGGCATAGGGCAGCAGCCGGAAGTATCCGCCGCCGCCGCCCGGCAGGTTTCGGTTGAACAGCTTCAGGGTGGAGATCGGGATCTCCAGGAAGTCGTGCCCCGCGATCGGCCGATAGGCAAAGCGGGAAGCCTCCGGCATGCCATAGTGATCGTGCTTGATGGGATAGATGCTGGAACTGTAGCTGTGGCCCTCTTCGGCGAGGACGTCGAAGGCCCAAAGCGATCTCTGGTCGATGGAGAAGCTGGCGGCCCGGTAGCCTTTGACTTCCTGGCCGCCGATATCCTCCAGCAGGCCCTTGGTCCTGCGCACGTCCTGGCGGAACTCTTCGGGGCTCTGGCTATGGACCCGAACGTGTTCGTAGCCGTGGCTGGCCAGCTCGTGGCCGCCGGCGACGATTTGCCGAACGACGTTGGGATAGCGTTCGGCTATCCAGCCCAGGGTGAAGAAGGTGGCGGTGACCTGCCGCTCGGCAAAAAGGCCGAGCACCCGGTCCATGTTGCGCTCGACACGGCAGGGCAGGCTCTCCCAGTCCGCGCGTCTAACGCAGTCGGCAAAAGCCCCGACCTGGAAGTAGTCTTCCACGTCGACGGTCATTGCGCCCGGCATTGCCCCCGGCATCTGTCCGGTCGCGGCAGCGGTCTCGGTGCCTGCCATTCCCGTTCTCCCGCGCTCCCGAGCCGGCCCTAGGGCCGGCCCAGACTGACGCCGGTGCCGCCCAGGCCGTAGGGCCCGCCGGTCCGGTATCTTGCCAAGAGGTCAGCGCCAGTGAGCACGAAGGGGGCTAGCCTTCCTGTTCATAGGGATTGCGGAAGTCGACCACGCGGTCGGACTCGCCTTTAGGCTCCGCCTCGGCGTCGGGATCGCTCTCCAGCTCCAGCGCGTCGTCGGGACGGTCCTGCGCGTCGATGTCGAGCGACAGGCCGTTGGCGTCGAACTTCATGTCGCTGATCACCAGGCGGACGTCGTCCAGGTCGACCGCGTGCTTCTCCTCGATGAAGGCGTGCCAGAGCAGGCGGTCGCAAAGGTTGTTGATGAGGCGCGGCACGCCTCTGGTTTCCCGGTGAATGGCCGCAAAGCAGCCGTCGGCGAAGCTGGGATCGTTGTTCCAACCGACCTTCTTCAGGCGGTAGAGGACATATTGCCTCAGCTCATCCTCGCTCAGCGGATTGAGGTGGTGAATGGCAACGATGCGCTGGCGCAACTGTTCCAAGCCGTTGCTCGCCAGCTTCCTGCGGAACTCCGGCTGGCCGATCAGGAAGACCTGCAGAAGTGGCCGGTTCTGGTGATAGATGTTGGAGAGCATGCGCAACTCTTCCAACGCGGAGATCGGCAGGCCCTGCGCCTCGTCCACGATCAGGATCGCCCGGGCGTTGCGGCGCTGGGTGTCGAGCAAAAAAGCCTCCAGGTCGCGGAAGACCGAGGCCTTGTCGGCACCTCTCTGGCGCAGGCCAAAAGCGGAGGCGACCATGCGCAGGAAGCTGTCGGCCTCGAACTGTGTGCTTGCGATGTTGGCGGTGACGGCGCTGCTCTTGGGCAGACGGTTCAGGAAGTAGTCGATGAAGACCGTCTTGCCGGCCCCGATCTCGCCGGTGATCACGACGAAGCCCTCGCCCTTGCTCAGGCCGAAGCTCAGATAAGACAGCGCGCGGCGGTGCGACTCACTGCGAAAGTAAAACCTGAGATCCGGCGTCAGGTTGAAGGGGTATTCCTGAAGATTGAAGAAATCGGTGTATCTCATGATGCCTTGATCGCCATATGCCTAGCTATATCCGTGGTCGGGCACGCTCACCCGGTAACAAGACACGCACTTAGAAAATGAGCGGATAATTTACACGGCGGCAGCCGAAATAGCGATTCCTTCCTGGCTCGAGTTGGCCTGCCTCGATTTGGGGGTATGCAGATGAACGCGTGCGGCCCGCCCCATCCGGCCCGATCTTGTCGGCCAGCCCTAAAGATTTCGTGAGTATGCATTTACCAGGCGCGCCGCTTAACCTTAACGAGAGATCAAGGATTCATTCTTCCTCGCCGCGGTGGACCGCCTTTCGGACCAGGTGGGGCAGCAACAGGGCAAAGGGCATCCGCAGGTAGTGGGCGCGCGCGTAGAGCAGCCAGCGGGCAAGGGGGGTCAGGCGGCCGTCGCAGCTCTTGTGGTCGGGCAGCAGCGCCCTATCGAAGAGGCTGTCAAAGAGGGCGCGCCTGGCGGTGCTCGGCTGCCATCGCTCAGCCGCACTCAGGGCCTTCGGCGGAATGGGGACGTCCAGGAGCCGCTGCAGATAGCGGAAGGTGAGATAGAGCGGGCCGGTGAGCCCCAGGTCTTCGGCGCGCCGCGGCAAGGCATCCCAGAACCCGGGCTCGGCCCCGAAATGGCGCAGCAGGTCACTGAGATCGAGCAGATCCCGCAGGCCCCGGTCGAACTCGCCGTCGTTGAACAGGTGGACGGCACTGTGCAGCACCATGTCGGTCGGCGCCAGGATGCGCAGCGCGGCAACATCCAGGGTCCGGCTGGCGGCCACCAGGGGTTCGGGTTCGACCGACGCGCGCGCGGTCGGCTGCACGATGGTGTGGTGCACGTCGAGCACGGTCTGCCGGCGGTCGTGGCGCAGGGGGGGGATCTGATGGGTCCATTGCCGGTAGTAGCGCTGGTCGTAGGCATCGGTTACGTCGGTGAGCCATTCTGACCTCAGCAAGGCCTTTTCGACTGCGGCAATACGGTCCTTGGGCACCATGAAGTCGATGTCGGCGAACAGCCGGCCGCGGGCCGGCGGCAGATCGGCAAAGACGTAGGCCGCCCCTTTCAGCAGCGTGATAGGGACCTTCAGATCGGCCAGCACCCGGGTGACGCAGATCACCTCCCAGCGCACGTCGCGGACATGCTTCAGGGCCAGTGTCCTGGCTGCCAGCAGGTGCTGGAGCGGCCCCTCGGGAACCTCCGCCAGGCTGCCGCGGTCTTCCAGCAGAAAGGCGATGCGGGCCAGCACGCCGGAGCGCCTGGCCTGGCGCACGACCAGGTCCCACTGCTCGAGGGACAGCGCGCGGAAGTCATCGGGACGCCGTAGGAGATTCAGCAGCAGGTGGCGCCGGTCGCTCATCCGCTCGATGTCTTCGGTCCAACCTCGCGCGCCGGCGCGGCCGCGGGTTCCAGCGCCGCGAAGACTTCGCGGGCTTCGGCCAGATCGCTGTAGGTGAAGTCGTAGGAGGCGCAGCCGTCGACCACCTTGGAAAGGAGGTCGAAGCCCTGGCGGCCGTGGATGCTGTAGTTGAAGGCGTTGCGCCCGATCTCGATGACGGTGTCCGCCTTCGGCCGCGGCACCAGGGCGGTCGCCGCATCCTTTTTGTAGCTCGGGAAGATGACCCAGGCCGGCTGCGCCGTTTCGCCGATCCGTGCCAGGCTGTCCGCAGGCGCTTTCAGCAGTGCGACTGTGCCCTTCACGGTGTCTTCCGAGCGCCGGCTCAGCCTTGCCGAGGGAATGAGCCCACCGATGATATCGATGGACTGGTTCTTCAGGCTGATGGGTCGCGCCAGGGCGGTAACCCGGCCGTCCTCGAGAGACAGCAGTGCCAGTTCGTCGGACAGCAGCCGCCAGCCGTTGTTGACGAGATAGGCGGTGAGGGTGCTCTTTCCGGAGCCCGGCGCCCCCGGCAGGATCGCTGCGAAACCGTCCTTCTCGATAGTGGCGCTGTGGATAATGAGATACTGGTGGGCGTGCCCTCCGATGCACCAGTTGAGCCCCCATTCCATCATCGGCAGGGCCTGGTCCAAAGGCAGCGGCTTGAAGATCCGCAGGCCGTCGAACTCGAAATTGACCTGCCGGCGCAACCAGCGCCTTGGACCCAGCGGCTGGGTCAGGGCGACATGGAAATCCGCAAAATCCCCCTCCGCTTCGATGGGATAGTCGGCATAAAGCAGTGAGATGCCATCGACCACGGCGGGAATGCGGGTGCGGATGCGGTTGAGAAAGGGCCCGGTCCAGAGATTGAGGCCTGGCCCTGCCAGCCGGGCGACCAGTTCCTGCCGTGACCAATCTGAGAGCTTCACCGCGTACCTTGGACCCGTAACTCTACGCACATTGACCGCCGCGCGGCGGCCGGACCCCGGGCCCGCAAGAGTGCGGTGGGCGAAGGCCGGGTGCAAATCGAAAATTCCCCTGGGTCCTGAGGGTTCGCTGCCGGCGCCCGATCAGGCGCTGGGGTCAGCCGCTCTGGCCGCTCTGCTCCGATGCGGCGACGGCCTCGACCAGGCCAACGCGCTCGAAGCGCTCGATGGCGCGGGCGACCCATCTCTGCAGGCGCGAGTCCGCATCGGCCTCCAGCGTTTCCGCTAGGTGCCGGGTGATCGTCGCCTCGCTGGCCGGTGCCTGTTGCAGGCAGCGCAGCGTCTCAGACATGTAAGGATTGAGCTTCATCGTGTCGCCGGAGAGATCATCGTAAACGACGATCTCGTCATCCCAGGCGCGCCAGCACCAAGTGTCCTCGCGCTTCAAGCGCCATATCCTGGCGTCGGATGGATCAGGAATGTCGGACAAAACGCTTCGGAGCCCCCATGACGCCGGGCGCCGCGCCAGATACGGCCTAGCCGCGGTCGTTCAGCTCGTCCAGGATGTCCCGCAGACCGAAGGGATCGCTGTAGATCATGTCGATCACCAGATCGGCGATCTCCTGGTGCGAATAGCCGTACTGTTCGCGGCCGAACTCGCAGGCGTTCAGATAGGCGGCCGAGCACTGCGGCAGAAGATCCGAGCTGGAGTCGTGCCACAGCGCCTGCATCATGGTGGCATTGGGATCGGAGGTCAGGCCGTTGGCAAAACAATCGGCAAAGGACGTGCCGAAGGGCGGCGAGTCGAGCCCGGGATAGTCCTCAAGGTCATCGATGTAGTTCTTCGCCTTGCGCCGTCTGGAGCGCCAGTTGGACGGCCTGTAGTTCTTCAGCCAGGTCCGGTAGTTCTTCAGGGCATTGATGCTCGGCACCGAATAGTCGTAGCACTCGTAGGGTTCGTAGTAGCTGTAGTGGATCGGGTTGCAGGGCCCGAGCATGATGTAGTTGGCGCAGCGGTCGGGATTGTCGCGCCAATAGCTGGGCCTGCGGCCACGGCAGCTGTAGGAGACCGTCTGCGAGGCGTTGCCGGAATTCATGCCCGAGTGCGAGCAGAAGGTCGCGAGGGCGGGGCGGCTAGACAGGGTCAGGATCACCGGCGCGCCAGCCAGGCCGCCGGTCAGGAATCGGCGGCGGGCGTCGCGCTTGGCGCGATCCCCATCGGGTGCCCGACCCCGATCCTGCGGCGCCGTGTCCGGGCCGCCTGCCTCAATACCTGAGCGTTCCTTATCCGCCATCCTAGCAACCCTGCCTTGATGCTCCAGCGAGCTTACGCAACCAATTGCCTGATTGTTCCCATCGGTCCTTTAGTACGCTCACCCCAGGCGTCGGACATCGGGAGCACCGACACAACAATGACATATCAATCCCGCCCATTGCGAGCCCCGATTCGCCGCTACTCCTTAATGGAACGACATTGGGGAGCCGACAATGCGCGCGATCCTCTCCACTTGCGGCCCGCAAGCGGACCCGATTGCCTTGGTGCCGGACCTCTCCACGCACCTCTCAAATAGCTTATGCAGGATTCGTACCAAGGCCTTAACGTCCTGATATTGCTTGGAAATCGATTCGTGCAAAATCGTCTATCAGGGGTCCCTTGTAAAGTTTCTTTACAAAGATCCGGGGGTAATTCCCTCAACTGCCTCGCGATTCCTCATCGCCAACTGTATATCATTGAATTCTTACGATTTTTAGAACGGAATGCAGCTTCAAGTGGTATCGGTTTTCTTTACGGTCCAAGACGGGACCACTCCCCTGCAACGGCCGGAAGCGAGGGCCTGCGGGCCTGAACGGAGGCCTGCCTCGCATGGCGGTTTGGCAAGACGGCGACGGTCCCCTAGGTTTGGAGCACTGCCCGGGGCAGCCCGGGTTGCACTTGCGGTGGAAAACAAGCCCTTGCGGAGGATAACAAAAGCGTGAGTGCAGCCTTCGACGTCGCCTCCGGCCCCCTGGCCCGGCTGCCGGCCGAGCACCCTCCGCTGCTCTTGGTGGTCATCGACACCGAAGAGGAGTTTGACTGGAGCCGTCCCCACGCGCGCGAGAATACCAGTGTCACCGCCATCGCCGCACAGGGGCTGGCGCAGGAGATTTTTTCGCGCCATGGTATTATCCCGACCTATGTAATCGACTACCCGGTTGCCTCAGACCCCGGGGCGGTCGAGACCCTGAAAGGATTTGCGGACAAGGGGGAATGCCGGATCGGCGCGCACCTGCACCCCTGGGTGAACCCGCCGCACGAAGAGCCGGTGAACGCCCGCAATTCCTATCCCGGAAACCTCGCCGCCGATCTGGAGCGCCGGAAGCTGGAGACCCTGACAGGGGCAATCTCCGAAGGCTTCGGAACACGGCCGCAGGTCTACAAGGCAGGGCGCTACGGCGTCGGCCCGGCCACTGCCCGGCTGCTGGAGGATCTCGGCTATCTGGTCGATGCCAGCGTCGTGCCCCATACGCGTTTCACCGACGACGGCGGGCCGGATTTCACCGGTGTGGGCTTTCATCCCTCGTGGTTCGGCTCTGCGGGTGACAGGCTGGAAATCCCCCTGACCTGCGGGTTTTGCGGGCTGCTTCGCGGGCTTGGCCCGTCCCTTTTCCCCCGCATCAGCGGCGCTGCCGGGATGCGCTTGCGGGTGCCCGGCATCTTTGCCCGCACCGGGCTTTTGGAGCGGATCCGCCTGACCCCGGAGGGGGTGGACCTTGCCGCCAACATGCGCCTGGCCAGGAGCCTCTATCGGCAAGGCTGCCGCGTGTTCTCCTTCACCTACCATTCTCCCTCGCTGGTGCCGGGGATGACGCCCTATGTTTCCGACGGCGAAGAACTGCGGCGGTTCCTTGACCTGATGGACCGTTTTTTCGGCTTTTTCAGGGAGGTGCTGGGCGGCCGTCCGTCGGAGCCCCTGGAGGTCTATGACCTGCTCCGCGCTCGCCACCGATCTTAGGCCGCGGAGGGGGCTGGCGCCCTCGCAGGGCGGTGGCCGGGAGTGGTAGGCGGGGGAAGGAATCGAACCGTCCGACTTCTCCTACGTAGAAGGAGCGCTCTACCTCTGAGCTACCCGCCTCCAGGAAATCGCCGGCATTGTTCAGCAAGGCTTCTGCCTAAGCAAGACGATTGCCCAAGACCCGTGCCCACCATCCGGCACCGCCACAGATCGGCATCGGGGCGATGACCGTGCTGTCAAGAAAGGCGACACGGGCACCCCTCGCGTTAACCAAGAATCGCTTTGTTATGGCACGCAGAATAGCGTGACGGCCCGCCCCAGCCGGGCCGGGGTTCGGCGGTTCGAAACTGCATGAAACTGTAAGAATGTCTGACAGTCTGCCCATGCCCCGGCGGCGGTGAGAGACCAAGCCTTTGATATCTTTGGGCTGTAGATGCGTGGCCCGGTTCTTGCTATAATAATGTCACAGGTCGATTATCCAGGTAGGGCAGGTAACCGTTGCAGGGACGTATGAGGGCACTGACTCGCACTGCGCAGGCAATCGTTTTGGGTCTCTTGGCCTGGGCGGGAAGTCTTGCGGTGCCTGCGGCAGAAGCCGCGATCATCAATCAGTTCGAGTACGACCTGTGGAGCCATCCCGACGGCGCCCTGGCGCCGCCGCCCTATGGCCTGCGCATCGACGGGATCGAGTGGTACGCCACTGGCGGTGCCAGCGGGGGCAACAGCGATGCCTGGACCTTCGATTTCGACCACCCGCTGGCCGAGATGCGGGCGGTCTACACCGTCAACGACGGCGTCAACGACGACACCTTCCGCATCTTCGGCACCGCCATCGGTGGCCGGGACATCTCCGGAACCAACTACGACGGGCCTCCGGTGCTGGTCGATATCGACTTCACCTACACCGGCTTCGACGGCCAGAACGATTTCCACGATCCGGAGATCCATGTGAACGATGGGGCCGGCCAGGCCAGCACCAAGGGCATGGGGACGATCACGTTCCAGCAGCAGACCTTCGGCATTCAGGCCAACACCACGGTGAACCTGCTGGCCTTCGCCAACGGCTCCGGCAATCTCTTCAATTTTGACGTGGACCCGGCGCCGGGCCACCGCCTGAACGGCTATTGTGGCGGTGCCAACCCGCCCGCCTATTGCGGCATGCCCGTCGGTTGGGGGTGGCTGGCCTTGGCGGATGCCAACTTCAATCCGCACACCGCCTACCACACGTCTTTCCAGGACTTCATTTTCGTGAGCAACAAGGTGCCTGTGCCGGAGCCGACGAGCCTCGCGATGTTCGGCACGATGTTGGGCACATTCTCCCTGGCTTCCTGGATACGCCGCCGGAAAAAGTCCCGCTGAACCGGCGCCCATTCGCGCCCTTCCATTCCCTGACAGGTCTTGAGCGGTTTGCCTGCGCGTAACGGGCCTGCATCGATTCCACCGAAGTGGAAGACGCTCTACTTCCAGCAGCCGACCTGGGCGATGTAAGGGCGGGCTTCGCTCAGGATCTGTGGTCTGGTTTGTGGGACCTGGGTGGCGTTTGTCCGGTAATCCACCCCCTGGTTCTCGAGAAAGCCGAGCACGGTGTCCGTCGACAAGGCATAGCCTTCGTGCCGCACCGTTCTGCCGGTGGTTTCGAAGACCTTGACCGAGTTGATCTTGGCAAAGACCACGCCGATCACCAGACCGCCGCTGTCGAGCAGCGGACCGCCGCTGTTTCCCGCGCGGATGTTCCCCTTGAGGACGATGATCGGCAGGTTGTGGACGGTTCGGCTGCGGCCAACGACCTCGACGGCGGTGACGATCGGATTGAGGGGCACGAGCCCCTGGTTCGGGTAGCCGACCAGCGAAGCCTGCCCCATGGCGGAGCGGCCCCGGGCCCGGGTGCTGAACGCGGCCACCGCAGGGGGGCTGAGATCCGCCCGCAGCAAGGCGAGGTCTGCCGACTGGTCGAAAGCGATCTTCCTGGCCAGCACCATCTCTCCGGCCGAGGGCGAAATCGAAACCACCGCACAGTCGTCGACGACATGATTGTTGGTCAGCAGACTGCCGTTGGCGGCCACGAAGAATCCGGACCCGATGCCGGCGAGGCGCCGGCCCTCGACTCGGGGCTCCGACGGCTCCTCGAGCATGCGGCGGACTTTCTCGCGGCGCTCGCGCTTGATCCTTGCCGCTTCGTCGTCGCTGACCACGGCGCCCTCGCAATCGCCCGCCAGGGTTTCCTGGACCGTGCCGAGCGCAGGGTCGAAGCAGTTGACCACATAAGGACCCTCGGCCGCCGCGGTGGGCCGGGCCTGCGGTGTCCAGGAGATCGCCGCAAGGCAGGCCGCCGCCAGAAGCGTGGTCAGAGGCTTCCTTTTATTCGCGCGCGCTGTTTGAGCCACGTCAAGGTGTGCCACGTCGAGGGTCCCGCTGGATGTGACGCTTTTCCTTGCATCGCAGTCCGCTGAGCGGAAAGGCCAGAGCCTACCAGGGTCTCCGCCGGATCGCGACTACCCTCTACTACGCGGGACGTTGATTTGAAGATCAGTTTGGACAGGGCTCGGCAGGCGTGGGGACGGTTCGCGGCACGATCCCATTGCCCCGGGACCCGGGTGCAGATGCCGGAACCGGACGGTTTCCTACTGGACAGGCGCGGTTTTGGCTTGGATGATCGGCGAATATGCGATAGGCCAGGGCATTGCCTGTTTGTTCTTTGTCCGGAGTGACGTCCGGGACGGACGGCATGTCCGGCGTAAGGCCGCGTCTGCGGCCCCTGTGGCGCCTCCAGTGCGTACCGGTCGGGGGGAAGGTGCGTTGTCAGTTTTGACCGATCTGTTTAAAGGCCTTCACCGCCGCGGCCAGTCTGGCGTTCTGTTTCCGAAATTCCTCTCCTTCCTCGTTCTGACAGCGGCGTTGCTGGCAGGGCTGACGGTTCCCGCCGCTGCGCCGCTGGCGCAGGCGCAGCAGACCTACCTGATCGGCCCGGGCGATGTGTTGCAGGTCGACGTGCGGCGGCATGAAGATCTGTCGACGAACGTTGTCGTCCGTCCCGACGGGCGGATCTCCATGCCGTTGGTCGAGGACCTGCTGGCTCTCGGCAAGACGCCGGAGCAGGTGGCCGATGACATAACCGAGCGTCTTTCGGAATTCGTGATCGACCCGCTTGTGACCGTCACAGTGGTTTCCGGCGAGGGCGATCCCAGACAACAGGTGCGCGTCGTCGGCGAAGCCGCCGATCCTCAGACCCTCTCTTACCGCAGCGGCATGACGCTGCTGGACGCCATTGTCGATGCCGGCGGCCTGTCCCGGGAGGCGGACGGCAACGGCGCGGTGATCGTGCGTCTGACCAACGGCAGCACGCGCGAGATCCCGGTTCGCCTTGCCGACTTGGTGCGCGACGGGGACTCCACGGCCAATGTCTTGCTGGAGCCCGGCGATGTGATCGTGATTCCCGA
>NZ_JANQOI010000024.1 GCF_028289705.1 Pelagibius sp.
AGCGCGCTGGACCTGGCCGGGATTTCCCACCTGCAGAGCCTCAAGACCGGAGCCCTGATCCAGATTTCCTGCGAGGCCGGCGCGATTCTGGGCCAGGCGCCGAGCGAGGCGCGCGACGCCCTGAAGGGCTATGCAGAAGATCTCGGGTTGGCCTTCCAGATTGCCGACGACCTTCTGGACGCGGAGAGCACGCCGGAGGCCCTGGGCAAACCCACCGGCCAGGATGCCAGCCTTGGCAAGGCCACATTCGTGGGTCAGCTTGGCATCGAGGCGGCCCGGGCGAAAGCTGAGGCACTCGTCACGTCAGCCGCCCGCCGACTTGATCTTTTCGGCCAGAAGGCGGACCTTTTACGGGAGACGGCGGCTTTCGTCGTTTCGCGGCAGTCATAAGCGGCGTTTCGGCTGCCGGGATTCTCCCCCACGTCGAGGAGACGGCCCGGACAGTCCATCTACAGGCAGGAGTGACAGGCAGCGTGGCACAAATCGGACATAACAGACGCCCGACGCCTTTGTTGGACGGCGTCAAGGAGCCGGCGGATCTGCGCAGGCTGAACGAGTCGCAGTTGCGGGACTTCGCCGACGAACTGCGCGCGGAAATGATCGAGGCTGTCTCGGTCACCGGCGGCCACCTGGGGGCGGGTCTCGGCGTCGTCGAACTGACGACGGCCCTGCACTACGTCTTCAATACGCCGGACGACCGGCTGATCTGGGACGTCTCCCACCAGTGCTATCCGCACAAGATCATCACCGGCCGGCGGGAGCGGATCCGCACCCTGCGTCAGGGGGGCGGGCTTTCGGGATTCACCAGCCGCAGGGAAAGCGTCTACGACCCCTTCGGCGCGGCGCACAGTTCCACTTCGATTTCCGCTGGCCTGGGGTTCTCGGTGGCGCGCGACTTTCGCGGCGAGGACAACGCTGTCATCGCGGTGATCGGTGACGGTGCTATGAGCGCCGGCATGGCCTACGAGGCGATGAACAATGCCGGGGCCATGAACAGCCGGCTGATCGTCATCCTCAACGACAACGACATGTCCATCGCGCCGCCGGTGGGTGCCATGAGCGCCTATCTCTCGCAGCTCATTTCCTCGAAGCCGTTCCAGTCGGTGCGCAACATCGGGCGCGAACTGGTCAAGCGCTTCCCGCGGCCCATCGAAATGGCCGCCAAGCGCGCCGAGGAATATGCCCGAGGCCTGTTGACCGGCGGCACCCTGTTTGAGGAATTGGGATTCTTCTACGTCGGTCCCATCGACGGGCACAATCTGGACCACCTACTGCCGGTGTTGAAGAACGTGCGCGACGCCGACTACGAGGGCCCGGTGCTGATCCACTGCGTCACCCAGAAGGGCAAGGGATACGAGCCGGCGGAGGCGGCGGCCGACAAATACCATGGCGTGGCGAAGTTCGACGTGGTTACCGGCAAGCAGTCGAAACCGACGCCCAAGGCGCCGGCCTATCAGAACGTCTTCGCCCAGGGTCTGATCGCCGCGGCGGAAGAGGACGAGACCATCGTCGCGGTGACGGCGGCGATGCCCTCGGGCACCGGACTCAACAAGTTCGCCGAGCGCTTCCCCGACCGCACTTTCGACGTCGGCATCGCCGAGCAGCATGCGGTGACGTTTTGTGCGGGGCTCGCCTGCGAGGGTTTCCGGCCTTTCGCGGCGATCTATTCGACCTTTCTGCAGCGCGCCTACGACCAGGTGGTGCACGACGTGGCGATCCAGAGCCTGCCGGTGCGCTTTGCCATCGACCGGGCCGGGATGGTGGGCGCTGACGGCGTGACCCACCAGGGCAGCTACGATCTGACCTACCTCGGCTGCCTGCCGAACTTCGTGGTGATGGCGCCCAGTGACGAGGTCGAGCTGATGCACATGGTGGCGACCGCCTGTCAGATCGACGACCGCCCCTCCGCCTTGCGCTATCCGCGCGGCGAGGCGCTGGGCCTGGAGCTGCCGGAAAAGGGCAGCCCGATGGACATCGGCAAGGGCCGCATCGTCCGGGAGGGCAGCAAGATCGCCATCCTTTCGCTGGGCACGCGGTTGGGCGATACCCTGGCGGCGGCGGACGATCTGGAGGCGCGCGGCCTCTCGACCACGGTGGCCGACGCGCGCTTCGCCAAGCCCCTGGACGAGGACCTGGTGCGCCGCCTGGCGCGCGAGCATGAGGTGCTGCTCACCGTCGAGGAGGGTGCCATCGGCGGCTTTGCCACCCAGGTGATGCAGTTTCTGGCGCTGGAAGGCGTGTTCGACAAGGGCTTGCGGTTCCGCCCGGTGACTTTGCCGGACCGCTTCATCGATCACGACAAGCCGGACAGCCAGCGCAGCGAGGGCGGCGTGGACCGGGGCGGAATCCTGGGTGCTGCCCTGGAGGCGCTGGGCGAGAACGCGGTGGACGCGCCGGTCCGGGCCTAAGGGCTCCTGACGAAGCCCTTAGCTCAGGGACGCACAGCCGTTACAGGCCGCTGACGGCGTCGTAGGGAAGGGGACCGGGTGTCGGGACCTGCTGTGCGTTCGAAAGCAGGCGCACGCGGTAGGCCGGGAAGTTCAAGGACACGGTCGTGCCCTGACCCGGCGTGCTCTCGACGGTCAGCTCTCCGCCGTGCAGTTCCACCAGACGCTTTGTCAACGGCAGGCCGACGCCCAGCCCCTCATGACGCTTCGTGCGCTTGCTGGCGATTTGCCCGAAGGGGGTGAGAGCCGCGCGCAGCTCTTCGGCGGTCATGCCGCAACCCCTGTCGACCACCGAAAACGTCAGGTCTCCATGACGGCTGAGCCGCGAGCGCAGGGTGATCTCGGCGCCGGCCGCAACGTGGCGGGCGGCATTGCAGATCAGGTTGACCAGCATCTGGGAGACCTGGCTGCGGTCGGCAAGCAGGCGCAGCTCGGCGCGCTCGAGATCCTGTGCGAGGCGGACTCCGTACTTGTCGAGCTCGCCTTGGACCAGCTTCTCCGCCGCCAGCGCGATGCCGTTCATGTCCAGTTCGGACTCCTCCAGCATCAGGCCGCCCTTGGTCGAACGCGCAAGCTCCATGGTCTTGCGCAGCACCTCCAGGAGATGATGCCCGCAGTCCTCGATGTGCGAGGCATAGGCCGCATAACGCGGATCGCCGATTGGCCCGAAGAGCTGCCCCCGAATGACCTCCGCGGAGTTCAGCATGCCGCCCAGGGGCGTCCGCAGCTCATGCGCGACATGGGCGATGAGGTCCATCTGGGCATCACGCGCCAGGTCCGCCTCGGCCTCGCCGATGCGGCTCACCGTGCGCACCGCTTCCTTGCTGAGGCGGGTGCACTCTTCGCCGAGTAGCCGGCGCAGCCGCCTGAGATCCATCTCGCTGATCACCAGATCGGCGAAATCGCGCAGCTGGGCCTCTTGGGTTTCGTTGAGCGGGGCCCGAACCTGCGAGTCGATGAGGCAGAGGGTCCCGAGCCGGAATCCCTTTTGGGTCACCAGCGGGGCCCCCGCATAGAACCTTATGCCGGGACCGCCGGTCACCAGCGGATTCTCGGCGAAGCGCGGGTCCTGCCGCGCGTCCGATACCTGGAGAACCTGGTCGTCCATGATGGTGAACTGGCAGAAGGAAATCTCCCGCGGCGTTTCTTCCACATCGAGGCCGACCTTGGACTTGAACCATTGACGGGCCGGATCGATCAGCGAAATCAAGGCGATCGGGACATTGAAATGGTCTGCGGCCAGTCGGGTGATGCGGTCGAACGCCGGTTCCGGCGGCGTGTCGAGGATTTCCATGGCCTGGAGCGAGGCCAAACGCTGCAGTTCGTCAAAAGGAATGGGCTGCATGGAATCGGGTGACTCTCGAAAAGTGACAGTGAGTCAGGTGAAAGCTTTAGGCGCGCTATGCTTAATGAACCCTTAATCGTAACGCAGCGGTTACCGCAGTGCCACAGGCGCGTTGCCCTGGTCTCCCGCTGCACCGCCGGCCGGCGAATCCTGGTCTGCCGGGGCACGCGGTTGTTTCGAATAACTGTGTGGAGCTCGTGAAACATCAAGCGCATATCGGCTCTGCGTTTCGGATGGGTTCTCCCACCGACCCAAAGTCGTCATAGTGCGGGCCATGTTTCGACTTCTGGTCCCCAACGCCGCGGCGGAAATCGCCGCCGGCGCACCGACTGCTGCGATGCTGTGGCGGCGTGAAATTGCCGCCACGCTGCGCCTTTCCGCGCCCCTGGTGTTCACCCAGTTGGCGATGATCGGCATCAACACCACCGATATCGTCATGATGGGCTGGCTGGGACCGACGGATCTGGCCGCGGGCGCTCTCGGCATGAACATCTTCATGCCGCTCTACCTCTTCGGCATGGGCATCGCCACCGTGGTCGCGCCGATGACGGCCCAGGCTCTGGGCGGGCGGGACTATCGCGGCGTCCGGCGCACCGTGCGCCAGGGCTTCTGGCTGATCCTGCTGTTCGCCATGCTGTTCAGCCTGGTGATCTGGAACGGACGCTGGATCCTGCTGCTCGTCGGCCAGATGCCTGAGGTGGCGCTGCGCGCCGACGACTACCTGAAGGCGGTGACCTGGGCCCTACTGCCGATGCTCTGGTTCGTGGTGCTGCGCTGTTTCGTCACCGCCCATTCGCGCCCGCGTTCCGTGCTCGTGATCACCCTGCTGGCGGTCGGTGCCAATGCCCTGGGCAACTATGGGCTGATGTTCGGCAACCTGGGCTTGCCGCGCTGGGAACTGACGGGCGCCGGGGTCACCAGTTCGGTCGTCTCCTGGCTCATGTTTCTGGCCATGCTCGGCTTCGTGCTGAGGGATCGCCGTTTCAAGCGCTACGCGATCCTGGTGCGGTTCTGGCGTCCGGATTGGGCGCGTTTCCGCGAGCTGTTTCGCATCGGTTTTCCCATCGGTCTGACCATCCTGGCCGAGACCAGCCTGTTCTCCGGCGCCGCCTTCCTGATGGGGCTGATCAGCACCGAGGCCCTGGCGGCCCACGCCATCGCCCTGCAGTGCGCGGCGGTCGCCTTCATGGTGCCCTTGGGGGTCAGCCAGGCGGCGGTGGTGCGCGTCGGTCTTGCCGCCGGTTTGCGCGATCCGGCGGCCGTGGGCCGCGCCGGCTGGGCCTCCATGCTGGTCGGCACGCTGTTCATGGTGGCCTCTGCTTTGGTGTTCTGGTTTGCCGGGCGCCAGCTCGTCGGCCTGTTCCTCGATCTTGACCTGGCGGCCAACGCATCGGTGGTCCGCCTGGCGGTCTCGTTTTTGGTCATCGCCGCCCTGTTCCAGTTGGTCGACGGGGCGCAGGTCATCGGCATCTCCGCCCTGCGCGGCCTGAAGGACACCAAGGTGCCCATGTGGCTCGCGCTCACCGGGTACTGGGGGGTCGGGTTCCTCACCTCGGCGGTCCTGGCCTTTCCCCTGGGCCTGGAGGGCGAAGGCGTCTGGATCGGGCTGGCCGCCGGGCTGGCCTTCGTCGCCTTGACCGCCGTCTGGCGTTTCCATCGCCGGGCGGATCTGCTGCCCAATGGCGGCCTGGCGCCATGACCGGCCGCGCCCAGGCGCGCGGCGACAAGGCGCGCATCGACAAGACTCGGGCGGACGTGGCGCTGGTGGAGCGGGGCCTGGTGGAGAGCCGTGCCAAAGCCCAGGCGCTGATCATGGCCGGCAAGGTCTTCTCCGGTGAACGCAAGCTGAGCAAGGCCGGCGAGGCCATCGCCGCCGACCAGCCGCTGGAGGTGCGCGGCCAGGACCATCCCTGGGTCAGCCGCGGCGGATTGAAGCTGGCGCACGCCTTGGAAGCCTACGGCATCGATGCGGCCGGGGCGGTCTGCCTCGACATCGGCGCCTCGACAGGCGGCTTCACCGACGTGCTTCTGACGGCCGGCGCGGCGCGGGTCTACGCGGTCGACGTCGGCCACGGCCAGCTTGCCTGGAAGCTGCGCAACGATCCGCGGGTCGTGGTGCTCGAACGCACCAATGCCCGGACCCTGACCGCCGTCCAGGTGCCGGAGCCGGTGGACCTGCTGGTCTGCGATGCCAGCTTCATCGGCCTGGAGGTGATCCTCCCGGCGCCGCTGGCGCTGACCAAGCCCGCGGCGCGCCTGGCGGTCTTGATCAAGCCGCAGTTCGAGGTCGGCAAGGACCGCGTCGGCAAGGGCGGCGTGGTGCGCGAGCCCGCGCTGCACGACGAGGTCTGCCGGCGCATCGAAAGCTGGGTCGCCGCCCAGCCCGGCTGGTCTGTCGAGGGCATCAGCGAAAGCCCCATCACCGGTCCGGAAGGCAACAAGGAGTTCCTTCTGGTGGCCCGCAAGGGGCCGCCCGATCCGGCGGAAGCGTAGGACGGCCGGCTTCTCAGGGCCGGGCGCTGGCGGGCAGGGGACCGGTGCTGAGGGTCTGACCCCGCGGATCGGCGCTGAGGCTTTCCATCAGCTCGACCAGCGGCGCGGCGGCTTGGGCGAGGCGGGCGAAACTGCGGAGCATCGAGCGCACCGCGTCGTTCTCGATCTCGCCGCCGAGAGTATCCTCCAAAAGGGCGGAGAAGGGGTCGCGTTGCTCAGGAAAAGCCAACAGGCGAACCGAGGCATCGGCAGGAATGCCGGCGGCTTCCTTCGCCAGACCGAGGGCCTTGCGGTAGCCGCCGAGGGCATCCACCAGGCCGGCCTCAACGGCGTCCTCGCCGGACCAGATGCGGCCCCCGGCGGCGGCCAGGACCTGTTCGCGATCCAGGTTGCGCCCCTGGGCCACCTTCTGCGTGAAGTCGTCGTAGGTGGCATCCAGTGTCGCCTGCAGCCACTCCCATTCCTCCCGCGAGAAGGGGGCGTTGGGGCTCCAGAGGTTTGCCCGGCGCCCGGCCTGCACCCCGTCCCAGTTCACCCCGATGTCGCGCCAGAACTCGTTGAGGGAGAACTTGCCGGTCACCACGCCGATGGAACCGGTCAGGCTGCCCGGCTGGGCGACGATACTGTGCGCCGCGGCGGCCACGAAGTAGCCGCCGGAGCCGGCGACGTTGCCCATGGAAACCACGATGGGTTTGCCCAGATCGCGGGCGCGCTGCACCTCCCGCCAGATGGTGTCGGAGGCCACGTAGGAACCGCCGGGGCTGTCGACCCGGAAGAGGATGGCTGCGACCTCCGGGTCGTCGATGGCATCGGCCAGCGCCTGGCTGACGTCGAGCGCGCCCATGGAGACCTTGCCGAAGACCGGATCGTTTTCGCCGTGGTCCAGCACGATTGGCCCGATCCCGTGCACCAGCGCGATGATGGGGCCTTCCGCCTCCTCCAGCTCGGTTTCCCGGGCATAGTCGGCGAGGGGGAGCAGTTCGGCCTCCTCACCGGCGGCCTCCAGCACCGCATCGCTCATCTGATCCCAGTAGCCCAGCCGGTCCACCAGCCCTCTCTGTTGTGCCAGGGCTCCGCGGTGCGGCGCGGTGTCGATCAGCGCCCGGACGGCACCGGCCTCCAGGTTGCGGGACTCAGCGACGGCGGTGACGATCTGGGAGAGCGCCGAGTCCAGATAGCGCTGCAGGTTCTGGCGCTGCGGTTCGGGCAGGCGGGTCTCGGTAAAGATGGCCATCGCGCCCTTGTATTCCTCGCGCTGACCCACCTGGGCGCGCACGCCGTAGTCACTCAAGAGCTGCCGCAGGAACGGCTGTTCGAGCGAGAAGCCGGTGATGCCGACGTCGCCGGAAGGCTGAATCCAAAGCTCCCCGGCGGCGCTGGCCAGGAAGTAGTGCAGGGTCCCGTTGCCGGCCTCGCCGAAGGTCTCGGCGAAGGCGGTGACCGGCTTGCCCTGGGCGCGGAAATCGGCAATGGCGTCGCGCAGTTCCTGAACTTGCGCGAGACCCGGTTCGCCCCAGCCGGCATGGACCACCAAGGCCTTCACCCGCGGGTCGCGGGCCGCCCGATGCAGGCTCTCCACCGCCTCGCGCAGGATCAGCGGCGATCCCAGGGAGGCACGGGCGAGCGGATTGTCGGGGCGCCGTTCAGTCAGCCCCTCGGCAAGATCCAGGACAAGGACGGTGGACTCTGGAAGCTCTGCAAGCTGCGGCTGCAGCCCGTCAAAACGCGATAGCAGCACCCCGCCGACCACGATAGCGGCGGCAACGAGAAAGCCGATGGCTGCAAAGAGTCCGACGAAGCACTTGAGCAGAAAGAGCAGGATTCTGACCATGGGCCTATAACATCGCCTGCGCTCTTGTGGTTCCAGTTAAATTTTGGTGGAGCGCTGGGGCGCATTGCCGCGCCGCCCTTTCGGATGCCGGCCCCGGTGCCGGCCGGATCAGGGGTGCCCCGCCCGGTGGCCCGGCTCCCCCCGGAGCCAAACCATAGCGTTCATTCCCCTATTTGCGGCGTGCGGTATTTCGCGTAAGCTCCTAGACAGGCTCCTTTGGTAGGTTGTAATCCAGAAAAGAATTATCACCAAAGGTCGCAAGAGCGGGGAATGTTTGGGTGTCCATGAAGACTGGGCTGCCTGCGCGGGTCTTTGTCAACACCGGGTGCTCCGTCGGTCTGGGCATGTTCCTGGCCTGTGCGTGGGCGGCGGGTGAGTCACGGGCCGTCGTTCTTGAGGCCGGCGTCGCGAGTTTCGACGCCGCAAGCGGACGCTGTGGCCCCGGCGGCTACGCGGGGAACGGGCCCGCCGGCGCAGAGACGGAGCCCGCGGGCGGGGCCGCGCCGGGGCAAGCCGGCACGCAGGAGGCCGCCGTCGGCCTGGACAGCTGCTTTGAAGCCGAGGCCCTGCTGAACGCGCTGGGGGCGGCGGATCCTGAACAGGCGGCTTCCGCGCAGACCGTTCTGACACAGATCACAGGGCAGGCCATTGGGTCGGGTGAACGAAGGGACCGCCTGGGGCGCCGCGCGGCGAGCGGTGTTCGTACCCGCATCACGCCGACGACGTCGAGCGGCGGTATGCTGGCCTTCCTGGGCCAGCCCAACTTCGGTGGCGCCGGTGATGTCTCCGTGTCGATGTCCTACGACTCCCTGCTCCTGTCCTCGGACTTTGACGCACCGAGCGGCTCGTCTTTCAGGGCGCCTTCCAACCTCTCCAGCAGCTCCGGAGAGGACCCCCTTTTCTCGGTCGCTTCAGAGTTCCACACAAGCTCGAGCCTGGGCGGGAATTTCGGCAATAGCTCGCAGTTCGGCAATCCCGGGTCGCGTGCGAGTCTGCTGCCGAGCTATAGGACAGACCCCGACGGGGGTCAGCTCCGCGCCCGCCAGTCCGGTGCCGGCAACACCGAGGAGCAGGTCAAGTTCTGGAAGCTGGCCTTCGGCGTGCTCGGGATGGTCGCGGCGGCCTTCGGGATTTTGTGGCTCTTCGGTCTCTTCGTTGAGTTCGCCCGGCGGCGCGCCGTTTAGGGCGTCTATTCGACTTACAGCGATTCTGGCGGGCTCCAGCAAGATATGAGTGGCTCCGGCCAAGCTCCCGATCTCCCTTTCGACAGCGTGGTTGCGGTTTGACTCGCTCAGCGATGGAAGTCGGCCTTGCGCCGTAGAGCCAGGCCCGGAGGCGGCCGTCAGGTCGAAGTCCTGGTGGAGAGCCTGGGTGCCAAGGGCGATGGCCTCGCCGAGAGCGGCGGCCGGCCCATCTTTTTGCCGCAGACCGTCCCCGGCGACCGTGTTCGCGCGCGGATCACCGGCGAACGCAGCGGCGGCTTCAAGGGCACGGTGATCGAGTTGCTGGAGGGCGGCCCCTCGCGCAGCGAGGCGCCTTGCCCCTTCTACGGCCCCTGCGGCGGCTGTGCCCTCCAGCACCTGGAAGCGGCGGCCTATGGCGCGTGGAAGGCGGGCCTGCTGGGCCAGGCCCTGGCGCGCCGAGGCCTCGACGCCGGTCGGCTGCACCCCCTGGTTCAGATCCCGCCAAGCCGGCGCCGGCGGGTCGTCCTCTCTGCCCGGCGCGGCGGCAGGACCCTGAGCCTTGGGTATCACGAGCGCGAGTCGCATCGCCTCGTCGACGTCGAGGCCTGTTTGCTGCTGACTGCGCCTTTGAACCAGTTCCTGCAGCCGCTTCGCGGGGCGCTTGAGGCGGTTCTGGGCCCGCGAGAAGAGGCGCGTGCGACCGCGCTGGACAGCGAGACCGGCATCGACCTCTTGATCGAGTCATCCCACGAACTGACCCTCGCGGATCGCGAAGGTCTCGCCGCTTTTGCCGCGGAAGCCGCTCTGGCCCGGCTCTCGTGGCGTCATGCCGGCGAGACGCAGCCGCTCAGCCAGCACCGCGATCCGGTGCTGCGCTTCGGCGGGACGCCCGTCGTGCCGCCGCCCGGCGGGTTTGTCCAGCCCACGGCCGAAGGTCAGCAGGCGCTGACAGAGCGTGTCCTTGCCGCGGTCCCGGATTCTGCCGAAACGGCGGCCGATCTGTTCTGTGGTTGCGGGACCTTTACCTTTCCTCTGGCCCGGCGGCTGCAGGTCTATGCGGCGGAGGCCGACGAGGCGGCGGTGGAAGCGCTCGCCCTGACGGCGCGAAAGTCCGACCGTCCGGATCGGATTAGCGCGGAATGCCGTGACCTCGCACGGACACCGGTGAGTGCCGAAGAACTTTCCGGCGGGGACGTCGTGGTCTTCGATCCTCCACGAGCGGGCGCCAGGGAGCAGGCCCGCGCACTCGCCCAAAGCGACGTCCCGCGGGTCATTGCCGTGTCCTGCAACCCGACGACCTTCGCCCGGGATGCCCGCACCCTCGTCGACGGCGGCTACCGCCTGATCGAGGCGACACCCATCGACCAGTTTCCCTGGTCGGGGCACCTGGAGCTGATCGCGGTTTTCGAACGCTGAGGCGGGACAATCCGGTTCACAACCGGTTACGGAGGCCTACAGCTTTTCCTGATCAAGTAGGAAGCCGTCGGGAAAGACCGTTTCCATTCCGGTTTCCGGCAGGGCGCCGATGAGGGCCTCTTCGAACTTCGCTTCGTCGAGCATGGCGCCCTTGAAATTGGCCGCGCGAACGTCGCTGCGGGACAGATCTGCCGAGCGCAGGTTCGCATTCGAGAAGTCGCAGGCGGCCAGAACGGATCTGCTCAGATTGACGTTCTTCAGGTTTGAATTGGCAAAGGAGATGGTTGCGAGACTTCTGCCGGAGAGATCGAGGCCGGAGAGGTTCCGCTCCGACAGATCGGCGCGCTTGCCCTGCTTACCGTCACTGGCCACCCAGTCCTCATGCTGGCTCAAGATTTCGTCCAGCGTTTCCGTGCTGTCCGATTCCACCGGGGTGGAGAGCACGGCGGTCAGATCGATGGCCATGTCTTCGAAGGACGCGCTGCGCAGATCGGCTTCCTGAAGGCGGGCATTGGAGAGCAGCACGCCCTTCAGCTCCGCCCCGACAAAACGCGTGCCGCGCAGGTCGGCGCCGATCAGATCGGTGCCCTCCAGGATGGCGCCGGTGAAGTCGACGTCCTTCAAGGAGGCGTTCTTGAGGTTGGTGCGCCTGAGCGTCGCGCTGCGGAACGAAGAGCGGATCTCGCGGTAGATCTCCGAATCGGTGCCGCTGTCCCCGCTGATGATGGCGCCCCGGCGCAGGTCGGCACGGTCCAGGCGGGCCTGATCGAGATTGGCCTTGTCGAACACCACGGCGCGCAGATCCGCGCGCTCGAAGTTGGCCCGCGTCAGATCCGCCGATTCGAAGGTCGAGCCGAAAAGCTGGGCCCGGCTGAAATCGGTGTCGGTCAGATTGGCGTGGGAGAACAGGCAGGCCATGAAATGGGCCTGCGCAAAGCACATGCCTTCGAGGTCGAGATCGACCAGCACGCAGTTTTGCATGATCACACGCCGGCCGTCGCGCTTCTGGTTTACGAAGCGCGCATGAACCTCCGCCAACTTGACCAGGGCCGCCTGCGTAATGATCCGCTTGGTGAGAACGATGTTCTTGCTATCGCTCTTCACGGCCGCCCCGCGCTCTTTCCGCCAAACGTCACTGTATCTGCCTAGGCTGCCGCTTCGGTGACCAGATGGCGGATTGCGTCCAAGGCCGCTTCGATCTCGGCCCTGGTCACGTCCAGGTGTGTGACCGCGCGGATGCGCTCGCCCGCGCCGCCCAGGATAATCCCCCGTTGCTTCAGCAGCGTGCAGAAGCGCTCGGCGTCCATGCCCGTTCCGGCGATATCGAAGAAGACGATGTTGGTCTGGACCGTCTCCAGGTCGACGGTGATCCCCGGCAGGTTGCGCAGGCCCTCGGCCAGAAAGCGCGCGTTGGCGTGGTCCTCGCCCAGGCGCTGAACGTTGTTCTGCAGGGCATAGACTCCGGCGGCGGCAATGATGCCGGCCTGGCGCATCGCCCCGCCGGTGCGCTGCTTCAGGCGCCAGGCCTCCTCGATGAACGCGCCGGAGCCGGCGAGCACGGCACCCACCGGGCAGCCGAGACCCTTGCTGAGATCGAGCCAGACGCTGTCCAGGGGGGCGGCATAGGCCTTGGCGGGAACGCCTGAGGCGACGACCGCATTCAGCAGACGCGCCCCGTCCATGTGATAGGCGAGCCCGTGCTGCGCGGCCAGTTCGCCCAGGCCCTGAATCCGCTCCAGCGGCCAGATGGTTCCACCGCCCTGGTTGGAAGTCTGCTCGACGGCGATCAGCCGGGTCTGTGGATTGTAGCGGTCGATCGGGCGGACGGCCGCGCGGGCGTCCTCCAGGCTGTAGATCCCGCCATCCCCCTCCAGTCCATGCACCTGGGCGCCGGAGAAGGCCGCCGTGCCGCCGCCCTCGAAGTTGAGGATATGGGCGCTCTTGTGGGCGATGATCTCCTCGCCCGGCCGGCAGTGGATATGGATCGCGATCTGATTGCACATGGTGCCCGAAGGCATGAAGACGGCGGCTTCCTTGCCCAGCAATTCCGCGACCATGTCGCAAAGCCGGTTCACGCTGGGATCTTCGCCACGCTGTTCGTCGCCCACGGGGGCCTGGGCCATGGCCTGACGCATGGCCTCGGAGGGCTGGGTCTGGGTGTCGCTGTAGAGGTTGATCGGGCGGTCGCTCATCTCGGTGCCTCTTCCACGGCTGGGCGCGGCGGGAATTCAATCACAGGGTGATGTCGCCACATTGGGCGCGATGGCGCAAGAGATGATCCGCCAGGACGACGGCCATCATCGCCTCGCCGACCGGAACCGCGCGGATACCGACGCAGGGATCGTGCCGGCCCTTGGTGACGATCTCCGTCTCGTGGCCCTGGCGGTCGACGGTGCGCCGGGGCGAAAGGATGGAGGAGGTCGGCTTGACGGCAAAGCGCACCACCACGTCCTGGCCGCTGGAGATGCCACCCAGCACGCCGCCGGCCTTGTTGGAGGCGAAGACCACGCGGTTGCCTTCCTGGCGCATCTCGTCGGCGTTCTCCTCGCCGCTGAGGGCCGCGGCCTCCAGGCCGGCGCCGATCTCCACCGCCTTCACCGCGTTGATGGACATCATCGCTTTCGCCAGGTCGGCGTCGAGCTTGTCATAGACCGGCTCGCCCAGCCCCGGCGGCACACCGCCGGCCACCACCTCGATCACCGCGCCTGTGGAGGAGCCGGCCTTGCGCACGCCGTCGAGAAAGCCCTCCCAGTCCTTGGCAGCGACCGGGTCGGGGCACCAGAAGGGGTTCTCCGCAGTCTGGGCCCAGTCCCAGCGGCTGCGGTCGATCTTGTGAGGGCCCATCTGGACCAGCGCCCCTCTGATCGAGACCGCTTCGGGCAAGAGGCTGTCCAGCACCTTGCGCGCGATCCCGCCGGCGGCCACCCGCATCGCGGTTTCCCGGGCCGAGGAGCGGCCGCCGCCGCGGTAGTCGCGGATGCCGTACTTCTTCCAGTAGGTATAGTCGGCGTGCCCGGGGCGGAACTTCTCGGCGATCTCGCTGTAGTCCTTGGAGCGCTGATCCTGGTTCTCGATGACGAGCGAGATCGGCGTGCCAGTGGTCTGGCCCTCGAAGAGCCCCGAGAGAATCTGGACCTGATCGGCTTCGCGGCGCTGGGTGGTGAAGCGGGACTGCCCGGGCTTGCGGGCGTCGAGCCAGACCTGCAGCTCTTCGACCGCCAGCGGTATGCGCGGCGGGACGCCATCCACAATGCAGCCGATGGCCGGACCGTGGCTTTCGCCCCAGGTCGTGAAGCGAAAGGCCTCTCCGAAGCTGTTCCCGGCCATTTTGGATCAGGCCTGTTCGGTCAGGATTGTGGGGTGAAGTTCTGCAGCATATCGGCGACCGCAGGGGCAGCGTCGACGGCCATCATGCCCACCACGTGATAGCCCGCGTCGACGTGATGCACCTCGCCGGTGACGCCGCCGGAGAGGTCGGACAGCAGGTAGAGCCCGGCCCCGCCAACCTGATGGATGCTGACGTTCTGGCGCAGCGGCGAGTTCAACTCGTTCCACTTCAGAATGTGCCGGAAGTCGCCGATCCCCGAGGCAGCCAGGGTCTTGATCGGGCCGGCGGAGATGGCGTTGACGCGGATGCCCTGGTCGCCCAGGTCGGCGGCCAGATAGCGCACGCTGGCTTCCAGCGCCGCCTTGGCCACGCCCATTACGTTGTAGTGGGGCATGACCCGTTCGGCGCCGTAATAGGTCAGGGTCACGATGCTGCCGCCGTCCTTCATCAGCGGCACCGCGCGCTGGCTGACTGCCGTCAGCGAATAGCAGGAGATATCGAGGCTGCGGACGAAGTTCTCGCGGCTGGTCTGCAGGTACTTGCCCTTCAGTTCTTCCTTGTCGGCATAGGCGATGGCGTGGACCAGGAAGTCCAGCTTGCCCCACTTGTCTTCGATCTCCTGAAACACCCGGTCGATCGAGGCATCGTCGGTCACATCGCAGGACAGAACGATGTCGGAGCCCACCGACTGGGCCAGGGGGCGCACCCGCTTCTCCAAGGCCTCGCCCTGATAGGTGAAGGCCAGCGCGGCGCCCTGGTCGTGGGCGGCTTTGGCAATGCCCCAGGCAATGGACCGGTCATTGGCAACGCCCATGACAAGGCCGCGCTTGCCGGCCATCAGAGATTGGGGCTCGGTCATACCAAATCCTTAATGTCGGTCAGGTTACAAAGACTTTGCGAAAACGTGCGGCATCCTACACGAAAGGCCTGGGCGGTCAACGACGAGGCAGCGCATCATTCCCACATTTCTGCGGTTTCTTGGGCTACAATGACGCGCGAGAGGGTGCCCGCCGCCGAAGCCGGAGCCGGCCATGAAGACTCCTGATCTATCAGGATTTATGCGCAATCTGCTGCGCTTTGCCGCCTACTGCGGCCAGCGCTTCGCCCAGGACCAGTGCCTGCGCACCGCAACCCAGCTCAGCTATGCCTCGCTGCTGGCCCTGGTGCCGGTGCTGGCCATCGGCTTCGGCCTGCTCTCTGCCTTTCCCGGCTTTGAGAATCTGCGTCAGAGCGCGCAACTCTTCCTGTTCGAAAACCTGGTGCCCAACGCCGGCATGGAGATCAGCGACCAGCTCGCCACCTTCGTCGAGAATGCCCGTTCCATGACCGGTCTCGGCTCCATTGCGCTTGCCGCAACGGCGCTGCTGCTGCTCTCCACCATCAACGGGGCTTTCAATGCCATCTGGCGGGTCACCGAACCGCGCCCGCTGATGGTCCGGATCATGGCCTACTGGACGGTTCTGACCATCGGGCCGCTGTTCCTGGGCGCGTCCCTGTCCCTGTCCAGCTACGGCTTTGCCACTGCGCTGCTGGAGGAGGGGGACCGCGCCTTCGGCCTCACCCGGGCGCTGCCATTCGTCCTGACCACGGTGGCATTCGCCGTGGTCTATGCCGTGGTCCCGGCGCGCAACGTGGCGGTGCGCCACGCGCTGGTCGGCGGGCTGGTGGCGGCGGCGCTGCTGGAGATCCTGAAGGCGGGATTTGCCTTCTACCTGCGGCAGTTTCCGTCCTACGAGGTGATCTACGGGGCGCTGGCCTCGGTGCCGATCTTTCTGATCTGGATGTACCTTTCCTGGGCGGTGGTGCTGTTCGGCGCGGAGGTCGCGGCGGCGGCGCCGGAATGGCGGCTGGTCGACCGGCTGCGGACTGCGCACCATGGCTCCGGGCCGCGCCTGGCCCTGGCCCTGGCCCTGCTGCAGCGCCTGCGCTCGGCGGCGCGGGCCGGCACGGTGCTGAAGGAATCGGCGCTGACCCGGGGCCTGCCGGCGGGCCTCGATGAGTTGGCGACGGTGCTGCTGGCCCTGCGGCTGGGCGGCTACGTCAGCCGTGCCGGCGGGCGTTGGCTTCTCTCCCGCGATCTGACCGCGGCCAACCTGGAAGACCTGCTCGGTGCCTTGGAGCTGGACCTCAATCCTGGGGAGGGCTGGCCGGACGGTGTCGGGAACATCGTGCTGGCCGCCGGAGAGATGGGCGCCGAGGTGCGGGGCAAGAGCCTCGCCGCCCTGCTCGACGAGGCCGCGGCCATCGAGACGCCCGACGGCGTCGCCCGCCTGCATCCCCTGCCGCGGGACGAGGGTTAGGGGCTTTTCAGGATTGAGTCAGTCTGCGGGCGTGGTGTGCGCCCGGGCGGTCATTCCAGGGGTTTGCCGTAGCGTTCCTCTTCGCTCTCGGCGCGCTGTGACAGGCGTTCGCGGAGTTCGTCCTGGGTGTCTTCTGGCAGCTCGAGGATCGCTTCGCTGAGGGCGGAAAGCGCCCGGCGCAGGCTGTAGACCTGGTCCAGCAGCCTGAGGACCACCGGCATGGCGTCTTCGTTCACGCCCATGTCGCTGCGCAGCTCGACGATCAGCTTCACCCGGGCCAGGTCCGCCTCGTCGAACTCGAAGGAATCCTGGTTCTGGATCGGGCGGACCCAGCTCTGCTCGATCCAGGCATTCAGTTCGCTGGCGCCGATGTCCAGTTCCGTCAGGACCGCATCGAAGTCCACTGCAGAGACACTCCTCAACTTTGGCTGTGGCTCGAAACGAAGCCTTGTCCGTCAAATGGTTCGCCTTCGCCAGCCTCCCACACTGTCATTGCCGGACTCGTATGGTGATTTTGTTGTCAAGGCCGGGTATCGGTTTGGGATATTGATCTTTCAGGCTTTGTTTTCTGGGTTCTCTGATCGGTTTTG
>NZ_JANQOI010000026.1 GCF_028289705.1 Pelagibius sp.
CCTAGGGGAGTCGAACCCCTGTTTCCGCCGTGAGAGGGCGGCGTCCTAGGCCACTAGACGAAGGGGACCAATGGCCGGAAGGGCGCTGGTGTAGCCCAAAGGCCGGGCCAAGGCAAGCCCTGTCGTTGGGGTGTGCTGGGCCCGTTGGGCCCTCCGGCGCCGGCCCGCTCCCCCCCCCGGCCACCCAATGCGATTATCCTTGTGGGTGGTCGGGCGAGGGAGCGGGCTGGTACCGGGAACCCTTCCCCTAATCGAAATCCGTCGGCCAGTGGGGGTTGCGGCGATGGGCGAACATGCGGGCGAGCTGTTCGGCGCTGACCCGGCCGCTGGAGAGTTCGGGCAGCGCGGTCTCGGCGAAGAAGTCCACCTCGGAGGTTTCAATGCTGGGCCTTGGCGCGCCGTCCAGGATCTCGCAGAGGAAGAAAGCCTTGAAGGTGTGGAAGGGGTTGGGCTTGGCGCCGCGCTTGCGCTGGTCGTAGAGCGCCAGCAGCTTGACGGCGCGGGCGCGGAAGCCCGCTTCCTCCCAGACCTCCTTTTCCACGCAGGCCGCCGGGCTCTCGCCGACATCGGCCCAGCCGCCCGGCAATGCCCAGCGCCCGTCGCTGCGCTCGCGCACCAGCAGCACCGCCTCGCCACGGAAGGCGACGGCGCGCAGGTCGGTCTTGGGGGTGGCGTAGCCCACCTCTGTGCTGAAGAAGCGCGTCACCTGCTCAGCGCTGGTGCCGCTGTGGCCGGCCATGATCTCGGCGGCGATGCGCGCCACCTCCTGATAGCGCTCGTCGTCGAAGGGGTCCTCGCTGTAGTGCAGGCCGCTCTGGGCGATGGCCTGCAGGCGCCACGCCCAGGCGAGCCAGGGCGGCTCCGCCGCGTCCGAGGCAGGACCCTCCGCCGGCGCGTTCGCTCCCCGATCCTCCGGCATGGTCAGGCGCGCGCCCGCGTGTCGCCACCACCGCAAAGGTCCGCCGCGGCGGCGAGGAAGGCGTCGACGGCCTCCGGCGCCGTGTCGAAGGCGGTGACCAGGCGGATCTGGCCTTCCTCCGGCCGGCCCCAGCGGAAGAAGCCGAAGCCCCGGGCCTCCAGCCCGACAATCACCGCCTCGGGCAGGGCCACGAAGATCTCGTTGGCCTCGACGGTCGAGAGCAGCCGCGCGCCGGGCAGCCGTTCCAGCCCCTCGGCGAGGCGCGCCGCCTGGGCGTTGGCGTGGCGGGCGTTGGCGAGCCAGAGACCGTCGCTCAAGTAGGCCTCCAACTGCACCGAGAGAAACCGCATCTTGGAGAGCAGGTGCCCGCCGCGCTTGCGCAGGTAGGCGAAGTCGCCGGCCCGCGGCGGATCGAAGAACACCACCGCCTCGGCGGCCAGGGCGCCGTTCTTGGTGGCCCCCAGGCTCAGCACGTCGACGCCGGCCTGCCAGGTGATCGCCGCCGGGCTGCAGCCCAGCCGCGCCACGGCATTGGCGAAGCGCGCGCCGTCCATGTGGAAGGCGAGGTTGTGGCGCCGGGCGACGGCGGCCAGGGCCGCCACCTCCGCCGCCGTATAGACCGTGCCCTTCTCGCTGGCCTGGGTGATGGAGAGGGCGGCGGGCTGCACCCGGTGGACGTCGCCGGCCCCGTCGATGGCCGCCTCCAGCGCGGCGGCGTCGATCTTGGCGTGGGCGCCGTCGAGGGCCACCAGCTTGGCGCCGCCGGTGTAGAACTCCGGCCCGCCGCATTCGTCAACGTTCAGATGCGCCTCGCGGTGGCAGTAGACCGCGCCGTAGCGCGGCACCAGCGCGGCCATGGCCAGCGAATTGGCGGCGCTGCCGGTGGCCACCGGAAAGACCGCGCAGTCGCGCTCGAAGAGATGCGAGACCCGTTCGCTCAGCCGCGCGGTGACGGCATCCTCGCCGTAGGCCGGCGCGCTCCCCGCGTTGGCCGCCTGCAGGGCCGCCAGGATCGCCGGCGCGATGCCGGTCACGTTGTCGGATGCGAAACTGCTCATGCCCTATCCCGAAGTCCTGCCTGCCTGCGGCCTATTCGCTGGGCGGCACGCCGCGCACCTGGCCCAGGATCCTGCCTGTGGTCATGTCCACCACCACCACCTGCTGGCAGCCGCGTTCGGCCAGGCCGTCGAAGCGCAGCACCAGGCGGTTCTCCGAGACCTCGGTCCCGGCGATGGTGCAGCCAGGCGGCAGCGGCAGTTCGATCGCTTCGAAGACCGCGCCGCCGCTGTCCAGGCGGGTTGCCAGGCCATAGGCCAGCAGCCCCATGCCGCCCAGAATCAGGATGGCCATGACGATGACGAGGAACTTCAGGGCTTGCATCGGCGCGACCCTCACGCTTATTGGGCTGACAGGGTGCGAGGAAGCATGGCCGAAGAGACGGGTCAAGAGCGACATGTGGTCACCGCCGCGGAGGCGCAGGCGGGCCGGCGTCTCGACCGGCTGCTGGCCGACGCCCTGCCGGCGCTGTCGCGCAGCCGCCTGAAGGCCCTGATCGAGGCCGGCCTGGTCAGCCGCGACGGCGCGCCGGTCACCAGCGCCGCCGCCAAGGTCCGCGCCGGCCAAAGTTTCGCCATCATTGTCCCGGAGACTGTGGAGACGGCGCTGGAGGCCCAGGCCATCCCGCTGGACATCCTCTTCGAGGACGGGGATCTGATCGTGCTGAACAAACCCGCCGGGCTGGTGGTCCATCCCGCCCCCGGCAACCCGGACCGGACCCTGGTGAACGCGCTCATCGCCCACTGCGGCGAAAGCCTGACCGGGATCGGCGGCGAGCGGCGCCCCGGCATCGTCCACCGCCTGGACAAGGACACCTCCGGGCTGATGGTGGCGGCCAAGACGGCGGCGGCCCACCGCGGTCTGGTGGAACAGTTCGCCGCCCGCAGCATCGAACGGAGCTACCGCGGCCTGGTCTGGGGCCGGCCCTCGCCGGCCCGCGGCAGCCTCACCGGAAACATCGGCCGCAGCCCGCGCAACCGCAAGAAAATGGCGGTGCTGAAGCGTGGCGGGCGGCCGGCGGAGACCGGCTACCGGGTACTGCGCTCGTTCCGGGAGGGCAGCGTCAGCGAGGTTCTCTGCCGCCTGCGGACCGGCCGCACCCACCAGATCCGGGTGCATATGGCCGAGGCGGGCCATAGCCTGCTGGGCGATCCGCTTTACGGCCGCGGCGGCCCCCGGCGGGCCCGGGCCCTGCCCGCCCCGGCGGAAGCCGCGCTCACCGCCCTGGGCCGCCAGGCCCTGCACGCCAAGTCCCTGGGGTTTCACCACCCCGTGACCGGTCGTGTCTTGCAATTCGACAGCAATTTACCACTTGATATGTGTACGTTGATTGATTCTCTGGAATGATTCCATATATATATGACCACAGTGGTCATATATTGCACGCCAGCGGGGGATTCATGCTATGATCAGCCAAATCGCGTTCGGGACCAGTGAAAACCACTGGTGATCCGCCGCCCGAAATGCGAATCTCAGTTGCAATCTTGATTAATTGATCGCGCTTTTGGCGAAGCTTGGAGTACGCCATGTCGACTGCGAAAGTTCCGGTTCTCGTCCCCGAAGGAAACCTCTCCGGCTACCTGCAGGAAATCCGCAAGTTTCCGATGCTGGAGCAGGACGAGGAATACATGCTGGCGAAGGCCTGGCGTGAACGCGGCGACACCCAATCGGCGCACCAACTGGTCACCTCCCACCTGCGCCTGGTCGCCAAGATCGCCATGGGCTACCGCGGCTATGGGCTGCCGCTGTCCGAGCTGATCTCCGAAGGCAACGTCGGCATGATGCAGGCGGTGAAGCGCTTCGACCCGGACCGCGGCTTCCGCCTGGCGACCTACGCCATGTGGTGGATCCGCGCGGCGATCCAGGAGTACATCCTGCACTCCTGGTCGCTGGTGAAGATGGGCACCACCGCCTCGCAGAAGAAGCTGTTCTTCAACCTGCGCAAGCTCAAGGGCCAGTTGAAGGCCATGGAGGAAGGCGACCTGCACCCGGAGAACGTCTCCAAGATCGCCGAGACCCTGGGCGTGCCGGAACAGGACGTGGTCTCCATGAACCGCCGCCTGTCGGCCCCCGACCACTCGCTGAACGCGCCGCTGCGCATCGATGGCGACGGGGAATGGCAGGACTGGCTGGTGGACGAGACGGAAGACCAGGAAAGCCAGCTCGCGGAGTCGGAGGAACTGGGCAAGCGCCGCGCCCTGCTCAAGGCCGCCATGGCCAATCTCAACGACCGCGAGCGGCGGATCCTGGAAGAGCGGCGCCTGAAGGACAATCCGACCACCCTGGAGGATCTCTCCCAGGAGTACGGCATCAGCCGCGAGCGGGTGCGCCAGATCGAGGTGCGGGCCTTCGAGAAGCTGCAGCGCGCCATCCGCAACGCCGCCATCGAGGAACGGCTGGCGGTTAATTAGGACTGGTTCGGCTTAGGCGGCCGGGCTTTACCCGGCCTCCCTGCTGACGATTTCCGCCTCGGCGACCTCGACCGGCCCCTCCTCACCGTCGCCGGCCGGCTCCATCACCTCGCCGTCGACCGAGATCATCTCCTTGCCCGAAGCAACGGCATGTCCCCATTCGACGATCAGTGCCTTCTGCTGTTCGGCAAGGCTCTTGATCCGGCTTTCGGTGCTCATCTTGAAGTAGCTGCCGACAATCGACGGCATGATGGCGAAGAGCACCCAGCCCCCCATGGCGGCCCCATAGGCGACCCCCCAGATAAAGACGTCGGCAAGCATGATCATCGCCGCATCATGGCTTTGGCCGCGCGACCAGAGATCGATGATGGCCGGAAGCGTGCCGCTGAAATTCATGAGCCCCACCGTCACCGCCAGGTGCTTTTCCGGGGAGCGGTCCGTCACGTAGGCAACCCAGGTGGGTGCCATCAGCGCCACGAAAACGAGGGTCGTCGGCAGCAGCACCGCGGCGAAGGGGAACAGCAGGATGCAGACCATCACCTTCGCCCAGGGTTTCAGGCCGACCCTTCGCGTCTGTTTTGGTTTCTGGCCCTTCGCCGCCGTCGCCATCTCCCCGCTCCTAGAGAACCGAAGCCAGGGTGATACCGAGTACCGCCACGCCGGCGATCACCGAAGAGATAATGCTCGAAGCCTCGCGCGCATGGCGGCGCACGATGGCCGGCGAGGTCATGCCCCCGTCCCGCAACCAGTTGGCCTGCTCGACCAGGGCGGCGAAATCGGCCTTGGCCTGCTCAAATCCCTGGTCGTCCGCAGCCTTGCGGTCGCCATCGTCGATCAGGGCGAGCAGCGAGGTGAGGTTACCCTTGGCCGCCAGTTGCTCGGCCATATCCGCCATCTGTTCGCAGCGGGTGCGGTTGTGAAAGCCCTCCACGAGGGGCTTCAGCAGGGCCGCGCACCAGGCGGCCAGATAGGGCGTTTGCGGCGGCCCGACGGACCGCTGGACAGCGGCCAGGAGACGCAGGACCCCGAGGTTGAAGACCATCGGGTCGTCCTTGTTGTCCAGTTCGCTCAAGGATCTTTCGATGGACGCCTTCATCTTGGCGCCGACGAAACCCGCGATATGCCTATCGACCGGGCTGCGTTCGGTCTTGCCCTGCGCGGCCAGCCGCTCCAGGGCCAGCAGGAGGTCTTCCAACTCCGCGACATAGTCGCTCTTCAGCAGCGGGCTCTGGCAGGGCCAGCTCGGGTTGGCCGCATAGAGCGCGCGTTCTTGGGAGTAGCCCATCCGCTGCTTGGAGATATTGATCGCCGCGGTGTCGCAGATGCGTCGCAGGATCGCGAGGTCCGGGCTCAGCACCGGCTGGTGCTCGACCCAGAGCTGGGGCAGGCGATGATCGAAGATCTCGATGAAGGTCTGGCGTTTCTCTTCGTCGTGGAAGTTGACCGCCAGGGCCTGGGCGAGCCCCTCGAGGCGCACGCAGACGGACTTGTAGCGGATGGGCGCGTTCTCATCCAGGGACATCAGGACCCGCGCCAGCAGCCGGTCGTCGGCGGAATTGCGCTCACCGCCGGCACCGGCCGCCGACTGCGTTGCCTGCCGGATCGCGGCGGCACGCTGCTCGTCGCCCAGCGAGCGGCGGACCCATCTCTCCATGTCCGGTTCCCGGGGAACCGACAGGCCCTGGTCCCACTTCCGGCCAAGGGCGTGAGACAGCGCCGGGGCGTTGAGGTACTCCGCCCCGTCGAAGACGAAGGCGCGCGCCGCCTTTGGCGGCAGCAAAGCCTGCTTGGGGCTGAGGTGGCGTCCATTGAGCCACATCTGCAGGTCCTGAAAGCGCCAGCGCTGTCCCGGGTCGTCGCACAGCATCCCGCGCAACGCCTCCACCATCGGCAGCGAGAGCCGCGTGTCCCGGACCAGGGCGGCATAGGATCCCCTGGAGATCTTCTCCTCGATCACCTCGTCCTGGTCCAGGTCGGCGACCGGATTGCCGCCGCAAAGCAGAACCAGAACCGTCACGCCCAGCGCGTACATGTCGTCGGCCGGCGAGCCCGGGCCGCGGCCCTCCGGCAACGCCATGGAGCCGTCGATCGGTTCGTAGTAGTAGGGTTGCGCCATGGCCGGCGGGCCGGAAAAGCACTCCCCCAGAACCACCGACTCGTTGCTGGGGTCGGAATAGAAGAGATTCTCGGCGCGGATCGCCCGGTGGGTGACCACCCGATCCGCCAGTTCCTTCAATATCTGCACCAACGGGCGCATCACCGAGCGGGTCACCCGATCTTCCCGCCAGGGTTCGATCTTCGCGTCCGGGCCGGCCAGAACCCGCTCCCCGCCCGGCTGGCGCATCAGAATGACAAAGCGCCGGGCCCGCGCCGGCGGCCAGTGGACCACCCCGTGGCGCAGAGGGATCAGCATCGGCAGGCGGTGGAATCGCGAGAACTGCGCCAGGACATCGGTCCTGGGCGCGATATCCTGGCGGCAAACCAGGGCGAAGAGCGACTTGGATGTGCCCCGTTCGTCGGAAACCGCAAAGGCCTGCACCCCCGGCGAGCCGAAGTCCGGCAAGGGTTCGCTGGGATGCAGGCGGTAGCGGTCGGCCAGCATGACCGACCTTCCGTCGTCGGGCCTGCCTTTCTTCGGGTTTTCGCTTTGACCGCTCATGGGCGAAACAGGACGACTTGCCTTCTGTTCGGGACGCTGCGTAGGGCCTGTTGACGGCGCCGGCCCGCCCCCCCTCCCGGCCACCCAATTCGATTATCCTGGTGGGTGGCCGGGAGGGGGTGTGGGCCGGAACCGATTCGACGTAAGTCGAAACGCTCTAGGCAACCCGAAAGCTAAGCGGCATAAGGCAAAGAGATCGTTAAGGCCTGCGCAAGAAACCGCAGAACTCCGCCACGCAAAGGCGCGATTTCGGCCTTGCCGCGATCAATCGGCGAAGGGATCGCGGACCAGAATCGTGTCCTCGCGCTCCGGGGAGGTGGACAGAAGCGCCACCGGCACCTCGATCAGTTCCTCCAGCCGGCGGATGTACTTGACCGCCTGGGCCGGCAGATCGGCCCAGGAGCGGGCGCCGCGGGTGCTCTCGGACCAGCCGGGCATGGTCTCGTAGACCGGAGTGACCCGGGCCTGGCGCGACTGCGCCGCCGGCAGATAGTCCCGCTTCTCGCCGTCGATTTCATAGCCGACACAGACTTTCAACTCCTCCATGCCGTCCAGGACATCCAGCTTGGTCAGGGCGATGCCGGTGATCCCGCCGACCTTGGCCGCCTGGCGCACCATGACGGCATCGAACCAGCCGCAGCGCCGCTTGCGCCCGGTGACCACGCCGAATTCACGGCCACGCTCGCCCAGAAGGTCCCCGATCTCGTCATGCAACTCGGTGGGAAAGGGGCCGGAGCCGACGCGGGTGGTGTAGGCCTTGGTGATGCCGAGGACGAAATCGACCGTGTCGGGCCCGGTGCCGGAACCGGCGGCGGCATTGCCGGCCACGGTGTTGGAGGAGGTCACGAAGGGATAGGTCCCGTGATCGACATCCAGCATCGCCCCCTGGGCGCCCTCGAAGAGGATGCGCCTGCCGGAGCGTTTCGCCGCGTCGAGGCGCTGCCACACGCGGTCGGCAAAGGGCAGCACCCGCGGCGCCAGGGCCAGCAGGCTCTCGACCACCTCGTCGGCCTTGAACTCCGGCTGTCCGAGGCCGCGCAGCAGGGCGTTGTTGTGCAGCAGCAGGCCGTCGACCCGCTGGCGCAGCAGATCGGGATCGCCGAGATCGCAGAAGCGCACCGCCCGGCGGCCGGCCTTGTCTTCATAGGCGGGCCCGATTCCGCGGCCGGTGGTTCCCAGCTTGTCCTCGCCGCGATGCGCCTCGCGGGCGCGGTCGACCGCACCGTGCATCGGCAGGATCAGCGCCGCGCCCTCGGCGATCTTCAGGCGGTCGGGCGTGACCTCGACCCCCTGGGCGCGCAGGCGGTCGATCTCCTCGACCAGGGCCCAGGGGTCGACCACCACGCCGTTGCCGATGATCGACAGCTTGTTCGGGCGCACCACGCCCGACGGCAGCAATGAGAGCTTGTAGACCGCGTTGCCGACCACCAGGGTGTGGCCGGCGTTGTGGCCGCCCTGGAAGCGCACAACCACATCGGCGCGCTCCGACAGCCAATCGACGATCTTGCCTTTCCCCTCGTCCCCCCACTGGGAGCCGACGACCGCCACGTTTGCCATTCTTGTCCCGCTCCCCCGTTCGAAGCCTTAGGTCTGGTCCGCCAGTTCGACAATTGCCGTGCCGCGCAGCAGATGGCTGCAGCCGAGGCGCCGGGCTTCCGCTTCGGCGTCCTCCTCCGCGCTGAGCCCCGCCAGGGTGACCCAGCCCTCCGCGCGCAGACGCCGCGCCTCCGCAGCCGCAGTGCCATGGGGCAGAAAGAGGCGCCGCGGCACCTCCGGCGCCGGGATGGCCCGCAGCACGGTGTCCATGAACAGCGTGAAGCCGGTGGACGACTCCTGCGCGCCACCGGCACCGCTCGCCTGATAGCGCCCACCGCGGCCGAGCTCGCCGCGCACGCCCTTGGCAAAGAGGATGAAGCTGATTCCGGTCTGGTATTCGAAGCCGCGGTGTTCCACCGGATCGACGGTCAGGCGGGCGTTCGGTGCGGCGGTCCGGATCAACTCGATCACCGCCGAGAGGCGCTCGACCTCCCGGGCCGCGCCTGGCGCCAGGCCGAGCGCCTGCAAGGCCGCCAGCGCGGCATCGGCCGGTCCCGCCGATTGCAGCAGGGCCTGAAAGAGGTCCGCCTGCTCCCCCGCCAAGGCCGCCACCGCGGCCGCGTCCTTGCGGTCCAGGGCCTGGCGCAGGGCCTGCACCTGGCCGCTGTCCAGCCCCAGGTCCGCCGCCAGGGCGCCGACCAGCGGCGGCAAGTTGAGATCGACGGAGAGCTCCGCGACACCGAGGGCGCCGAGGGCGTCGATGGCCAGCAGAATAACTTCGGCATCGCTCGCCGTCTCCGACGCGCCGATCAGCTCGACGCCGGCCTGGGCGAACTGGCGCTCGGGACGGAGCTGGCTGCCGCGCACCTGCAGGACCTGGCCGCCGTAGCAGAGCCGCAACGGCCGCGGCGCGTTCTTGAGGCGGGAGGTGGCGATCCGCGCCACCTGGGGCGTCATGTCGGCGCGCAGGCCCATCATGCGCTGGCTGACCGGGTCCATCAGGCGGAAGGTCTGGCCGGCCAGGGCCGCCCCGGCGCCGGTCAGAAGCGCTTCCTCGAACTCCAGCAGCGGCGGCTTCACCCGGTCGTAGCCCTGGGCCTGAAAGGCGGCGATGAGCCGTTCCACCACCGCGGCCTCATGGGCGGCCAACGGCGCCAAGACGTCCTGCAGGCCAGCCGGAAGAAGGCCCATGTCGGCGGTCTTTGTCATCTCAGCAGGTCTTCGGAGGAGAGGCGGTCCGGATTGAGTGTCGTAACTGTCCGGAAGCGGACGCGCCCCTGGGTCGGGCCATCGGGCGGCCCCGCTTCCGCTCTCTGGTAGCAGTCCGCGTCACGCGCGGCAAATGGAAATCCGCCGGCAGGGCCGCCTCCGCGCCCTGGTACGGCCGCAAAAACGCCCAGATTTCCGAAGCTTAGGGGGCTGGCTGTGTCCGGCCGTCCCGGATAGACTGGGCCGCACCGCGTCATCACCAGAGGGTCGGCAGACACCCTTGCTTCCCCGCCTTTCCACGCCCAACAGCCTCGCCGCCGCAAGCCGGGGCCTCGACCGATTCCTCGGCCTCTTCATCGCCGCCGCCGCCCTGGCACTGCTGGCCGGCTGGCTCTTGCCGGTGATGACGGTGCGCACGCTGCTGGTGTTCTATGACGAGGTGTCCATTCTCACCGGTGCCTTTCGCCTGCTGCAGAGCGGCGACTACCTGCTGTTCCTGGTCATCGTGCTGTTCACCGTGGTGCTGCCGGTGGGCAAGCTGGTGCTGGCCTATCTCGCCTGGAGCCGCCTCGACGTCGCGGACCCGCGGGTGCAACGCACCCTCGGCTGGATCGAAACCCTCGGCCGCTGGTCCATGCTCGACGTCTTCGTCCTCGCGATCCTGGTGGTGGTCATCAAGCTGTCGCTGGTCTCCGATGTGGAAATCCACGCCGGCCTCTACGTCTTCGTCCTGGCGGTGATCCTCTCCATGATCGCCGTGCGCCGCATTGCCAAACTGGCCCACCAGCGCCTGACGGACGACGGCCGCAGCACAGCCCCAGCTGACTGAGTTGGCCAATAGCGCTCCGGCACCACCGCAACACTCGTCTCGTCACCCCGGACCTGATCCGGGGTCCATGGTCGTATCGAACGCAGCCCTAACCGCGGAGACCATGCGAGCGGATCGATGGACCCCGGATCAGGTCCGGGGTGACGACGAAGAGGAACCGCAAAAGCGGTGCGACCTGAAGAAGGTCTACCGATAGAGCCGCAATTCGCGGTCGCCGCTCAGGGGAATGACGACGCCCTCCAGGCCGTTACCGTCCAGATCCGCCAGACGGAAGTCGCCGACGATCTGCGCGTCCAGCGCCAGGACCGCGCGCTCGCGCAGCGCGCCGTCGACGAAGCCCACGACCCGTAGCGCGCGGCGACGGGCATCGGGCAGCAGGATCTCCGGCAGTCCGTCCCCGTCGGCGTCGAGGATCGCGGAGAGCACGAGGGCGCGGGAGCCGATGGCATGGTTGGAGAAACCGTAGGCCTCGGCTTCCTGCACCAGCCGATCCCCTTGGCGGGAGAAGATGCGCAGCACGCCGCCGATGTGCGGCGTCTCCACATAGGCAACCTCCAACACGCCGTCGCCATCGAAGTCCGCCGCGCCGACCGGGTTCAGCCAGCGATGGGCAGTCAGGCGCTCCGGCCCCTTGGCGACCGCCCGCAAGGCGCCCTCGACCACGCCGTAGGCGACCAGCATGGCACCGCTGCTCTGCGAGGAGCGCACCACCAGGATCTCGTCCCGCCCGTCACCGTCAAGGTCCACGAGGCGCGGCGTCAGGTCCTCGAAGACCTGCGCCTCCGGCAGGGAAAGCGTGAGGCTGTCCCCATCGGCGCGGCGGACCAGCAGGCCTCCCGCCTCGATCCCGTCGCCGAGCACCGCATGGCCGTAGCGCTCCGTCGGCTCGGTCAGCCAGACCTCGGCGATGGCGCCTCGACCCAGCGCCGGCTGGCCGTCCGGCAGGGCATTCCCGGGCCGCGACACCGCGCGCAGGTCGATCTCGATCTCGCGCTGGGCTTCCGCGACCAGCGGACGGAAGCCAAGGGCCTCCAAGTCATCGGCACTCGCCGGTCCGGCCACCGCGACGCCAAGGGCGAGCCCCAAGGCAAAGGCGCGCACGCTGTGCCCCTAGAACCTTAGGGCTTCGGCCTGCTTCGTATGGGGCAGGCTGCGGACTTTTTCCAGCACCGCCGGAGGGATCTCCGCATCCAATTCCAGCAGCGCGATGGCGTCCTCCCCCTGGGCCGCGCGCCCGAGATGGAAGGTGGCGATGTTGACACCGGCATCGCCGAGGGTGGTGCCCAGGGCGCCGATGAAGCCCGGCTTGTCCTCGTTGGTGATGTAGAGCATGTGCGGCGTCAGGGTCGCCTCGACGGAGATGCCCTTCACCTCCACCAGCCGCGGCTTGTCGTGGCCGAAGAGGGTGCCGGCAACACAGCGCGGCCCCCGTTCCGTGGTGACAGTGAGGCGGATCAGGGTCTGATAGTCGCAGTCGCGCTCGTGCTTCACCTCGGCGACATCGATGTCCCGCTCCCGCGCGATGATCGGGGCGTTGACCATATTCACCGTATCCAGAATGGGGCGCAGCAGGCCGCAGAGCGCTATCTGGGTCAGCGGCCGGGTATTGAGATGCGCCACATGGCCTTCGTATTCGATGCGCGCGTCTTTGAGGCCGCTGCGGGTGAGTTGGCCGGCGAAACTGCCGAGCTGTTCGGCGAGCTGCATGTAGGGGCCCAGGCGCTTGGCCTCCTCCGCGGTCAGGGAGGGCATGTTGAGCGCGTTGGTGATGGCCCCGGTCAGCAGGTAGTCGGCCATCTGCTCGGCGACCTGCAGGGCCACCTTCTCCTGCGCCTCCGCCGTCGAGGCGCCGAGGTGCGGGGTCGCCACCACCTGGTCCATGCCGAAGAGCGGATTCGCCTTGGCCGGCTCCTCGGTGAAGACGTCCAGCGCGGCGCCGGCCACATGGCCGGACTCGATAGCCGCCTTCAAGTCGTCTTCCACCACCAGGCCGCCGCGCGCGCAGTTGACGATGCGCACGCCGGGCTTGGTCTTGGCCAGGGCCGCGGCGTCGAGGATGCCGCGGGTCTGCTCGGTCATCGGCACATGCAGGGTGATGACGTCGGCGCGGGCCAGCAGCTCGTCCAGTTCGACCTTTTCGATGTCCAGGTCTTCGGCGCGGTCCGGCGAGAGGAAGGGGTCGTAAGCGATGACCCGCATGCGCAGGCCCTGGGCCCGTTCGACCACGATGGAGCCGATGTTGCCGCAGCCGATCACCCCCAGCACCTTGCCGGTGAGCTCGGTGCCCATGAAGCGCGACTTCTCCCACTTGCCGGCCTGGGTTGAGCGGTCGGCGGCGGGGATCTGGCGGGCCAGGGCGAAAATCATGGCGATGGTGTGTTCGGCGGTGGTGATGGAATTGCCGTGGGGCGTGTTCATCACCACGATGCCGCGCCCCGTCGCGGCGGGAATGTCGACATTGTCGACGCCGATGCCGGCACGGCCGACGACCTTCAGGTTGTCGGCGGCAGCGATGATCTCCTCGGTGACCTTGGTGGCGGAGCGGATGGCAAGGCCGTCGTAGGCGCCGATCCTGGCCTTCAGGTCCTCCGGCGAAAGGCCGGTTTCCACATCCACCTCCACGCCGCGCTCGCGGAAAATCTCCGCCGCGCGGGGGCTCAACTTGTCCGATATCAGAACTTTGGGCATGACGATGTCCCTTTTCCTCGGCCCCTCAAAGGAGGGACCGGATGATCTCTTGGTAATCCTCTGGGGTGCCGCTCAGGCCGCCGCTTTTTCCGCTTTCACCAGGCCGTAGGCCCAGTCGAGCCAGGGCAGCAGCGCCGCCATGTCGGCGGACTCCACGGTGGAGCCGCCCCAGAGGCGCAGGCCCACCGGCGCGTCGCGGTAGCCGCCGATGTCGAAGGCGATACCCTCCTCCTCCAGCAGCGCGGCGATGCGCTTGGCCGCGGCGGACTGGCCCGCGCCGTCCAGCGCCAGGAACCAGGGGTCGACGATCTTGAGGCAGATGGAGGTGGAGGAGCGGATCTCCGGCCGCGCCGCCAGGAAGTCGGCCCAGGAGGATTGCGCCACCCAGTCTTCGACCACTTTCAGGTTTGCTTGCGAACGGGCGATGAGCGCCGGCAGGCCGCCGATGCTCTCGGCCCAGGTGAGCCCGTCCAGAGCGTCCTCGACGGCCAGCATGGAGGGGGTGTTGATGGTGGCGCCGCTGAAGATGCCCTCGATCAGCTTGCCGCCCTTGGTGAGACGGAAGATCTTGGGCAGCGGCCAAGTCGGCGTGTGGCTTTCCAGGCGTTCGACGGCGCGCGGGCTCAGGGCCAGCATGCCGTGGGCCGCCTCCCCGCCCAGCACTTTCTGCCAGGACCAGGTGATGACGTCGAGCTTCGCCACCGGCAGGTCCATGGCGAAGGCCGCCGAGGTGGCATCGCAGATGGTGAGGCACCGGCGGTCGTCGGCAATCCAGGTACCGTCGGGCACCTTGACGCCCGACGTGGTGCCGTTCCAGGTGAAGACGACGTCGCGGTCGCTGTCGACCTGCGCGAGGTCCGGCAGTTCGCCGTAGTCCGCCTCCATCACCCGCAGGTCGGCCAGCTTCAACTGCTTGGCGGCGTCCGTCGCCCAGCCCTTGCCGAAGCTCTCCCAGGCCAGGACGTCGACGCCGCGCGGGCCCAGCAGCGACCATAGGGCCATCTCAACCGCGCCGGTGTCGGAGGCTGGGACGATGCCCAGGCGGTAGTCCGCCGGCAGGCCAAGCAGCGCCTTGGAGCGCTCGATCACCGCGGCCAGCTTCGCCTTGCCCGCCTTGGCGCGGTGAGATCGACCCAGTGCCGCCTCGCTCAAACCGTTCAGGGACCAACCCGGCCGCTTGGCGCAGGGTCCTGAGGAAAAGCAAGGGTTCCCCGGCCTCTTGGCCGGGCGGGCGGCTGTCATGGGTCTGCTCCTTGGTGTCTAAAGGGGGAAGTCTGTCTCGGCCCCGCTTGGAGAGAAAGGCGCCCGGATTCCCGGGACGCATGGCGGCGCGATACTAGCACCATGTTGCACTGCGTCAATTGCCCATCCGCCGCTTTCGGGCGCGAAACGGTCGCAGGCGGCAAAGTTGATCTGAAGGGTCAGATTCGGCCGCCCATATCCACATGCACCCTGTGCCCGCCGGCAGTAGGGGGCGACGGTCTTCGTCAACTCCGGGATCAGAATTCGGCGCGAGATGAACGCTTGTCGGTCAAAGAGTTACCCTGCTCCGCCCTCTCCAATCGTCATTGCCGGGCTTGTTCCGGCAATCCATCGCGGTCCGGGTCTCGAACTTTCCATGGACCCTCGGGACAAGCCCGAGGGTGACGATGTGGTTTTGGGGTGACGTGGGCAAGCCATTGAAATGAAAACACTCCTTTCGAGTCAGGCTTTTCGGGCCGAGTCAGGCCCTCAAGACCGCAAGGCCAATTCGACTGATCGAAACCCTTCCTACCCTACGCCGCCTTCCGGGCCAGGATGTGGATGGCGGTGAAAGTCATGACCACCTCGTCGAGTTGGTTCATCACTTCGTAGTCCATCAGCAGGGTGCCGCGGTCGGGCTTGGACTTGGAGGGGCGCATCTCCCTCACGGTTGCTGTCACCTTGAGCGTATCGCCGGGGCGCACCGGGCGCACCCAGCGCAGTTCGTCGAAGCCGGGCGAGCCCATGGAACAGGCGTTGATGACGTTCGCCTGATAGAAGATGCGAAACGCCAGGGCCAGGGTCTGAAAGCCGGAGGCGATGAGGCCGTTGAAGGGCCCCTCCTCCGCCGCCCGCTTGTCGAGGTGGAAGGGCTGCGGGTCGTAGAGCAGGGCGAAGTCGAGGATCTGGGACTCGGTGATCGTGACGCCTTTGCTGTGGAACTGCTGGCCGGGCTCGAAGTCGTCGAAGTAAAGCGCTTGCACCGCGGTGCACCTCTCAAATGGGAAACGGCGGGATGGGATCAGGCGGCGGCGGGGCGGGTCAGGTCGCAGACCATGTAGCGCAGGTCGTCGTCCAGACCGTCATAGGCGCGGGCCTCGGGGTGGAAGCCGAGGCTGGCGTAGAGACTGCGGGCCGCCGCCATAGAGCCGAGCGTTTCAAGAGAGAGGCGGGCATGGCCGGCAGCGCGCGCGCCGGCCAGGGCGGCCTCGGCGAGACCGCGGCCAAGCTTCAGGCCGCGACAAGGTTCCCGCACCCAGAGGCGCCGCATCTCGCAGACGCCCTCTTGGAGGGGCCGCAGGCCGACGCAGCCGGCCAGCGCGCCGTCGGCCCGAGCCAGCCAGAGTCCGCCGCCGGGCGGCGCGTAGTCGCCCGGCAAGCCGGCCAGTTCCGCCTCCAGATCCTTCAGGCAGTAGTCCACCTGCAGCCAGTCGGCATATTCACGGAACAGCACCCGCACCGCGTCCAGGTCGCCGTCGCCGGCCGCCGCTGTGATCTCGGCCGCGGTCATTCCCAGGGCTCCCCGTTCTTGTGGGTGAAGACCCATTCGCCCCCGCGGTTCGCCAGGAAGAGGTCGATGTCCGGGTAGTGCACCTCGTCCGCGTCGGAGCGGCTGCCGACCTCCAGATAGACGGCCCAGTCCGCGCTGCGGTTCACCAGGTGGTGGCCGTCGGCCTTGCCGGCAGGAAATCCGGCGGCCATGCCGGCGCGCAACACCTGTTCGCCGGCATCGGTGACCAGAACCAGTTCGCCCTCCAGGACATAGGCGAACTCGTCCTCATGGCTGTGCCAGTGGCGCTGGGAAGAGAGCGCGCCGGGCGGCAGGCGCACCAGGTTGACGCCGTACTGGGTGAGCCCCAGAGGATCGCCCAGCGCCCGCTTCTCCCGCGCGCCGCAGGACTCCCGGAAGGGCGCGGGATAGGAGGAGCCGAGGCGCGGCTCCAGGCTGGAGGGATCGAGCGCCGGGGCGGCCGGCGCGGTTGTGTCTTTGCTCATGCCGCTGATCTCACCTGAAGTCTGATTGCGGCAGAGCAGTCTACACGCGAATGCGCCCTTCGAGATAGAGGGCGCCCTTGCCGGTGAGCAGCACGCGCTCGCCCCGGTGTTCGACGGTCAGGCTCCCGCCGCGCGCGGAGATCTGCCGCGCCTCCATGACCGTCTTGCCCAGACGCTCCGCCCAATAGGGCGTCAACACGCAGTGGGCCGAGCCGGTCACCGGGTCCTCGGGAATGCCGGCATGGGGCGCGAAGTAGCGCGACACGAAGTCACAGTCCTCCCCCGGGGCGGTGATGATCATCCCGTCTGCCGGCAGGTGCCTGACCCGCTCCAGGTTCGGTTCGGCCGCGCGCACCTCCGCCTCACTGGCCAGCACCACCATCAGCTTGACGTTCTTGCGCACCTCCTGCGGCGCCATGCCCAGAGCCTCCGCCGCCGCGCCGCGGTCGTCGAAGGGCTCCGGCGCCCGGGCCGGAAAGTCCAGAGTGAACAGGTCGCCGCGGCGGGTCACGACCAGGGGACCGCTGGCGGACTCGAACAGCACCTTCTCCATGCCCGGATTGATGTGCAGGGCGATGACGTAGGCACTGGCGAGGGTGGCATGGCCGCAGAGGTCTACCTCCAGGGCCGGCGTGAACCAGCGCAGGTGATAGCCGGTGCCGTTGGGCACGAAGAAGGCCGTCTCCGACAGGTTGTTCTCCGCCGCGATGGCCTGGAGCATTTCATCCGGCAGCCAGTCGTCCAGCGGACAGACCGCCGCCGGATTGCCGGCGAAGACGGCATCGGTGAAGGCGTCGACCTGGTAGAGGGTGAGTTCGGTCATGGTTCGATTCCCTGGGTTCGGTTTCCCGCGTTCGAAATCCTGCTTGAAGGCGGGGCGTCGCCGGGCGCGGCGGCCTCAGATCCGCCAGAAGGGCTTGCGCGCTTCCCAGTTCGCTTCGGCGCGGCTGATCCCCATGTCCTTCAGATCACGGTCGCTCATCTGCGCCAGTTGATGGCGTCCGGCCGCACGCTCCTGCCAGAGCATCAGTCGGTCGAGGGCGCGCAAGATCCAGTCACCGACGACGGTGCCGTAGCGGCGGCGGGGAATCCGGGTGAGCCGGGAAGAGCTCTCCAGGGACACCGGAGGTCTTGATATTGTATGCATTCAATCCTCCTCTTTCGAAAAATTGTCTTGATCAATGTTCGGAATATTGTGATAATTGTTGCATACCTACAGCGTCAATTGTATTTTTGTCACCATGACAAATTGGATGCCCCAGATCGCCGACGCCAGCGGTCCCCGCTACCTCGCCATCGCCGAGGCCCTGGCCGGCGACATCGCCGGGGGGCGTCTGAAGCCGGGCGACCGCCTGCCGACCCACCGCGAGCTGGCCTGGCAGCTCGGCGTGACGGTGGGTACCGTCAGCCGCGCCTATGCGGAGGCTGAGCGCCGCGGCCTGACGGCGGGAGAGGTGGGGCGCGGCACCTTCGTCGCCGGCCCCACGGGCCCGGAGCATCTCAGCCGCTGGCACGACGCGCCGCCGGGGGCCATTCCCCTGCGCTCCGCCCATCCCATTCCCTGCGAGGAGGAGAGCGCCATCGCGGAGGTGATGGCCCGCTGCGCCGCCAGCCCGCGGGCTATGGAGTTGCTGGCCTATCAGCCCCATCGCGGCCGTCCGGAGCATCGCGAGGCCGGCGCCCAGTGGATCACCGAGAACGGCTTTCCCGTGGACGCCGATCAGATCACCATCACCGCCGGCGCCCACCACGGCATGATGGTGGTGCTGGCGGCGGTGACGCGGCCCGGCGATCACATTGTCGCCGACTCCCTCACCTATCCCGGCCTGCGCAGCCTGACGCGCATTCTGGGCCTGCGTCTCGACGGCCTGGCGCGCGACCGCCACGGCCCGCTGCCGGAAGCCTTCGAGGATGCTTGCCGCACCCATCAGGTGAAGGCTCTCTACCTCTGCCCGACGCTGCACAACCCCACCAGCATCACCATGCCGGAGGAGCGCCGCCGCGCCCTCGCCGAGGTCGCCAGGCGCCACGGAGTGGCCATTGTCGAGGACGATGTCTTCGGGTTCCTCGCCGACCAGCCGGTCGTGCCGGTCTCCGCCCACGCCCCGGAGCAGGGCTACTATATCTGCGGCATGGCGAAGACCGTGGCGCCGGGCCTGCGCATCGGCTACGTCGTCGCGCCGGCCGAGGCCCAGGACCGCTTGAACCATGCCATCAGCAGCACCTGCTGGATGGCCTGTCCGCTGGCAGCCGAGATTTCATCGGAGCTGATCCGCAGCGGCATCGCCGAGCAGGTCAGCGCGGGCCGCCGCCGCGTCGCCGCAAAGCGCCGTCAGATCGCCCTGGAGGTGCTGGACCGCTGGGAAACCGACTGCGAGCCCGGCGCCAACTTCCTCTGGCTGCACCTGCCCGACCCCTGGCGCTCCAGCGAGTTCGTCGCCGAGGCGGAGCGCCGCGGCACGCTGGTAACACCCAGCGATCCCTTCATGGTGGGGCGGCGGGAGAGCATCCACGCCGTGCGCGTCTGCTTCGGCCCGCCGCGCGACGAGGCAGAGCTGCGGCGCGGCGTGAAGAGCCTCGCCGCACAGTTGGAGGAGGGCCCCTCCTATGCCTTCACCAATATGGTTTGACGCCCCGGCATGGAACCAAAGCGCCTGCTGAAGAAGCCGGCCTTGGAATCGACCTCGTGCTTCGAGACGGCGCCTTGCGCCTCCTCAGCATGAGGTCTTCGTTTCTCGGTTATGCCTCACCCTGAGGAGAACCGAAGGTTCGTCTCGAAGGGCGGGGCATGGCAGTAAGGCGCGCTCTCAGCGGCCTGCCTTTGCGATCCTGCGTCTCTTGGCACAGTCCGGAGGCGTTTTGACACCCTTTAATACACCCTATCCCGCGCGCGCCTCGATGGTCTGGCAGATCTCGCCGACCACCTGGCTGACCAGGTCCTCGTCCTCGCCCTCGGCCATCACCCGGATCAGGGGTTCGGTGCCGGACTTGCGGATCACCAGGCGGCCGCCGCTGCCGAGGCGGTCCTCGCCGGCGCGGATCGCCGCCTTGACCTCCCCGTCCTCCAGGGGGGCACCGCCGTTGAAGCGTACGTTGCGCAGCAACTGCGGATAGGGCTGGAAGAGGTTGGTGACCTCGGAGGCGGGCCGGTCGGACTGGACGACCACCGCCAGAATCTGCAGCGCCGAGATCAGCCCGTCGCCGGTGGTGGCGAAGTCGGTGAGCACGATGTGACCGGACTGCTCGCCGCCCACGTTGTAGCCGTCGGCGCGCATGCGCTCGACCACGTAGCGGTCGCCCACCGGCGTGCGGATCAGATCGAGGTCCAGGGACCCGAGGTAGCGTTCGAGCCCCAGGTTGGACATGACGGTGGCGACCACCGCCCCGCCGGCGAGCTTTCCGGTCTGCTGCCAGGAGCGCGCGACCAGCGCCATCACCTGGTCGCCGTCGATCACGTTGCCCTTCTCGTCGGCCATGATGGCGCGGTCGGCATCGCCGTCCAGCGCAATGCCGAAGTCGGCGCCCTGCGTCACCACCGCCTCCTGCATGCGCGCTGGCTCGGTGGCGCCGCAGCGCTGGTTGATGTTGAAGCCATCGGGATAGACGCCGATGGGCACCACCTCGGCGCCCAGTTCGTAAAGCACCTTGGGGGCGACGCGGTAGGCGGCGCCGTTGGCGCAGTCGACCACCACCTTCATGCCGTCGAGGCGCAGGCCGCGCGGGAAGCTGCTCTTCACGAACTCGATGTAGCGGCCGAGCGCATCGTCCAGGCGCAGGGTCTTGCCGAGCTGGTGGGAGGGCGCGAGTTCCGCCCCACCGTTGCCGATGCGGCTCTCGATTGTCTTCTCCACCTCGTCGGAGAGCTTGAAGCCGTCCGGCCCGAAGATCTTGATGCCGTTGTCCTGATAGGGGTTGTGGGAGGCCGAGATCATCACCCCCAGATCGGCGCGCAGCGAGCGGGTCAGCATGCCCACCGCCGGCGTCGGCATCGGCCCGAGCAGCACCACGTCCATGCCCACGGCGATGAAGCCCGCGGTCAGCGCCGGCTCCAGCAGATAGCCCGACAGGCGCGTGTCCTTGCCGATCACCACGGTGTGGCGGTGGTCGCCGCGGACAAACTCCCGCCCCGCCGCCTTGGCCACCGCCAGGGCGGTCTCGGCGGTGACCGGCTCGATGTTGGCCGTGCCGCGAATGCCGTCGGTTCCAAAAAGCTTTCGTGACATCACTGGTCCTCTTGCTGGGGCAAACCGCGCCGGGCGCAGGGCCCCTTTCGATGAGAGTTATACCAGAGCCCGGTGGCCCTTGTCCGTTGCGCCAAAGCCGCTGGGCGCCTGCATCATGGCCTGCCAGACCGCGACCGCCTGTGCGGTCTCCGCCACGTCGTGGACCCGCAGGATCTGAACCCCGCGTTGCAAGGCAAAGAGCACGGCGGCCAAAGAGCCCGGCAGCCGGTCCTTTGGCGCTTCGCCGTGGGAAAGCCTGGCGATGAAGCTCTTGCGGCTGGCCCCCAGCAGCACAGGACAGCCGAGGCCGTGAAATACCGCGATCTGCTCGAGAAGCTGCAGGTTGTGGGCCACCGTCTTGCCGAAGCCGATGCCGGGGTCGACCACCAGCCGCTCCAGCGCGATCCCCGCCGCGGCGCAGGCCTCCAGCCGTTCGGCGAGATAGTCGTAGATATCGAGGGCGACATGGCGGTAGCGCGGGTCCTGCTGCATGGTCCGGGGCTCGCCCTGCATGTGCATCAGGATCACCGGCACCTCAGCCGCGGCGGCCACCGCCAGGCTGTCCGGATCGCCGGCGAGCGCCGTCACGTCGTTGATCATGGCGGCACCGGCCGCCACCGCGTCCTGCATGATGGCGGCATGGCGGGTGTCGATGGAAACGCAGGCCCCGGCCTGCACCAGCCCTTTGACCACCGGCAGCACCCGCGCCCGCTCTTCCTCCAGGCTGATCGCCGCGGCCCCCGGCCGGGTCGACTCGCCGCCGACGTCGAGGATGTCGGCGCCCTCCTCCAACATGGCCAGACCATCGCGCACGGCGACCTCCGGGTCGAAGCGGTCGCCGCCGTCGGAGAAGGAGTCCGGCGTGATGTTGAGGATGCCCATGATGCGCGGGCGCTCGAGGGTCAGGCCGCCCAGCGATCCGCGTGGGCTGGAGAGGCGCTGGAGAATGGCCGCCGCCTCGGCCCCCAGACCGGGGGTCTGCTCCTCGGCCCAGGCTTCGATGGCCGGCAGTGAAAGTGCCGCGCGCCGCAGCCCTTGGTCCGACCGCAAGACGGCCTCGCAGTGGCCGAAGGACAGCGGGCCGCCGGCCAGCAGGCGGCGCGGCCCCTCCGCGGCCTCGCCTTCGGCCGGGTCCCAGAGCCCGAGCGGGCGTAGGGTCAGCTTGTCTTGCGCTCCCATGGTCATGGCTGCTGCTTATATCCGCGGCGGCGGCACGTTGAAAGGCCCGCCCTCACGCCCAGCCCACGGCAATCCGGTTTCGCGTACCAGCCAGGCAAACAGGCTGCCATCGCGTGTGTAAGCCACCCCCCTCCCCAACCTCCCCCCGTCAAGGGGGAGGAGATTTTCTAAGCCGCTTCAATAACTTCCCCCTCCCCCTTCGATGGGGGAGGG
>NZ_JANQOI010000062.1 GCF_028289705.1 Pelagibius sp.
GCTTCCAGGGTCAGGTGATCGAACTCGACACCGAGGCGCTTGCTCGGGCCGAGCAAGCTGCGGGCGGCGCGATAGAAGTTGTCGCGCTGCCAGTCGGTATAAACCAGATTGTCGCCGAAGCTGCGCCGCCAGGGCTGCCCACCGTCGATCTTGGCCGAGATGGTGCTGTGCGTGCTGTCGCTGACCACCAGGCCGTAGGGCCGCCCGAAGGAGCAGTAGAGGAAGTCGCTGTAGTAAGCGATGTTGTGCATTGAGGTGAAGAACGCTGCGTCGAGCTGCTGTTCTTCAAGCAAGTTTCTCAGCCCGGCAACGCGCCGCTCCATCTCCGCCTGAGAGAAGGTCGCGGGCGCCTTCGGCCCGTTCTCGATCTTGAGGGTTTCTTCCATCGACCAGACCTCCCTATCCGAAGCGCCCGCTTTCCGACGGCGCGGGTGGGGGGTCAAGCTTTTCCCGCCGGGCGGCGAGCCGCGGCCGGGGCCAACTCAAGCCAAGACGCTAGAAGCTGAAGGACAGCGCCTTCTGAATGCGCCGCGCCACTTCGCTCTTGCCGGACGGCTTGGGCTGCTTGTTGGGTTCCTTCGGCACGGCCTTCAACGGAGCAGACGAGCCGACGCTGGAGCCGGCGCTTTTGCCGGCCGCTGCGCCGGCCAGCAGACCGGACTGTCGCAGAAGGCCGAGATGGCGATCGGTGTCGCCGCGATAGACCGCGTGAACCGCCTGCACCAGGGCGGTGTCACTGATCGTCGCGGTCTCGTCGCCGACGGCGGCGCCGTTCGGCTGAGCCGCCGCCATTGGCGGATTGCCCGGAGTTGCGAGCTTGTCGCCGAGCTTGGGATGCATGATCCCTCCTTCGTTCACGGAGTGTCAGCAGGGCTGACGGATACGGCGGCCCGCCCCCTAGCCAGGCGGACTCTGCGCAAGAATCGCCGCACAGTGGTGAACGAAGACTTAAACCCTATCAGAGGCTTGTTGCCCCCGGACCATGCTCGCCAGTCGAGGACTAGTTCTTCGACTTGTCGACCAGAGCGTTCTGGGCAATCCACGGCATCATGGCGCGCAGCTTGCTGCCGACCTGCTCGATCGAGTGCTCGGCGTGCCCTGCGCGCATGGCCTTGAAGGAGGCTTGGCCGGCCCTGTTCTCCAGCACCCAGTCGCGGGCGAAGCGGCCGGACTGGATGTCGTCCAGGATGCGCTTCATCTCGGCCTTGGTCTCGGCGTTCACGACCCGGGGTCCGCGGGTGTAGTCGCCGTACTCGGCCGTGTTGGAGATGGAGTAGCGCATGTTGGCCATGCCGCCCTCGTACATCAGGTCGACGATCAGCTTCACCTCGTGGAGGCATTCGAAGTAGGCCATCTCCGGCGCGTAGCCGGCGTCCACCAGGGTCTCGTAGCCGGCCTGGATCAGCGCGGTGAGGCCGCCGCAGAGCACCACCTGCTCGCCGAAGAGGTCGGTCTCGCACTCCTCCTTGAAGGTGGTCTCGATGACGCCGGAGCGCCCGCCGCCAATGGCCGAGGCATAGGAGAGCGCGATCTCCTGGGCGTTGCCGGAGGCGTTCTGCGCCACCGCGATGAGGCAGGGCACGCCGCCGCCGCGCACGTATTCTGAGCGCACGGTGTGGCCCGGGCCCTTGGGGGCGATCATGAAGACGTCGAGGTCCTTGCGCGCCTCGATGAGGGCGAAGTGGATGTTGAAGCCGTGGGCGAAGGCGAGCGCCGCGCCCTCCTTCATGTTGCCGGCCAGGGAGTCGCGATAGATGTCGGCCTGCAGCTCGTCGGGGGTCAGCATCATGACCACATCGGCCCACTTGGCGGCCTCCTCCGGGGTCATCACCTGGAGGCCCGCGTTCTCGGCCTTCTTGGCCGAAGCCGAGCCGGCCCGCAGGGCGACGCGCACCTCGCTGACACCGCTGTCCTTCAGATTGTTGGCATGGGCATGGCCCTGGCTGCCGTAGCCGACGATGGCCACCTTCTTGCCCTTGATCAGATTGACATCGGCGTCACGATCGTAATAGACGCGCATAGCGGCCGTCTCCCTCGGTACTTTTGTTGTTCGAAAAGGCTCGGCGGGGTTCTAAAACGCCCCACCGCAAAGCGCAACGGGATTCCCGGCATGGCCCCCTGCGCCACGCGCATGGCCGAAACCCGCGGAAACCGGGGCCTTGGCGCGGCCCCGGGGACGGTACGCGCCCAGCGCCGCATCAACAGGTCTCCCCCCTTGCGGGGGAGAAAGCACAATCAGGGTGTTGGTCCCGTCGGGGCCAACGCCTTGATTGTGCAAGAGGGGGGGAACCAACCGCACCCCCCTCCTGAGAAATCTAACGCTTTGCCGCGCTGATACGCGGCCAAGCGCAAGATTTCTCTTCCTCCCCCGCAAGGAGGGAGGAAAACATGAGGGGCGCCGGCATCCGGGTGATCCCGCCCGGCGGCGCTATTCGGCGGCGGGGCGGAGGAAGTCCAGGGGTTCGAAGCGCAGCAGCAGATCCGGGCCGACCAGCAGCACCTGGTCCGGCGGCAGGGCCTGCCAGGTCTCAGGCTCCTCCAGCGGCTCGGAGACGATGGTGATCGACGGCGGCGCGTCGCTCTCCTCGGTGCCGCGCCAGTAGAGGCTGGGCGGCTTGTCGTCGCTGGCGTAGCGCAGGGCGTAGATCGACTGCCCGTCGGTGAGCGCCGCTGTGAAGCGCAGCGGGGCGCTCACCCCGGCCTCCGCCATCACGCCGCTCACCTGGGCCAGGGTGCACGAGAGGGCGCCCAGGGGGTCCTCCTCCAAGCCGTTGGCGAACAAGAGGAAGAACAGGATCTCGCTGTCGGTGGTGCCCTCGCGGTGGTCGTAGTAGCGGTCGGGAATCAGCGCCTCCAGGCGGCGGCGGAGCTGCAGGTAGCCGCCGATCTGGCCGTTGTGCATGAACAGCCAGCGCCCGTGGGCGAAGGGGTGGCAGTTGGGCCGCGAGGAGGAGGTGCCCGTGGAGGCGCGCACGTGGGCGAAGAACAGCCCGCTGCGGATCTGGTGCGCGAGGCTCTGCAGGTTCTGGTCGTTCCAAGCCGGCAGGACCTCCCGGTAGAGCCCCGGCTCCGGGCGGCGGCCGTACCAGCCGATGCCGAAGCCGTCGCCGTTGGTCGGCGTCTTGGCCTCATTGGCGCAGAGGCTCTGGTTCACCAGCGAATGATCCGGCTTGCAGATCAGCTCGTCGAGAAACAGCGGTTCACCGGAATAGGCCAGCCAGCGGCACATGGACTCCTCGCGCGGAAAATCGAGGACGCCAGCATAGAGAAGAAGGATGGAAAAAGCCTTGCGAAGCCCCGAGAGTTCGAGCGCGAGACGATCAATCTGTTTCGCCAGGAGCAAATATCGAGGTATTTTTTACCCGAAATGGGTGCTACAGAGCTAAAGCCCTGCCGGTCCGCGGGAGATGGCGACCACGCCGGTGCGGCTGACGTCGACCAGGCCCAGGGGCTGCATCAGGTCGATGAAGACGTCCAGCTTGTCGCTCTTGCCGGTCATCTCGAAGGTGAAGTGGTCGTGGCTGGAGTCCACGACCCGGGCGCGGAAGATGTCGGCGATGCGCAGGGATTCCACCCGCTTCTCGCCGGCGCCCGCCACCTTCACCAGGGCCAGCTCGCGCTCCACCGAGGGGCCGTCCAGGGAGAGGTCGCTGACCCGCTGCACCGGCACCAGGCGGTCGAGCTGGGCCTTGATCTGCTCCAGGATCTGCGGCGTGCCCGAGGTGACGATGGTGATGCGCGAGAACTTCTCGCGCGGGTCGACCTCGGTCACCGTCAGGCTTTCGATGTTGTAGCCGCGCCCGGAGAACAGGCCGATCACCCGGGCCAGCACGCCCGGTTCGTTGTCCACCAGCACCGCGATGGTGCGCACTTCGATGTCTTCTGTCTTCTTGGCCATGGGTCTTTAGAGTCTGACTCGGAATGAACTGTTTGATTTCAAGGGCCCGACAACGCCTTTCCTCCCCCCATCGTCACCCTCGGGCTTGTCCCGAGGGTCCATGGAAGGACCGAGACTCGAACCTCGATGGATTGCCGGCACAAGTCCGGCAATGACGGCCTGGGAGGCCAGAGCAATCGAACCTTCTGACGGATAGGCTTTCATTTTGGGTCAGGCTCTTAGAGGGCTGGTCCAGGAACAGCCCCTATACCAGGACCATGCCTTCCTCGGAGATCGGCTTGCCGGCCTTGTCCTCGGGCCCGAGCAGCATCTCGTAATGCGCCGCGCCGGAGGGGATCATCGGGAAGCAGTTCTCGTCCTTGGCCACCAGGCAGTCGAAGATCACCGGCTTGGGCGTCTCGATCATCTCGATGATCTTGTCGTCCAACTCCTCGGCCTTCTCGCAGCGGATGCCGACGGCGTGGAAGGACTCGGCCAGCTTCACGAAGTCCGGCAGGGAGGCGGTGTAGCTCTCCGAGTAGCGCCCGCCGTGCAGCAGCTCCTGCCACTGGCGCACCATGCCCATCCACTGGTTGTTCACGATGAACACCTTGACCGGCAGATTGTACTGGGCAATGCAGGAGAGTTCCTGAATGTTCATCAGGATGGAGGCCTCGCCGGCAATGTCGATGACCAGGGCGTCGGGATGGGCGCGCTGCACGCCGAGCGCGGCAGGCATGCCGTAGCCCATGGTGCCGAGCCCGCCGGAGGTCATCCAGTGGTTCGGCTCCTCGAACTTGAAGTACTGGGCCGCCCACATCTGGTGCTGGCCGACCTCGGTGGTGATGTAGGGCGCGCGGTCCTTGGTCAGTTCGTAGAGCCGCTTGATGGCGTACTGCGGCTTGATCACCTGGCCCTTCTGCTCGAACTTCAGGCAGTCGCGCGCGCGCCATTCGTCGATCTGCGCCCACCAGGCCTTCAGCGCCTTCTGGTCGAGTTCCAGCTTGCGCGCCTTCCAGGCCGTCAGCAGGTCTTCCAGGACGGTCCCGGCATCGCCGACCACCGGCAGGTCGACCACCACGTTCTTGTTGATGGACGACGCGTCGATGTCGACGTGGATCTTCTTGGAGCGCGGCGAGAACTCGTCCAGCCGCCCGGTCACCCGGTCGTCGAAGCGCGCGCCGATGTTGATCATCACATCGCAGTTGTACATGGCCAGGTTGGCCTCGTAGGTGCCGTGCATCCCCAGCATGCCGAGGAACTGCGGGTCGGAGCCGGGGAAGGCGCCGAGGCCCATCAGGGTGTTGGTGCAGGGTACGCCCAGCAGGTGGACGAAGCGGGTCAGCAGCTCGGAGGCCTTGGGGCCGGAGTTGATTACCCCGCCGCCGGCATAGACCACCGGCCGCTTGGCCTGGGCGATCATCTCCACGGCCTCGGCAATGGTCGCCTCGGGCGCCCGGGTCTGCGGGCGGTAGCTGCGGTGGCGCACGTCCTGCGGCGGGATGTAGGCGTCGCTCTTGTTCTGCAGCACGTCCTTGGGCAGGTCGATGACCACCGGGCCGGGTCGGCCGCTGCGCGCCACGTAAAAGGCCTCGTGGACGATGCGCGGCAGGTCGGCGATGTCCTTGATCAGATAGTTGTGCTTGGTGCAGGGCCGGGTGATGCCGGTGGTGTCGGCCTCCTGAAAGGCGTCGTTGCCGATCAGGTGGGTGGGCACCTGGCCGGTGAGGCAGACCACCGGGACGGAGTCCATCAGCGCGTCGGTCAGCCCGGTCACCGCGTTGGTCGCGCCGGGGCCGGAGGTGACCAGCACCACCCCCACCTTGCCGGTGGACCGGGCATAGCCCTCGGCCGCGTGGACCGCACCGCCCTCCTGACGGACCAGGATGTGCTGGATGTCATTCTGCTGGAACAGCGCGTCGTAGATCGGCAGGACGGCGCCCCCGGGATACCCGAAAATGACGTCGACGCCCTGGTCCCGCAGCGCCTTGATCAGCATCTCCGAACCCGTCAACGTGGGCACCTCGTCCCATTTCCTACCAGCCATCCGTACCTTCTCCCTCGGTCCTTCGCGGACCCTTTGCCGCCCTTTTGCGGGCCCGGCAGATTACCTTCCAGCATAAAAGAGGCCGGCAGAACCGGCCAAGAAGATTGCCCCGCCGCTGCCGGCAGGGGGGCCTTCGGCCGCTCTTTGTGCAGTGCCGAAGGAGCGCGACCCTATCCCCTTACCCGGGATCGGTCAACAGGATTTGACGAATTTTCGAAAATAATTCGGGCATCAGACTTTCCGAATATTGCGTTTCGATAACCATGATCGTCTGATCGTTACCCAGAAATTGATGCCGCAGCCAGGTGGTCTGGCGCTTGGCGTAGCGGCGGGTCGCCTGCTGGGCCCGGCTTAGGGCGTCGTCCAGGCTGGCCGAGCCGCGCAGAAAGCCGGCGAGTTCCGACACCCCGACGGCCTTCATGATCGGCAGGCCCGGGTCGAGACCCAGATCCAGCAGGCGCTCCACTTCCTCCAGCGCCCCCTCCTCAAGCATCGTCTCGAGGCGCCGGTTGCAGGCGGCATAGAGCGCCTCGCGGGGCGGCATCAGGCAGAGCTTCACGAAGCGGAAGGGGGCGGGTTCTCCGGCGACGGCCTGCCAGTGGGCCAGGGACCGCCCGGTGGCCTCCAGCACCTCCCAGGCGCGCACCACGCGCTGGCTGTCGCCGGGCGACAGCCGGGCGGCCATCTCAGGATCGCCGGCGGCCAGCTTGGCATGGAGGGCCGCGGGGCCGATCTCCGCCAGCGTGCTGCGTGCCGCGGCGCGGACCTCGGCTGGGATCTCCGGCACCGCGCTCAAACCCTCCTCGAAGCTGCGCAGGTATAGCCCGGTCCCGCCCACCAGGATCGGCAGCCGTCCCTGGCCGAGGGCCTCCTGCACTTCGGTCATGGCCAGGGCGCGCCAATGGCCGGCCGAGCAGGGCTCGGCCCCGGAGAGCACGCCGTAGAGGCGGTGCGGGGCGGTCTCCAGGATGGCGCCGCGCGGCCGCGCCGTCAGCACCGCCAACTCGCGGTAGACCTGCATGGAATCGGCATTGATCAC
>NZ_JANQOI010000078.1 GCF_028289705.1 Pelagibius sp.
GCATCAGGTTTGCCACAGAGGAACAGTGGGACGACTACATGCGCAGGCGGGTCGAACGGGGGCTTCCGTTTCTATCGCAGTTCCAAATTAGCTGCAGTGTCGGCGTCTCCGGGCGTGACAGCGGTGACCTGTTCTTCTTCGTACACATTCCCGAAAGGCACCCGCCTGCCGAGCGACGGGCGTGCATTGCCCAGGAGCTCGGCCACACCACCGGACTGACGAACGATGTCAACGGCGCTCATGACAGCGTCTTTGGCGATTGGGCCGGGTCCTCGGAACTGACGGAAGTCGACTACAAGCTCCTGCGCATCCTCTACGATCCGCGACTCCGCCATGGGATGTCCTGGGAAGAGGCCAAACCCCACGTCCAGGCGATCATCGAAGAGATGGAGGCTGAGTAAGGGGCCTGATGTTCTCGGGCCCGAAAAAAAAAGGGCCCGGAAGCGGTGCTTCCGGGCCAGTTTGGCAGAGGATGACCGCTCCCGGCCGACCCGGGGACCCCGACAAACAAAGCTGCGGGGCCCCGGTCCGGCCGGGTGCGGTCACCTGAGTGAACGCATGAACCGGGTCTCCTAGAGCGACTGGGAGCCGTGGCCGAACTCAGGATAGGCCTCCATCCCCAGTTCCGCCTTGTCGAGACCCATCTCCTCTTCCTCCTCGTCGACCCTGAGGCCGATGGTCGTCTTCAGGGCGAACCAGACGATGGCGCTGGTGACCACCATGAAGGCGCCGATGGCGACGATGCCGACGAGCTGGGTCGTCAACTGGCTGAAGAAGCTGTCGGCGCTGAGGGCCACGGCGATGGTGCCCCAGACACCGGCCACCAGGTGGGCGGAGACGGCGCCGACCACGTCGTCGACCTTCAGCTTGTCCAGCAATGGGATGGCGAAGACCACCAGGGCACCGCCGACGGCGCCGACGAACAGCGCCATCAGGTGGTTCTGCACGTCCGGGCCTGCGGTGATCGACACCAGGCCGGCGATGGCGCCGTTGAGGGCCATGGTCAGATCGATCTTCTTGTAGATGATCTGGGTGAGGATGATGGCGGCCACCACACCGGCGCAGGCCGCCAGGTTGGTGTTCACATAGACGATGGCGATGGCTGCCGCGTCTGCCGCCGAACCGAGGGCAAGCTGCGAACCGCCGTTGAAGCCGAACCAGCCGAGCCAGAGGACGAAGGTGCCCAGCGTTGCCAGCGGCAGGTTTGCGCCGGGCATCGGGTGCACCGAGCCGTCGGCCCCGTACTTGCCCTTGCGCGGGCCCAGGATGACGGCGCCCACCAGGGCCGCCCAGCCGCCCACCGAGTGGACGATGGTGGAGCCGGCGAAATCGGAGAAGCCCATCTCGGTGAGCCAGCCGCCGCCCCAGGTCCAGGAGCCCTGGATCGGATAAAGAATGCCGGTCAGCACCACCACGAAGATCATGAAGGGCCAGAACTTGATGCGCTCGGCCAGGGTGCCGGAGACGATGGAGGCCGCGGTGGCGACGAAGACCATCTGGAAGAACCAGTCGGACATCACCGAATAGGTGCTGTTGTCGAGCACCAGGGCGAGCTGCTCTGCCGTGGCGTCGCCACCGGCGCTGACCAGCTCGGCTTCCGCGGTCGTGGTGTTGTAGAGGAAACTGAAGGAGCCGATGTAGCTCCCGACATCGGTGTACATCAGGTTGTAGCCGATGACGTAGTACATGATGCCGGCGATGGAATAGAGCGCGATGTTCTTCAGGCAGATGGTCGCGGTGTTCTTGGTGCGCACCAGGCCGGATTCCAGCATGGCGAAGCCGGCGGCCATCCACATCACCAGGAAGCCGCTCACCAGGAACGAAAAGGTGTTGAAGACAAAGGCGGTCTCGGCGGAGACCTCGGCGCGGGCCGGCGTGGTGGCCAGCAGCAGCGCCGCCCCGGCGAGGCCGGCGATCCCGGCGGTCCGCTTCATGGTGTTGCCCCTCGTACTCATAGTCTTGGATTCCTTCCTAAAGCGCCTCGGCATTGGTCTCTCCGGTGCGGATGCGCACCGCATGGCCAATGTCCATGACAAAGATTTTCCCGTCGCCGATGCGCGCGGTGTTGGCCGAGCTTTGGATGGTCTCGACGACCTGCCCGATCATGTCGTCTGAGACGGCGACCTCGATTTTCACCTTGGGAAGAAAGTTCACCGAGTACTCCGCCCCGCGGTAGATCTCGGTCTGCCCCTTCTGCCGGCCGTAGCCCTTGACCTCGCTGACCGTCAGGCCTTCGATGCCAATTCCCGTGAGCGCTTCGCGCACATCATCGAGCTTGAATGGCTTGATGATGGCCATAACCATCTTCATGACGCGGCTATCCCCTTTCCTCACAAGCACCAAACGAAACGGATGCCCCATACCCACTGGGCCCCCGCCGGGCCGTACGGCCCGGAACCGCCGGCTGCCCAAGGGACCGCCGGTGTCTCCTTCGTGCAGAGTCAAGAAGCGTGCCAAACCGCCATGGATCGCCGGAAAGCCGCGGAATTCGGTGGCTTTGATGCATTGCAGCAAGGGCGCGCCGATCCTGTGGCGGGCAATGTAATTGCACATTTGTTAGGCATATGCTGCACTGCGATGAAATTATAGGCAGCACACGAGCGATTAGGCGTGGCGGTTTGTCCCCAAAGGCCCTGCGACAAGCCGCGTCTGGACAAAGCCGAGGGCGCGGGCGATAGCTGGGTGCGGACGTTCGGAGGGCAGGGTGACGCAGCGACACGAGAGCGAGGTGCTGATCGCCGGCGGCGGCATGGTGGGGCTCAGCCTGGCGACCGCCCTGGCGGAGGCGGGCCTGTCGGTGCTGGTGGTGGACCGCATGGACCCGGCGGCGATGCGCGAGGAGGCCTTCGACGGCCGCGGCTCGGCCATCGCCCGCGGCTCCAGGCAGGCGCTGGCCGTGCTCGGTCTATGGGACGGCATGGCGGCGGCGGCCTCGCCGATCCTCGACATCCGCATCTCCGACGGCGCGCCGGGGGCGCCCCTGCGCGGCGGCGCCTCCTCGCTGTTCCTGCACTTCAGCCACCGCGATGTGGAAGCCGGTGGGGCGGTTTCGGACGCGGCCCAGGCCTTGGGCCACATCGTCGAGAACACTGCCATCCGCCGTGCCTGCCTGGACCGCGCGAAGACCCTGGCCGGGATCGAGCTGCGCGCGCCGGCGGAGCTGGTCTCGGTGTCGCGCACCACCGGCGGCGTCAACGCCCGCCTGAACGACGGCACGGAGCTGCGCGCCCGCCTGCTCATCGCCGCCGACGGACGCGGCTCGGCCCAGCGCGCCGCCGCCGGCATCGCGGTCACCGAGATCGGCTATCCGCAGACCGGCATCGTCGCCACCGTGGGCCACGAGCGCCCCCACAACGGCGTCGCCCACGAGCACTTCCTGCCGTCGGGGCCCTTCGCCCTGCTGCCCATGACCGATGCTGCGGATTCAGGCGGCAAGACGGTCCACCGCTCCTCCCTGGTGTGGACCGAGCGCAGCGCCCTTGCCCCCACCATGCTGGCGCTGGAGCCGGAGGCTTTCGCCGGCGAGCTGCAGCGCCGCTTCGGTGATTCCCTTGGGGCGCTCAGCCTCTGGTCGGCGCGGCGCTGGTCCTACCCACTCGCGCTGCTGCATGCCGAGCGTTACGTCGACCAGCGCCTGGCCTTGGTGGGCGATGCCGCCCACGGCATCCATCCCATCGCCGGCCAGGGACTGAACCTCGGCCTGCGCGACGTGGCGGCGCTGGCGGAATGCATCGTCGATGCCCGGCGCCTCGGCCTCGACATCGGCAGCGCCGGCGCGCTGCAGCGCTACCAGCGCTGGCGGCGCTTCGACACCATGGCGCTGATCGTGGCGACGGACTCGCTGAACCGCCTGTTCTCCAACGACTTGCCGCCGGTGCGCCTGCTGAGGGACCTGGGTCTGGCGGCGGTGAACCGCCTGCCGCCCCTGAAGCGCTTTTTCATGCGCCACGCCATGGGCCTGGTCGGCGACCTGCCCCGCCTGGTCAAGGGCGAGGCGCTTTAGACGTTCTCTACCCCGTCATGCTTGGGCTTGTCCTGAGCATCCATGGACGTGCCAGACCAGAACCATGCCGGCGAAGGTCCCAGCGGACCGCACCATGGGCCCTCGGGACAAGCCCGAGGGTGACGGAAGAGCGCGCGGCGCTAGACTTCCCGGCTGAGCAGCCGCTCCTCGTAGGGGAAATCGGAGAGCAACTCGCTGCCGGTCTCGGTGATCAGCACCTGCTGCTCCAGCTTCACGCCCTCATGCCCGCCTTCCTCGCCGATGTAGCTCTCGACGCAGACGGTCATGCCGGTATGGAACAGTCCGTCGTAGCCGGAGCGCGCGAAGTCCTTGTCGTAGCGCACGGCGGGATACTCGTCGCAGAGCCCGACGCCGTGGACCACCACGGAATAGCGGTTGGCCGCGCAGGAGGCGGGCATCGTCCAGGCGGTCTCGGAGAGCTCGCGGAAGCTGAGGCCCGGCTTCAGCAGCGCGGTGTTGAACTCGATCTGCTCGCAGGCGAGGCGGAACAGGCGGCGCTGTTCGTCGCTCGCCTTGCCCTCGCCGCATAGGAAGGTTCGGGAGACGTCGGCACAGTAGCCGTAGGGGCCGATCAGGTCGGTATCGAAACTGACGATGTCGCCGGCCTGGATCACATGGTCGCTGCTTTCGTGGAACCAGGGGTTGGTGCGGCCGCCGGCGGCGAGCAGGCGGGTTTCGATCCACTCCCCGTTGTTGGCCGCGTTCACGTGGTTGAGGATCGCCCAGAGCTGGTTCTCGGTCATGCCCGGCGTCAGCCGGCGGTGCATCTCGCCCATGGCCTCCTGGCAGACGGCGATGGCAGTGCGCATGGCCGCCATCTCCTCCGGGCCCTTGATGACGCGGGCCAGCTCCATCACCTCCTGGCCGTCGTGGAGGGTGACGTTCAGGGCCTGCAGCGCGGCGGTGCCCAGGGGATCGCACTTGTCGACGGCGAGGCACCGGTTGCCGCCGCCGTGGCGCCCGACCAGGTCGGCGATCTCCGCCGCCCAGACCCCGGCCAGCTCGGCGCTGCGCGGCCCGGATTCGAAGTAGAACCAGGAGACCGCCGGGCGCACCTCGTCGATCACCTCGATGCCGTCGGAGAGGTGCTCGCAGTTGTGGAAGTCGAAAACCACCACCGGCCCCCCGGTGGCGACGAAGCAGTAGCGCACGGGGTTGTGCATGCACCAGACCGCCATGTTGCGGCTGTCGCAGGCATAG
>NZ_JANQOI010000100.1 GCF_028289705.1 Pelagibius sp.
CGCCTGGCCCAGAATCGCGCCGGCCTCGCAGGAAATCTGGATCAGGGCTCCGGTCTTGAGGCTCTGCAGGTGGGAAATCCCGGCCAGGTCCAGCGCGCTGCGCTCCGGCGAGATGTCGATCATCTGGCCGCCCACCATGCCGGCTGCCCCGGCGGCGGCGGCCAGATGCTGCATCAGTTCCACGCGGACCGCAGGCTCCCCGTGGGTTAGCGGATCGGCCAGCACGGCGAAGGCTTCGGTCAAAAGGCCGTCACCCGCTAGAATTGCCGTCGCCTCGTCGAAGGCGATGTGCACCGTCTGCCGGCCGCGGCGCAGCGCACTGTCGTCCATCGCCGGCAGGTCGTCATGGATCAGGCTGTAGCAATGCACCATCTCGATGGCGGCCCCCGCCCGCAGCGCCTGTTCCTCCGGCACGTCGAAGAGACGCGCCGCCTCCCGCACCAAGAAGGGTCGCAGCCGCTTACCGCCGGACAGTGCCGCATAGCGCATGGCCTCGATGACCCGGCCGCGCGGACCCTCGGCCGGCGGCAGCAGGCGATCGAGAATCGCGGACATGGTCTCGCCCTGATGGGTCAGAGCATCTTGCAGTTTCATTGCATTCGTCTCGGAGAAACTTAATGGATCATTCGACGTCCAGGGCAGCGGTCTCCGCGCTCCCGTCGGCCGAAAGACTGATCTTCTCGATCTTGGCCTGAGCCTCGCGCAGCTTGGCATCGCAATGGCGCTTCAGGGCCGCCCCCCGCTCATAGTCGTCGATGGCCGTATCCAGGGCGCCCTGGCCCTGTTCGAGCTTGGCAACGATCTCCTTGAGCGCGTCCAAAGCCTCCTCGAAGGTGAGCTTTTGGATATCTTCCGGAATCGCGTTCTTTGCCATCGGCCGCCTCTCTCAGATTATTCAGGCCCGGAACCGCCCCCGGCGCAAACAACACCGCATCCCTCTAGCGCAGCGCAGGGGTGAGGTCAAAGGTGCATAAGCGTGCGGACATGGGCGGCCACGGAGCGTGCCAGGGCGTGATGATCGTAGCCGCCTTCCAGCACCGAGACCAGCCGGCCGCCGCAGGCGCTTTCGGCCAGGGCCATAAGCTGCTCCGTCGCCCAGGCATAGTCCTCCTCGACGAAGTTCAGCCCCGCCAGGGGATCGTCGGCATGGGCATCGAAACCGGCCGAGATGAATAGGAAGTCCGGTTGGAAGTTGGTCAGCACCGGAACGATGGAATGGCGCATCGCATCGCGAAAGGCCGCCGAGCCGGCATCCGGCGGCAGGGGCACGTTCACAATGTTGTTCCCGACCCCGCGTTCCTGGGCCATGCCGGTGCCGGGATAGAGCGGAAACTGATGCGTCGAGGCGTAGAAGAGGTCCGGATCGTCCCAGAACATGGCCTGGGTACCGTTGCCGTGGTGCACGTCGAAGTCGACCACCGCCACCCGGTGGCAGCCGTGAACCTCTCTGGCCTGCAGGGCGCCGACGGCGACGTTGTTGAACATGCAAAAGCCCATGGCCTGGCTCGGTTCGGCGTGATGGCCCGGCGGCCGGACCGCGCAAAAGGCATTGTCCGCTTCGCCGGCCATCACCGCGTCGACCGCGGCGACCACGGCGCCGGCCGCCCGCAGGGCCGCCTCGCCGGAGCCCGGTGAGATGATGGTGTCGGCATCGAGCACCCGCTCGCCCTGCTGCGGAACGGCGGCCAGCACCTCCTGAACGAAGCTTTCCGGGTGAACCCTGGCGATCTGCGCCGGCTCGGCAGGGGGCGCCTCGCGGCGCAGCAGCGGCGAGAATTCCGGGGCATCGAGGGCCTGCCTGATGGCTTTCAGACGGCCCGGATTCTCGGGATGGAGGGGGCCGGGATCGTGCTCTTCGCAGGCCGGATGACTGTAGAGGAGGGTGGTCATGAGGGACTCTGACGGTTGGGAATCCACCCATCATAGAGACGCCGGCCGCTTAAATTAACCGCTATTGCGCGGTGGTCGCGGCGCTCGCAAAAACGTGCGAATTGACGCGCGACAGGCACAAAGTGAACGCTTATGCTGCCTCTTCGGTTGATCGGGTCCATTGACTCCCCCGATGCCAGACGCCAAATCAGTGATCTCGCTGGATTTTTTGGTCCGATTTCATCGGCGGAGACGAAGCGCTCGGTCAGGCGGTGCCATGGAGGTCAAGCTGAACATGTGCCTCGAAACGGCGCGTCGCTGGGTGGCCGTTGCCTGCCTGTGCCTGCTTGGCGGCTTGGCGCCCTCGTCGGCGCCGGCTCAACAGAACCCCTCGCTGGTGCGTGTGGATTCCGTGCGCAGCGAGCCGATGAGCCAGACGGTGCCCGTGGTCGGGCGCCTGGTGGCACGGCAGGCGGGCTCGGTGGCCGCCCAAATCAGCGGGCCGATTCTGGAATACCGGGTTGAGGTCGGCGACCGCGTCACCGCCGGCGACGTCATCGCCGTGCTCGACAGTGCGACCATGCAGGCGGAGCGCGACCTGGCGGCGGCGGGTCTGTCGATGGCGCGCGCCGAATTGAAGACCAAAGAGGCCGAAGTGATCCTGTCGCGCCAGGAACTGCGACGGCTTGAGCGACTGAAGAAGTCCGCGGCCTTCAGCCAGGCGCGCTTCGAAGACGCCCGCCAGGAGGTCGCCATCGCCGAGGCCGCGGCGCGCGAGGCCGAAGCCGCAGTCACCAGCGCCAACGCCAGCCTGCGGCTTGCCGAAATCAACCTGGAAGACACCCAGGTCCACGCTCCCTACGATGGTGTGATCACCCAGCGGCTGAGCGAGGCTGGCGCCTATGCGAGCGACGGCGACCCGCTGGTCCGCATGATCGCCGACCAGACCTTGGAGGTGGAGGCCGATGTGCCGGCGAACCGCCTGCTGGGCCTCACGCGCGGGGCGGCAGTGGAGGTGCTGCTCGACGACAACACCCTGATCGGTGCCACCGTGCGCGCAGTGATCCCCGACGAGAACCCGCTGACCCGCACCCGGGCGGTGCGCTTCATCCCGCGCTTCGGCGACCACAAGACCCCCTTGGCCAACGAGCAATCGGTGACGGTGATGGTGCCGGTCGGCGCACCGCGCCAGGTGGTCTCGGTGCACAAGGACGCGATCATCAAACAGCCGGGCGGCACCATCGTTTTCGTCGTCTCCGAGGGGCAGGCTCAGCCGCGGCCCATCGTCCTGGGGGAGCCGGTGGGCAACCGCTACGAGGTCATCCAGGGCCTGACCGAAGGTGAGCAGACGGTGGTGCGCGGCAACGAACGCCTGCGCCCGGGCACGGAAGTGCGCATAGACGGGGAGACCTGATGAACCTGATCAGACTCGCCATCGAACGGCCCATCGCGGTCATCGCCGCGGTCCTGATGGTGGTGATGTTCGGCATCGTCGCCCTGCAGACCATCCCCATCCAGCTCGCCCCCGATGTGGACCGTCCGGTGATCTCCGTCGGCACCAGTTGGCCGGGGGCCGCCCCCGCCGAGGTGGAGCGCGAGATCGTCAACCGCCAGGAGGAGGAACTGAAGGGCATCGAGGGCCTGGAGAACATCACCTCGAATTCCAATCAGGGCGGCGCCCGCATCTCGCTGGAGTTTTCCGTCGGCACCAACATGGACCGCGCCCTGCTGCTGGTCTCCAACCGGCTCGACCGGGTCAACGGCTATCCCGACGAGGCCAACGAACCCAGCCTGGATACGGCGGGCAGCGAGGACAGTCCTATTGCCTGGTTCATCCTGACCCGCCTGGACGGCAACGACCGCCCGATCCACGAGTACGGCGACTTCGCATCGGACGTGATCCGCGAGCGGATCGAGCGGGTGCCCGGGGTCAGCGCAGTGAACGTCTACGGCGGCACGGAGCGCGAGATTCAGATCACCGTCGAGCCGCGGGTCTTGGCGCAGTACCGCATGACGGTGAGCGAAGTGGTGGACGCCCTGCGCCGCGCCAATGCCTCGCTGAGCGCCGGTGACGTGGACGAGGGCAAGCGCCGCTATGTCGTGCGCACCGAGGGCGAGTTGAACACCCTTGAGGCGATCCGCGACGTTGTGGTGCGCAGCGATTCCGACGACGACAGCGGGCGTGTCGCGCGGGTGCGGGTCGGCGACATCGCCGACGTCGCCTTCGCCTACAAAGAGCCGGGCGCCTCGATCCGCATGCTCTCCGAAAACGCCATGGCCCTGAATGCCCAGCGCGAGACCGGGGCCAACGTCATCGAGACCATGGAGGGCATCAAGGCGGCCGTGGCGGAACTGAACGCAGGCATCATTCCGGACTCCGGCCTGAAACTGCGCCAGGTCTACGACGAAACGGTCTACATCAACTCGGCCATCGATCTGGTGCAGCAGAACATCTGGATCGGCGGCAGCCTGGCGGCCATCATTCTGCTGGTCTTCCTGCGCTCCATCGGCGCCACGCTGGTGGTCTCCATCGCCATTCCGGTCTCGGTGATCGGCGCCTTCGTGGCCATGGCCGCCATGGGCCGTTCGATCAACGTGATCTCCCTGGCCGGCATCGCCTTTGCCGTCGGCATGGTGGTCGACGCCGCCATCGTGGTGCTCGAAAACATCTACCGCATGCGCGAACAGGGCTACTCGCGCCGGGAAGCCGCTTTCCGCGGGGCCAAGCAGGTCTGGGGCGCGGTGCTGGTCTCCGCCCTCACCACGGTCATGGTCTTCATTCCGATCCTGGTGATGAAGCTGGAGGTCGGCCAGCTCTTCCGCGACATCGCCGTCGCCATCTCGGTCTCGGTGATGCTGTCGCTGATCGTCTCCATCACGGTGCTGCCGGCCCTCTCGAGCTGGCTGCTGGGCGGTGGCGGGAACAAACTGAGCGAGGACAGCGTGACGCGCCTGCGCTTGCCGGTGATCGACGAGCTGGCGTCCCTGTTCATTAAGCTGATCATGGGCTTCGTGCGCATGGTGGTGCGCAGCCGGCTCGCCGCTCTGCTGGTCGTCGCCTCGGTGACCCTCGCCGCCTCCCTCGGTGCCTGGCACTATCTGCCGAAGCTGGAGTACCTACCCGAAGGCAACCGCAACCTCGTCTTCGGCGTGATCATCCCGCCCCCCGGCTACAACCTCGACACCACCACAGGCATCGCCGAGGAGATCGAAGGCGCCATCCGCCATCTCTGGGCCACCGAGTCCGGCCCCGAATCGGCGCCCGGCGAACCGCCGAAGATCGAGCGCTTCTTCTTCGTGGCCCGGCGCGCCAACACCTTCCTGGGCGCCACCTCGGTCGATCCGCAGCGCGCATCGGAACTGATCCCCGTCCTGGAGGGGCCGGTGTTCCGCGAACCGGGGACCTTCGGCTTCATCAGCCAGCCGTCGATCTTCGGCCGCGGACTGGGCGGCGGCCGCAAGATCGATCTGGACATCTCCGGTCCGGACCTGGAACAGATCCTCAGCGTCGCCCAGCAGGCGGTGGGGCGCATCTCCGAGATCATGCCGCGCGACCAGGGCAATCAGATCCGGCCCAAGCCGGGCCTGGAACTCGGCGCCCCGGAAGTCAGGCTGTTCCCGGACCGCCTGCGGCTGGCCGACAACGGGGTGACGGCGCGCCAACTGGGCGAGGCCATCGACACCTTCAACGACGGCCTCAGGGTCGCCGAGGTGACCGATGGCTCCGAGCGGATCGACCTGACCCTGAAGGGGCCGGACCTGAACGTCGTCGAAACCCAGGGCATCGCCAGCCTGCCGGTGGTCACCCCCAACGGCGATATCATTCCCGCCTCTTCCCTGGCCGATGTCGTCCTCACCTCCGGGCCGACCCAGATCCGCCACCGCGAACGCCTGCGCACCGTGACCGTCGAGATCCGCCCCACCCAGGGCATTCCGCTGGAAGCGGCGCTGGACCTGCTGCGCAGTGAAGTGATGGAGCCGATGCAGGCCGAGGGACTGCCGCCGGGCGTGCGCTTCGGCATCTCCGGGACCGCCGACAAGCTGACCCAGACCTGGGAAGCCATGGTGGTGGACCTGCTGCTGGCCCTTGCCATCGTCTATCTGGTCATGGCGGTGCTGTTCGAGAGCTTCATCTACCCGCTGATCATCATGCTCTCGGTGCCACTGGCGGCCGCCGGCGGGGTGGCCGGTCTGGCGATTCTGAATCTCTATGCCTACCAGCCGTTGGACATGCTGACGCTCTTGGGATTCGTGATCCTCATCGGCATCGTGGTGAACAACGCCATCCTGCTGGTCCACCAGACCCTCTACCATCTGCGCGAAGAGGGCATGAGCGCCGCGGCGGCCATCGTGGAGGCGACGCGCAACCGAATCCGGCCGATCTTTATGTCGACCCTGACCTCGGTGTTCGGCATGCTACCGCTGGTCTTTTTCCCCGGCGCCGGCTCGGAGCTCTATCGCGGCCTGGGGTCGGTGGTGGTGGGCGGGCTCTCGCTCTCCGCCGTGCTGACCCTGCTGATCATTCCGCCGATGATGGCGATGCTGGTGGACGCGGTGGAAGGACGGCGGGCCAGGGCACCGGTTGCCGAGCCGCCGAGCCCCGTACCCGGCGAGTAACATCCACGAAGATTACGGTGGCTATCCGGCCTTGCGGATCAGGAAGGTGAAGCGGCCCTCCCGCTCCTTCCAGGACAGCAGCTCGTCGCCGGTGGTCTCGCAAAACGACTGAAAGTCCGCCACGGCGCTGGGATCGGTGGCAATCACCTCCAGCACGCCCCCGGGATCCACGGTCTTCATGGCCTTGCGCGCGCGCAGCACCGGCAGCGGGCAGCGCAACCCGGTGGCATCCAGAACCGCGGAGGGCTTGGTCGCTGTCATTTCAGTTCCACACCATTCTTATGTAATCACTCGCTAAAAAAAGTTCACCACAAGGCTTGACCCCGCCGGCCATCGACTAAGATTCGCTAATATGCCATACGGACCACTACTTCTGACCGCCGGTCGGGCGAGCCGCCTCCTCAAGGCCATGGGCAATGAGCGGCGGCTGATCATTCTCTGCCACCTGTCCGAGCGCGAGCACTCGGTGACCGAGCTTTGCCGGCTGGTGGGCCTGAGTCAATCGGCCCTCTCCCAGCACCTCGCCAAGCTGCGCCGCGACAATCTGGTCAAGACCAGGCGCAGCGCCCAGACGGTGTTCTATTCCGTATCCAGCCCGGAAGTGGGCAAGATGCTGATCGCTTTGAGCGATCTCTTCGCCAGTTGTGCCGCGGCGCGGCCGCTTTCCGCGGCGGACCAGGGCGCCGAGCGCTCCGGCGGCGCGGAAACGGCGGCTGAAGGGGCGGCCCTGCGCAAGCCCAGCGCCTGAAGCCGCGCCCAATCTCACCATCTGAAGGGAATTCGCACCCCGGAGCCCCGGAAAAGGCCTGTCTTTCCGGGGCGGTGTCCTGCCGCCTGAGGGTCGCACGCAACCGGCGGTGGCGCGCCGCAGCGGCGAATGCCAGGGTTGCACACAACCCTAAAGATGCGTGGCGAGAAGCTTGCTTTGGAAGTTATAAACAAATCACGCGCTTGATCGCTGGAAAGTTTGCGCAGTAAGTCTGCCCGGTCAAAGCTCCGCGACGTCGCCGCACAACTGCCCTTCGCCGCAGGGTTTATTTGATGAAAGATCGAACAGCGTGTCTGATTTCCGCACGGCTGAAGCGGCCAAACCCGACCCTATTGATCTCTCCATAGGGTCCAGGCTGCGGCTGCGCCGCCTGTCCTTGGGCCTCAGCCAAAACACCTTGGCGCAATCCCTTGGCATCACCTTCCAGCAGATCCAGAAGTATGAGCGTGGCAGCAACCGCATCGTGGCCAGCCGTCTGTTCCACCTCGCACGGGTGCTTCAGGTCCCGGTCCAGTACTTCTTCCAGGATCTCGTGGCCCAGGACCACCTGCCCATCGCGGCCAGCGATCATCGCGACGCCCCCTCCTCACCCGATAGTGTTCCGGACCTCCTGACCCAGCGTGATACGATTCGCCTGATTCAGGCCTACAACAGGATCGAGGACGCAGGTGTTCGGCGGCAGGTCTACGCCCTGGTCAAGACGCTCGGCAATATGGCCAGTCCCAATCCGGTCAATCCCAATTCGGCCAATTCCATTCCGGGCGATCACGGTTCCTAGGGACCGGGGGGACCACGGCATGACCGCCCCGGCGCCCCGGTCATCGGTGCTGATTGCGCTGATCGTGTTGGCGCTTTCGGTCCCGCCCGCCGCCATGGCCGGAGCGGCCGACGACATCCGCGGCCAGGCCAGGATCATCGACGGCGACAGCCTGGAAGTCGCCGGCCAAACCCTCGACCTGGCCGGCGTCGACGCCCCGGAGATCGAGCAGCGCTGCGAGCGGCGCAATCGCCTCTACGACTGCGGCCGCCTGGCCCAGGCGGCGCTGATGGACCTGACCGCCGGAACCGAGGTGGCGTGCCGGCTGCTCGCCGCCGCCCCGGCCGGGACCGCCGCGCCGCCCCTGGCACGCTGCAGTGCCGGCGGCTACGACCTCTCCGAGGGCATGGTCTACACGGGCTGGGCGCTGATGCCGCCGGGCCCCCAGGCCGGGGGCAGGATCGCGGGTTTCGAGACGATCCAGGACAAGGCCGCGGAGAAGCAGCGCGGACTCTGGAAGGGCAGTTTCGTGAAGCCCTGGGAGTGGCGCAAAGGGGCCCGCCTGCCGCTGGAGACCCAGTAGGGCGGCCCCTGCATTCCACGGCGCTTGATCGCTGCTCCTGACCAAACCGCTCTGGACGGCAGGGGCCCGTGGGCGCTAAGCAGTGATGCGACGGATTTGTCCCGCACAGCCGAAGGAACTGACCATGGCCTACCCCAAGGGATTGCGTCCGCGCTGCCTGCTTGGCGCCGTGCTGTCGGTCTGCGTCCTGCTCGTTCTGTCCGCGGCCGCTACGGCTGACGGTTTCTTCTCCCCCACCTACGCCACCTCGGCGGAAGGGTCGCCCTACAGCGGGGTCTATTCCCGGACCTTTGGCACCACCGGCGACGTGCCACGCGGTTCGGTCCCCCAGGGCGACCCCGAGGGGCTGGTCTATGTCATCGACAGCAAAGGCCTCTCCACCTACCGGGCCACCGCGTTCGCCGCCGCGGAGACCCCGATCCCGCTGCGCAAGCCGCTGCCGGCAGGAACCCAGCTTGCCGCCCCGCGTTCGCGCGCCCAGGTGCCGACGGTGGCCGACACGCTCTATCTGCAACCGCCTCTGCCGACGGCGGCGGGACCCGACGCGCCCCCGCCGGCAGAGAGCGAGCCGCGCTAGGCCCGGCACCTCAGTGGTCAGCCCAATTCAGCCTGCAGCCGTGACGGCGCGCTGGTCCTTCGAGAGCGATGCCCGGGACCTGGCCGAGGCGATTGCCCGCCTGCCGGAGGAGGACGCTGTCTCCCTGCCGCTGTTGGACGCGCAAAGCTGCCGGGCACTGTTGGAAGAGGCCGCGATCCTGAACTTCCGCCCGGCGCAGCCGGTCATCGGCGAGGGCGACAAGCGGGTCTGGCAGGACTGCGAGGTGAGCTGCGCGGTTCCCCCGGACGGCGCGCTCGGCGAGTGCGCGGCAGCCTTGGACGCCCACTTCGCGGCGGCTCTGGCCCTTCTAGCGCCCGATCCGCTGCCCCAGGGCTATCGCATCAACGATCTGATCTACCAGCGCTACCGGCAGGGCTCCGAGGGCATCACGCCGCACCGCGACCACATCGCCTACCGCGGCCTGATTTCGGTGATCACGCTGAGCGGCCGCTGCCGCTTTGCGGTCTGCCGGGACCGCGGCGGCGCCGATGCGCGCGCCGTGCCGGCCCCGCCGGGCTGGCTGGTGCTGATGCGCGGTCCCGACCTCTACGGCCTGCAGGACCGGCCCTTTCACTTCGTCGACCGCTTTGCCGAGGCGCGGATCAGCGTCGGCCTGCGCTATGACCGCCGGATCGCGGCCTGACACCGCCGCTCCGTGGACCTTGGCCTTAGGGCGGGCGGGTGATAGGACATCCGCCGATCCGTTCCTTGCTATCGGCCAATGCACACCGACGATTTCGACTTCGACCTGCCCCGCGACTTGATCGCCCAACACCCGATCGAGCCGCGGGAGGCTGCCGGGCTGCTGCACGTCGGGCAAGGGCTCGCGGACCTCAAGATCGCCGACCTGCCGGACGTGCTGCGGCCCGGGGATCTGCTGGTCACCAACGACACCAAGGTCATCCCGGCGCGCCTCACCGGGCGGCGCGGCACCACGGGCATCGAGGTCACGCTCCACAAGTCGGTGAACGGCCAGTGCTGGCGGGCCTTCGCCCGCCCGGCGCGCAAGCTGAAGGCCGGTGACCGTCTGGACTTCGCCGAGGGCTTCGGCGCCGCGGTGGAGGCCAAGGGCGAGGCCGGGGAGATCACGCTGACCTTCGATGCCGGAGGGCGCGAGCTTCTGGCGGCCCTGGAACGTTACGGCGTGATGCCCCTGCCGCCCTACATCCAGCGCGGCGCCCAGGGCGATCCACGCGACCGGCACGACTATCAGACCGTCTTCGCACGGCAGGAAGGCGCGGTCGCCGCACCCACCGCGGGGCTGCACTTCACCGAGCCGCTGCTCGAGAAGCTCGCCGAGGCCGGCATCGAACGGGTCGCCGTCACCCTGCACGTCGGCGCCGGCACGTTCCTGCCGGTCAAGGCCGAAGACACCAGCGCCCACAGGATGCACAGCGAGGTGGGTGAGATCGGCACGGCCGCCGCCGAGGCGATCAACCGTGTCCGCGCCGCCGGCGGGCGCATCGTCGCGGTGGGCACGACCGCCCTGCGGCTGCTGGAAAGCGTCGCGGCGGAGGACGGGCGCATCGAACCCTTCGCCGGCGAAACCGACCTCTTCATCCTGCCGGGCTACCGCTTCAAGGCTGTGGACCTGTTGCTTACCAACTTCCATCTGCCGCGCTCGACCCTCTTCATGCTGGTCTGCGCCTTCGCCGGCAAGGCGCGCATGGAGGCGGCCTACGCCCACGCCATCGCCACGGGTTATCGCTTCTATTCTTATGGCGACGCCTGCCTGCTGGAACCGGAGGGGCCGCGATGAGCGAAGCCACGCCCCTGCCCGGGGACAACCCCGGCATCGCTTTCGACCTCTTGGCCGAAGACGGCGCGGCGCGGCGCGGGCTTCTCACCACCGCTCATGGCCCGGTGCAGACCCCCGCCTTCATGACCGTGGGCACGGCGGGCACCGTCAAGGGCCTGACCAGCGAAGCGGTGCGCGCCAGCGGCGCCGAGATCATCCTCGGCAATACCTACCACCTGATGCTGCGCCCCGGTGCCGAACGTGTGGCTCGGCTCGGCGGGCTGCACCGCTTCATGAACTGGCCGGGCCCGATCCTGACCGATTCCGGCGGCTTCCAGGTGATGTCCCTGCAGGAGCTGCGCAAGATCACCGAGGAGGGCGTGACCTTCCGCTCCCACTTCGACGGGGAGCGCCACGACCTGACGCCGGAGCGCGCCGTCGAAATCCAGGAACTGCTCGATGCCGACATCACCATGGTGCTGGACGAATGCACGCCCTTTCCCGCCGGCGAGGGCGAAGCCCGGGAATCCATGGAACGCTCCATGCGCTGGGCGGCGCGCTGCCGGGAGGCCTTCACCCGCCGGCCGGGCTACGGCCTCTTCGGGATCGTGCAGGGCAGCGTCTACCCGGACCTGCGCCTCGCCTCCGCCGCCGCCCTCACCGCCATCGGCTTTGATGGTTATGCCGTCGGCGGCCTCGCCGTGGGCGAGGGGCAGGAGGCGATGTTCGAGGTTCTGGATGCCACGGTCCCGGCCCTGCCCACCGACCGCCCGCGCTATCTCATGGGTGTGGGTAAACCAGCAGACATTGTGGGGGCCGTGCAGCGCGGCATCGACATGTTCGACTGCGTGCTGCCGACCCGCTCCGGGCGCACCGGCCAAGCCTTCACCCGGCGCGGCAGCGTCAACCTGCGCAACGCCCGCCATATGGAGGACAGCCGCCCCCTCGACCCCGACTGCCCCTGCCCAACCTGCGCCGACCACTCCCGCGCCTATCTGCATCATCTCTTCCGGGTCAAGGAGATGCTGGGCCCGATCCTGCTCACCCGCCACAATCTGTACTACTATCAGGAACTGATGGCCGGACTGCGCCAAGCGATCGAGGAGCAGAGGCTTGACGACTTCGCGGCAGACTTTGCGCAACAACAGGCGGCGGGCGACCTGCCGGCCCTTTAGCGTTTTCGACATGCGTCGAAGCGGTTCCAGCCCGCTCCCCCACCCGGCCACCCAATACGATTATCCTGGTGGGTGGCCGGGTGGGGGAGCGGGCCGGTGCCGTCAAAACACAAAGGACTCTGAAAACCCGTGAGCGCGCCGGCAATCCAGGAGCCGAAATCGGCGATCCGCGCGCAGGCGCTGGCGCTCGGGTTCGATGCGGTAGGCTTCGCGAAGGCGGAGGTGTCGTCGGAGGCCCGGGCCGGCCTCGCCGCCTTTCTCGCCGCCGGCTACCACGGGGAGATGGACTGGCTGGCGCGCCATGCCGAGCGCCGGGCCGACCCGCAAGTGCTCTGGCCCGAAGCGCGCAGCGTCGTGGTCCTGGGCCAGAACTACGGCCCCCGGGAAGATCCCCTGGCCCTGCTGGACCAGCCGGAGCGCGCCGCCGTCTCCGTCTACGCGCGCAACGCCGATTACCACGACCTGATGAAGAAGCGCCTCAAGGCCCTGGCGCGCTGGATGCACCAGGATCTGGGAGCGGACGTAAAGGTCTTCGTCGACACCGCGCCGGTGATGGAAAAGCACCTGGCCCAGGCTGGCGGCCTCGGCTGGCAGGGCAAGCACAGCAACCTGGTCTCCTGCGATCTCGGTTCCTGGCTGTTTCTGGGGGAGGTCTACACCACCCTCGCCCTGGCGCCGGACGCGCGCGAGCGCGATCACTGCGGGACCTGCCGGCGCTGCCTGGACGTCTGCCCCACCGAGGCCTTTCCCGCGCCCTATCAGCTCGACGCGCGGCGCTGCATATCCTATCTCACCATCGAGCATAGGAGCCACATCCCGCGGGAATTCCGCGCCGCCATGGGCAACCGGGTTTACGGCTGCGACGACTGCCTGGCGGTCTGTCCCTGGAACAAGTTCGCGCAGCCGACCAGCGAAGCGGCCTTCCTGCCCCGCGCCGAACTGACGGCGCCGCGGCTGGCCGACTTTCTCGACCTCGACGATGCGGGCTTTCGCAAGCTCTTCGCCGGCTCACCGATCAAGCGCATCGGCCGCGACCGCTTTCTGCGCAACGTGCTGATCGCCCTCGGCAACGCCGGCAATCCACAGGCGGCCGACCGGATCGAACCGCTGCTCAGCGACCCCTCGCCTTTGGTGCGGGCCATGGCGGTCTGGGCCCTGGCGCAACTGCTGTCCCAAGAGGCCCTGGCCGGACTGCGTCTACGGCATACCGGAGCGGAGCAGGACCCCGAGGTGTTGGAAGAGTGGCGCCAGACCGGCGCTTAGAGCCCCCTGAAGGATCAGGCTTAGCTTAGGGTCAGGCGCTCAGGTGCCCGGCCAGCGCTTGGCCTTGTCCGGCGGATGGCAGACATAGCTCACGCGGTGCGGCTTGGTCAGCGAGCAGCCGTTCCAGAAGAAGTCCTCGTCCTGCCGCTCGAGCCGGCCGCCGTCGCACTGGTAGGCCGCCTCTTCCTCAAGGCCGGGGTTCTCGTCCAGGGTCGCGTTGTAGCAAAGACCGAAGGCATAGGGCTGGAGCCGTGGCAGCAGATCGCCCGCCTGCGCCTTTGCCGCTTCCTGCGCGGCGTCGGAGCCGTCGACCCGGAACGGCGCGCTGGAGCAGCCGGCAAGCGCGATCACGAGCACAATGGCGGCCAGGGGCCGGATCTGCAGACCGCGGTTCATCGGCGACTCCTCCCAAGGATTGCTCGTGCATTGATACGCAGAGCCGCTCGCGCTGTCACCCCTCGGAACCTATGGGATTTAATTTACATTCACAAACCGCATAATAATAGATTTATACAATTTCATGTGGACAATTAAAACCAATCACCCTACCTTCATTGTGAAATTGGGCTCCTGCCGGACATGGGGTTCCGCAGAGGGCGGATACCGGCGGGACAAAGCCCGCAAGGCTTTGAATTTTAAGGAAACTGATCTCGCACCCGAAGCTGTCGGGGAGCCGAGACAGAGGGCAGCAAGAAGGCGGACGATGCGGTACTTCCCGGCATTCCTCGATCTCGCCAGCCGATCCAGCCTTTTGGTGGGCGGCGGCGAACTGGCTTTGCGCAAGTTGCGTCTGCTCCTCAAGTCGGGCGCCCAGGTGACCCTGGTTGCCCCCCGGCTGGATGGGGACATGGCCGAACTGGCCGCCGACAAGCGGGTCCAATGGATGTGCCGCCCCTTCATGGCCCAGGACGTTCTGGGACGGGCCCTGGTGATTTCCGCAACCGGCAAGCCAGCGGTCGACGAGGCCGTGGCTGGCGCCGCCGAAGCGGCCGGCGTGGCCATCAACGTGGTGGACCGGCCGGACCTCTCCAGCTTCATCATGCCGGCCATCGTCGACCGCGACCCGGTGGTCATCGGCATTTCCAGCGGTGGCGACGCCCCGATCCTGGCGCGCCAACTGCGCGCGCGGATCGAAGCTATGCTGCCGGCGCGTCTGGGGGCGCTCGCCCGCTTCGCCGGCGCCTTCCGCTCCGCGGTCGGCGCCACCGTCCCGGCGGGCGGCGCGCGGCGGCGCTTCTGGGAGCGCTTCTTCACCGGCCCGGTGGCCCGGCAGGTGCTGGCCGGCGAAGAGGTTGCCGCCCGGGAAACCATGCTGAGCCTGATCAACAGCCGCGCCGCGCAGGACCGCGAAGCGGGCTCCGTCGCCATCGTCGGCGCCGGCCCCGGCGATCCGGACCTGCTGACCTTCAAGGCCATGCGCCGGCTGCAGGAAGCCGATGTCATTCTCTACGACAAGCTCGTCGGCCCGGAGATCGTCGACTACGCCCGCCGCGATGCGGAGCGCATCTACGTCGGCAAGGCCAAGGCCAACCACTCCAAGAGCCAGGACGAGATCAACGCCCTGATGGCGGAGCATGCCCTGGCCGGCAAGCGGGTGGTGCGCCTGAAAGGCGGCGATCCCTTCATCTTCGGGCGCGGCGGCGAGGAAATGGACTATCTGGAAGAGCGCGGCATCGCCGTGGAGGTGGTTCCCGGCGTGACGGCGGCGGCCGGCTGCGCCGCGGCAGCGGGCATCCCGCTGACCCTGCGCGGCACCGCCCTGGCGGTCACCTTCCTCACCGGCCATGCCCGTGACGGCGAACCCGATCTCGACTGGGCGAGCCTCGCCGGCGGCAAGCAGACACTCGCCATCTACATGGGCGTCTCCACCGCAGAGACGGTTTCGCAGCGCCTGATCGCGCACGGCCTTTCCGCGGCCACGCCGGTGGCGGTGATCGAGAACGGCACCCGCCCGGATCAACGCATCGTCACGGCCCGCCTGGACGAGCTGGGCACGCGGCTGCAGGACTCGGGGATCGAGGGCCCGGCGCTGATCATCGTCGGCGAGGTGGCGCGCAAGGCCATGACCGACGCCGAAGGGCCCCTGGCCGCCGAACTGGCCGCGCTGGCGCGCGAGCCGGCCCGCGCCCTGGCCGTCTGAGATCGGAGAGCAAGATGCCGCAAAACGCAAAGACGCCCAAAGCACCGGCCCTGAAAGCGGTCACCGCCAACCGCTTGCGCGAGGGCGATGTGGTCTATCTGACGGGCAGCGGCCTCTGGTCGCCCTGGCTGAACCAGGCCGCCGTCAGCGATGACGCTGCGGTTCAGGAGGCCCTGCTGCAGCGGGCCGAGGCCGACGTCGCCGCGCGCAAGATCGTGGCGCCCTATCTGGTTGAGCTGGCCGAGGTGGACGGCATCCTCCGCCCCCTCTCCACCCGGGAGATCATTCGGGCTGCCGGGCCGACGGTGCGGGCCGACTACCGCACCGCGCCGCTGGTCGCCTGAGCGGACGCCTAGAGGACAATAGACGATGTACCGCTACGACGAATTTGATTCAGCCTTCGTGAAGCAGCGGGTCACCCAGTTCCGCGGCCAGGTGGCACGCCGCCTGGCGGGCGAGCTGAGCGAGGACGAGTTCAAGCCGCTGCGCCTGATGAACGGGCTCTACCTGCAGCTCCATGCCTACATGCTGCGGGTGGCTATCCCCTACGGCACCCTCTCCTCCCGCCAGATGCGCAAGCTGGCCCACATCGCGCGGACCTACGACCGCGGCTACGGCCACTTCACCACGCGCCAGAACATCCAGTACAACTGGCCGAAGCTGGAGGACGTGCCGGAGATCCTGGAAGAGCTGGCCGAGGTGGAGATGCACGCCATCCAGACCAGCGGCAACTGCATCCGCAACGTCACCGCCGATCACTTCGCCGGCGCCAGCGCCGACGAGATCGAGGACCCGCGCATCTATGCGGAGATCATCCGGCAGTGGTCCAGCCTGCACCCGGAGTTCTCCTTCCTGCCGCGCAAGTTCAAGATCGCGATTACCGGCGCGCCCAACGACCGCGCCGCGGTGCGGCTCCACGACATCGGCCTGCAGCTCTGCCGCAACGACGCCGGCGCGGTGGGCTTCGAGGTGATCGTCGGCGGCGGCCAGGGGCGCACGCCCATCATCGGCACGACGATCCGCAAGTTCCTGCCCAAGGCCCACCTGCTGAGCTACCTGGAAGCCATCCTGCGCGTCTACAACCAGCTCGGCCGGCGTGACAACCTCTACAAGGCACGCATCAAGATCCTGCTGCAGCAGACCGGCGCCGAAGCGTTCGCCCGCCAGGTCGAGGAGGAATGGGTCCACCTGAAGGACGGGGCCCTGACCCTGCCGGCCGAGGAGATCGAGCGCATCGAGGCCTACTTCGCGCCGCCGGCCTTCGAGGGCCTTCCGCCGAGCGATCCGGCCTTCGACGTACGGCGCTTCGAGGACCGCGACTTCGCCCGCTGGGTGCGCAGCAACGTCGCCGCCCACAAGCAAAGCGGCTATGCCATCGTCAGCATCTCCCTGAAGCCCGAGGGCGAGGCCCCCGGCGATGCTTCCGCTGCGCAGATGGAGGCGGTGGCCGACCTCGCCGAGGCCTACAGCTTCGACGAGGTGCTGGTCAGCCACGAGCAGAACCTGGTGCTGCCCCACGTCAAGCTGAGCGACCTGCCGAAGGTCTGGGACAAGCTGGTGGCCTTTGGGCTGGCAACCCCGAACATTGGCCTGGTCTCCGACATCATCGCCTGCCCGGGCCTCGACTACTGCAACCTGGCCAATGCGCGTTCCATCCCGGTGGCGCAGCGCATCTCCCAACGCTTCCGCGACCTCAACCGGCAGCACGAGATCGGCGATCTGAAGATCAAGATCTCCGGCTGCATTAACGCCTGCGGCCATCACCATGTCGGCCACATCGGCATCCTCGGCGTCGACAAGAAGGGCGAGGAGTTCTATCAGATCACCCTGGGCGGCAGCGCCGACGAAAACGCGGCCATCGGCAAGATCGTCGGGCCCGCCTTCTCCTACGACGACGTGGTCGATGCGGTGGACAGCATCGTCGACACCTACCTGGGCCTGCGCCAGGACAACGAGAAGTTCAACGACACCTACGCCCGCGTCGGCATCACGCCCTTCAAGGAGAAGCTCTATGCCGCTGCTTAAGGACGGCCAGGCCATCGACGATCCCTGGGCGGCGCTGCCCGAGACAGCGCCGGTGCAGGACGGCACCACGGAGCCCGCGCTCGACGTCGACCTGATCGTGACGCTGGACCAGTGGCGGGCAAAACGCGAGGCGCTGCTGCAGCGCAACGGTCGCCTCGGCCTGCGACTGCGCAGCGACCAGTCGCCGGCGGAGATCGCTTCGGATCTGGCGCACTTCGACCTCATCGCCCTGGAGTTCCCGAAGTTCACCGACGGCCGGGCCTACTCCTATGCCCGCCTGTTGCGGGAGCGCCATGGCTTCAGCGGCGAACTGCGCGCCGTCGGCAACGTGCTGCGCGACCAGCTCTTCTTCATGCTGCGCTGCGGCTTCGACTCCTTCGAGGTCGCCAGCCACGAGAGCATCGCCGCCTGGCATGCAGCCATCTCCGAGGTCACCGTGCTCTATCAGCCCGCCGGCAGCGGACCGGCGACCGGCGGCGTACTGGGCGGACCCCTCGGCCGTGCGCGGGCGGTCGCCGCCGAGTAGCGGAGCCCCACCATGCTGGCCCCCAAACGGAGCAGATCCGACCTGGTGGTGCGGCCGGCGGCCAACCAGGACCGGGCGCTTCGCCTCACGGAGCGGGCGCGCCTGCTGGAACGCCGCTACGGCGGTTATGACAGCGAGCGCGTTCTGGCCGCCGCGATCAACGACGTTTTCCCAGGCCGTATCGCCGTGGTCTCCTCCTTCGGCGCCGAATCCGCCGTCCTGCTGGACCTGGTGGCCCGGGTCGCCCCGGCGACCCCGGTGATCTTTCTGGAGACAGGCAAGCACTTTCCCGAGACCCTGGCCTACCGCGATACCCTGGTGGAACGGCTTGGCCTCACCGACCTGCGTTCGGTGGCGCCCGCCGCCGAGGACCTCGCCTGGGCCGATGCCGACGGCACGCTGTGGAAGCGCAATCCCGATCTCTGCTGCCGCCTGCGCAAGGTGCTGCCGCTGGAGCGCGCGTTGAGCGGCTTTTCCGCCTGGATCAACGGGCGCAAGCGCTTCCAGGGCGCCCAGCGCAGCGCGATCCCGATCTTCGAGGCGGCGGAGAGCCGGATCAAGGTGAACCCCCTGGCAAGCTGGGATCCGGCCCGAATCCAGGACGCCTTCAGGGTGCGCGGCCTGCCGGCCCATCCCCTGGCCACAGCAGGCTTCAGCTCCATCGGCTGCGCACCCTGTACGACCCAGGGCGGCGGCGAGGCCGGCTCGCGCAGCGGCCGCTGGCAGGGCCAGGAGAAGACCGAGTGCGGCATCCACAATGCCCCCTGGGCTGGCCGCCCCCGCGGCATCGGCGTTAAGCGCGTTTCTTAACCCTGCTGGCCCCTGCGGGCCCCGCCGCGGCCATGTCACAAATTTCGCCCCGCCACCCTGACGGGTGGCCCCGCCGGAGCATCGCCCAGTAATGATCGCCGGCCCGCCCGGCAAGCGAAGGACTCGTGGCCCCGGCCGGCAATAAACGGTGCCATATCTTCGGTTTTGCATTCGCGAAATCGAATGTAATCGGCAGGCACTCCCTTAGAATTCACGGCGCCACTAATGGCTATTTCTAAATAATAATACCCAGATATCACTACCATTTTGGTCAACATCAAGGACCAGGCAATTTTATTTCGTGCGAATAGCAAGTTCTTTCAAAATATATTCAGTATAAATAGTTAATTTTCCTTAACTTTAGTGCAAATTTATCTAAAAATTCAGACGAAAGTTCTTGATATCCGGTATTAAGATTGTGTAAACCTTTATGAGCGGCTAAAGCGTATGTCGGAAGTGTTAAGCCCGAGCGGCCCCTGAAGGGGCCACCCAGGGGGGCCCGCCACGGAAGACAGGACAAGGACGCGGGCCGCAGTGAGTTCACAGGGATCTAAAAGACTGATGCGGCAGTTTGAAGACACACACGCCCCCCAGGGGGCTCAGTTGGGACGCCGGTTCGCGCAAGCGCGCCGCGGCCTGCTGAGGCTGCGGATCAGGCTGGGCCTGACGCGCCGGGGTATCTCGAGCGCCGCCCTGACCTCTGCGCTCAGCGCCCCCATGGCCTGCGTGATCGCCGGCACGGCGCTCGCCTTCGTCGGCACCAGCGACCGGGTGAACAGCGCCTGGCTGCGGATCGGCGCCGAGAGCTTCGTTCCGGTGGACATCAAGCACGTCGACGCGGACCATCTCTACATCCGCCAGGTCGGCATCACCCCGCTGGACCTGGAAAACCACATCGCGGCGACCTTTACGCCGAACCCGGAGAAGCTCCAGGAAGAGCTGACCTGCCTGGCGCAGAACATCTATTTCGAAGCGCGCAACGAACCCCTGGAAGGGAAGCTGGCGGTCGCCCATGTGGTGATGAACCGCGTTGCCTCGCGTTACTATCCGGAATCGGTCTGCGGGGTGATCCACGACGGCAAAGAGCAGGGCCTGCACAAGTGTCAGTTCTCCTGGTACTGCGACGGCAAAGCCGACGAGGTGAACGACGCCCGGGCCTGGGAGGAGAGCCTGCATCTGGCCGGCCAGGTTTTCTGGGGCAGCGTCAGCGACAACTCCGGCGGCGCGCTCTGGTACCACGCGGACTATGTGAAGCCGCGCTGGCGCACGGCCTTCGCTCGCGGGCCGAAGTACGGCCGCCACATCTTCTATTCACGCAAGGCCAAGCTGGCACCGACCCAGGTGGCTCAGAGCCAGTAGCGCCCCCGTCCGGCAAAGCGCCCAAGCGGGCAAACGAAAAGGGCTGCGTCACGGCGCAGCCCTGTTGCATTCCGGCGAGGGTCCTTAGAGGCGGTGCGCGCGCCCGGTCAGAAGCGCTTCCACGAGCCGGTACTGTTCGTCGGATAGCTCGATGAAGCGCCCGCCGAAGACACCGTCCTCCGCCACCTCGCGTTCGATCTCGGCGTCGAGCCGCAGTTGCCGGCCGTCGTCCAGCCAGATGTCCAGCTTGGTGCGGTGGCCCACGGGAAGGCTCAGAGGCGTCGGTAGCGTGGGGTCGATGGCCGCGCCGAAGCTGACCACGGAAAGGTCGACCAGCGAAACCGCCTGCCCTTCGATCTCCGCCGAGAGGTCGAACGGACGGCGCCGGTCGCGGCGGCGGTCCATGGGTTTGACGCTGATGTTGCGGTTCACATCCGGCCTCGATGACTGGTTCTGCAAAGCGGATTCGCCCGCCTCCGGGCGAAGCGCAAGCAGCCTAGCCAGCCTTGGTATAGAAAGGGTTACCGCCCACTTTGCCCAATGGACGCGTCAGCTCAGGAGGTGGCGCGCGACCTTTCCCGTGGGCGTCAACGGCAGGTTGGACTGGAACTGCAGAAGGCCCGGGCACTTGCCGTCGGGAAGCTCCCGGGAGAGCCAGCCGAGCAGGTCTTCGGCGTCCAGCGAACAGCCCTCCTTCAGTTCCACGAAGGTCTTCGCCTCCTGGCCCAGGTAGTCGTCCGGCACGCCGATCACCGCCGCCTCGCGGACGGCGGGATGGTCCTTCAGCACCGCCTCCACCTCGGCGGGATAGATGTGCTCCTCGCCGCGCAGGATCTTGTCGTCGACCCGCCCCAGCACCTCGAGGCCGCCGCGCTCGTCGAAGCGGCCGATGTCGCCGGTGCGGAACCAGCCGCCGCGCAGACGCTTGCGGGTCTCGTCCGGCAGGTTCAAGTAGCGCTTCATCACGCCGGGGCTGCGCACGAGGATCTCGCCCTGGTCGTAAAGCCCGGCCTCGCGTCCCGCCTCGTCCATCAGCTTCACCTCGACCCCGGGCACCACACGGCCGACCATGGTCGAGCGCGTCAGCTTCGTCGCGTCGCCCCAGGCAACGATGGAGGAGACTTCGGTAAGGCCGTAGCCCGGCACGATCTCCAGGCCGAAGCGGTTGCGGAAGGCCTCCGCCAGTTCCGCCTGCAGCGGTGCCCCGCCGGTCGCGCAGAGCCGCAGGCTGCGGCGCACCGCCTGGGTGTCGACGCCGTCGGCGCGCTCCAGCATGTACTGGTAGAAGATCGGCATGTGGACGAAGTAGGTCACCGCATGCTCGACGATCAGGCGCCAGATCAAGGCCGGATCGAAGCCGTCGACCAGCACCATGGTCTCACCGTTCAGAACGGCGAGATTGAGACCGCAGATCTGCCCCATGACATGGAACAGCGGCGTCGATACCAGACGCACCGCCGTGGCGTCGCGGTCCGCCAGGGCAGAGTTGATCATCACCATGGACGCCAGGTTGGCCTGGGTGAGTTCGACGCCCTTGGGCCGGCCGGTGGAGCCGGAAGTATAGAGCAACACCGCCGTGTCCTCGGCGCCGTAACCATGGCTGTGGCAGCTCTCCGACTGTCCCTCCATGAGGTCCGAGAGGGCCGGATAGCCGGCGATGGTGGACGCTGCTGCGATCTCCGAGGGGATGATCCAGACTTTATCGCAGATGCCCGCTTCGGCTGCCGCGGGCAGGGCCTGGTCGGCGTAGGCGCGGTCGCCGCGGCCGTCGAAGGTGAGCAGCGCTTCGGCCCCCGAATCCCGCAGTTGAAAGGCGATGTCGCGCTGCCGCAGGGTAGTGCTCAGCACCACCGCCAAGGCGCCGATCTTGAGAATGCCGTAGTAGGCGGCGAGAAAACCCGGGCGGTTGCTGCACGCCAGGGCGATGCGGCTGCCCGGGCCGAAACCGCGGGCGCGCAGGCCATTGGCGACCTGATTGGCCTGGCTCAGCACCGCCGCATAGCTGATGTGCCTGCCATCAAAGACCAAGGCCGTGGATTGGGGTGCGCGAGCCGCCGTCGCGTCCAGGAAGAAAGCGACATTCAACATGGCAAGTCTCCTCCAGAGCGTACTTGATCAGAACGTCATCGCCCGGCCGTCTGTGGCCGGGGGCGGTAGATCCAGATCGTCATCAGCAGGGCCATCAGCGCCAGGGCGGCGCCGGAGAGGTAAGGCCAGCCGCTGCCCAGGCTGCCGAGGGCGAAGCCGCCCCAGACCGGACCCACGATCCGTGCGGCGCTCAGCACGGCATGGTTCAGCCCCATGGCCGTCCCCTGAATGGACGGCGGGGCCGCCTTCGAGAGCAGCGCCTGCAGGCAGGAAAGGCTCGTGGCGATGCCGCCACCCAGCAGCATCAGGGCGATGGCGATGGCCAGGTCGCTCGGCCAGACGACGAAGAGCGACATGCCGAGCCCCATGGAAAGGGCCGCCCCGGCCGCCACCACCTCTTCGCCGAGGCGGTGGCAGAGCACAGGGATGAGGACCCAGAGGCTGAACAGCGCCGCGATGCCCGCGCACATGAAGGCCAGCGCCACGTCCGCCGCCCCCCAGGCGAGGATCCGCGCCGACCAGAGCCCCAGCGTGGTCTCCATGGACGCATAGGCAAAGGCCAAGACCGCCATCACCGCGATGGGGCCCAGGCAGAGCGGCGCAGCAATGACGCTGGCGGGATCGTGGACCACCAGCCTTTGGACAGGCGCCGGGCGCCGGGCCTCCCGCAACAGGGCGGCGGCCAGGATCACCGCGAGGACGGCAAAGCCGGCCGCGCCCAGGGCCCCGGCCCGATAGTCCGTGCCCTCCGGCCCCAGCAGCCACTCGCGCCCCAGCAGCGGGCCGATGATGAAGGCGATGGCAAAGGCCGAATTGACATTGGCCATGCCCCAGACACGGCGCCGGTCGCAGGTCGAGTCCGCCATCAGCGCCTGGATGACCGGGATCGCCGCGTTGCTGACACCGGCCAGCGCGCGCGCGGCGAAGAGCCAGAGAAGCGAGTCGGCATAGGCCAGCATCAGATAGGCGAAGGGCGCCGTGGCAAGCGCCAGGCAGGTGACGCCGCGGCGGCCGAAGCGGTCGCTGAGCCGTCCCAGCGCCGGGGCCAGCAGCAGCACCATGGCCGTGTCGGTGACCAGGATCAGCGACACCTGGATGGGACTGGCGCCCAGGGCCAGGGCCTGGAACGGCAAGGCTGGATAAACGATCCCAAGACCGATCAGATAGACCAGGGTAACGACGACCGCTCCGGCCATGGTCTCAGCTTTCGCGCAGCGGCACGAGCTGCATCGTCAGCCCGCTGGGGCGCAGTGTGATCATCGGTTCCGGCTTGACCTCCTGGCCGGACAGCAGATGGAGATCGAAGTTCTGCACGATGCCGACCATGGCGATCAGCGATTCGAGGATCGCGAAGCGCTCGCCCAGACAGCTCCGCGGTCCGTCGCTGAAGGGGAAGTAGGCGAAGCGCCGGCGCGGGTCACCGGTCTCGGGATCGAAGCGGCCCGGATCGAAACCTTCCGGGTTGTCCCAGAGTTCCGGGCGGCGATGCACGGCAAACATGTTCATCATGACGTTGGTGCCAGCGGGGATATCCAGCTCGCCGATGCGGTCATCGGCCACCGCCGTGCGCGAAAAGGTCCACAAGGGGGGATAGAGCCGCAGCGCTTCGTCGAGCACGCAGCGCGTATAGGTCAGCTTCGACAGATCGGCGAAATCGGGCGCGCGGCCGCCCAGAACGCTTTCCACCTCCGCCTTCACGCGCCGGCGCGATTCCGGGTGCAGCGACAGGAGGTACCAGGTCCAGGCCAGTCCGTTGGCCGTCGTTTCGTGCCCGGCGAGGATCATCGACAGCACCTGATCTCGGAGCGCCTTGTCCGAACGGCCGTTCTGATTGGCCATCATCAGGTCGAGAAGATCGCCCTCCGACTCTGGATCATGCTCGGCAGACCGGGCGGCGGCGCGGCGCCGGGCGATGAGGCCGTAGACGAAGTCGTCGAGGCTCGCCAGAGCGTCCTTTACGGCGCGGTTGTTGGCCGTCGGCAGCCAGCGCGGCAGGACGAAGGGGGACCAGATCCGCCTCTCGGCATCGCGCAGGACCCGGGTCATGGCAACATAGACCTGTTCGTGCTCGCCCTGCAGATGCACCGAAAAGAGCGTGCGCATGACGATGTCCAGGGTCAGGCGCATCATCTCCGGCACCACATCGAGCGGTGCCTCCACCGCCGCCTGCTTCCGCCAGCGCGCCAGCATCTCGTCGACCGCCGTCTGCATGGCCTCGGTCATGCGCCGCAGTTGGCAGCCCTGGAACCCGCGCGCGGCGGTCTTGCGCTGATGCAGCCAGTCGTCGCCCTCGGCGAGGAAGATGCCTTCGCCCAGCACCGAGCGCATCATGTCGTAGAACTTGCTCTTCTCGTAGTTCAGCCGGTTGTCCTGCAGAACGTGGCGGATCATTGCCGGATCGTTCAGCATGACCACCCGGTCCGGCCCGAACCGCAGGGTCACGGCACCGCCGTGCTGCCGCGCGACACGGGTGAAGAAGCGCAAGGGGTCGCGGCGCAATGCCGGCAACACCCCGACCAGGGGCCAGCCTTTGAGTTCCGGCGGCCGCTCGCCGCCTTGCAGATGGTCGAGCGTAGAAAACTCTTGGACAGCCAGACTCATGGCTTCCCCCTCCGTTCCAGTGGCAGTGTTTCCCGGCCCGTGGCCTGCCGGATCAAGCCACGGGCGGCCGGCAGCCTAGTGGCGCTGTTGCATCGGCACTTCGGCGACGCCAGAAAGCCGGGCCGAGCCCTTTTGTTCGACCTGGGCCACCGACTTCTCGGTCAGGGCGATCGAGTCCGACACGGCCTCGGCGGCAACGCCGATCAGATGCGCGGCGAACGAAAGCCCGGTGCGCTTGGCTTCGATTCGCAGGTAGTCCAGGCAGCGCTTGATGGCCTCGGCGTCCTGCAGGGGGTCGCAAAGCTTCAACTCGATCGGCTTTTTCTCTTCGCTCATAACTTTCTCCTCGTTGATGTGATCTGCCTCTTCCCGGCCTAGGCGACTGCCGGCTGATCCAGAAAGAAGGCATTGCGAATGACGGATCCCTGAATGCCGGCGGTGGACCGCAGGCTGGCCAGGGTTGCGTGGTTCATGTCGAAGTGCCCGGCGAAGGCGATTTCGCCGTCGATGCACACGGGGCACGTCTGTTGCTTCGGGGGACAGCCGAGGCGCGGCAGTAGCCGCTCCATGCGGGCGTCGTAGACGGTGATCAGCTCGCGGATGCCCATGGCGATGCAGGTTTCGGTCACCGCGCAGAGCAGCTCGCTGCTCACCCGCCCCCGGTTTCCCCTACCCTCGACCGCGAAGCGGCTGCCTTCCCAGATCAAGGGGTGGTAGGGGGCCCTCTCACCTTCCAGAAGCTCCGGGAAAACGTCCCGCAGCATGTAGGGGCCGGTGGTCGGCAAGAATCGCCAGCTGCCGAGCACCCGCTCCTCCGGATCCATGGCCAAGAGGTAAATCGGGTAGAGATTGTCGAAGGAGTCCCGCTCTTCGCCGTCCGAAACCGCCACGTCCCACCCCAACCTCTGCCGGAACACGCGGCAGCGCTGGCGAAACATCTGGCTCAGCGCCCCGGCGTACTCCGCATAGAGATCTGGGGTAACGACGTCGATCACAGGCCGACCCTCTCGCAATCCGATCTACCGGCGATTGGACTGCGGAAGGGGCTGCCTGACAGCCCCCCAGAACTGGGGGGCCACGGCCGGACGACGCCGGCGACGGCATCGTCGTCAGTGTAAAAACTTCAAATTTTTCAGGGAACTAGGGGATAATGTGACCCAGCAGGATCGCTTTGACCACCGCGTGATGCTTGGAGAAGACCCCGAGCTTGCGCATGGTGTTCTTGAGGTGAAAGAGCACCGTTTCCTCGGAAATCGCCAGGATCTGGCCAACTTCCCAGGCGGTCTTGCCGCGGGCGGTCCACCGCAGGCAGTCGCGCTCGCGGTCGGTCAGCCGCACCCGCTCTTCCAGCGGAACATCGTGGGAGAGGCGCAGGAAGGCCTCGTGTGTCTGGGCCGCGATCCAGGTCAAGTCCTGGCAGCTCTTCTGGTAGGCGTCTTCGAATTCGGCCTGGGTGCCGCTGGTCGAGACGTTGAGGGTGGAAAGGCCGCTTTCAGGCCCGTGGATCGGAATGGTCGCACCCTTGGTCAGACCGAAATCGCCGGCCTCGTTGAAGACCTTCCGCTGGCCGTTGCTCAGATCGTTGCGGGTGCTGACATCCCGCCAGGTGAACGGCAGGATCGTCGCGGTCGCCGCCTGGAAGGTGGGATCCACGTCGCCGTAACCGCGCGAGAGATAGTGCTCGACCCAGTCGTCCGGATAGCTCGCCAAGAACTCATGAACGACCTGGCCGTCGGGGGAGGACTGAGGCACGAAAGAGCGGATGCGCTTGCCCAGGGGCGGGCGCACATGAACGTATGAATACTGGTCGAACCCAAGGTTTTCCAAGGTGTCCTGCAGGCCGGCACCGATCTCGGAAATGCTGCCGACGCCGGCAAGGGCATCGACATAGCGTTCGACCAGCGGATTCACGAGAAGTAGGGCCGCCGCAGGGCAACCCTCCCTGTGGCAGCGGTCAGGCTGCGGCCCGGTCTGTCATCGAAGAAAGATCCGTCGGAGGGAGCAGGTCCGACGAAATCAAAAGGAGGGGTACCGCGGTGAGGAAGTGCCCGAAGACGGCTCACCCGCGGATGCAGTTCGGTGTATCCTACCGCTCTTGCCAGCTCCCCCTAGCCCTCCATCTGGCCAACCGCCGTCTACCCGTCGGACGCGCGGCCCAAGGTCTTCAGCAAGGATAGCACTTCCGCCCGCACCTTGGAGTCAGGAATTCTATAGTATGAACTGATGAGTTGCAGCGTCTCGCGCTGGTTGGTGAAATCGGGGTCGGAGGAATGAATGTGGGCGCCCGCACCGTTGCCGGCATCTGCGCCGGAGGACGAGGCCTCACTCTCGGACTCCACGCCCTCGAAGAAATAGGTAACGGGCACATTCAGGATGCGCGAAAGCTCGTAGAGCTTGCTCGCAGAAATCCGGTTCGCACCGCGTTCGTACTTTTGAATCTGCTGAAATGTCAGGCCGAGCGCGTTGGCAAGCTTCTCTTGAGAATACCCTAGAAATACACGCCGAAGCCTAACGCGTCCGCCGACATGAACGTCAACGGGATGTGCCTGTCTGGCTTTCCCCGCTGGTTGATGAGCAAGCATCATTTCACCCTACTATTCAGTGATTCCGTGACCCCGCGATGATTATATTCGATAGCCGGGGGAAACGACAAAGGAAAATCTCTCGCAAAGATGGTAAAAATTTGTCTCTAGGTTTGCATATATGTGGAACTATCGACAAACGCGGGTTAACCGACTGATTCTGTAAGTAATAGTGGAAACTTATACTATTCCGTCAATTTATTTCACTTAGACAACCTTAAAGCGAGTAGCGGTTGTATTCGCCCTGGAAACGCCGCCGCCACAGGAGGTGAAAGTGGGGCCTGGGGCGGCGGTCGTGGCTGCCGTCCGCAGGCGGATTATCGATGCGGGAAGGAGAGTGCGGCAGGGCCCGGCCAACAGGACACGCGCGCTTATCGGACAGGTGAACGCGCGCGCCGTCAGTCACCGATCGGCGGAGAGACCACCCGCAACACCTTCGCCGGGGTGGGCCAGCGCAGAACGAAGCGGGTTCCGACCTGAAGGTCGTCGTCCTCGATGGTGATATCGCCGTTCATGGAGCGGGCAGCGGAGCGGGCCACCGACATACCCAGGCCGGCGCCCTGGACGGCGACCGTAGACGCCCCGCGCCAATAGGGCTCAAAGACCGCTTCGCGCATCTCTTTGGGAATCCCGGGGCCGAAATCGCGCACCGAAATCTGGTAGCTGTCCTCGACCAGCGACAGCTCGACTTCAACACTTGGGGCGCCTTGCGAATACTTGATCGCATTCTGAAAGAGATTGGACAGGATCGTGTGGAGCATCACCGGCTGGCATCCCTCCGCCGGCAGGGCAATTCGGTCGCTCAGCTTCAGGGTCTGGCGGGCGCGCAGCGCCAGGGATGCCTCCCGCCAGACCGCGGAGCAGAGGTCGGCCAGATTGACCGCCTCGCCCTCGCGGGTCTTGCCCGGTGCATCGACGCGGCCAACCAGGAGCACATCGTCCACAAGGTTCGAAAGCGCGGACACGCCCTCGCGAATGGTCTCGGTTTCCTCGCGCCACTCCGCCTGGCTGAGTTTCTCGCCGCGGCGCTCCAGCATGTCCGCCGCCGACCTGATCGCCTGCAGCGGCGTCCTGAACTCATGAGAGACCATCGAGACGAAGCGTGACTTGTCCTCGCGCCGCTGGCGTTCGTGGTCGAGGGACAGGGCCAGGCGCCCTTCGTGGACGACCAGTGCATCGACCCTGCGGATCGTGAGCACCATCAGCACGAGCAGGATCAGCAAGGCCAGGATCAGCAGTGGCGCGCCGCGCCACAGCAGATCGTCACCCGGCCGCCGTTCCTGCCAGACCACATGGCCGACGGGGACTCCGTCGAGCCCCATAACCTGATGACCGGCAAGACCAGGGTCGGGTGGCGAATCGACGAACTTGGGCATCTCCAGCAGGCTGCCGAGGCTTGAGGCGGCGAAGAAGTCGTTGGCCAGAGGGCGGGTGAAGACGACGACCGAAGCGTCCTCAGGGGCCGGCGGATCTCCCACCTGCTCGAAGGGGGCGACGATGCTGGCGGCGATCACCTCCAACTGACCGTTCAAGGAGATGAACCCGGCCTCCGGGACCGCGTCGATGGTCCGGCCCTGGCGGGCCGCGTCGAGCAGCGTGGAAACGTTGGGCGGCAGCCGATCGAAAATCGGCACATCGGTCGGCCTGCCGTCGACGAAGGCGATCTTGGTTTCGTTGTCGGGGCCAACCACCCAGAGGCAGCGGATGCCAAAGGCCTCCAGCAGATAGGCGCCCAGCTCTTCACTGGCCCAGCGCTCGTCAAGCTCCTGATCGAGGACATAGATGACCTCGTCCCACCAGGCATAGTCGATCACCAGGGTGCGAAAAGCAGCGCGCCGGGCTTCGAGGGTCGAGGTGACAAGCATCACCTCGGTCTCGGCCTGGCGGCGGTTGAGGGCGTCGGCGCTCCAATAGAGCACCGCCACCATGGCCACCAGCGTCAGGATCACCAGCATCAGGATCGGCAACAGCAGGCCGCGGCGCCGATGCGCCACCAGGCGGCGCGTCTTGTCGACGCGCAGTGTCCGATTGTCCGCGCTTGTGGTTGCCGTCATTCGCCGCTTGCCGTCACGCCGCCGAATCCCCTCCGCCGGCCTCAGGAGCGCCCCCGACTGGGTAGCCCCCTCGATTCGCTCAGTCCATACCACCTTTCCGTCTAAGTGGCGCCACTATAGTTGCTAAATTGTGAACGACACAGCACGTCAATCGCGAAATTGCACCCAGAATACCCGCAATGCGGCAAAATCCTTCGACTAGTATCGAGATTCGTAGACTCAATCTCAAATTACGCGAAACTTGAGTTCAAACTCTCCCTTTGCGTGAGGTCTCGCGTTTTTGATCCGCACAGCGGCGCCGTCTTCGGCCGGACCTGAACCAAACAACCGCCGGGAGAACGTTGCCGCGAAGCAGCCTTGCGGGAATGGCAGTGGAACGCCGGGCGCCGATTGGTATAAGGTCCGCATCGACGTCGCCGCGCAAATGGTACACTCTGGCCAACGCAGCATCCCGAGCATCACCGTCGTCCAACCACGTTCCCGCCATTTCGGCGAGACCCTTTTGCTGCCGTACCGCCCGGGCTTCGAACCGGAGCGGCCCGGCGTCGGATGACGGAGGCGCTTCGTTGAGGCCCGCGTGAACTGACTCTGTAAGGTTCGTTTATGAAGCCTACGGCGATTCAGGATTCTTCCGAAAGGCTCGATCTTCTGCTGTCTCGATGCAGCCTGGGAGACCAATCCGCCTTCGCCGAACTCTACGAGGCCACGGCGGCGAAACTCTTTGGTGTTGCCTTTCGTATATTGAAACGTGAGGCCTGGGCGGAGGAGGCTCTGCAAGAGGCCTACATGAAGATCTGGCGCTATGCGGACAGCTACAATCCGGGTCGGGGGCGGCCGATGACCTGGATGATCAATGTCGTACGCAACCAGTCGCTGGATCTCCTGAGGAAAGCCGACTATCGCGCCGCTGAAGAGGAGTGGAGTCCTGAAAAGGACGCGCGCATGAGCGGCGACAACCCGGCAGCGATGGCCGAGACCAGCCAGGAATTGCAGCGCCTGATGGCCTGTCTTTCCGGGCTGAGCGAAGAGCAGCGCGACTGCATCCTGCTCTCCTACCATCAGGGCTATACGCCGAGCGAGGTCGCGGCCCGGATCGAGCGTCCGGTCGGGACCGTGAAGACCTGGATCCGCAGGGGCTTGATCAAGGTCAGGGAGTGCTTGGACCAATGAGGTACGACGACCCAGAACTGCAGGAAGCGCTGGCCGGCGAATATGTCGTCGGCGCCTTGCAGGGTCCGGCCAGGCGGCGCTTCGAAGCGCTGATGCGCACGCGCCCCGCTCTGCGCCGGCGGGTCGAGGCCTGGGAGGACCGCCTGACCTCGCTGGCCGAGGAAACACCGCCACGCGAACCCCCTGCCCGCGTCCTGCGCGCACTCAGGCAGCGCATCAATCCGCAGAATGAAAGCGAACGCTCGAGCTTCTGGCACAGTCTCGCGTTCTGGCGGCCCTTCGGCGCCGCCGCGGCGGTCCTCGTCGTCCTGGTCGGCGGCTATGCCGGCTTCATCCTTTCCCAGCCGGGCCCGGCACCGCAGGTGGCGGAAACCGCGCCACAGCAGGTCCTGCCCAGCTATGTCGCCGTCCTGGCAGACGATGGCGAAGAACCGGTGCTGGTCGTCACGGCCTACAAGGGCCCCTGGCGGCTTTCGGTGAAGCCGCTGCGCAGCCTGAGTGCCTACGAGGGCAAGGCCTTCCAGATCTGGGCGGTCGAGCGCGGCAAGGGAACCACCCGCCCGCTGCTGCAGGTGGCCGGCGGCGACAGCCCGACCATCCCGCTGGACCAGGCCGGGTGGGACGCGGTCAAGACCTCGGAGTCGCTGGTGGTGACCCTGGAAGCCAGCGGCGCGGCGCCGGCAGCGCCAACCGGCCCGGTTCTTTTCTCGGGACCCTGCATTAATCTCTGGGAGGCCAGCGACACCTGAGCACGGCGCGCGGAACGCCGGGCGTCGCTACACGTCCGACCAGAGCCGCATCAGGTTGGCGTGGGTCTTGCTCAGGAGATCGAACTCCTGGGTCTTGCCCTTTTCCTGAAACAGGCCGCGCCGGACCCGGTCGATGTCGTAAAGGACCTCGCGCTGCTCGGCGGAGCGGACGATGCTCTGAATCCAGGTCACCGCCACGTCGCGCCGTCCCCGGGTGACCTCCGCCACCCGGTGCAGGGTGGTGGAGGGATAGAAGACCGCCGAGCCAGCGGGCAGCTTGTAGGTCAACTCGCTGCCGCCCATCGCCATCACCAGCTCGCCGCCGTCATAGTCCTCCGGCGCGTTCAGGAACAGGGTCATCGAAACGTCGCTGCGCGCCAATTGCCCGCGCCCCATGATGGCGTCGTCGATGTGGGCGCCGTAGGACATGCCCTCGCGGTAGCGGCTGAACAGGATCGGGCGGAAATGGCTGGGCATCACTGCCAGGGCAACGGTGGCATTTGCCTGCAGCGCCTCCAGCACCAGCTTGCGGGCCTCCTGCGTTTTGGGGTTCCGGCCGTCGGACTGCTCGTTGGCCTTCACCAGCTTGGCGTGCCAGCCGGCGGTCTTGCGCCCGTCGATGAACTCGACGTCATCGAGCAGGCCCTTCAGTTGGGCGAGCCGCTCGCCCGCCAGAAGGTTATCCACGGTCAGAATCATGGCGAGAGCTATAGCATGCCCCGAACCCTCCGGCCCAGGCATGATCAGGCACGAGGCAGCCCCGCCTCGATTTACCGAAGCGCCGTCAGGTGATTGTCCCAGGCAAGGCCCTCGGCGCCATCGTCCCGCAGGGTCAGGGTCGCGCCGCGTCGCACATCGTGGATCAAGAGCTGACCGCGGCCGCTGGAAATGAGAAAGCGCCCGGTACCACCGGCGGGCGCCAGGCCGCAACCGTCCGCGACCGCAAGGGACGAGAGGTGGCGCTGTTCCGCCGTCGACCAGACGGTGACCAGGCCGCCCCGCGGGGCCGAGACCGCCAGGTAGGCGCCACTGCCGTCCACGGCGGCACTGCCGCAGTAGTGGCGCATGCGCCTCAGAACCTCTTGGGATGGCGCGGCCAGCGCGATTTCCCCCTCGCCCCGCTGGAAGCCGACCAGCGGCACCAGCCGGTCGCGCGGACCTTCGTTCTGCAAGGCGAGACAGACAAGGCCGTCGGCAGCGACCGCCAGATGACGGATCGAAAGCTTGTGGAATTCGGCCGGCAACGCGTGGCGATGCAGCAGCGCGCCGCCGTGGCTATCGATGTAGGCGAGGTTGGGCGCCATGCTGTCGAGGTTCAGCTTGCGCCGCCCGCTCTCAGGGTGGGTGCGGATGCCGCCATTCGCGACGACAAGCTGCCGTCCATCCGCCAGCAGGGTCAATTCATGCGGACCCACGCCATGGGATGGCAACTCCCCCGCGCGCCGATAGCCCGACGCCGCATCGTAGACCCCGATGACCCCGCGGCCCGCGGCGAAATCGTTCTCGCTGGCAAAGAGCCAACGCCCGTCCCGGCTGAACACCCCGTGGCCGTAGAAGTGGCGGGACGGCAGCGCCGCGATGCGTCGGGTGACTGCGCCTTCTGCCGCATCCACCACCAGCGCGAAGCGGCCGGGCCGGCGCGCCAGAATCACAAGCTCCCCGGATCCTGGACGCCAAGCCGCGCCGTGGCCGCGGGCGCTCAGCGGCAGACGCGCACAGTCGCGCCCCCGGGCATCGACGATGCGCGCGAAGTAGCCGCCGTCGCGGTCGCCACCGGCGCCGATGAACGCGGGCCTGGACGGCCCCGCATCGGCGTTGGCAAAAGCCGCCCGCGGGATGAGCGGCAGCCCCAGGGCCGCGCGCAGCAGGCTGCGGCGGTCAATCCCCGTCAAAGCTGTTGAACCCCAGCGGCAGATCGAGGGCTTGCGACATTGGACCGCTCACCAGGTCCAGGAGGCCGCGCACCTCCTGCCGCAGCGCGTCGAGCCGCTGCCAGCCGTCCGGCTGGTCCAAAGCCGCCATGAGAGACTCCGGCAAGGCTGTGAGTTTTTCCTCCGCCCGCTCGAACCCGGCCACCATCCGCGCGTCGATTTCGGAACCGCCCGGCTGACCTCGGACGAGCGCAGCGATGCCGCCGGAGCCGCCCGCATAGAGCGCCTCGGCCGCTGCGAGGTTGATCCTAACGTTGCGCAGGGAGCGGGCGCTGCGCCAGGACTCGGCGCGTTTGGGCTTTGCGGCTTTCTGGGATTTCCCCAGCGGCCGGTCGAGCTTGAAGTCCGCCACCAGCAACAGCGCCGAGCGCAGGGCCTTCACCAGTTCCAGCGACGCTTCCTTGGCATCGAGGTAGTGCGCATTGCCCCCGGGAGGCACCCGCAATACCGCGGCATAGGCGGAAGGGCCGTCGCGCCAATCGGCCAGCAGGCCGCCGGCGATGTCCTTGAGGTTGGCACCGATACGCAGGGCGACCTGACAGGCGAAGGCGGGATCGCTGCCCATCGGCAGCGCGAAGAGCAGACGCTCCAGCGCCGGCAGTCCCTGGACGGCCACCGAGCCCTTGGCAAATCGGTCCGGCTCCAAGACCGCCGGATCGGCTTCGGACAGCAGCCGGCCGAGATGCCGGCCGGTCCTGCCGCGCTTGTCCGGCCAGAACTGCACGCGGTCGGCGCGCAGGAAGAGTTCGCTGGGCCCGAACCGCAAATGCTGAACCGCCATCCAGCCGTCCGTCATCCCGTGATAGGCCTCGCGGCTCGCCGGGTCGTTGAGGGCGCCATCGGCACAGTCTCGGCGCAGCGCTTCATCCAGGCCTTCGCCGGCAGCGGCAAAGGCCGCATAGCGCGGCACAAGATGGGCATCTACAGCCCCGTCGTTGAGCGTCGCAAAGTCCTCCATGGACGGGGCCGCGGAGGCCGGCGTGCCCTGCCCGCAAACAAGCACCGCGCAGGCCAGAAGTCCAAGACCGATCCCTACGACCTTCGCTTTCATGGCTCTCCCTTTCCGCCTAGAGCGAGTTCAGGAACGCCAGGAGGGCTTCCCGCTGGTCGCGCGGCATGGCTTTCACTTGCTCCATTGCCGCCTCGGCTTCCCCGCCGTGCCAGAGGATCGCCTCCAGCAGGTTGCGGGCGCGGCCGTCATGCAGGAATTGGCTGTGGCCGTTGACCGTCTCCGTCAGACCGATCCCCCAGAGCGGCGGCGTGCGCCACTCGCGTCCGCTGGCCCGTCCCTCCGGGCGGCCGTCGGCCAGCCCCTCGCCCATGTCATGCAGCAGGAGGTCGCTGTAGGGCCAGATCAGTTGGAAGGACTGCTCGGCCCCCAGGCTGTCGCGCCGGGTGACGAACTTCGGCCTGTGGCAGGCGATGCAGCCGCTCTCGTAGAACAGCCTCTTGCCCTCCAGGACCTGCGGATCCTCGGGGTTGCGCCGCGCCGGCACTGCCAGATTGCGGCTGTAGAAGGTGATGAGGCGCATCATCTCCGCCGAGGCTTCCAGGTCGTCGTGTCGCGGACTGTTTCCGTGGGGCGCCTCGATGCAGGCCTCCTGGCGCAGCGTGCAGTCGCCGGCGGGCGCCGGGGCCAGGGGCGCAGAGAGGCCGATGTCACCGTTGATGGCATGGGTGCCTTGCTGCAGCAGGCTGGGTTCGCCCGCCTTCCAGCCGAAACGGCCGAGGGCGACCGCCTCGCGCTCCTTGTCCCAGACCCGGCTGATGCGCCCGGAGATGCCGTCGCCGTCACGGTCGTCGGGGTCGGCCCAGGCGACGATGTCGTCCTCGGCGATGGCTTCCAGAAGGCCAAGCCCGATCATCGGCGGCGCCACCCGGGGCGACAGCAGAACGTCGGGGTGCAGCGGTCCATAGCCCAGATCGGTGACGCTGTAGTGCGGCTTGCGCAGACTCACCGCGGTGCCGTCCCCCAGAATGATCTCCTGCTCCTCGTAGCGGATGTGCATCTTGCCTTCCGCCGCATGGCCCTGGATCGCCAGGTCCTGGAGCTGGCCGCCGTAGGTCGGTTCGGGAATGACGTTCTGGCGGTGGCTTGCCAGTGCCGCCCGATCCGCCTCGGTCTGGGGGGGGATGCTGAGGCGCAGGAACATCGAGACCGCTGAATCGCCCGGCCAGTTGGCCACCGGCGGGTGGCCGCGGCCGTCCTTCAGGTGGCAGCGCTGGCAGGAGCGGGCGTTGAACAGAGGCCCCAGGCCATCGGCGGAGTCCGTCGAGGCCGGCGACGACACCCAGAGCCGGCGGAAGAGGGCATTGCCGAGTTTGAAATCCAGCTCCCGCTCGAAGGTCATGTTGCCCGAACTCTGGGAAAAGGCGTTGGAGTCCAGGCTGCGCTTCTTGGAGGTGGCCGCGCCGGCCGGAAGCAACTCGAAGGGCTCGGCACGGCTGAAGTCCTCGGTGGGCCGCGTCACCTCAGCGATGCGCGCGGCCTCTTCAGGCGTCGGGCCGGCAAGCGAAGCCGCAGAACCGAACACAACAAAAAAACAGGAAAACAGGGATAGGGCACGTCTGATCATCGTTGGAATCCTCAGCCGCCGCCGTCCCTACCCCAGCCCGGCGGCGGCCTTTCTCTGTGGCTTACTGGAACACCGCCTGCGGATTGTCGAGGCTGTCGGAGCCCTCGAAGGCGATCTGACTCAAGCCCAGAGAGGCGACCGCCCGCTCGATGGACTTGGTCTGCGTGGTCAGGGACTGCACCACGGTTTCGATCACCGCGTTACCCGCGTCATTGCCTTCACTGATCATCTGATCGTAGGCCTCGACAGACTTGGCGCGGTCCACCATGGCCTGCATCGCGACCCGGCTGGCCCCCAGCCTTTCCTTCATCTCCGCGTCCACCGCGGCATCCGTCGCGGCCACCAGTTCGGAGAGGCTGGGCCCCGTCACCAGGCTGCCGTCGACCCGCTTATAGCGGCCGAGATAGACGTTGATGATGCCCACCTGATTGTAGAAGTGGGAGTAGTGGGTGTTGTCGCTGAAGCAGTCATGCTCCTCCTCGGGATCGTGGAGCATGAGCCCGAGCTTGATCCGTTCGCCGGCCAGCTCGCCGTAGGAGAGCGAGCCCATGCCGGTGAGCACGGTGGTGAGGCCGGCATTGGCATTGCCGGTCAAGAGGCCCTTACGCGCCGGCCCGTTGTCCGCCCAGAGCGCCACCATCTCCTCCAGGTCGTCGATCAACAGATCGGTGGCCGCCTTCAGGTACTCGGCCCGGCGGTCGCAGTTGCCGTTGGTGCAGTTCGCCGTATCGAAGTCGCTGGCCGGACGGTCGCCGGCGCCCGGGCCGGTGCCGTTCAGATCCTGGCCCCAGAGCAGGAACTCGATGGCGTGGTAGCCGGTGGCCACGTTGGCCTCGACCTCCTCGGCCTCATGCAGCACCTCCGACAGCAGGGTCTTGGTGATGGAAGAGGCATCGACCATGGAGCCGCTCACCTTCAGCGAGGTGTTGGCGACCACGTTGGCCGTGTAGATGGGGTTCTCGTCGGACTCATTGCCGTAGCTGGCGGTCTCGACGTAGTCGATCAGCCCCTCGTCCAGCGGCCAGGCATTGACCTTGCCCTCCCAGTCGTCGACCACGGCATTGCCGAAGCGATAGACCTCCGTCTGCTGATAGGGCACCCGCGCGGCGATCCAGGCCGCCCGCGCCGCTTTGAGAGTCTGGGTGCTGGGATTGGCGACCAGGGCATCGACCGCCTGCTGCAAGGTCCGCGCGGTGATCAGGGAATCCTCATAGCCGGCATGGGCAATGTCGGAGTAGGTCTCCAGCACCGCCAGCTTGTTTGCATGCCCATCCGCAAGCGCGGCCGCCGGCAGCAAAGCGACGCACGCGGTCAAGGTAAATTTTCCTATTCTGTTCATCAGACTATCCCCTCTCTTCGTCGATTCCATCGCCGCATGGCAGGCAAAACGGTCGCCGTGACGCGAATGCGTCTCACTCGCGTAGACTGGCCGGAAAGCGCTCCATGACAGGGTCCCCCGGGCCAAGCTTCGCCTCAAATCCCGCGTGAGAGGGCGATCTTACACGCAGATCCGCAATTGACAATCATTATCATTCTCATCATATTGCGGGGAGGAGGAGCTGATGTACGTTTGTGTCTGTAACGGCTATCGCGACGGCGAAATCCGCGAAGTGGCGGAAAGCGGGGTCCGCTGCGCGCGCGAAGCCTATCTGACGCTGGGCAACGGCCCCTGCTGCGGGACCTGCCTGCCCCATGCCCAGGGCATCGTCGACGCGGTCCATGACGATGCGGATCGCCCTGCCGCGGAGAACGATCCCGCACAGCGCCCGCCTACGCTCCTCGCCGCGGAATAGCGCTCCGGTCGCCCGATGTACCTCTGGCGAAATCTTCCCGAAGGCCAGCTTGCGGCGGTGCTGGAGTGGATCTTCTTCCGCCGGCGCTTTGCAAAGGAAACCAGGGCGACCATCGCCTCAGCCGAAAGGTCCCGGGAAAAGCCTGATAAGCTGAGAGAGCTTCCGCCCGAACGGCCTTAGCCTCCCCTTCGGTCCGGCCGCCGTCCCTTTGCAGAAATCCCTATGAGCTCTCTTCGTGGCCGCTGTGGTGCTGCACGAAATTCTGCAGGCCCATCTTGTCGATGAGGCCGAGATTGGTCTCCAGCCAATCCACGTGCTCTTCTTCTGACTCGAGGATGTCGACGAAGATCTCCCGGGAGACGTAGTCGCTGACCGACTCGCAATGGGCAATCGCCTCGCGCAGATCGGGGATTGCCGCCATCTCGAGCTTCAGGTCGCACTCCAGGATCTCCTTGACGTCCTCGCCGATCAGCAGCTTACCCAGATCCTGGAGGTTCGGCAGGCCTTCGAGGAACAGGATGCGCTCGATCAGCTTGTCGGCATGCTTCATCTCGTCGATGGACTCGTGGTACTCGTACTCGCCGAGCCGCGTAAGGCCCCAGTCCTTCAGCATCCGCGAGTGCAGGAAATACTGGTTGATGGCCGTCAGCTCATTCTTGAGCACCCGGTTCAGGTGTTCGATGACCGTCTTGTCGCCCTTCATCGGCTGATCTCTCCGCGAATCGTTCCTCGTTCACTAAGAACACCATCCTAGTGACCGCCCTCTGCCTTGACCAGCGAACGCGGTGATTAGCCCTCCGCGTCCGGCTGGCGCTCCGGCGCCGCTTCGGCGAAGGCGGGAATCGCCATGCAGGCCTCATGGATGCGCATGATGGTCGGATAGGGCGTCATGTCGCAGTCGAAGCGCCGTCCGTTCACCACCTGAGGCACCAGGCAGAGGTCGGCCAGGCCAGGCCGGTCGCCGTGGCAGAAGCGCCCGGTCTCCGGCTCCTCGCTCAGGCGCTGTTCCATCGCCGCGAACTCCACCGCCACCCAGTGGCGGAACCAGTCCGCCTGGGTACCGGCGTCGTGGCCCAGCGGATCGACCAGATACTTGAGCACCCGCAGATTGTTGAGGGGGTGCAGGTCGCAGGCGATGGCATAGGCCAGCCCGCGCACCCGCGCCCGGGCCAGAGGCTCCGCCGGCAGCAGCGGCGGGTCGGGATAGACCTCCTCCAGATATTCGACAATGGCCAGCGATTGGGCGAGGCGGTCGCCGGCCTCGGTCTCCAGGGTCGGGACCAGGCCCTGGGCGTTCAGCGCCAGGTAGACCTTGTCGCGCTGCTCACCCTTGCGCAGGTGGTAGGCGACATAGTCGTAAGACAGCCCCTTCAGACCCAGGGCGATGCGCACCCGGAAGGAGGTGGAGCTTCGGAAGTAGTTGTGCAGCTTCATGGGACTCCTCTCTGCGCCCGCCCTCCACAAACCGTCTTGAGGACTTCGGGCCTAGCTGAGCGGGGCCCGCCCGACACTGCCTCCACACCGGCCATGGCACCGCCGTTCTACGTTTGTCATTCGCCCGTTGCGTCCATAAGATCGCCCATCCATACCGCCGGAGCAAAGCCGCCGGAACGGCACGTGGACAGGCGATAGTCTAACGCCACGGAAGGGGCTGAACAGGGAGGTCTCAAGATGCTGAGGATCATTGACGGCTGGGCGCGGCGGGCGCTGCCCATGGCCCTTGTTGCCGGCGTTCTGGCGGGTTTCGGGGCGGCTCTCGCCACTGCCCCCGCCGTGGCTCAGGAGATCACCCTGCGGGTGCATCACTTCCTGCCGCCGCCCTCGACGACCCACAAGGACTTCATCGTCCCCTGGGCCGAGACGGTCGAGGCGGAGTCCGACGGCCGCATCAAGATCGAGATCTATCCCGCCATGCAGCTCGGCGGCAAACCGCCGCAGCTCTATGACCAGGTGCGCGAGGGCGTGGCCGACATCGTCTGGACCCTGCCGGGCTACACGGCAGGGCGCTTTCCCACGGTGGAGGTCTTCGAGCTGCCCTTCATGGCGGCCTCCGCCGAGGCCACCAGCCAGGCCGCCCACGCATTCTACGAAAAGCATGCCCGAGAGGAGTTCGCGGACGTCCACCCCCTGATGGTCCATGTCCACGCGCCGGGCACCTTCCACATGCGCGGGCGCGAGGTGCGCAGCCTGGAAGATCTGAAGGGCCTGAAGGTCCGCGCACCGACCCGGATGACCAACATCGCCCTCAAGACCCTGGGCGCCACACCGGTGGGCATGCCGGTGCCGGCGGTCCCCGAGGCGCTGTCGCGCGGCGTCGTGGAGGGAACCATCCTGCCCTACGAGGTGACCCGCCCGCTGAAGGTCCACGAACTGACCCAGAGCCACACCGAGATCGGCGGCGAGCGCGGCCTCTATACCGCGGTCTTTCTCTTCGCCATGAACAAGGCGCGCTACGAGTCTCTGCCCGCCGACCTGCGCCAGGTGATCGACGACAACTCCGGCATTCCCCTGGCCAAGAAGATCGGCCGCCTCTGGGACGAGGCGGAACAGCCGGGCCGCGAGGCGGCAGCGAAGCTGGGCGACAGCTTCTTCACCATCGAGGGCGCAGAGCTGGCCCGCTGGCAGGCCGCCACCGCCAGCGTCGCCGATACCTGGATCGCCGAGATGGACAAGGCCGGCAAGGACGGCAAGGCCCTCCTCGAAGAAGCCCGCGCCCTCATCGCCAAATACGCCGCGGAGTAGCGTCCCGCTTCGCGGGACGCCCCCTCACCCAGCTCCGCCTAAGCTCGCCGCAGGCTCGCCAAGGCTGCGCAGCCCTCTCCCACGCTGGGGAGAGGGTTTGATCGAAGCGGCTTCAGTTTCTTTCTCCTCTCCCCTGGCGGGAGAGGAAGGGGCCCGCGTCAGCGGGAAGGTGAGGGGGCGCTTTGCTTCAGGCGTCCCTCAGGCCTCGCCGCGGGCGGGGTAGTTGTTGGCGTTGATGAAGTCGATGGCCTTCAGGATCTCTTCGAACTTCGGGCGCGCGAAGGGCGTGGTCTGGATGAAGGCGGAGTAGAGGGTGCCATCGGGCTTCACCAGATAGAGGCCCGGCTCGTTGAACTTCGCCGGCTCCTCGATGCCGATGGAGGTCTTGCCGCGGCTGGTGGAGATGTAGAGTCCCATCCTGCGGGCGTCGTCGATGCCGAGGTCGTAGCCGATGGCGAGGTTCGGCAATTCCCAGTCGGCCTTGGCGGCGCGGGCCCGCTCCTCACCGTCGGTGCTGACGGCGACCAGCTCCACGCCGCGCTCGGCGAACTCGTCGGCGCGGTCGTTCAGCTCCTTCAAGTAGCCGCGGCAGACCGGGCAGTGCAGGCCGCGATAGGCGACCACCATGGAGAGATTCTCCGGCTTGCGCTCCGACAGGGTCCAGGTCCCGCCATCGACGGTAGGAAAGGACATTTCGGGGGCGGCTTCGCGCGGCTTCAGCATCGAGGGAACTCCTTTTCTTTGCTGTGTTGGTTCTTGACAGTGTTGAAGGGGATTTTAGAACGCTCATTCAATTACTTGGCATAAGGGCAAGCAAACAACGGTACTGTCAGTCCAGGGACTGCAAGGCGATGCGCACGACGCTCTTCAGGGCCGCACGCTCCGGGGAGACCTTGGCCATGACCCGAAGGCCGTTGGCCGTGGCCGTCAGGAAGCGCGCCAGGTCGCGCGGCGACTTCTCCGGCGCGAGGTCGCCCTCCTTCCGGGCCGCGGTCAGCAGGCGGCGGAAAGTCTTCTCCATGGCGCCCATGTTGGCGGCCACCGCCAGCGCGGTATCCCGGTCGTGGGGTGCCAGCTCGACGGCGGCATTGGTCATCAGGCAGCCCAGCAGGCGGCCCTCGCCAACCGAGAACTCGATCACTTCGTCGAAGAACCGCGCCAAGCGCTCGCGCACGCTACCCGGCCCCTCCAGGAGGGCGAGACGGCGGGCCGTCACCTGCCGGCGATAGTAGGCGACCACCTCCAGAAACAAGCCGTGCTTGTCGCCGAAGGTGTCGTAGAGCGACCCACGGTTGATCCCGGTCGCCTCCACAAGGTCCTGGATCGAGGTGGCCTGATAGCCCTGACGCCAGAAGACGGCCAGCGCCGCCTTCACCACCTCTTCCTCTTCGAACTCGCGCGGCCGTGCCACCGCCTTCTCCATTTTTGAACGAACGTTCTATAATCGATGAAGCCCCGTCCGTCAAGCGGCGGGCGGTTGTCACGGTCTCGTGTCCAACCGCCCGCGCGTCGCGCTCTCTACGCCGCCTCCTTCATCACGAAGATCGAGACGTCGGCGCCGTCGCGGCGCAGCTTGTGGGTCTCCGCCAGGCTGGGATCGGCGTGCCACTGCTCGGCCCCCTCGGCGGTCTCGAAGGCCAGCAGCACCAGACTGTCCGGGGCGACGAGGGAGCCTTCCAGGCGCAGCGGCTGGGGCGCCACCGCGGCGATCCGGCCGCCGTGCTTGGCCAGCGCCGCGCCAGCTTTCTCGCGGTAGGCCTGGAACGTCTCTCTGTCCTGAACGTTCAGGTAGGCGACAGCGTAAGTGGTCATCGGTTGGGTGTCCTTTCTGCGGTTGCGATGACCGGCATATGGGTGCCGGAAGGCTGTGCGAGAATTGTTGAATGCTGCACAACTCTCGTGCAAATCTGCACGGATGCACGATTGGGACGACCTGCGCTACGTGCTGGCGGTGTGCCGTGGCGGCGGCGTCACCGGGGCGGCCCGAGCCCTTGGTGTGAACCATTCCACCGTGTCGCGCCGCATCACGGCGCTGGAGGAGCGCCTGGGCGCCCGGCTGTTCGACCGCCTGCCCACCGGCTACCGCCCGACGGCGGCCGGTGAGGACGCGTTCATCGCAGCGGAAGAGATGGAGCGCTCCGCGGCTCTTTTCGGGCGGGCCGTCGCCTCACGGGACCGCCGGCCCAGTGGCGTGGTGACGGTGACCGCGCCGCTGATGATCGTCATGGGGCCCTTCGCCAAGGCACTCGCCGGCTTTCGCGAGACCTACCCAGAGATCGAGGTGCGGGTGCTGGCCACCACCGACCTTCTGAACCTGCACCGCCGGGAGGCGGACGTGGCCCTTCGCGCCACCGACGCACCGGACGAGAGCCTCTTCGGCCTGCGCCTCTGTGAGCAACGCGCCGCACTCTATGCGTCCCGCGGCTATCTGGAGCGCCGTGCGGCGGCCATCGCCGAGGCCCCCGGCGACCTGCCGATCGACTGGATCGGCCGCAACGACCAGGAACGCCCGCCCCCGGAGGTGACGGCCGTCTTCCCCAAGGCGCGCACTTCGGTCTGCATGGACGACAAGCTGGCGGCCATGGCCGCCGTGCGGGCGGGGCTCGGGCTCTGCCGCCTGCCCTGCTTCCAGGGCGACAGCGAGCCGGAGCTGCGCCGCGTGCCGGGCTTTCCCCTGGTTCCCTATCCCGACAAGTGGGTGCTCACCCATCCGGATCTGGCGAAGGTCGAGCGCGTGCGCCTGTTCATGCGCTTTGCGGCAGAGGCCATCAAGCCCATGCGTCCGCTGTTCATGGGCCAATTGCCCCAGGCCTGACACTGCTGCAATCGAACATTCTCTTTATCGTTTTGATTACAACTGATAAAGATCAAGGATCGTTGTCGCGACATCTTGTACCTGTACGAACAAAGCCGCCGCTTAGAACGGCCGGTCGATGGATCAGGAGCAGGACAATGTCCGCAAGTGTGTCGAAGCAGGAAGAAGAGACTCCCTCGCGCAAGCGCGACGAGACCTCGGCTTTCATTCTCCTAACGGTTTTTCTCGCTCCCCTGCTTTCCGTCATTATCGTCGGGGGCTACGGCCTGCTGGTCTGGATCCATCACATGATCTTCGGTCCTCCAACGAGCTGAGGGGGCGCGCGCCATGGGCCAGGACGCCAGGGAACCGAAAGCCGGAGCAGAACTGCTCTCCCGGCGCCGGTTGCTGTTGGGGCGCGCTGCCGATGCGCCGCGAGAGGACGTCGCCAGCGTCGGTTCGGCCTGCTTCATGGCCCGGGGGATCGCCTGTCGGCTCTGCGAGGATACCTGCGACACTGGCGCCTTTCGCTTCCGCCCGCTGCTGGGCGGAAGGGCCGAGGTGACGGTGGAGGAGAGCCGCTGCACCGCTTGCGGGGACTGCCTCGACATCTGCCCGGCCGGCGCTATCGCACTGACTGCCGCGAGCCGGCCGGCAGAGCCTGCGCATGCACCCGCGGAGGGCGGCCATGGCTGACGAATTCCACGTCGCGAGCCTCCTCGTCCATGCGCTGCCGGAGAAAGCAGCGGCGGTGGCGACAGCGATCGAACGCATGCCGGCGAGTGAACTGCACGGCCGCAGTCCGGAAGGCAAGATCATCGTCGTCGTCGAAGCCGGCAACGAACAGACCATTACCGACCGATTGAACGCCATTCAGAGCCTGCCGGGGGTTCTCTCCGCCGCGCTCGTCTACCACGAGGTGGACGACACGGGCGCACACGACAGCGTCGCCCGATCGGAAGGGGAGTCCGCCTCCAGGTCCGAACCCGCAAAGGACGCAGCGCCATGAAGCTGAGCAGACGCGAATACATGAAGGCCAATGCCGTCGCCGCAGCGGCCGCCGCAGCCGGCATGGCAACCCCCGCCGCCGCCCAGAACCTGGTCACCGACTCGGCCTTGACCCAGTTGACCTGGTCAAAGGCGCCCTGCCGCTTCTGCGGCACCGGCTGCAGCGTCATGGTGGCGACCAAGGACGGCCGCGTCGTGGCCTCCCACGGCGACGTCAAATCCGAAGTCAACCGCGGCCTGAACTGCGTGAAGGGCTACTTCCTCTCCAAGATCATGTACGGCAAGGACCGGCTGACCCAGCCGCTCCTGCGCAAGAAGGACGGCGCCTACCACAAGGAGGGCGCCTTCGAACCGGTGAGCTGGGACGAAGCCTTCGACGTCATGGCAGAGAAGTTCAAAAAGGCCCTGCGCGAGAAAGGCCCCACGGCGGTCGGCATGTTCGGCTCCGGCCAATGGACGGTCTGGGAGGGCTATGCCGCCTCCAAGCTCTACAAGGCCGGCTTCCGCTCCAACAACATCGAGCCCAATGCGCGCCACTGCATGGCCTCCGCCGTCGCCGGCTTCATCCGCACCTTCGGCATCGACGAGCCCATGGGCTGCTACGACGACTTCGAGCATGCCGATGCCTTCGTGCTCTGGGGCTCCAACATGGCGGAGATGCATCCGATCCTCTGGACGCGCCTCACCGACCGCCGGCTTTCGGCGCCCCACGTGAAAGTCGCCGTGCTGTCGACCTTCGAGCATCGCTGCTTCGATCTGGCCGACATCCCCATGGTGTTCACGCCGCAGACCGATCTGGCGATCCTCAACTACATCGCCCGCCACATCATCACCACCGGCCGGGTGAACGAGGATTTCCTCCGCAAGCACGTCAACATCCGTCTCGGCAACGCGGACATCGGCTACGGCCTGCGCCCCGAGCATCCCTTGGAGAAGACGGCGGCCAATGCAACGAAAGCCGGCGGCTCCAGCGAGATGAGCTTCGAGGACTACGCCAAGTTCGTCGACCGCTACACGCTCGAGTATGCCTCCGATCTCTCCGGTGTACCGGCCAACCGGCTGGAGGCCCTGGCCGAGCTCTATGCCGACCCGGACACCAAGGTCATGTCGCTCTGGACCATGGGCTTCAACCAGCACACCCGCGGCGTCTGGTGCAACAACCTCGTCTACAACATCCACCTGCTGACCGGGAAGATCTCGGAGCCGGGCAACAGCCCCTTCTCGCTGACCGGCCAGCCCTCGGCCTGCGGCACGGCGCGGGAGGTGGGGACCTTCGCCCACCGCCTGCCGGCGGATATGGTGGTTGCCAATCCGGAGCACCGCAAGACCGCGGAAAAGATCTGGAAGCTGCCTGAAGGCACCATCCCGCCGAAGCCCGGCTATCACGCCGTGCTGCAGAACCGCATGCTGAAGGACGGTAAGCTCAACGCCTATTGGATCCAGGTGAACAACAACCTGCAGGCGGCGGCCAACCTGATGGAAGAGGGTTTCCCGGGCTACCGCAATCCGGAGAACTTCATCGTCGTCTCCGACGCCTATCCCACGGTGACGGCCCAGGCCGCCGACCTGATCCTGCCGACGGCCATGTGGGTGGAAAAGGAAGGCGCCTACGGCAACGCCGAGCGGCGCACCCAGTTCTGGCACCAGCTCATCGATGCGCCGGGCGAGTCCCGCTCCGATCTCTGGCAGACGGTGGAGTTCTCCAAGCGCTTCACCACCGACGAGGTCTGGCCGCCGGAATTGCTGGACGCCAACCCGAGCTACAAGGGCAAGTCGCTCTACGAGGTGCTGTTCAGGAATGGCCAGGTCGACGCCTTCCCGCTGGAGGAGTCGAGCCCCGACTACGCCAACCACGAGTCCGAGGACTTCGGCTTCTACATCCAGAAGGGCCTGTTCGAGGAATACGCCTCTTTCGGCCGAGGCCACGCCCACGACCTCGCGCCCTTTGCCGTCTATCACGAAACCCGCGGCCTACGCTGGCCGGTGGTCGACGGCAAGGAGACCCGCTGGCGTTTCCGCGAAGGCCACGACCCCTATGTCGAGGCAGGCAGCGAGATCCAGTTCTACGGCCATAAGGACAAGAAGGCGCGCATCTTCGCCCTGCCCTACGAGCCGCCGGCGGAATCGCCCGACGAGGACTATCCCTTCTGGCTGGTCACCGGGCGGGTGCTGGAGCACTGGCATTCCGGCTCCATGACCCAGCGCGTGCCGGAACTCTACAAGGCCTTCCCCGACGCGGTCTGCTTCATGCATCCCGACGACGCGGAGGCGCTGAACCTGCGCCGCGGCTCAAGTGTTCGGGTGAAGTCGCGCCGCGGGGAAATCGTCACCCGGGTTGAAACGCGCGGGCGCAACCGCGTGCCCCGGGGCCTGGTCTTCGTGCCCTGGTTCGACGCCAGCCAGCTCATCAACAAGGTGACCCTGGACGCCACCGATCCCATCTCCAAACAGACGGACTTCAAGAAATGCGCGGTTACGATCGAAGCCGCCTAGCCCTGGCGCTTGCCTTCGCCGCCCTGACCGGGGTGGCGACGGCGGCCGTCGGGCAGGGCATCACCGAGGACGACCTGGCGACCCTGCGCAAAACGGCGGTGGTCGACAATCCCGAGCCGCCTGTCATGCGCCCCCAGGGCAACACCGACCTGCGCCAGGTGCGCAACTACCCGGAGCAGCCGCCGGTCATCCCCCATAAGATCGAGGGCTATCAGGTCGACGCCAGCTTCAATAAGTGCCTGACCTGCCACAGCCGCACGGCGATCGAGGAATCCCAGGCGCCGATGATCTCCATCACCCACTTCATGGACCGCGACGGCCAGTTCCTGGCCTCGATCTCGCCGCGGCGCTACTTCTGCAATCAATGCCACGTGCCCCAGCACGAGGTGAGGGACCCGGTGGAGAACACCTTCGTCGACGTCGATTCCCTCCTGCAAGACGGACAGTAGGAGCCCGGCGCCATGTGGAGCTTCGCGAAACGGATCTGGACGACCCTGCGCCGCCCCAGCGCCTATTTCAGTCTGGGGTTCCTCACCATCGGCAGTTTTGTCGCCGGCATCATCTTCTGGGGCGGCTTCAACACCGCCATGGAACTGACCAACACCGAGACCTTCTGCGTCGGCTGCCACGAGATGCGGGAGAACGTCTTCGCCGAGTTGAAGACCACCATCCACTACGCCAACCGCTCCGGCGTGCGCGCCACCTGCCCCGACTGTCACGTGCCCCACGGCTGGACCGACAAGATCGGCCGCAAGGTGGCGGCGAGCAAGGAGGTCTGGGGCAAGATCTTCGGCACCATCAACACCCCGGAGAAGTTCAACGCCCATCGCCTCACCATGGCCCAGCACGAATGGGCCCGTTTCAAGGCCAACGACTCCCTGGAGTGCCGCAACTGCCACAGCGAACAGTCCATGGACTTCACGCGGCAAAGCCTGCGCGCCGCCGAAGCCCATCAGCGCTTTCTGGTGACCGGAGAGAAGACCTGCATCGACTGCCACAAAGGCATCGCCCACCAACTGCCCAAGGGCGTGGCGACGACCTATCCGCAAGACCGCGGCGATCAGGCAGCGGACCTCAAGACCTACCTGAGCCAGTAGCGCGTATTGAATCTGGGCTTACGCCGTCGCCAGCAACTCAGCATGGCATCGACCATCCAAGTTTCGACATGCCTCCCTTCCGCCCCGCTGTTCACCAGGGGACGCCACGCGACTGTGAAGCATTGGATGTGATGCTCGCAAAACGGGCCTCTCCGCGCCAGCGTCGCTCCGAAGGGGAAAACTCCTCGCAGCGCTTGAGTCACGCGGTCAGCAAGGATAGATCTCGCAGCCGGATATGACCGGGAATCGGACTGCGCAAACGTTGGCTGAAGGCCTCGAAGGGGCGAAAAGCGGGCATTCGCTCCCGACGCAAATCTGTTACACTCTTACTTGGTGAAAAGATTCGCCATAAATACGCGCATCGCCGTTAGGCACCAAAATAAGTTCATACGTTCCAATCGAACGAATTCTGAAGGATCTCATAGAATTGCACATTCAGGGAAAGCGCAATGCGGTACGCATTCTGTTTATCCTTGCTAAGGCTGGCGAGCCAGTCAAGCGATCGGCGCCCGCGGATACATGTCTTGTTGTGCATGCCGAGAAAAGGTTGCAAGCGCTAGACTTTTGGATGCGCAATCCTGATTATCTTGCATCTGAAATCCTAAACCAGTTCGATGCCGATCCGACCCAGAAAAAGCTTCTGAAGATTGCCGAAACCGTGATGGACGGGGATGAACCCGATATTCGCAGATTGGCTATGCAACGCTTTCTGTTCGGTGCTTGGGAAGCACTTGATGACGCCATAGCCACGCTGTCACTTCCTGGTCTGGTAAAGATGGAACGAAAGTACTCGGCCGATGGATCTAAGATCCGGCAGACTAGTTATTATCTTACGGTCGAAGGCAAAACGAAAGCGGCAGAGTTGGAGAAGGTCGAACCACTCGATTGGTATGCCAAACGCGCAGAAGTCGTCGCAGAGATAGCCGGCACTCGTACAGGGAATCAGCTGAAATCACTGCAATATCAAGTCGCACAGTATAACGATGCAAGGCACGGGTCGCTCATCGCACCCATCCGCGCCGAAGTTGAAGAACGCCTCGCAAAGCTGCAAGTGTCGGCATGACCGATAGGAGAGCTAAAGAACTGCCGTTTCCAAAGGCCGTTTCCGCAGCTACAGGCTGCTCGGTGAAGGAAGTCAACGAAATACTTGCACAGTATTCGATTGAGCCTGCCGGTACAGCGCCTTCAGCGCGCCCTCTTCGTGTCGTACGGATTGCATTTTCTGGCCAAAAAGAAATCAACAGCGAGTTCGAACCGTTTTCGTTTGAATGGGAGGTTGATCGAAATGGCGTGTGGGGAATTCTTGCTGCAGAAAATCTTGTCGGCAAGTCCTCCATTCTTCAGATTGTCCTTTGGGCTTTGCGCGGTCGGTACAAGAGCTTAACCGCAACAGTTAGAAACTGGATCGAACACGTAGACGTCACGTTTCGCGTCGACGGCCGGTTCCTTCGTGTAGAGTTTGATGTCGAAGACGGGGAGCCGCTGGGAGTAGTTCGCTATGGTAGCTCACCTGATACTGCGACTGATCGCGTGTTTGACGGTACCGAAGAGTTTCAAGATGTAATGCAAGAGATCATGTTGTCCGCCTTGGGCTTGGAGCCGATTCCGGCAAGCCAAGTCGCAGCTGGTCGCATTGTGCCCTACGATGATGGATGGGCTGCCTACACCGGTGCTTTTCTAACCGATGCGGAGAGTGATGCCATAATTGGGGAAAATGTAGGCGGAGATCTTATCCAACGGTTACTCCAAGTCTACATTGGAATTCCCTGGGTAAGAACCTATTTTCAGGCTAAGAGGCATACACGCCTACTGGAGCAAGATAGCGCTGCCCGCCGACGTAAACTGCAAGGTCTTGGTGGAAGGTCCCTCGATGATCTCGAAGCTGAACTCATGGAGATCAACGCCAAATTACAAGAAGAGGGTGCGAACAATCTCGCCTCACAACAACTAAATTCCGCTCGCACCGAACGGGATGATCTGACAACGCGTGTTCAGGCGCTTTCAAACTCACTGACAGATGCGAAGGACACGGCAGCGACTTGCCGGCAATCCCGAATTGTCGCAGAGCAAGTGGTCAACGCACTTGCAGAAGAAAGCGCAGCATCGCACTTCTTCGGACTTCTCAAGCCGCACTCATGTCCGCGCTGCAGCGCGAAGATTGAGGCCGTACGGTTCAAAAAAGAGCAGGAAGACAACGAGTGTTCGGTTTGTGCCGAAAAACTCGTGAAAGTGGATCCAAAAGAGCTGGAGGCTGAACGAGCGCAAGCTGAAGAGCGGCTAAAGGATGCGAAAAAGACTGATCGCGATGCGGAGCGTTTCGTGAAGAGACTTGAGACGAAGCTTCAAGAGAGTCGCAATCGACTTAATGACGTCGGCCTCACACTCAATCAGCTCGCTGCAGCGGGCACTGCAGCAGATGCTGGTATTCTCCAGTCCGAAAGAGACCACCTAGAGGGAATGATCCAGGCAGCTACTGCCATCCTTGAAGCTGAGAACGACTCGGCCAATGATTTGTTGGTCGTCCGTGCAGCTCGAGACGAAGCAGAGCACCGCGTAAAGCAAGCTTCCATCGAAATCATGGCTGAGGTTTCCTCCGAGGTTACGCGACTGTGCAAGGGGCTCGGAATACGTGATGTGGAGTCCGTGACTCTAAAGCGAAACGCTCATGTTGATGTTGTCAAGGGTGGAAGCCTGTCGAAGTGGAAAGACCTCTCTCCCGGCGAAAAGCTACGCCTTCGCATCGCAACGGTCATCGCCCTATCGCGCGGTGCCCAATCGCTCGGTATGGGGCGCCACCCCGGGCTTCTTCTGATTGACTCGCCCGGACGCGAAGAAATTCAACCCGAGCATCTTCACGAGATCATTTCCGAGCTTGTAAAGCTAACTGCCGACTATCCCGATTATCAGATGTTCATATCCATGACAGGAGTTCCGTCTGATCTGGATGGAGTTCCGAGTAGTCGCATTCGTTATGCAGAAAAGGGCAGCTCCCTATGGTAGAGGCCGGTTTAGTTAGACGTCGGCACCCAAGGTGCGGTTCGTCATTGTGAGCGAGCTAGGCCAAGCCATTATAGACTTGGAAGCGGCAGGGCAACCCGTGACGATTACTGCCTTAGGTGGAATTGATAGCCTGCTGAAGTCTGATTTTCACACGACATCTACATTTGGAGTCGTTTCTGCGGCTATAAGCAATGAATGGAGTACAATTAGCGATCACGGACCCATGCTGGAGCGCCTTGCAGACGGCCTCAAACTCAATGCTGATCGTTTGGTCTTGCGCGAAAGCGTTCAAGCCCTTCAGTCTTTGCCTCAAGATACGTTTCGTATGTTCGTCTTAGCACTTGAGGGCCGAACACGTGATGCATCTGAGCACCCTCTTATGCAGGCGGAAGCATCTGCAGGGCTTGTCCGCTTTGCTTTGGTAGATCATCGTTGGAGTGTTAACGCGTGCGCCGCTCTGCAGGCCTACGAACCTGGGACCGATCCCCTTGCTGATCCGATGTATTGCCGTTTGGTGTCAGTGGCTCACGACTTCTTCGACTTCACGTATGCCGTTTCGCTTCTTGAAGAATTTGCAAAGCTTCAAACCTCTGCGGCACAAGCAAAACTTGAACGCGGACTTGTTGAGGTTTCGCTCGCTTTGTCGAGTGCTTCCTTACCAGATATTGAGCAGCGATTAGCCGAAGCGGAAAGATGGTTGGCGCGGGCGGTCGAAGCCGATGATGAGCGGCGCGACACACGTAGTTATCACTTGTTGGTCAAGTCTATTCTGAGCCTACAAAGCTCCGAGAAATCTGATTTGAGCCAGTTGGTCGATGAACTCCGAACTGAAGCTTTCGTGGGCGACCTCTGGGACCGACCATCGCCAGGTATGGAGTGGCTCGTTTCGCCGTCTTACTCATTGTCGGCGTGGGTACCAGTTGTTGAGAGTCTTGGCCATATAGCAAATCAGCTCAGCAAACCAAGCTGGCTTGATGCGTCTGGTGTTCTTGAGCATGTACATCATCTCTACAGTGTTAGTCGGTCTGTGCGGCCCGGATCCCCTAGTCTAGGGATGTACTTTAAGCCGATCATAGAATCCGCCTTTGTCCGGGAATTCGGACTTGCGGCGCATTTGAGAGACTGGCTGGATGCAGCCCCACCAGATCACATACGACGACAAGACGCCGAACGCCTCCAAGCAAATGTCGAAAGGTATTCGAAGGATCATGACCCGCCAAAAAAGCTCTGAGGGGTGGTCCAGCTGGTCCTACGTCCACCCCCAAGACGTTGCTGGAGGGGCTCTCATCTAATGGCAGACATTTGGTTGCATCGGTTGAGAATACCTTCTGGATACGTACTGACATTACAGCTGTTCAACAAAAACTCTTTCGCAAGATCGTCGAGAAGCTCGAAAATGCGCCGGACTACGAAAGTGAAGTCAAGGCCGAGTTTGATCGACTGGTCCTTTTGTTAGTCAAATTTCTGACCGAGAGGATCGACGGTGAGAGTAAGAGATTTCCCTATTTGAAGCGGATCTCAAACAGCTCGAAGGCACCAAAGGAGAGCGCGCTTCAGGACGATCTCCATAACTATTTGCTTTCTATTTTGGCCTCAGAGGTAGAGAAAGTAGACATAAGTTCGGGTCGCGCCGACATCTACATTCCACGAACTTCTTTTAGATTGATCATTGAATTGAAAAGGGTGTTTAAGTGGAATGATGAAACTCTGAAACCTTTTCTCACCCAAACCGTCGCATACAGCCAAGCGGACATACGCTTGGGGGTGCTCGGTGTGCTCGATCTTTCTGATCGCCCCCCTGGTGTCCCACACATAGACAAGTGTTTCGAAGTTACCAGCCGCCAAATTGAGGGTGAAGAGGATCGAACGACGCTCGTAATGCGGGTGCCAGGTAATGTGCGAACACCATCAGATTCGAAGTAAGAAATTTTGACCGGCTCGCTTGTGGTTTGGCGGTACTCGTACGGCACATCAGTGCTTGAATAATGCTGCGGCTCGTTATCATGAAATCTCACCTGTGTTTGGAGTGAGCCGAGATCTCCCGTCCCTACGCTGGCTTTAACGTCAGCATCGAGATCGAAGCGGTCAGTGCAACCGTCCGATTGGTGGATCGTGACTCTCGAAGAATTACATGCATTCATCGGCAAAGCACCTGGGCGACCACGCTTGCGAACGGGTGAGGGCGCCCTCGCGGCGTTGGCCCCTCCCCTGCCGCTCCCAGGACAGCGTTGCGGCATCCTCTGGCTCCGCACACCGGGACGACGCAATCCGGTTCGGCCATGGAGCGCAATTGACAAGCCGTGAACCAGCCGTAGTCTCCCCGTTACGTCCAAAACAAAAAAATCAAAGCGGATCGGAAGGGGACCTGAATGAAGACGCTGCACCTGCTCACTGTCTGCGCGGCCCTCGCGCTCACAGCGCCGGAGGCCGCGGCCGGGGACGCCGCCGCCGGAGAGGCGCGCTATGCGGAAACCTGTATCAACTGCCACGGTAAGGCAGGAAAGGGCATGGCGAGCTTCCCGTCGATTGTCGGCAGGGATGCAGACTACGTCGCGGGGCGGCTGATGAAGTACCGCGCCCGGGAAAAGGTGGGGCCCAATTCCGCCATCATGATGTCCTGGGCCGAAAAGCTGTCCGACGAAGAGATCGCCAATCTGGCCGCCTACATCTCGAAAACCTTTCAGTAGACCGCGGTCCGGCACGGGTTTCGACATCGACGGGCGCCTGGCGGGCGACCGCCATGTGGTCCGGGTCGACGAGCAACGCTGCGCGTTGCCGGATGCCGCCGTCATCGGTGAACAAGATGGATCGCAGGGCACCAGCGCGCGCGCCATCCGTTTCCTCAGCGGCCTGACTTTCAACTCTGTCTCGCAATCTTGAGCCGGTGATGTCGATCCTCGCCGACGAAAGCAGTTGAAGTGTATTCCGTCTGAGTTACGATCTTCTCCCCCCAGACTCAAATGGGAAAAAAGCATAAAGACTATGGGAGGACTCTGAAGTGAGAAGAAATCTGACTCTATGGTCGCTCGGTGCCGTCATGGCCTCCGCCGTGCTCTATACGCCCGCTCTTGCGGATGGTCACGAAGGCATGGACGTGCCCAAGATCGCGGCATCGGTTGTCCTGGAAGGCCTCGAGAACCCTTGGGACATGGCTTTCTTGGCCGACGGCACAATGTTCTTCACTGAAAAGTGCAAAGGGCTCTCGGTAAGAACCAGTGATGGAACCGTGCATGCCTTGTATGGAATGAAGGGGTCCACGGGCTTCGCTGATAGCGGCGATGATCTCTTCTGTGAAGGACAAGCAGGTATGCTTGGGGTCGTTCCAGATAGGCACTTCGCAAAGAACCGCACCCTCTACGTCTACTCGTCTTCAACCAAGTATCACGGCTCTGGCTGCAAGACCAACTTTGAAAAGTGCGACGGCAACATCGTGATGAGGTTCACGGTCAGCGAAGACCTTCAGAGCGTCTCGGACCGGACCGATATCGTCACGGATATTCAGTACAAGCCGTTCGAATCCAATCAGCCGTTCGGCGGTCCGGGTGCCCACAATGGCGGCCGGCTCCGCGTTGGGCCCGGGGGTTACCTCTGGGTTGCCGGTGGCGATCGTCACAGGGGAGTCTGCCCTCAGGACGGAACGCTCCTCTGTGGCAAGGTTCTGCGGATCGATGGCGACGGGAATGCTCACCCGGACAACAGTCCTCCCGAAGGCTTTGACAAGCGCATTTACACCTATGGGCACAGAAACGTGCAGGGCATCGATTTCCGCCCCAGCGACGGCAAGGCGTTCACGGCAGAACATGGCCCATGGCACAACGATGAGATCACCGCGCTTGTCAACGGCGGCAATGCCGGGTGGGACCCCGCAGAGAACACAGGCGGTCGAGGGGCATGCCCGGACAAGTACTGCGGCTACGAGCCAAATCAGATGGACGGGATGGACCCGGCACTTCGTGCTGCTTACACCCCGATGAGTGACACCCGCTTCGCAGATTTGATGCCGGCAACGTGGAACAACAATGGCTACTCCCAAGGAACTGGCTCTGCCGCGTTCCTCAAAGGCAGCAACTGGGGCATCTACGAGGGTCGTTTGGCGGTCGGCATCATGGGTATTGGTTTTGGTGGCACACCGCCGGGCCAAAGAATTGACATGATCAGCATCACGCCCGATGGCTTGGGAATCAATGGAATCACGCGCATGCCTCTTGGATTTTCGAAGAGGTTCCGCGGTCTCGTCATGGGACCGGATAGCGCGCTTTACGTTGCCGTTGATTCAGGCGAGATCTACAAAGTGACAGCCGAAAGCATGAAGTAAGCCTCCAACGTCCGAGGCAGTTCTCCAGGATCAAGTGCCCGTGCTACAAAGGTAGTGCGGGCACTTTCTTGCAAACACCTTCGGTGACAAAACCCGATAAAGACGGATCAGCGAATAGACGCTTTTCTAATCGCACAGGATTTCAACAAGGCGCTCCGTCTCTGATCCCGCCGCGATCCGGCGCTTCGGCCTTTCCGTCGTGTCCGTCATCATCGCAGGCTTCTTCCAGTGCCTGTCTGTGAAAAACGTACTCTGCAATACTCTCTCCGTGCGCTCGGAGCAGTCGATCTCCAACAGGCTGAGATAGCTCGACGCCCCCATGACTGACGTCTTGTACCTGATCCCACTCCAAACTCTGCGAAAACTGTCGTTTCTTTCCACTCTTGAGGGATCAAAATAATAGACATCGCCGTTCGGCTTTTGGACGTATTGGACCCACTCGCCTTCTCGCGCGTCAGTGGCTGAAGCTTCACCCGTCATGACGATCGATACCGTGGCACAGGTCAAAAGAAGAGCTGCTAGCTTGGTTTTGGTCATCATGAAGATACTTCGTGTACAGAGAGGGTATTGGCCTGACAGTCGCCGCTCCTGGCGTGCTTGGCTAAGCGGCTTCGCCACTAAAAGCAGCCGCCTGCTAAAGCGTGATGATCTCCGCCGGCGTCCACCTGGCGCGGCGGCGGGCGCGGCGGGCCGCCTCGTCCTCGGCGGAGTAGTCCATGCCCATGGGTGGACGGTCGAAGCGTTCGGCCTCGTCCAGCGCGCCGACGATGACGATGGCATAGTGTTTGCCCGCCTCCTCCATCACCGCCGAGACGTAGACCCCGCAGCGCCCGCAAAGCAGGTAGTCGGCGGTCGCCAGGCCGAAGCGGTAGCACTGCACCACCGAGGGGTCCCTGATCGTCACGCGCACACTCCCGGCCGGGTCGGAGAGCGCACGGGAGTTGTGCTTGCGGCAGAAGCTGCAGAGACAGGCGCGCACCTCCATCTCGGCCGGCGGGATCTCGCTGGTAAACTCGACGGTCACCGCGCCGCAGTGGCATCCTCCCTTGTGCAGCATCCCAATCCTCCCCTGATCAACCGCCGGTCATTCTCTCACTCCAGAGCCTGCACCACCAGCATGGAACCGGACAGCAGCAGCAGGCCCAGCACCACTCTGCGGAAGGTCGCCTCGCTGGCGCGGCGGTAGAGACGGGTACCCAGCCAGGCACCGAAGACCGTGGCGGGCACCGAGAACAGCAAGGCGCTCAGCACTAGGCCGTTGACCTGTCCGGCGACCGCCATGCCGGCGGAGGCCAGGGCCAGTACGATGAGGTTGAAGGGCTGATAGACGGCGCGCTGGCCGACGGAGGGGCCGCCGCGCAGTTGCAGCCAGATCAGCGGCAGCGGCCCCGACAGCCCGGCGAAGCCGCCGAGCACCCCGCCGCCGACCCCCACCGCGGCTTCGGAGGGCCGGCCGCCCCAGGCGCCGATGCTGAGCCGCGTCAGGCCGCTGAACTGCAGGCTGGCGTAGAACATCAGGAAGAGACCGACGGAGAGGCGCAGGGCGTCGGGCGAGGCCTGCGCCAGGGCCAGCACGCCAAGGGGAACGCCCAGAGCGCCGCCGATCAGGTAGGGCGCGGCGCGGGGCCAGTCGAAGCTGGGTCTGAGGCTGGTGAGGCTGACCAACTGCGCGGTGACCGAGGCCATCACCACCAGCGGCGGCACCACGCCCGCCGGCAGCACGTGGAACCAGAACCCCGAGGCCACCAGGCCGGTGCCGAAGCCGGCAAATCCGGTCACGAAACCCGCCGCCAGGGCGCCGAGCAACAGGAAAGCGAGGTGGGAGAGGTCCGGCAGGCTGGCGAGCATGCCGCCGCATAGCACGCCGGGCATGGAAGGCCAACGTCGGTGATCTGCCGCGGGCCGCTTCAATCTCTGGCTCAGGCGCGCCGCAAGGCTGTTACACTGGCGGCCAGGAGGACATCGAGTTTATGGAGCAGAGTCTGGACGAGGCGCGCCGCTGGTATGCGGAGGATCTGCGGGCGGTCGGCCCGGTGGTCCACAACGAGGCCGTGGTGGAGGCCTTCGCCCGGGTGCCGCGGGAGCAGTTCTGCGGCCCCGGGCCCTGGCATGTCTTCGGGCACCGCCGGGGCGCGCCCGCCTTCGCCACCCGCGACGGCGACCCGCGCCATCTCTATCACGACGTCCTGGTGGTCATCGACGAGGCGCGGGACCTGAACAACGGGCGGCCCTCGCTCTGGGCCTACATCTTCGACCAGCTCTCCCTCGCGCCGGGCGAACGCGTCCTCCAGGTCGGCGTCGGCGCCGGTTACTACACGGCGGTGCTGGCCGATATCGTCGGCCCCGAAGGGCGGGTCGATGCCGTGGAATTGGATTCGGAACTGGCCGGGCGCGCCGCCGAGAACCTGGCCCCCTGGCCGCAGGCATCCGCCTACCAAGGCAACGGCGTGGCGATCCAGGGCAGCGCCACCTTCGACGTCATCGTCGCCTTCGCCGGCGCCACCTATCCGCCCAAGGCCTGGCTTGAGCGGCTGAACCCCGGCGGCCGGCTCCTGGTTCCCCTGACCGCCCAGAACGGCTGGGGCTTTTTCCTGCTGGTGGTGAACACGGTCCTGGGCTTCGCCGCCAGCTCCCTCGGAAGTTGCGGTTTCTTTCCTTGCGAGGGCGCCCGCCGGCAGGCGGAAGGCCAGCGGCTACGTCAGGCCCTGGCCAATCTCGGCAATGCGGAGGTCCCGGTCCATTCCCTGCATCTGGGCAACCCGCCGGCCGATGCCAAGGATCTCTGGTTTGCCGGCGACGACTACTGGCTCTCGACCCAGCCGCCGCCCGAACAGTGATCCTTACCCCAAGACGGGGATCAAGTGGTTCATCAACTGGTAGGAATTCTGGCAGACGGTTTTCAGGTTGGACTTGAAGTCGTCGGGCGCGGACTCGTTGGCGGTGTCGGAGAGCCCGCGCACCACGACAAAGGGCAGCTTGTTGAGCTGGCAGGTATAGCCCACCGCCGCCCCCTCCATCTCGGTGGCCAAGGCACCGAACTCCCGCTGCAGCCAGCGCAGGGTCTTGGAGTCCTCGACGAAGCGGTCGCCGGAGACCACGGTGCCGATCATCAAATTCGGCTCGGCCTCCGCATTCTCGAAGGCGGTGTCGAAGGCCTCGGCGGTCTTCTCCACCAGGCCCGGGTCTGACTGGATCATGCGGTCGGCATCGGGCAGTTCGCCGTGGCGCCGGCCGAAGGCCGTGAGGTCGATGTCGAACTGGATGAGGTGGCTGGCGATCACCAGGTCGCCGATTTGCATGTTGGGCAGCAGCCCGCCGGCCACGCCGCTGAAAACCAGGGCATCGGGCTTGTAGAGATCGATCATCATCTGGGTGCAGATGGCGGCGTTCACCTTGCCGATGCCGCACTGGGCCAGGGCGATTTCGTTGCCCTTGAATTCGCCTCGCGCCACCGGAATGCCGGCGTGCCAGGCATCGGTGAGCCCGGTCATCCCATCGCGCAGCAGGCTGATCTCCTCCTCCAACGCGCCCATCACAGCAAGCATGGTCTCAGATCCCCCAAGGTCGGTCCGACCGGACCGGTCTAGCAGAAATAGCTGAAGTGATTATGAATGGGCCGGGGCGACCCTCAAGGTATCCAGCAGCGCCGGCAGGTCGCCGAGGTGCTCCAGGCGGTGAAATCGCTCGCTCACCGGGTCCTCGTCGTGGGCCTCGTGGGCCCAGAGGATGGCGTAGGGCACGTGGACGGCAAAACCGCCGAGCGCCAACACCGGCAGAATGTCCGAGGGCATGGAGTTGCCCACCATGACGGTGCGCGCCGCATCGATGGCGTGGCGTTCGAAGACCTGGCGGTAGGCAGCGGCGTCCTTGCGCGGCACGATCTCCACCTGATCGAAGTGGCCGGCAAGGCCGGAGCGTTCGATCTTGCTGGTCTGGTCTACCATGTCGCCCTTGGTAATGAGGATGGTGCGGTAGCGGCCGGCAACCGCTTGCAGCACCTCCTCCACACCCTCCAGCAAGTCCACCGGCGCCGTCATCATGGTCTTGCCGAGCTGAACGATCTCGTGGATCTCCGCCGAGGTGATGCGGGACTCGGTCAACTCGATGGCGGCTTCGACCATAGAGAGGGTGAAGCCCTTGATGCCGTAACCGAAGAGCGCCAGGTTGCGCATCTCCATGGCATAAAGGGCTTCGATGGTGTCCTCCCCGCCTCGGTAGCGCCCGACGATCCCCGCCAGCTTCTCCTGCGTATCCTGAAAGAGATGCTCGTTGTGCCAGAGGGTATCGTCGGCATCGAAGGCGAGGGTGTCGATCATGAAACCCCTCAATCCACCGCCGTCACCCGGCCTTCGGCCTTGGGCGAGATCTCGCCGGCGGCGGCGACGAAGTCCATCACCATGGTGGCCATGAAGCGCGCCGCGGCGGCATCGATCAGCATCGGCGCCCCCTTGAAGACCGCATAGCCGTCACCGCCGCGGGCCACGAAGTCGTTGGTGGCCAGGGTGTAGGTCGCGGCAAGGTCGATGGGCTGGCCGCCGATGGTGATCGATTTCACCCGCTGGCCCGGCGGTGCGGCGCGACTCCAGGTCACGGTCATGCCGGAGATGCTGGGGAAGCGGCCGGCCCCCTCCTCCACCTTGCTGAAGCCGTTCTCCAGGGCCTCGTGCAGTTGCGCGCCGGTCAGCGAGAGCTTCACCGTCTTGTTGCCGAAGGGCAGCTCGGTCTGGATGTCCCGGCGCGTCAGGGTGATGCCCGCCGCATAGGTCTTGTCGCCGCGGATGCCGCCGCCGTTGGTGAGCGCCACGTCGGCCTCCACACCCTCGCGCATGGCATCGGCAATGAGGTTGCCGATGGCGTTCTCCTCGCCACGCACAACGGCACGGCGACTGTCCAGCGGAGTCAGGGACTTGCCGATGGGCACATCCAGTTCCTTGCTGAGTTGGTCGAGGTAGACCTGCACCTTGGCGGCCATGGCCGGGTCCGGTTCGACCGTCGCACTGTCGTGAATGCGAAAGGCCGGATGCCAGACGAAGCGCTGGCGCCCGCGGCTTTCCACCGTATCCATGGTGACCTCGACCACCATCATGTAGTCGCCTTGCGCTCCGGCCTCGACGAAGGCGCGGGTGCCGTCGTAGTAGGTGACCAGCAGGTGGTCGTGGCCGGAGAGCAGGATGTCGATGCCGCTGTCGGCCCGCATCAGCAGCAGATCCTCCTGGATTCCGGTGTGCCCCAGGGCCACGACCAGATGGGCGCCCTCGTCGCGCAACTGCTGGGACAGCGCGCGGGCGGTCTCCAGCAGCGGTTCGAAGGTGACGGTTCCGGGACTGGAGATGTCCGCGGTTTCCGGCGTCGTCAGGCCGAAAAAGCCGACCTTGTAGGGCCCGACTTCGGTGGTCCAGGTGGTGACCGTTCCGTCCAGAGGTTCGCCGTCGCTGTCCCTGGTGTTGCTGCCGAGCACGGGGAAACGCGCTTCGCCCACCCGCTCCTGCGCCACCATGGGACCGAAGTCGAACTCGTGGTTGCCCAGCACCATGAGGTCCAGTTCGCCCTCGTTGAGGAGGTCGATCATGTGGGCGCCCTTGTCGAAGCCGGACAACAGGGAGGGCGAGATGGTATCGCCGCCATGGATGAAGAGCGCTTGGTCGGCGCCCGCCCGTTCCTGTTTCACCAGGGTCATGACCCGGGCCATCCCGCCTCTGCCTTTCGACTCTTCGAGGCGGTCCAGGTCGTTGACATGGAGCAGGGTCAGCTTGACCGGCTCGGCCCCAGCCGGCGCGGCGAGCGCAAGGGCCACCACCATCAGCGCTGTTGCGAGAAGCCAGGCGCAATGCCCGATGCCTCGTCCGAAGATTCGCATGTTCGTCATAATCTTCTCCATCGCTAGTGAGCGTTATGCGGCAGGCGGGGCGCAGCCGAAGACCCCGCGCACCCAACAAACTAATACGGCGTCTGGACACCCCTGGCGGCAAAGCCGCGCAGGGGCAGCCCGGCATCGCGTTGCAGCCAGTTGTCAGCCGGATAGCGGCAGGCGCCGTCGATCACGTGAAGCGTATAGGCGTGGCGCGAGCGCGCCGAGCGGTTGGGCAGGCTGCCGTGGGGCAGCTTGCCGTGCAGCAAAACGAGACTGCCCTTGCGCGCCTCCAGGGGCACCGCCGTCTCCTCGGGCCAGGGCGTCGCGTCCAACTGATCCATCATCAACGCCTCGCACTCACGCCGCCAGCGCTGCCGCAAGGGGCCTTCATGGGCACCCGGCAGGGCCCAGAGGCAGCCGTTCTCCAGGGTCGCGTCCTCCAGGGCGAACCAGAAGCCGATCACCGAAAGCGGCTCGGTGTAGAGGAAGGTGGAGTCCTGATGCCAGCCCACCTCCCCGCCGATGCGCGGCTGCTTGAAGATGTACATGGACTGCAGCAACAGCGGTTCGGCGATGCCGATGCCGGCGGCAACCGCGCCGAGGGCTTCGCTGCGCGAGAACGCGGCGAACACCGGGTCCAGATCGTGCTGGGCATGGCCGATCTTGTTGATGGAGAGCGCCTTGGCCTGGCGCAGTTCGCCGGACTCGTCGAAGGCTTCCTCCTCGAAGAAGAAGCGGATCTTGTCGCCGGAGTCCTGGAAGTAGCGGTCGCGCCCATGCACTTGGCCGCGGGTCGAGAAGATCGAGGCGATGCCGCTGGGATCGAAGCCTTCGACCAGCACCTCGGCGCGGGCCATGAGGGCATCGCAGGCCTCCGGCGGGACCATGTCCTCCAGAAGCAGGAAGCCGTCACGCCTGAAGGCCGTCTGCATCTCCGGGGTCAGGCGGCCCTCCGGCGGCGCGGCAAAGCGCGCCGGTTCCCGCGTCCCACCCCTGCGTTTCAAGGTTTCTGCCGTATCAAGCATGCCCGGCCCCGGGCGATCCCTTAGATGTCTTCCGCTCAGATATCTTCTGCGGCAATGCGTTGGCGGACAATCGGCGTCATGAGCGGATCGTCGCCGTCCTCAGTCTGACCGATCACAAAGGCGTCCTGCAAGCATCGGCTTGCCGCCTCGGCGGCCTCGGCGTTGGCCGCATGGACCACCCCCAGAGGATCGCCGGCGTTCACCGCGCTGCCCAAGGCCACGAGATCGCTGAATCCGACGGTATAATCAATCCGGTCCTCCACCCGCCGGCGCCCGCCCCCCAGTTCCACCACCGCCAGGCCGACGGCGCGGGTATCGCAGGCAACAAGCTGCCCCGCCGACGGAGCCGGCACCGGGCGCTGCACCGGCGCCTCAGGGAGATAGTCCGCAGCGCGCTCGACGAAATCGGTGGGACCGCCCAGGGCTGCCACCATGGCCCCGAACCTTTCCGCCGCGCGCCCGGAGGTCAGCGCCGTCACTGCCAGTTCGGCCGCGTCCTCAGGACCGGCAGCGAGACCGCCCAGCAGCAGCATCTCGGCGGCCAGCATCAACACGACTTCCAACAGGCCCGGATCGGCGCCGGATACTTTCAGAACCTCCACGGCCTCGGCGACTTCCAGGGCGTTGCCGGCTGTCGTTCCCAGCGGCTGGCTCATGTCGGTGATCAGGGCGGTGGTGGGTAGGCCGGCGCCGCCGGCGACGGCGACGATGCTCTCGGCCAATGCCCGCGCGTCCTCTTCCCTGGCGGCGAAGGCGCCGCTGCCGGTCTTCACGTCCATCACCAGGCCCTGCAGGCCGGCAGCCAGTTTCTTCGACAAGATGGAGGCGGTGATCAGGGGAATGGACTCCACCGTCGCGGTGACGTCGCGGATGGCATAGAGCCGCCGGTCCGCCGGCGCCAGGTCCCCCGTCTGCCCAATGATAGCGCAGCCGGCGTCCTTCACCGCGCGGCGAAAGACTTCGACGTCCGGCGCGGTGTCGTAGCCGGGAATGGAATCCAGCTTGTCGAGGGTGCCGCCGGTGTGGCCGAGGCCGCGGCCGGAGATCATCGGCACGAAGGCCCCACAGGCGGCCAACAGCGGGCCCAGGATCAGGCTCACCTTATCGCCGACGCCGCCGGTGGAATGCTTGTCGAGGCAGGGGCCGGGGAGGTCCAGGGCGTCCCAGCTCAGTTGCTGGCCGGAGCGGGTCATGGCGCGGGTCAGCGCCACCGCCTCCTGCCGGCTCATGCCCTTCAGGAAAACCGCCATGGCAAAGGCCGCCACCTGGCCCTCGCCGATACTCTGGTCGGCGATGCCCGCAACGAAGTCGGCGATTTGCGTCTCGGTCAGGCTCTCGCCGTCGCGCTTGCAGCGGATCACCTCCTGGGGCAGGAAGACCATCAGTAGCCCTGCTTTGCCGCCGGCGGCGGTGCCTCGCCGCCCAGCACGGCCAGCAGATCGTTCAACAGGCCGGAGGCGCCAAAGCGAAAGCGCCGGGCATCGGCCCAGTTGGCACCCATGATGCGGTCGGCCAGCGCCAGATAGGCGCCCGCAGCCGCCGTGTCGCGAATGCCGCCGGCGGCCTTGAAGCCGGCGTCGGCGCCGTGGTCCTTGATCGCCTTCAGCATGGCTTCGGCCGCCTCCAGGGTCGCCGATACGGCGATCTTCCCGGTGGACGTCTTGACGAAGTCGGCGCCGGCGACGATCACGGCCGTCGCGGCGTCGTAGATGACCGCCGGATCCTTCAGTTCCCCGGTCTCCAGGATCACCTTCAGCGACGCCTGGCTGCCGCAGGCCTCCTTGCAGGCGGCTACCATCTCACAGGCCAGGGGCGTGTCACCGGCAAGCCAACGGCGATAGGGCATCACCAGATCGACTTCGTCGCCGCCGGCGTCGACAATCTCGCGGGTATCGCGGAGCGCTGCGTCGATGTCGTCGCCGCCTTCGGGAAAGTTCGCCACGGCGGCGACCTTGATGCCGCTGTCCTGCAAGGCGTCCTTGGCGCGGGCGACGAAACGCGGCCAGATGCAGACGGCGGCCACCGGGCCGAAGTCCGTGCGCGCCCGCGCGCAGAGGGCATCCACAGCCGCTTCGTCGTCATCATCGTTGAGACTCGTCAGGTCGAGCAGCCCAAGGGCCCGCGCCGCGACGGCCTTTCGAGCGCTGTCGTTCTCAGCCATCGCCAAGCTCCTTGAGATAAGCCGTCAGCAGACGGGTCATGTCGGCCGCCGCCGCGGTGGCGGCGCGCATGGTCTGTTCATGGGAGATTGCCTGGTCCGACATGCCGGCGGCCAGGTTGGTGATCATCGAGACCGCGGTCACCTTCAGCCCCAGCATGCGCGCGACGATGGCCTCCGGCACCGTCGACATGCCCACGGCATCGCCCCCAAGTGCGCGCGCCGCCCTGATCTCCGCCGGGGTTTCGAAGTGCGGGCCGCAGAACCAGACATAGACACCCTCGGCGAGGGGAACCCCCAGACCTTCCGCCAAGGTCTTGATCCTGGTCCGCTCCTCGGGGTCATAAGCGTCCACCAGATCGACGAAGCGCTCGTTACCTTGCACGCCGAAGAGCGGCGAGACGCCAGCGAAGTTGATGTGGTCGGCGATCAGCATCAGACGGCCCGGCCCCACTTCCGAATGCAGCGAGCCGGCGGCGTTGGTCAGCACCAAGTTCTGACAGCCAAGCGCCTTCAGCGTTGCCAGCGCCAGGTTCATGCCGTCGGCGCGGCCGCCTTCGTAGTAGTGGGCCCGTCCCTGCAGCACGGCCACCGGCAGGCCGGCGACACTGCCAAGCACCAGCTTGCCCCCGTGGCCGGCGACCGAGGGACGCGGAAAGCCGGGCAGGTCTTCGTAGGGGATCGCCTGCGCGCCGGCGACCGCGTCGGCCACCGCGCCGAGGCCAGAGCCCAGCACCAGCGCCACGCGCGGCGCCAGAGCCGTCCGCTCGCGGATGAGGGCGGCGGTGGTGGCCGCTTGCTCGAACATCAGTGTCCCCCACTTCGGTCAGACGCGCCTTGCCCGGCGCGGTCGTCTCAGGTCAGGTTCTCGGGCCCAAAGGACAGCGGCAGCAATTCGCCCAGGGTAACGGTCCGGCGCAGCCCCTCCGGCCCGCAGATGTGGATCACCAGATCCTCGCCGGCAAACTCCCTGAGGCCCTGGCGGCAGCCGCCGCAGGGCGTGACCAAGGCCTCGCCCTTGCCGGCCACGGCAACCTCGCGGATGCGGTCTTCGCCGGCCATCACCATCGCGGAGATGGCGGAGACCTCGGCGCACCAGCCTTGCGGATAGGCGGCGTTTTCGACGTTGCAGCCGGAATAGATGGTGCCGCTCGCCCCGCGCAGCGCGGCGCCGACGGGAAACTGCGAATAGGGCGCATAGGCCTTGTCCATCGCGGCAATGGCCGCCGCTATCAGATCCTCCGGCCCCTCCCCCTCGGTCACCCTAGCGCTCCTTCACGTAGGGGATACCGCTGGCCTTGGGGGCGATGGCCCGGCCGATGAAGCCGGCCAGCAGCACCACCGTCAGCACATAGGGCAGCGCCTGGATCAGCTGCACCGGGATCGGCCCGATGACCGGAACCTCGACGCCCTGAAGGCGGATGGCAACGGCATCGAGGAAGCCGAACATCAAGCAGGCCAGCATGGCCGGCACCGGGCGCCACTTGCCGAAGATCATGGCAGCCAGGGCGATGTAGCCCTGCCCCGCCGTCATGTCGCGCACGAAGGCGGCGTTCTGGGCGATGGAAAGATAGGTCCCAGCGATGCCGCAGAGCGCGCCGCAGCAGAGCATCGCGCTGTAGCGCAGGGCGCTCACCGAGATGCCGGCGGTGTCGACGGCATTGGGGTTCTCCCCCACCGCGCGCAGGCGCAGGCCGAAGCGGGTGCGGTAGACCACCCACCACGTCAGCGGCACGATCAGGAATGCGACATAGACCAACAGGTTGTGGCCACTGAGCAGCTCGCTGTAGAGCGAGCCGATGATCGGCACCTCGGCCAGCAGTTCGGCGCCGGGCCAGGTGATCGGCGTGAAACGCGCCTCGTTCGTAACCGAGGGAGTCTGGCCGCCGCGGGCGAACCAGGCGATGCCCAGCACCACGGTGAGGCCGGAGACCAGGATGTTGATGGCCACGCCGCTGACGACCTGGTTGCCGCGGTGGGTGATGCAGGCAAAGCCGTGCAGCAGCGCCAGCGCCACCGAGACCAGCATGCCGGCGCCCAGCGCCAGCCAGGCCGAACCGGTGACGGCGGCGACGGAGGCCGCGGCGAAGGCCGCCGCCAGCATCTTGCCCTCCAGCCCGATGTCGATGACGCCGGAGCGTTCGGCGAAGAGACCCGCCATGGCGCAGAGCACCAGTGGCGTGGCCACACGGAAGGTGGCGTCGATGGCGAGCAGCAGGTTGAACAGCAGCTCTGCCACGGCTCAGCCCTCCTGCCCCGCCGGGCGCTGGAAGCCGCCGGCGATGCGCAGGTAGGCGCGCTCGATGGGCCCCTTCATCATGAAGGCCAGAGCACCGGAGAAGAGGATCACCAGTCCCTGGATGGTGACCACCAGCTCGCGGGTCACCTTCGGCTCCTCGAAGGCAAGTTCGGCGCCACCCTGGTAGAGCATGCCGAACAGCAGGCTGGCCAGCACGATCCCCACCGGGTGGTTGCGCCCCATCAGCGACACCGCAATGCCGGTGAAGCCGTAGCCGGCGGTGAAGTTCAGCAGCAGGCGGTGATGCACGCCCATTATCTCATTGATGCCGACGAAACCGGCCAGCGCGCCGGAGACGCACATCGCCAGCATGACGATGCGGCGCGGATCGATCCCGGCATAGATGGCCGCCGTCTCGTTGGCGCCGACGGTGCGGATCTCGTAGCCCCAGCGGGTGCGCCAGATGAAGGCCCAGACCAGGAAACAGCAGATCGCCGCCCAGACCACGGAGAGGTTCAACGGCGAGGGCGTCACCTGCATACCGAACCAGCCGAAGACCTCGTGCATGAAGGGCAGGTGCGCCTGCTCGGCGAACTCCCGGCTCTCCGGCGACATGGAGCCGGGCTGGATCAGGACGTTCACCATCAGATAGACCATCAGCGCCGCGGCGATGAAGTTGAACATGATGGTGGTGATGACGATGTGGCTGCCGCGATAGGCCTGCAGATAGGCGGGGATCGCCGCCCAGGCGGCACCGAAGGCGGCCGCCGCGAGGATCGAGAAGGGCAGGATCAGGATGAACGGCAGGCTGGAATCCACCAGCAGGATGCCGAGGCCCACGCCGAGGCCGCCGATGTAGGCCTGGCCCTCGCCGCCGATGTTGAAGAGGCCGGCGTGAAAGGCGACGGCCACCGCAAGGCCGGTGAACACGAAGTTCGTCGTGTAGTAGAGGGTGTAGCCGATGGCCTCGTCGTAGCCGAAGGCGCCGAAGAGAATGATCTCCACGGCGGCGAAGGGATCGACGTCGATGGTCCAGAGGATGACGCCGGAGACGATGAAGGCCAGGGCGATGTTGACCAACGGAATCAGAGCCACGTCGACCCAGCGGGGGATTCTGCCCGGCGCGCTGCTCATGAGCCGGCGGCCCCCGCCTGTTCCGGCGCGGCGTTGGCCATCATCAGGCCGAGCAGCCGCTCGTCGGCCTGATCGGCCGCGACCTCGCCGACGATTCGGCCCTCGAACATCACCAGGATGCGGTCGCTCAAGGACATGATCTCGTCGAGCTCCACCGAGACCAGCAGCACTGCCGAGCCGGAATCGCGCATGGCAATGATGTTGCGGTGAATGAACTCGATGGCGCCGATGTCGACGCCGCGGGTCGGCTGGCCCACCAGCAACAGGCGCGGGCCGCGGGAGATCTCCCGCGCCAGCACGATTTTCTGCTGGTTGCCGCCGGAGAAGTTGGCCGTCTTGAGGGCGGGGTTCTGCGGCCGCACATCGAAGTCTGACATCTTCTGGCCGCAGTCGCGCTCGATGGCGCCGCGGTCCAGGAACACCGCCGAATTGTAGGCGGCGCTGCGGTGGTAGCCGAGGATCGCCGACTCGTCGGCGGCGAAGGCCTTGACCAGCCCGGTGCGCAGGCGGTCTTCGGGGACGTGGGCCGCTTTGACGTCGCGCATGGTGGCGGGGTCCAGGGGATGCTCGGTAGAGAAGTCCTCGCCCATCATGGAGAACTGGCCGGAGGTCACCGGGCGGATCCCTGAAAGCAGCTCCAAGAGTTCGCTCTGGCCGTTGCCCGAGACCCCGGCGATGCCGACGATCTCCCCGGCATGCACGGAGAAGCTCACCTTGTCGACGCGGGCCACCCCGGCGCGGTCGACGAAGGAGAGGTTCTCCACCCGCAGCACCGTCTCGCCCACCCGGGGGGCCGCCTTGTCCAGGGAGAGCAGGACCTTGCGGCCCACCATCAGCTCCGCCAGCTCTTCCTTGTTGGTCTCGGCCGTCACCCGGTCGGCAATGATCTCGCCCTGGCGCATGACCGAAACATGGTCGGTCACCGCCATGATCTCCCGCAGCTTGTGGGTGATCAGGATGACGGTGACGCCTTCCTGACGCAGCGAGTCCAGAATTCGGAAGAGCTGATCGGTTTCCTGGGGCGTCAGCACGCCGGTGGGCTCGTCGAGGATCAGGATATCGGCGCCGCGGTAGAGCGCTTTCAGGATCTCGACGCGCTGCTGCTGGCCCACCGGCAGGTCGCCCGCCAGGGCATCGGGATCGACGTCGAGATTGTACTCGCGTTCCAGCCGCTCCAGTTCGGCCCGCGCCGCGGCGACGCTGGAGGCCAGGATGGCCCCGGACTCGGCGCCCAGCATGATGTTCTCGACGACGGACATGTTGTCCACCAGCATGAAGTGCTGGTGGACCATGCCGATCCCGGCGGCAATGGCATCACGGGAGGAGCGGATCGACGTCGGCTTGCCGCCGATCAGGATCTCACCGCTGTCGGCCTCGTAGAAGCCGTAGAGGATGCTCATCAGCGTCGACTTGCCGGCGCCGTTCTCGCCGATGGTGCCGTGAATGTCGCCCGGCCGAACGCTCAGATTGACGTTCTTGTTGGCGTGGACCGGCCCGAAGGACTTGTTGATGTCGCGCAGCTCGATGGCCGGCGGCGCAGTGACTCCCGCGCCTGGCCGATCGGCCCCGTCTTGCAGATTCTGTTGCGGCTCAGACAAGGAAGGATCCTGCACCGGCCGGGCCCCGGGGTCAGGATCGCAGCCAAGGCCTATGGCTGGGCCAAGGCTGGGACCGAACCCGGGATTCCGGCACGGCGACTAGCCAGAATTGGCCCCTAGTAGGAGCAGCTATTGTCGCTCATGTAGTCGTGAACGGTCAGCGACCCCGAGACGATCTCGGCGGAAGCGGCGGCCACCTTCGCCCTCATCTCATCGGTCACCAGGTCCTTGTTGTGCTCGTCCAGCGCCCAGCCGACACCCTCCTCGGCCAGACCGAGAACCTGCACGCCAGGGCTCCAGGACCCGTCGTGGGCATCCTTGAAGGCCTTGTAGGCGGCGACGTCCACGCGCTTCAGCATGGAGGTCAGCATGGTGCCGGGCTGCAGGTGGTTCTGGTTGGAATCGACGCCGATGGCGAACTTGCCGCTGTCCTTGGCCATCTGATAGACGCCGACGCCGGTGCCGCCGGCCGCCGCATAGACGACATCGACGCCGCGGTCGAACTGGCTCTTGGCAAGCTCCGACCCGCGGGTCGGATCGTTCCAGGCCGCCGGTGTGGTGCCGGTCATGTTCTGCAGCACCTCGGCGGAGCCGTTCACGTGCCTGGCACCCTGCTCGTAACCGCAGGCGAACTTGCGGATCAGCGGAATGTCCATGCCGCCGACGAAGCCCACCTTGCCGGTTTCGGATTTCAGGGCCGCGATCATGCCGACCAGGAAGGAGCCCTCATGCTCCTTGAAGACCACCGAGCGCACGTTGGGCAGGTCGACCACCGAATCGATGATGGTGAAGCGGGTGTTCGGAAATTCCTTGGCGACCTTTTCCAGGGCCGGCGCCTGGGCGAAGCCGACGCCGATGATCGGGTCGGCGCCGCGCTGCGCCATGCGCCGCAGGGCCTGCTCGCGCTGAGTTTCGTTGGTGACTTCGAACTCGCGGTAGGAGACCCCGGTCTCCTTCTTGAACTTCTCGACGCCGTTGAAGACGCCTTCGTTGAACGATTTGTCGAACTTGCCGCCCATGTCGAAAACCACCGCAGGCTTCAGCTCCGCAGCGGTAACGGCGGTCGTCGCAAGAAAGGGGAAAACCAACAGGGCCGCAGCCGCGGCCGTGAGTGTGCGTAACATGAAGATGCCTCGCCTGAGTTCTTGTTGTTCGCTTCATTCCGCAACGCAGCAGGCAGCCGAAGAAACCCCGGCAACCACTGCGTTTAGAAGGCTACGCTACCATGATCGCGCGGAAGCGCCAGTTCAAAGTGTCGCCGCCAAAGGCCCCCGGAGTCCGCCTCCCGGGCCACCGCCAGGGCCCGGTCCGCCGGGCCCAGCACCACGAAAAAATTGCCGGGCGCAAGGCCCGGCAAGTTGGCTAGGGATCTAAACCACTGTGAGGCAAGGGATCTCAAGAAAGCTTGGGATCCGGGTACCCGTGCGGCGAACCGCGCGGGGGACATTCCGGTCTGGGGGGTGAACCGGACATCGGAATTCGTCTGTCGCGCGGACCATCGGCCCACCGGCGGTCGGCAGCCGGGCCTTGCTGATCGCTGGCGACGCCAGCCCCTGGCCCGGTACAGCGCCGACCCGGCATCGCTGCCAGTGGTCTCGGCGACGCTGGAAACGTTAGTCCGGCATTGTTAGAGAGATTTGTCTGGCGTGTGACAATCCCGCGTCGGGCGCGCGTCGGGCTCTGGAGCGGTCCCTGCATCGCCCCCAGAGCCGCGCAACTATTCGGTCCCGGAAATCCATCGCCGGTTGCTCGCCTATTCTCTCAGTTGAACGGCGTAACAACTTGCCAACATGATCTAAATGTCACAAATAGATCAGATCATTCTCATACCCATGAGCCAATATGTCCGGGGAGGCAGAGAGGGAAGCTTCGTGCCAGTCAGCCGTCTCACCTACAGACGCCCACCGATGAAAAGGCAATCTTCATGAGCCATCCCTTCGCAGCAACCGAGAGAACCGGCCCCGCCACCGCCTGGATTTACGGGGAACCGGCGATCGACGACCTCCTGCAGGATCCGGTCGTCCAATCGGTGCTGCGTCGTGACGGCTTGTCGGAAGACGATGTGCGCAGCGCCATCGGCCGGGGCCGCGCCCGCCTGAGGCCTCTGCCGCGACGAGAATCCCGCGCTGCCTGAGGCCCGCTCCCCAAGGCCACGTACCGTATCCGGGTAAAGCCGCGTCGCCCCACCGGGCGCCCGATGGGAGGCGCCGTCGGGCACAGCATCGAAGCAGCAGCCTTTGACGCCGGATTCGCCAATGGCGACCGGGTCGTGTTACCGTTTTCTTACGGCTTTAGGGGCCATCCCGGGAATCTCGGGAGAGATTTTCGTCCTATGCCATTCCCGGGAGTTCTCGGCTCGCTGTCACGGCGTCGTGGGGACTGGGGGACAGGAGTGGCTGATATCAGTCTGGTGACGGATAGTCTGCGGGCTCATCCCGCGGCTGGCGCGTGGCTGTTGCGCGTGCGCCGCCGGGGATACCAGCGGGTGATGGTCATCCACACCCAGATCAATCTCTACTATTTCTGGGAGAAGCGCTGGTTCTTCATCGCCATGGCGCTGGGCGCCTTCATGCTGACCCTGCCGCTGCCGGATGGGCTCAGCCGCGACGGCATGATCGTGCTCACCATGTCGGTGGTCGCCACCATTCTTTTCGTCACCGAGCCGGTGCCCCTGCCCACCGTCGCCCTGCTGATCGTGGTCGGTCAGATCCTGCTGCTGGGCATTGATTCCACCAAGGTGGCCAAGAGTCTGATGACGGACTCCGTGCTCTTCATCATGGGCTCGCTGATGCTCGCCGTGGCGGTAGTCAAGCAGAAGCTGGACAAACGCATCGCCTGGCTGATCGTGCGCTTCACCGGCACCAAGACATCGCGGATCTGCTTCGGCATCTCGGTGGTCTCCGGGCTTCTCGCCTCCTTCATCGGTGAGCACACGGTGGCGGCCATGATGCTGCCGGTGGGCATGATCCTCATTTCCCTCACCTCCGACGATCCCAAGAAGGTGCGCAACCTGGCGGCCGTCCTGCTCTTCTCCATCTGCTACGGCGCCTCGGTGGCCGGGATCGGCACGCCCTCCGGCGGCGCCCGCAATGCCATCATGATCGGCTACTGGAAGGAGTTCTTCTACGATCCGACCGATCCGGACAGCGCGCGCTTCCTGATCGACTACCTGCGCTGGATGACCTTCGCCTATCCCATGTTCCTGCTGCAGTTGCCGCTGGTCACCCTGGTGCTGCTGTTCACCTTCCGGCCGGAATACCGCGACCTCTCGCGGGCAGTGGCCAAGCTGCGGACCCAGGTGCGCGAAGAGGGCCCGATGAAGCCCGGCGACTGGGTCTCCCTGGTGTTCTTCATCATCATCCTCTGGGCCTGGATCTTCCTTTCGGTGGACATCGGCATGGGCACTGTGGCGATCCTGGGGGCCTGCGCCTTTCTGATCGCCGGTCTGGTGAAGTGGGAGGATCTCAATTCCGGCGTCAACTGGGGCGTCGTGCTGCTCTATGCGGCGGCGATCTCGCTGGGCGTGGAGATGAAGATCACCGGCGCGGCGACCTGGGTGGCGGAATCCTTCCTCACCCTGCTGACGCCGATCGGCGCCGACCAGGGCATCGGCCTCTGGGTCGCCGTCTCCGCGCTCACCACCGGGGTGACCAACACCATGTCGAACGGCGCGGCGGTGGCGGTGCTCGGGCCCATCGTCCTCAACCTCGCCTCGGCCGCCGGCGAAAGCCCCATCGTCATCGGCTTCATCACCGCCGTGTCCTCGGCTTTCGCCTACTTAACGGTTGTGGGCACGCCCGCCTGCACCATCGTCTATGCCTCCGGCTATCTGAAGACGACCGACTTCCTCACCGTCGGCTGGCGCATGGTGATCGTGTCCGTGGTCGTCATGCTGGCAGCGGCGTCGTTCTACTGGCCGTTGCTGGAAACCTGAAGGGCGGGCCGTCATGCGTATCCGCCCCAACCGCGCCGGCCAGCCGACCCCCGCAGAACTCGAGGAACTGCAGGAATGGCGCAGCAGGCGGTTCCGCATCCTGGTCTGCATCGACGGCTCGGAGGAGTCCTACGAGGGCCTGCGCTTCGCCGCCCAGATTGGCCATAGCGACGACTGCGACATCATCCTCTGTTACGTACGGCCCATCGATCAGGGCTTGAGGACCGGCGGATTGCAGGTCCGCGTGGCGCGGGAGAACATCCTGGAGTGGGGTCTCGACCTGCCGGGGGTGCGCTACCTCAAGAAGGGCTTCGAAATTCTGATCAAGGAAGAAGGGATGGCACGGGACTGGAACGCCATGACCAGTTCGCGGGCGGTCTGGGGCGATCCTCTCGGCGACATCAAGACCGAGTACCGGCACGAAAGCGGGCGTGCCATCGTGCTGAAGCTGAAAGTCGCGCCGGATGCGGCCAGCGGCATCCTCGATCAGTACGAGCTTGGCCCCTACAACCTGATGATCCTGGGCGAGCCGAGCCGTTGGCAGGGGGAGCTCAGTTCCTTCTGGAATGCCGGCCTGGTGCAGAAGGTCGCCATGCTGTCGCCCTGCTCGGTGATGGTCGCGCGGCCGCGCAAGAACGGCCGCGGCCACCTGATCTGCACCGACGGCTCCGAGCAGTCCCTGGATGCGGTGCGCCGGGACGCGGTTCTCGCCCAGCATTGCGGCATGCCCATCACCCTGTTCTCCGTCGCGCCGGACATGGAAGCCCGCCCCAGAATCGAGGAAACCCTCGCCCAGACAAAGTCCATGCTGGAGGAGATGACGATTCCGGTCGCCAACACCATGGTGGGCGTGGGCGACCCCATCGGCCAGATCGTCGAGGCCGGCAAGGACTACGGCCTCATCGTCGTGTCGGATTCCGGCAAATCGCGGCTCAAACGCTTTCTCGTCGGCAGCGTCGCCTTCGGCGTCATGGGCCGCTCCGAGACCTCGGTCCTCAACGTCCGCTAGCGCGCGGAACTTGCCCTGTCCCGTCCCAATGGCTATTGCCTAGGCCAGCGTACCGGATACCGCTGGTGGGATGGGAGGCCGAGCGTTGCTGCGCATTGCATGCCTTGGCGAGTGCATGATCGAACTTTCGGAAAGCGCGGCCGATAAACCCACCGACGGGCCAGGCCAGTCAGCCGCCGCCATGACGCGCACCTTCGGCGGGGATACCCTGAACACCGCCGTCTATCTCGCCCGTTCGCTGCCCGGCGGCGCCGGCGCGGTCTCCTATGTCACCGCCCTGGGCGAAGACCCCTTCAGCGACGAGATGATCGCGGCCTGGCAGAGTGAAGGCCTGCGGACCGATCTCGTCGCCCGCCTGCCCGACAGGCTGCCGGGGCTCTACATCATCCGCACCGACGCACAGGGCGAACGGACCTTCCACTACTGGCGCAGCGCCGCGGCGGCCCGCGCGATGCTGGAGGAAGGCGCGGCAGCCGGCCTTGCCGATTCGCTCGCGGGCTTCGACCTGATCTACCTCTCCGGCATCACCCTGGGCATCCTGGACGCCGACAGCCGCGCGCGGCTCCACGAGCTGCTGGAGAGGCTGCGCCAGAGCGGCAGCCGGATCGCCTTCGACACCAACTACCGACCCCGCCTCTGGCGCGACCGCGCCGTGGCGCAGGAGGCCGTGCAGAGCACGGCGGCCTTGGCCGACATCGCCCTGCCGACCCATGAGGACGAGGCGGCGCTGTTCGACGACCCTTCCCCCGAGGCGACCGCAGAGCGCCTGCACGGCCTGGGCGTCGGTGAGGTGGTGGTGAAATGCGGCAGCGCGCCCTGCCTGGCGAGCCTGGAAGGGCGCCAGCACTGGGTTGGTGGCGAGACCGTGGAGCGGCCGGTTGACACCACCGCCGCCGGCGACTCCTTCAACGGCGCTTACCTGGCCGCCCGCCTGAGCGGCGCCGGCGGACCGGAGGCCGCCGCCGCGGGCCATCGCCTCGCCGGGCGCGTGATCACCATTAAGGGCGCCATCATCCCCGCCTGAAGCCGCCGGCATGGGCGCAGCAGCCCGGCGCGAGCCCCGGGCCTGCCGCCCGGGAGCAGAGTTGCCGCGGGGGCCGCGAAAAAATCACGCGAAGAGTCTTGCAAGATCGCCGGAATTTCCCCAAATTGTGGTCGATTTAGCACTCCTCTCTAGAGAGTGCTAGCACCCGACAGGCAGAGAGCAACAGGGGAAATACCCATGAAATTCAGACCTTTGCATGACCGTGTCGTGGTTCGGCGCCTCGACGAAGACGAGAAGACCGCCGGCGGCATCATCATTCCCGACACCGCCAAGGAAAAGCCCAGCCAGGGCGAAGTCCTGGCCGTCGGCCCCGGCGCCCGCAACGAAAAGGGCGAGATCGTCGAATTGGACGTCAAGGCGGGCGACAAGGTGCTGTTCGGCAAGTGGTCCGGCACCGAGGTGAAGATCGACGGCGAAGACCTGTTGATCATGAAGGAATCCGACATCATGGGCGTGCTTGAGAACACCAAGTCCGCCAAGAAAGCCGCCTAACCCGGCCTAACCCAACGAGGAGAAGGCACCAATGGCTGCGAAAGAAGTCAAATTCTCCGCCGACGCCCGCGAGCGCATGCTCAACGGCGTCGACATCCTGGCGGATGCGGTCAGGGTCACCCTGGGCCCGAAAGGCCGCAACGTCGTGCTCGACAAGTCCTTCGGCGCCCCGCGGGTCACCAAGGACGGCGTCACCGTCGCCAAGGACATCGAACTGAAGGACAAGTTCGAGAACATGGGCGCGCAGATGGTGCGCGAGGTGGCGTCCAAGACCAGCGACATCGCCGGCGACGGCACCACCACCGCCACCGTGCTGGCCCAGGCCATCGTCCGCGAGGGCGTGAAGTCGGTGGCCGCCGGCATGAACCCCATGGACCTGAAGCGCGGCATCGACACCGCGGTCCAGTCCGTGGTCGAGGAACTGCGCAAGCGCTCCCGCAAGATCGGCTCCAACGAGGAGATCGCCCAGGTCGGCACCATCTCCGCCAACGGCGATGGCGAGGTCGGCGAGATGCTGGCCGAGGCCATGCAGCGGGTCGGCAACGAGGGTGTGATCACCGTCGAGGAAGCCAAGTCCCTGGAGACCGAACTTGAGGTCGTCGAGGGCATGCAGTTCGACCGCGGCTACCTCTCGCCCTACTTCGTCACCGATGCCGACAAGATGCAGGCGGTCCTGGAAGACCCCTACATCCTGATCCACGAGAGCAAGCTCTCCGGCCTGCAGGCCATGCTGCCGCTGCTGGAAGCCGTGGTGCAGTCCGGCAAGCCGCTGCTGGTGGTGGCCGAGGACGTCGAGGGCGAGGCCCTGGCCACCCTGGTGGTCAACCGCCTGCGCGGCGGCCTGAAGGTGGCGGCGGTGAAGGCGCCGGGCTTCGGCGACCGGCGCAAGGCCATGCTGCAGGACATCGCGATCCTGACCGGCGGCACCGCCATTTCCGAGGACGTCGGCATCAAGCTGGAGAACGTCACCCTGGACATGCTGGGCCGCGCCAAGCGGGTCATCATCACCAAGGATGAGACCACGGTGGTCGACGGCTCCGGCAAGAAGGGCGACATCCAGGCCCGCTGCAGCCAGATCAAGGCGCAGATCGAGGAGACCACCTCGGACTACGACCGCGAGAAGCTGCAGGAGCGCCTGGCCAAGCTCTCCGGCGGCGTGGCGGTGATCCGCGTCGGCGGCGCCACCGAGGTCGAGGTGAAGGAGCGCAAGGACCGCGTCGACGACGCGCTTCATGCCACCCGCGCCGCGGTCCAGGAAGGCATCGTGCCGGGCGGTGGCGTCGCCCTGCTGCGGGCGACGGGCAAGCTGGCGAAGCTCGAAACGGAGAACGAGGACCAGAAGGTCGGCATCCGCATCGTGCGCAAGGCACTCGAATCGCCGGTCCGCCAGATCGCCGAGAACGCCGGCACCGACGGCTCCATCGTGGTCGGCAAGATCCTCGAGCAGAAGGACGCCCAGTGGGGCTACAACGCCCAGACCGATAAGTACACCAACCTGGTGAAGGACGGCGTGATCGACCCGACCAAGGTCGTCCGCGCCGCCCTGCAGGACGCCGCCTCGGTGGCCGGCCTGCTGATCACCACGGAGGCCATGGTGGCCGAAAAGCCCGAGAAGAAGCCGGCCATGCCGGCCGGCGCCCCGGGCATGGGCGACATGGACTTCTGAGGTCGAAACACAACGACTGCCTTACAGGGGCCGGCCCAGCACCGGCCCCTTTTTTTGGGTCCAGGATACTTGGTGCAACCAATCCAATGAAGTGTACTGTGGCGCACCTGCTTGGTTGATTGTGGAGTTTTCCAAAAATGCTTGAGCTAAACTCAGGTCTGCTACTTTCTAATACTCTCTATTTGGCCCGTTTGGCATTCCATGAGAGGATTGATGAAGATGCGGCCGTTTCCGAACATTCAAAGAAAATCTACTTGGAAGCGTGTGATCGTTTGCAAGAGTATTTGGAGATCTGCGATTTAAAGGCATCAATGAGAGCGCTCAGCAGAATACAGGGAAATCTAGGAACAAACGACAAATTTAAGTATAGCGACTTCAAGGAACTTTCTGACGACCTTTTCCTCAGAATGCGAGACGAACTGGAATTGACTCCTTGTTTCGTTCTGGAATCTAGCAGGGGGCGGTTTTACGAACCAGAAGAACCATTGTTTGGAAATGCTGTCGCATCATTCTATCCGTCAGCCTATCAAGAGATCGAAGAGGCAGGGAAGTGCCTGGCTCTAGGGCGATCAACCGCTTGCGTATTCCATTTAATGCGGACGATGGAAGTCGGCGTTCGGGCGGTTGCAAACGGACTAAGGATTCCGGACCCCACGAAACCTGCAGAGAAAAACTGGGGCGCCATAATCAGGAAAATCCATGAAGCTATTGTTGCGCGCCAAAGATGGCGCCGAAAAGCTGATAAAGCCTTTTACGAGGAAGCTGTTGCGAGTCTGGATGCCGTCAAGAATCCATGGCGCAATGCCACTATGCATGTTGAAAAGACCTACACCGAAGAAGAAGCGGAAAACATCTTCTACATAGTGCGTGGTTTCATGATGAAGATCGCTTCGCGGATTGATGAGTCAGGGAAATTTGTCTAAGGTCGAGAAAATGTGGGTTCTTCCGTGCAAAGTTGTGGCGCGGAAAGGGTCAAAAGACCCCGCCTCCCTGCTCTCATTCCAAGTTGATACACACGGCGGTTACTTGGAATACAGCGCTCGTATGGCCCCTAATAGCGCTTGGCTCAACTGAAGCTCTAAATCCCATTCACCGGGATCTTCAGGTAGGAGATGCCGTTGTCTTCCGGCGGGGGGAAGTGGCCGGCGCGCATGTTCACCTGCACCGCCGGCAGCATCAGCACCGGCATGGAGAGCCCGGCGTCGCGCCCCTCGCGCAGGGTCACGAAATCCTCCTCGCTGATGCCGTCGCGGATATGCAGGTTCCCGGCGCGCTGGGCGGCGACCGTGGTTTCCCAGGCGAAGACGTCGCGCCCCGGCGCCTTGTAGTCGTGACAGAGGAACAGCCGCGTCTCGGCGGGCAGCGCCAGGATGCGCTTCACCGAGTGATAGAGCTGGCGCGCGTCGCCGCCGGGGAAGTCGGTGCGCGCCGAGCCGTAGTCCGGCATGAAGAGGGTATCGCCGACGAAGGCGGCATCGCCCAGCAGATAGGTGATGCAGGCCGGCGTATGGCCGGGCGTTTCCAGGACCCGGGCCTCGAGCCCGCCGATGGCGAAGCTCTCGTCGTCGCGGAACAGATGGTCGAACTGGCTGCCGTCGGCGGCGAACTCGGCGTTCAGGTTGTAGACCGCCTTGAAGGCCTCCTGCACCCGGCAGACCTTGGCGCCGATACCGATGCGCCCGCCCAGGCGTTCTTTCAGATAGGGCGCGGCGGAGAGATGGTCGGCATGGACATGGGTCTCCAGGATCCAGTCGACGCCCAGCCCGGCCTCCTTCACCGCGGCGACGATGCGGTCGGCTGACATGGTGGTGCTGCGGCCGGACTTGGGGTCGTAGTCCAGCACCGAGTCGATGACCGCCGCGCGCCTGCTCTCGGGATCGGCCACCAGGTAGCTGGCGGTGAAGGTCGCCTCGTCGAAAAAGGCCGTCACGTCCGGCTGTGCCATGCGTTCTCCCCTGATACCGAGCTGGTTCCCTTCCTAGCCCGACGCCCCCGTCTCAGACAATCCCTCGAAAGCGCCCGGGTGCGCACGGATCGCGCGTCTCCGCACTTGACGCTTAGCATAAATATTCATATATCTGCAACTATGAATGTTTCTGAGATGCAGGACGCGGCGACCCGGGCCGCCGATCTGATGAAGGCGCTGTCCAGCGAGAACCGGCTGATGATCCTCTGCCAGCTCGCCGAACAGGAAAAGACCGTCGGCCGGCTGGCGCAGGATCTGGGCCTGCGGCAGGCCGCCGTCTCGCAACAGCTCGCCCTGTTGCGCAAGGACGGGCTGGTGGCAGCGCGGCGGGACGGCCGCTCGATCCACTATCGCCTCGCCGGCCGCGAGGCCCGAGCGGTGATCGCCCTGCTCTACGACCTGTTCTGCGCCGGACCGTCCACCGGCAAGCCCTGAGGAGTCCCCCACCATGTCATCCGTCAAGACCATCGGCGCCGAGGCCGCAAAGACCCTGCTGGATCGCGGCGAAGCCGTCCTCATCGACATCCGCGAAAGCGACGAGTTCGCCCGCGAGCACATTCCCGGCGCCCACCATCTGCCACTCTCGGGCTTCGACGCCGCCGACTTCCCGGGCGAGCGCGAGAAGATTGCCGTCTTCCATTGCGCCAGCGGTGCCCGCACGGCCGAGGCGGCACCGCGCATCCTGGCCAGTGGTTTCGCCACGGTGTGCCGCCTCGATGGCGGGCTCGCCGCCTGGAAGGCCGCCGGCCTGGAAACGGTGGTGAACCGCAAGATGCCGATTTCCATGCAGCGTCAGGTGCAGATCACCGCCGGTCTGATGGTGCTGCTGGGCGTGGTGCTCGGCTTCACGGTCTCGCCCTGGCTCTTCCTGCTCTCCGGCTTCGTCGGCGCCGGCCTCACCTTCGCCGGGCTCTCCGGCACCTGCGCCATGGCCCGGCTGCTCGGCCTCATGCCCTGGAACCGGCGCGCGCTGGCCTAGCCCCGTCCCCGGCGATAGACTCCCGCGCTGTGAGCAGGAGTCGCGAAGAGGATCTCTATCCGCCGGTCAAGGCCTTCCTGGAAGGCCAGGGCTACAGCGTGAAGGCGGAGGTGCGCGGCTGCGACTTGGTGGCGCGGCGTGGCGACGAGCCGCCGGTGATCGTCGAGCTGAAGACCGGTTTCACCCTCGCCCTGCTGCTGCAGGGGGTGGACCGCTTGGCCGTGAGCGACCAGGTCTATCTCGCCTTTCCCGCACCGGCCCGGGCGGCGGCCTGGCGGCACGACCGGCGTGCCATCCTGACGCTCTGCCGACGCATCGGCCTCGGCCTGCTGATGGTGCATAGCGATCGGTCGTTGGTCGAACCGCTGCTCGACCCTCTGCCCTACACACCGCGGCCCAACCGCAAGCGCCAAGCACTGCTTTTGAAGGAGTTCGCCCAGCGAGTCGGCGATCCTAACACCGGCGGCACCAACCGCCGGCCCATCGTCACTGCCTATCGCCAGGCGGCACTGGCCTGTGCGGCACTGCTCAACCGCCGGGGCGCCACCAAGGCCGCCGAGGTGGCGCGGATCACCGAAGTCGCGCAAGCGCAGAAGATCCTGCAGCGCGACGTCTACGGCTGGTTCCAAAGGGTCGAGCGGGGGATCTACGCCCTCTCCCCCAAGGGCGAAACGGCCCTCGAGACCTACGCCGACGTGCTGGAGACCCTGGAAGGCAAGGAGCGCCAAGCCGCCGAGCCCGACCCAACCAGGCGCACGGGCTGAGGCATGCTTCGCGCCACTGGCTCCTGGCGTATACCGCCGGAAGGCCGTTCTTGCCACCTTGCCGGCGGGCGGTTATCGCTGGCCCCCGAAGCGGACAAGCCGTGGGAGAGAAATCCGTGCTGAGAAACCCGCTGCTCGTCGTCGCCCTCGTCATCACCGGAGCGATCGCCGCCTGGGGCATCGTGGATACGGCCGGGCTGGCCGCTGTGGCGGCAGGCCTCGTGAAAGTCCAGTTCACCAGCCGCGCCTGGTTCATCATGGGCACAGTCAGTTTCATGCTGATCGTCAGCGTCGTTCTGGCGCTTTCGCGCTATGGCCGCATCAAGCTCGGCAAAGACGAAGATGAGCCCGAATTCTCGACCCTGTCGTGGCTGACCATGCTGTTTGCCGCCGGCATGGGCGTCGGCCTGCTGTACTGGGCCACGGCCGAGCCGCTCACCCACTATCTTCTCATCGAGGAGGTCAGAGGGCCCAGAGGGGCCGCGGCCGACGCTCTCTTCGTGACCAATTTCCACTGGGGCCTCCACGCCTGGGCGATCTATGCGCTTACCAGTCTGGTGATCGCCTACTTCGGGTTTCGTCTCGGCTGCCCCAGCCTGGTGAGTGCGCCGATCATCAAGGTCTTCGGCGCCAATGCCCTGACACGCAGCGTCGGCTGGCTGAGCGACCTGCTCGCGATCGTTGCCATCGCCATCGGCCTCGGCGGGTCCGTCGCCATGGGGGTTTTCCAGATCAAGGAAGGGGTCGATGCCCTGCTCGGGCTTCAGACTTCGGGCATGGAACTGGCGCTGGTGATTTTCGCCGTGCTCTGCCTGGCCTATACGCCGCCCTTGATGGTGGACCTGAGCCGCGGCATGGCGGTCCTCTCCAACACGGCGATGGCCATCGCTTCCGGACTGATGGTCTTCGTGCTGCTGGCCGGCCCCACGCATTTCATCATGGGTGGAGTGCTGCAGGCGGCGGGCGAGTATCTGAGCGGCGCCCTCGTGCATGGCTTCCGCACCTTTACCTTCATGGACGAGCAGGTCGGCGAGTGGTTCCAGTCCTGGACGCTGACCTACATGGTCTGGTGGCTTGCCTGGGCGCCCTTCGTCGGCGTTTTCATTGCACGCATCTCACGGGGGCGGACGATCCGGGAGTTTCTCTGCGGCGTGATTCTGGTGCCGACAGCGTTCTCCATGCTCTGGTTCGGGGTCTTCGGCAGCGTCGGCATCTACGGCGCACTCAAGACCGAGCTGCCGATTCTGGAGGTCGTGCGGAACAACGTCAGCGGCGTGACCTTCTTCGTGCTCGATGTCTTCCCTTGGCCACTGCTCACCGTCTCCGCCGTCGTGGCGGCGGCCTTCTTGTTCATTGTCACCAGCGTGGTGAGCGCCGCATTCGTGCTCGGCATGTTCTCGACGGGTGGCGACCTCAACCCCGCTGTGCGGGTCAAGCTGACCTGGGGCGCAATCCTGGGCGCCCTGGGATTGGTGATGATCCTTTCCGACAGCATCGACGCCGTTAAATCGATCATAGCCCTGGGCGCCCTGCCTTTCGTCTTCGTGGTGTTGCTGCTTGTCATTTGTCTGCTGAAGGCACTGAAGTCGGAGCGATTGGACCGGTCATGAGCAATCTCCTCGATACCCTCCTGAATATCGAAGTCTTCGCTTTCATCGGCTTGCTGGTCTGGCTCTATTTCAAACCCAGCGCGCTGGACCGGGAAAAGGACTCCGATCCAAAGTGAGCGGCCCGCTATGGCGCGCCGCCCCGTTCAGGCCGGTTGCGAGAGCTTGGCGCGCTGGGCCTCGATCTCCGCGCCGCTGGGCAGGCTGGGCTGGGCGCCCACGGCCCGGCAGGCGAGACTGCCGGCGACGGCACCTATCTGCAGCGCCTCTTCCATGGCGAGCCCGCGCTCCAGGCCCGCGGCGAAGGCGCCGACGAAGGCGTCGCCCGCCGCCGTGGTGTCGACCACGTCGATGGCGAGCGCCGGGACGGAGAAGCTGCCCGAGGGCCCGAAGGAGCGGGCGCCTGCAGGCCCCAGCGTCACGATGCAGTCGAGGGCGAACTGCGTGGCGATCTCGGCGGCGATGGCTTCCGGATCGTCCGGCAGCAGGCCCAACTGGGCCCCCAACTGGCCGGCTTCGGTCTCGTTCACCACCAGCACGTCGAGCTTACGCAAGGACTCTTCGGGGATCGGGCCGGCCGGCGCCAGATTAAGCACCACCTTGGCCCCTGCCGCCGCCGCGAGGTCCACCGCCTTCCAGTTCTCCGCGTGGGTGATTTCCATCTGCAGCAGCAGGACGTCGCCCTCCGTCAGGCCGGCCGCGCCGAGCTGCTCGGCCCGGGACTCCAGGTTGGCGCCGCTGGCGACGAAGATCAGGTTCTCGCCCTGGGCGTCTACGGCGATGAAGGCGCAGGCCGTCTGCTCCGGGCTCTCCCGCACGGCGCCGAGGTCGACCCCGCCCTCGCGCATGCCGCTGAGTGCCAGGTCCTTGAAGCCGTCGCCGCCGACCGAGCCGACGAAGCGCACCGGCGCGCCGGCACGGGCCGCCGCCAGGGCCTGGTTCGCCCCCTTGCCGCCGGGGACCACGGTGTAGCTGGGGCCGGTGACCGTCTCGCCCGGCGCCGGCAGGTGCTTGACCTGGGTGACCAGATCGGCGCTGAGGGAGCCGAAGACGGTGATCATGCCGAGGGCTCTTTGGATTTCTTCGCGACCTTCCGCTCCACCGGCTTGCGCGCGGCGCGTTCGCGCACCAGCGCCACCTTCTTGGTGCGGCGGCCCTGCTTCTTGTCGTCGGTTTTCGCCTTGGCCGACGGCTGTGCGCCTCCCGGCGTGTCGCGGCGCGGCGGCGGCTCGACCGCCAGCGCCTCGCCCTCGGCCAGATCCTTGGCTTGTTTACCGTAGCTCTTGAAGCGGGCCAGGATGTTCGTCATCTCGCGCTTGTTGAGGATCGCCGGCTTGCCCATCTGCCGCGCCACCCAGTACTGCTGGGCCAGGGTCTCCACCTCGCCGGCCAGCCAGAGGCTCTTGTCCAGGTCCTTGGCGAAACAGATCATGCCGTGGTTGGCCAGCAGGCAGGCGCTGCGGTTCTGCAGCGCCTTCAGCATGTTGCCGGAGAGCTCCTGGGTGCCGAAGGTGGCATAGTCGGCGCAGCGGATGTTGGTGCCGCCGGCCACGCCGATCATGTAGTGAAAGGCCGGGATGCGCTCGTGCAGACAGGACAGCGCCGTGCAGTAGATGGCATGGGTGTGGACCACGGCACCGGCTTCCGGCTTGTTGAGGTAGATGTCGTAGTGCATCCGCCATTCGCTGGACGGCAGGAAGTCGCCGAAGTAGCCGCCGCCCAGATCCATCTCGACGATCTGTTCCGGCTTCATTTTCTCGTAAGGGATGCCGGACGGGGTGATGAGGAAGCCCCCTTCGATCCGCGCCGAGATATTGCCGGAGGTGCCCTGGTTGATCCCCAGGTCGTTCATCTTCAGGCAGGCGGCGATGATCGCCTTGCGCAGGCTGAGGTGCTGTGGTCTGGCCATGGTGCCCCGTCACTTGGCTGAGTTAAGCTGGCGGGACTCTATCCGCCAGCGGGGGGCGGTTCAACCATACCCGGGGCGGAGAGCGCGGCTTTCGGCACCTCATGGCGCGCCGCCGGGTGGCAGGACAGGGGAAGCATGAGCGAAGCGGGAAGCGTCGCCGTCGTCGATGTCGGCAAGACCCACGTCAAACTGCTGATCGTCGGCGAGAATGGCGAGATTCTTGGGCTCTCCCGTGCCGCCAGCAGCACCCGCCCGGGCCCGCCCTACCCGCACATCGACTGCGCCGGGATCTGGGCCTGGCTGCTCGGCGCCCTGCGGCAGGCCGCCGCCGAGCACGATATCCGGGCCCTCGTGCCCACGGCCTTCGGCTCCTCCGCCGCGCTGATCGCCGGCGACGGGCTGGCGCTGCCGGTGCTGGACTACGAGGCCGACCCGCCGGCGGACGTGAAGGCGGCCTACGCCGGGATCGCGCCGCCCTATGGGGAGGTCTATGCCCCCACCAACCCCGGCGGGCTCACCCTGGCGCGCCAGCTTCTCTGGCAGGAAACCGCCTTTCCCGAGGCCTTCCAAGCCTCGGAGGCCATTCTGCCCTTCGCCCAGTACTGGGCCTGGCGCCTCTCGGGGGTGGCGGCCAGCGAGGTCACCTCCCTCGGCGCCCAGACCCACCTCTGGGACCCCCAGAAGACCGGATTCTCAAGTCTCGCGCGCAGCCGCGGCTGGAACCGGCGCTTCGCCCCCCTGCGCCCTGCCTGGGAGCCGCTGGGCCCCGTGACACCGGCGGTGGCCGCAGCCACCGGCCTGGCGCCGGACTGCCGGGTGCTCTGCGGCATCCACGACAGCAACGCCAACTACCTGCGCTACAAGGCCGCCGGGCTGACCGACTTCACCCTGCTGTCCACCGGGACCTGGCTCATCGGCTTCAATCCCGGCTTTCCCCTGGTCGGGCTGCGGGAGGCCTACGACACTGTCGCCAACAGCGACCTGGAGGGCGCTCCGGTGGCCTGCTGCCGCGCCATGGCTGGCCGCGAGGCGGACCTGATCGCCGGCGAGGCGGAAAGCCGGGCAGCACCCGGCCGGGCGGACCTGGAGGCGCTGCTGGGCCAGGGGACCTGCGCCCTGCCCTCCTTCACCGATTCCGGCGGGCCCTTTCCCGGCGCCGGCGGCAGGGGCCGGATCGAAGGACCCGCGCCCGCCAATCCCGGCCAGCGCAGCGCCCTGGCCAGCCTCTATGGCGCCCTGTTGTGCCTGGCCTCGGTGGACCTGATCGGCGGCAACAAGGGCCCCCTGTTCCTCGACGGCGGCCTTGCCTCCGCCCCGCTGTTCGCCGAGATCATCGCCAGCCTCCGGCCGCAACAAGAGGTCTGGCTGTCGGAAGAGCCGGAAGGCACCGCCCTGGGCGCGGCCCTGCTGTGGCGCTGGCGGGAGCGAAAGTCGACGCCGCCCCTGAAGCGCCGGCGGGTGGCGCCCCTCGACCTCCCCGGCCTGCAGGACTATGCCCAGCGCTGGACAGCGGCTGCCGTGTCGCAAACGGCTACCTGATCCGGCGCCGCGGTTCAGAAGAAGATCACGCCCTTCTTGAGCAGGAAGCAGCCGTAGGCACGGCCCTCCGTGGTCGCGACGACGGCATAGGACTTCTTGGCCTCCTCGTAGAAGGCGAAACGCTCGATGGAGTCCATGGGCAGGGCCTGGCCCTCGGCATCGTCGATCTCGCGCTGCACCTCCTGCTGCACCTCCGGCACCTCATCGGGATCGCCGACGACCTCCATGCGGCGCACCGGCGCCTCGACGAAGCTGTCCAGGGGAAAGACCGTGAGGATCGCGCCGACGGCCTGCACCACGTCGACGCCGTCCAGCCGGATCAGACGGCCGGTCACGGTCTGGCGGGCCACCGAGTCCGCGGGGAAGTTCGCGTCGACCACCACAATGTCGTCGCCGTGGCCCATGGCGGCCAGCACCTGCAGCAGGTCGGGACTGAGGATCGGATCGATGTTCTTCAGCATAGTCTGTTCGCCCTCCCTTCGAGCGTCGGTGCCTAGCCCTGGTTGAGCGCCGTCAGCGGCTGCGTCACCGAGGTCAGGGCCGGATAGGCCCGCTTGTAGGCTTCATAGTAAGGCCGGTAGGCCTCATGAGCCTCCCGGTTGGGTTCGACGACCCGCTCGACCGTCACCATGGCATCGGCGGCCGTGGCGATATCCGGATAGTGGCCCGCCGCCACCGCCGCCAGGATCGCCGAGCCCAGCGAGGGGGCATCGGGCACCTTGGTCAGACCCAGCGGCAGGTTGGAGACGTCGGCGTGGATCTGCAGCCAGAGGTCGGAGCGGGTGGCGCCGCCGGCGATGACCACGTTCTTCGCCTCGAAGCCGTGACCGCGCATGCCCTCCAGGATCAGCTCGCTGCCGAAGGCGATGCCTTCGATGATGGCGCGGAAGATATGGCCGCGGCCGTGCCTCAGGGTGAGCCCCGCCAGCCCGCCGCGGGACAGCGGGTCGGTGTGGGGCGTGCGGTTGCCCTGGAAATGGTCCTGCACGATGAGGCCCTCCGAGCCCGGCGGCAGCGCCCGGGCTTCCTCGTTCAGCACGTCGTAGGAGACGCCCAGCAGATCGCGGAACCACTTGACCACGGAGCCTGAGGAGACCTGCCCGCCCTCGACCAGGTGCAGGCCGGGCAGCAGCCCGTCGGCATAGGTGCCCCAGATGCCCTTGCCGTGGAAGGCCGCCTCGGCGAGACCCAGTTGCAGGTGGGAGGAACCGGTGATGAAGGCCAGAGAGCCCGGCCGCACCACCCCCAGGCCGATCATGCCGATGAAGGCATCGGCCCCGCCCTGGGCCACCGGCAGTCCGGCCGGCAGCCCCAGGTGGTCGGCCGCCTTGTCGGTGAGGCCGCCGATCACCGCGCCCAGCGGCAAAACCTCGTTGGGCCATTTGTCCAGGAGCGTGCCCAGCCCGAGTTTCTCCAGCAGGCCCGCCTGATAGCCGCCGTCGCGGGCCAGGTAATGCCAGCGGATCGAGACGTTGTTGACGCTGGCCACCAGCCGCCCGGTCAGGTGCAGGTTCAGGTAGTCCTGGTACTCGCAGATGTGGGCCGCCCGCGCGAAGGTCTCCGCGTCGTTGCGCTGCAGCCAGAGCGCCTTGGGCAGCATCCACTCCGCCGAGACCGGCCCGGCCCCGCCGCCGTTGATCTTGAGCGCCGGATCGCCGCTGGCGACCACATCGCCGGCTTCCTGGGAGGAGCGCACGTCCATCCAGATGAGCGCCGGGCGCAGCGGCTCGCCGGAAGCATCCAGGGCCACCACGCTGCAGGAGGTGGTGTCGACGCAGAGCGCACAGACTTCCTGGGGCGAAACGCCCGCCTCCTGCACTGCCTGGCGCACCGAGCTGCCGATGGCGGCCCACCAGTCCTTCGGGTTCTGCTCGGCCCAGCCGGGATGGGGAAACTCGGTGCGGTAGGGCGTGGCCGCGAAGGCCAGGGGCTCGCCCTTCAGATCGAACACGCCGGCGCGGAGAGACTCCGTGCCGCCGTCGACACCGATGACATAGGGACCCTTCGAAGTCATGACTTCAACCCCTCCAGCAGGGCGCGGAACGCCAGCATACCCGGATCGTCCAAGCCGACCGATTTCTCGCCGAACATCCGCGCCCGGCCCTGGCGCGCCGGCGCGTCACGCATGCGCTCCAGGGTGGTGTCGGTCGAGCCCAGGGCCGCCTCCAGCAAGTCTTTGGGTTCTTCCAGCCCTTCGGTTGCCTGACGCACCGCCTCCAGTACATCGAGCACCGTCTTCTCGCCCAGGGCGCCCTTGCCGCGGGCCATCATCGCCTCCAGCGCGCCACCGAGCAGCGGCGAGACCTCGGACCAGGGCACCGCCTCCCTTCCCTTGCAGGCCTTGGCCGCCGCCATCAGTCCGGTGGCCAGCAAGGTGCCGTAGCTGGAACCGGAGATCTTGGTGAAGGCCTGGGCACAGCGCATGAAGGCCATGCCGACATCCGCCGGCAGATCGTCCTGGATCTCCAGGAGGCCGCGCCCGCCGCGCTGCATGGTGACCCCGAGATCGCCGTCGCCGAGCTTGGCATCGGCCTCGTTCAGGAAAGCCGCCTGCGCCTCCAGATGGGCCGCGAGACCCGGCAGGGCGGCCTTAAGGCCTGCGGAGGTGAGCGCGGCCATCGCCTGATCAGACCTGCCAGAAGGCGCAGGCCGCCGGCGCCTTCAACAGGGCTTCCAGCTCGTCGTCCAGGTGGCACCAGGTGACGGTCGCGCCGGTCATCTCCATGGAGGTGGCGTAGCGCCCGACCAGCGGCATGACGATGGTGACGCCCTTGTCCTCCAGCCGTGCCTTGGCGCGGCGATACATGATGTAAAGCTCCTCAGGCGGCGTGGCGCCCAGGCTGTTCACCAGCAGGGAAATCCGCGCGCCCTTGCCCAACGGCATGTCGGCCAGCAGGCGGTCGATCATCTCGTCGGTGATGGCATCGGCCGGCTTCAGCTTGTCGCGCCAGATCCCCGGCTCACCGTGGATGCCCATGCCCATCTCCATCTCGTCCTCGCCGATCTCGAAGGTGGGCTTGCCGGCCTGGGGCACGGTGCAGGGGGTGAGCGCCATGCCGATGGAGCGGCAGGCATCGGCGGTCTTCTGCGCGACCCGGGTGACTTCGGCCAGGTCGGCCTTCTCTTCGGCCTTGGCGCCGGCGCACTTGAAGGCATAGACCATGCCGGCGACGCCGCGGCGCTTGGCGGCCTCTTCCGGCGGTGCCGAGACAATGTCATCGGCAAGCAGAACGGTGGACGAGGCGATGTCTTCCATCTCCAGCATCTCGCCGGCCATGTCGAAGTTCATCACGTCGCCGCCGTAGTTGCCGTAGAGCCGCAGGACTCCCGCGCCGCCGTTCGCCCTGCGCATGGCCGCCGCCATCTGCTCCACCGAGGGCGAGGCGAAAACGTCGCCGATGGCCGCGGCATCCAACAGGCCCTTGCCGACATAGCCGGTGAAGATCGGCAGGTGGCCGGACCCGCCGCCGGTGACGATGCCCACCTTGCCCTGGGTGGCACCGCCCGCGCGGGCGATCACCCGCGGCTCCGGCTGGGCATAGAATTCGGGATGGGCCGCACAGAGCCCCTCCAACATCTCGTCCACATAGCTGAAGGGATCGTTCAGAATCTTCTTCATAGTACTCGTACTCCGTAGGGAGCCTCAGCGGCCAAAGGTCTGCCGTGAAAGGCAAACCAAAGACCCCCCACCCTAACCCTCCCCCGCAAGGGGGGAGGGAAAGGAGAACCCCGGGGCCCTGATTTGGTACCCCCTCCCCCTCGACGGGGGAGGGATGGGGTGGGGGTGGTGCTCGCTTCCGCGATGGGCAGGATCAGATCTTGTAGCCGAGCGCTCGCGCCCCATCGATGAAGTTCTTGTACTGGGCCTTCTGGCTGTCGAGGCCGAGCTTCTGGGCGATCTTCGCCCATTCCTCGGCCGCTTCGTCCAGCGCCTGCTGGCTGGTCAGCTCGCCGGAGACCGCCTTGGAGATGTTGCGCCCCAGGGCATCGGCGTACTCCGGCGTGCCTTCCCAGAAGAACTGCGGATAGCCGACCTCGACGTTGGCCAGTCCGGCATCGAGGTGGTTCTTCGCCGTTTCGAAGTTCTTGAAGATGCCGGCGTTGGTGGACCAGAGTTCGTTGTCGGTGCCGCGCTGCGGGTTGGCCTGCAGATAGAGCTGCGCGGCGGCATCGCCGTAGTGGGTCTTGCCATAGGGATCGGAGCCGCAGTACTCGTCCGCCACCATCTCGTTGGAATAGTCGGGATGGGACATGCGGTAGATGAAGTAGAAGGCCGCGTCCTTCACATCCTGCGGGATGTTCTTGGGGATCGCCGCCGTGCGGCACCACAGCGAGATGGCGCGGTTGGTGATGGAGCCGTCGTCGTTCAGCCAACCCGGCACGATGGCGCCGCGCTGGTCTTCCGCCAGCTCCGGACCCTGCTGCTGGACGGTGAACTCGGAGAGGTCGATCCACCAGACCGACATGACATCGGAGCCGGACTGCCAGCGCTGGATGGTCGTGCCGATGTCCATGGCCTCGGCGCCCGGCGGGCCGAACTTGATGATCTCCTTGTAGATGTCCAGGCTCTCCGCCGCCTTGCCCTGGTTGATGGTGGGGTTCATGTTCTCATCGAAGTAGTTCACCCCTGCCGAGGCGGCGATGTCCATCCAGAAGCCCCAGCCGAAGTTCGGCGGGTTGACCACCATGGAGGTGCCGTAGATGCCTTCGCTGCTCAGCTCCTCGGTGAAGAACTGGGTGGCGTCAACGAAGTCGAGCCAGGTCTTCGGCACCTCGAGCTCGCGCTGGAAGCGCTTGGAGAACTTGTTACGCAGGGCGAAGTCCTCGAAGTAGCTCTTGCGGTAGTGGAGGATGTGGATGTCGCCGTCCAGCATCACGCCGTAGGTCTTGCCGCTCCACTTGGTATAGAACTCGCGGTAGGCCGGCATCACCCAGTCGAGGTAGTCCTGGCTGCCTTCGTACTGCGCCAGATAGTCGTCGAGCGGTTCGAGCTGTCCGGTCTCGGCGAAGGCGCCGAAGAACAGGCTGGGGAACTGCACCCAGTCGAAGCGCGGGCGGCGCGAAAGAAGCTGCGGCAGGATCTTGGCCACCGCATCGCCGCCGTCGTACATCTCGCGGCTCTTGATGCCGACGCCGGCCTCCTTCATCAGGTGCGGCGACAGCCAGAGCGGCGAGTGCAGCCAGTTGGAATCCTGGAAGTAGGTGAGCTCGATATCCTTGAAGAGCTTCTTGCCCGGCGGCACCGCCGTGGCGCCGAGGGACAGGCCCGGGGTCATGCCGCCGGCCGCTGCGGCACCGGCCGCCGCGCCTTGCAGGAACTTCCGCCGTGTAAATCCGCTAAAGAGACCCATCGCTTCTTCCTCCCTCTTGGATTGGCCGAACCTGCAAATGAGGCCGGACGGTTTTGCGCCCCGGAAAGCGCGCTTATTGGTTACGCGTTATAGAATGATCAGCTCCGTTTTCGCAGAGAACACCATGACATCGTCCAGCGCATAATGCATGCGCAAGCGGTCGCCGCGCTGGGCGGCGGTGTCGGCATCGACGAGCGCGCGGAAGCTGCGCCCACCGCTGGCAAGGGTCAGGATCGAAAGCTCGCCGAGATACTCGTTGATGGCCACCTCGGCCTCCAGCGCGGGACGCGCGGAGTCACCGCCGAGATGCAGCGACTGCGGGCGGATGCCGACCTTCAGCTCCCGCTCGTTCCAGCGCGCGATGCGCTGGGCATGGCCCTGGTCGAGTTGAAACACGATGTCGGAGTCCGGAACCCTGAGCACGGTCCCGTTGTCCCCGGTGAATAGTTCGGCATCGAAGAAGTTGGTCGGCGGCTCGCCGATGAAATCCGCGACGAAGACGTTTGAGGGGGTGTGATAGAGGTCGTTGCGGCTGCCCACCTGCTGCAGTTCGGCATTGCTCATCACCGCCACCCGGTCGGCCAAGGCCAGGGCCTCCACCTGGTCGTGGGTCACATAGACCATGGTCTTCTTCAGTTCCTGGTGGATGGACTTCAGGTCGAAGAGCATCTGGAACTTCAGATGCGCGTCGATGTGGCTCATCACCTCGTCGAGAATGAAGACCGCCGGATCGCGGATCAGCGCCCGGCCCAGACTGACGCGCTGCTGCTGGCCGCCGGAAAGCGCCGTCGGCTTCTGGTTCAGAATATCGTCGATGCGCAGCAGCTCGGCGATCTCCCGCGCCCGCTTCCTGCGCTCGGGCTGGGGCAGGCCGCGTACCTCCAGGGGGAAGGCCAGGTTCTCCTCGACGGTGAAATTGGGGTAGAGCGCATAGGTCTCGAAGGCCATGGCGACGTTGCGCGCCTGGGAGTCCAGCTTGTTGACCAGAACGTCGTCGAAGTAGATCTCGCCGGAGGTGATCTCCTCCAAACCGACGATCATGCGCAGGGTTGAGGTCTTGCCGCAGCCCGAGGGGCCGAGGATCGCCACGAACTCGCCATCGTTGATGGTGAGGTTCAGGTCGCTCACCGCGTGCACCTCGTCGTGCCGCGAGCGGTAGATCTTGTTGACGTCTCTGAGGGACACCCGCGCCATGATCTAGGCCACCATCACGTTGCGGCCGCTGGCGGCATCGAAGTAGAGGAAGGCGTCGTTGCGCAGTGCCAGACGCACCGCCTCGCCGTGCTGGAAGACGGCATCGGGGGCGGTGAGCGCCGTCAGCCGCACGCCGCCGGTCTCCGCCACCAGGATGCCGTTAGCCCCCAAGGCCTCGTAGATCGCCACGGTGGCGTCGACCACCGCCGCGCCGCCCGTCGTGTCAGTCGTCACTTCGCCGTCGCGGATGACCTTCACGTGCTGCGGGCGGATGCCCACGGTGATGCGCTCGCTGCTGCGCCCCGCCAGCGCCTGCCCGTGGGGTTCGGCGACCGGCAGCTTGAGCTCCGCCCCCTCGGCTGCGAACTGCAGCGCGCCGTCCACGGAACTGAGCGCCGCCGGCACCACATTGATGCTCGGCTGGCCGAGATGCTGGGCGACGAAAAGGTGCTGCGGCTGCTGAAAGATCTCCCGCGCCGTCCCCACCTGCAAGAGGCCGCCGGCGCCCATGACGCCGATACGGTCGCCCAGGGACAGGGCTTCCGCATAGTCGTGGGTGACATAGAGGGTCGCCACCTTGCGCAGCTCCTCCAGGGTGTGGAACTGCAGGCGCAGCTCGTGGCGGATCTTGGCATCGAGGTGGCTGATGGGCTCGTCCAGCAGGAAGACATCGGGCTGCGCCACCAGGGTGCGGCCGAGCGCCGTGCGCTGCTTCTGGCCGCCGGAAATCTCCCCCGGGCGGCGGCTGAGGAGCTGTTCGATGCGCAGCAACTGCGCGACGGAGACCACCGTCTCGGTGATCCGGCTCTTGGGCAGGCGGCGCGCCCGCAGCGGGCTGGCGATGTTTTCGAAGACCGTGAGGTGCGGATAGAGGGCATAGCTCTCGAAGGTCATGGCGACCTTGCGCCGGTAGGGTGGCAGATCCGTCAGGTCGCGCCCGCCCACCTTGATGCGCCCGGCATCGGGCCGCTCGAGCCCCGCGACCAGGCGCAGCAGCGTGGTCTTGCCGATGCCGCTGGGCCCGACGATCACGAAGAACTCCCCCTCCTCCACCGTCAGGTCGAGGCGGTCGATGACCGGGAAATCCCAGCCCTTGCAGAGTCCCTCGATCTCCAGTCTCGACATCGCGTCAGCCTTTCACAACGCCGAGGGAGAGGCCGCGCACCATGTAGCGGCGCAGGAGGATAAACAGGATCACCGGCGGCAGCATGGCGATCAGGCTGAAGGCCATCTGCAGGTTCCACAGCGTCTGGCTGCCGTGGGTGAAGGTGGGGATGACGATGGTGAAGGTGCGCACGTCGGTGCCCACCAGCAGGTTGGCGAAGAGGTATTCGTTCCAGGCGAAGATCCAGCACAGCATGGCCACCGAGATCATTCCCGGCAGCACCAGCGGCAAGGTTACCTTGAAGAAGGCGCGCAAGGGGGTGTAGCCGTCGAGGTAGGCCGCCTCCTCCAGCTCGCGCGGCGTGTCGCGGAAGAAGACCATCATCAGCCAGGTCGCCAACGGCATGTTGAAGACCAGGTAGAGAATGATCAGGGAGAGGTGGCTGTCGGTGCCCCAGGGCGTGGCGTCGAAGAGGAAGAACATCGGCAGCACCACGGCCACCGGCGGGAACATGCGGTTGGAGAGCACCCAGAAGGCCAGGTTTTCGCCGCCGGCCTGACGGGGGAAGCGGGCGAAGGCGTAACCCGCCAGGGTGCCGAGCAACAGGGACGCCAGGGTGTTGCCGGTGGCGATGATGAAGCTGTCCACCAGGGCATCGAAGTTGGAGGCCTCGGCGAAGACCGAGACGAAGTTCTGCGGATGCCAGACCTCCGGCCAGAAGGTCGGGATGGTGCGGTTGGTCTCGGCGGCCGACTTGAAGGCGGTGATGATCTGCCAATAGAAGGGAAACAGCGTGATCAGCAGCCAGAGCCCCATGAGGGCCAGGAACAGGAACTTCACCAGGCGGTAGTTGGCCTTGCTCATCCGCCCGTCCTCACGCGAAACCCGCTCATGCACCCCCCCCTCATGCGAATCCCTGCGCCTTCAGCACCTTTTTCAGGTACTTCAGGAAGAGGATGATGAGCACCGCCGAGACGGCAAAGATGAGAATGGCATAGGCCGCCGCCTCGCCGATGGCGAACTCGCGGATGCCGCGCTGGAAGGCGATGTAGGCCGGCAACTCGGAGGACTGGGCGGGCCCGCCGGAGGTCATGATGAAGACCAGGTCGACGAACTTGAAGGCGTCCATGAAGCGGACGATGAAGGCGATGGCGATCACCTCCTTCAGCATCGGCAGGGTGATGCGCCTGAGGGTGGTCCAGGCGCCGGCGCCGTCCACCCGCGCGGCCTCATAGACCGCCGGCGGCAGCGAGACCCGCCCGGAGTAGACGATCAACAGCGGCAGCGCGGTCCAGTTCCAGACATCGGCGATGATGATGGTCCAGAGCGAAAGCCCGGCGTTGAACCATTCGATGTGCTGGTCGATGAGCCCGAGGTTCAGAAGCGCCTGATTGATCGCGCCGTTCGACGGGGTGAGCAGGAACTTCCACAAGACCCCGACGATGGAGGGCGGCAGCATCATCGGCAGCACCATGGCCACCAGAAAGACCACCCGCAAGAAGTTGCTCTTCACCAGCTCGTAGAGGATCAGCGCCAGAATGCTGCCGAGGATCACCTGCAAACAGGCCCCGAAGGTGAGATAGATCCCCAGGTGGACGATGGAATCGCCAAAGCGCGCGGACTCGAGGACGGTGGCGAAGTTCTCCAACCCGATGAAGTTCCAGTTCCCCTGGAACAGCCGCATCATGTTGGTGTCGTGGAGGGCGTGATAGAACATCCACACCGTCGGGTAGACGACGATGCAGAACAGCACCAGCACCGGCAGACCCACCAGGGCGATGGGCACCCAGCGCGCAACGATCAGGTTGGCGCGGGGCTTCTTGTTGCGGAACCACTCCGGATAGGTGGCGGGGTCGGCGCGGTCCAGACGCGGCCGCTCCGCCGCCGCCGGCTCGCCAGCCAGGTCTCCCGGCGCGGTGCCGTCGACCATCAAGCGGACACCCCGAAACGCGGCCGCGCGACGCTCAGCAGCACCCTCTGAAGCGACCCCAGAAGCGCCCGCGCACAATCGATTGTCGCAATGCTCCGCACGACCCCCCTTGTGGCCGAGGCTGCAGAGGCCTGCATCCTCAGTGTCCTCCCCAACGCCTTGTTCTGGTTCGCTTTCCCTGGCCGGTCTGGCACTCCGGCACGCGCTTGGTATCATTTGCGCTCGCCATAGCCGAGTCAAGGTACCAAGCCTGGGCCGGCGTTGTTGCAGAGCCGAAAGGGGAGGATCGATGGACGCCAGCGGGCTTACGGTACCGGAGGGCTACGCACCGAAAAACGAGACCAGCCTGCCGGGTTATCTCGCCGGCCTTCCCGCCGTCGCGGCGCGGCTTGGCGGCGGCGAATCCGACTGGCAGGTGCGCGAAGTCGGCGACGGCAACCTCAACCTGGTGTTCATCGTCGAGGGCCCGGCCGGCGGCGTCGCCGTCAAACAAGCATTGCCTTATGTACGCCTCATCGGCGAAAGCTGGCCGCTCCCCTTGAGCCGCGCCCACTTCGAGCACATGGCGCTCACCACCGAAGCCAAGCACGCGCCGGGGCTGGTGCCGGAGGTGCTGCACTACGACGAGACCCTGGCGCTCATCGTCATGGAGTTGTTGCAACCGCACATCATCATGCGCCAGGGCATGATCAAGGCGATCCGCTATCCGCGCTTCGTGGAGGCCATCACCGACTTCATGGCCCGCACCCTCTTCTTCACCTCCGATCTCGCCCAGCCGGCTGCCGAAAAGAAAGCTGCGGTCGCCGCCTTCTGCGGCAACTCCGCGCTCTGCAAGATCACCGAGGACCTGATCTTCACCGAGCCCTACATGATCGCCGAGAACAACCGCTGGACGAGCCCGCAGCTCGACGGCATCGCCCGGGCCTTTCGCGAGGACGCGGCGCTGAAGGTCGCCATCTCCCGCCTCAAGGTGAAGTTCCTCTCCGACACTCAGGCGCTGATCCACGGCGACCTGCACACCGGCTCAGTCATGGTGACGCAGGAGGACACCCGGGTGATCGACCCGGAGTTCGCCTTCTACGGCCCCATGGGCTTCGACATCGGCGCCATCATCGCCAACCTGCTGATCAACTACTTCAGCCAGGACGGCCACGCGACGCCGGAGGACCCGCGCGAAGACTACCAGGCCTGGGTGCTGGAGACGGTGGAAGGCGTCTGGACCGGGTTCCGCGAAAAGTTCCTGGCGCTCTGGCGCCAAGGGGTTCAATCAGGGGGGGCCGGGGGCGATGCCTATCCCGCCCCGCTCTTCGCCGACGGTGCCAGCGCCGAGGCCCTGGAAGCGGAGCGGGCGGCCTACCTGGACCGCCTGTTCGCCGACAGCCTGGGCTTTGCCGCCGCCAAGATGACCCGCCGCATCCTCGGCCTCGCCCACAACATCGACCTGGAGTGGATCGAAGACCCGGACCTGCGCGCCGCCTGTGAAACCCGCTGCCTGACCCTCGCCCGCGACATGATGGTCAACACCGCGACCTACACGAAGATCGAGGACGTCACGGCAGCGGCCCGGGCAATGCGCGGCAGCGCGCCTGCGTAGACCATCCATGCTCGATCTCTATGCGGGGCCTCTTGAGCGGTATTACACCCGCCGCTGGGAGACGGCGGCGGCCGTTGCCAGCCGAGAGCTCGGCATGCCCTACGAGCTGGTCTTCGAGGGCGGGATGGACCCGCTATCGCTCAGCGATGACGATGCGCGATCCGCTGTCCGGGACTTTGCAAGCCGATTGGCGCCGAAGCTTCATCTGGAACCACACCCGAGCTGGGAGGAATCCTTCACTGGTCCATACGAGACGATTCAGCTCACCCAGGATGGATTCGCGGCGCTGGTTCTCTGGACGGCCTATCTGCACCGGGAAGACCTCGAGCGACCTCAGAAGTTGCCTCAAGACCCATGGTCGGATCCCGCCATATCAGAAGCCAGCGAGCGCGGATACTACATGGGGCCGATGGCGATCTTTGAGGCTCATATGACGGTGCCGGGCCGCGAGCCGCGCATAACCTCCGAAGACGATCCGATCGGAAGGAGCCTGGTGGTCACGACGACTGCCGCCTTGGAAGAGGCCATCGGCCTCGTCAGTGAGAGCCTCTCCTTGGCGCCAGACCAGGCGTTGGAAATCGTACGCCTTGGTCCGCCGGCGACGGGGAAGATACTGGCGCGGGAAGACGGAGGCCGGCTCAGCTCAAGCAAGGAGCCTTGGGCTATGGAGAAGGCTCCACCTGTCGAAGATGCGGTCAAGGCTTGGGCGGAATACGCGGTTTCGGCCCTGGTGACGCTGTCCGCCTTCTCCAAGATTCACAGCGTTCCGATCGTTCGTGACGAATGAACCGCCCGCAACGAGAGGCCTGACGGCATCGGCGAGACGCTGCTTCGACAGAGCGTTCGCAATCGGCTCATCGAGTATTTCGAGTCGGCCTCTTCGTTGGAGACGGGAACAAGAGGCGTTCGGCGAGTCTTCTTGAATTCCGCATACCCGATCCGCATGCATCCCTCCTGACAGGACGGTGTCAGCACGGCTTTGTTATGCCTAGCGCGTCTCGGTGGCGGATTTGCAGAAGGCAGCACAGATGGCAGAGATCTCACCCTACCTTCCCGGTATTCTCCTGGCCTATTCGGCCTTTCTGCTGTCCATCATGAGCCCCGGCCCCAACGTTCTGGCCGTCCTCGGCACGTCGATGGCGGTCGGCCGGAGATCCGGGACGGCGCTGGCGCTTGGCGTCGCCACCGGCTCGTTCTGCTGGGCCCTGCTGACCGTCGCAGGGCTCTCGGCGCTGCTCGCCGCCTATGCCGCCGCGCTCACCGTCATCAAGATCGTCGGCGGGCTCTACCTCCTTTGGCTGGCCTACAAGTCCTTCCGTGCCGCCGCCTCGGCCCACGACATCCATGCGACCGAGATGGCCGGCGCCCGGCGCCGCCCGCTGGACTACTTCCTGCGCGGCTTCACGGTCCAGATGACCAACCCCAAGGCGGCCCTCGCCTGGATCGCCATCATTTCCCTCGGCCTTCAGGCCGATGCGCCGCTTTGGGTCGGCTTCGTGATCGTCGCCGGCACCAGCCTGCTGTCGGTGCTGATCCACTGTCTCTACGCCCTTGCGTTCTCCACCGCGGTGATGGTGCGGCTCTATGGCAGGGCGCGCCGCTGGATCCAAGGCGTTCTCGGCGCCTTCTTCCTCTTTGCCGGGATCAAGCTGCTGACGAGCCGTCCCTAGAGCAGATCCAGGTTCGGTGGAATCGCGGAAGCGATCCACCGAGCCTGGTGACTCTGCTCTCATTCTCAAGTGTAGAGCGGATTCACATGTTTAGGCGCAAACACCAAAGTGTTTCTGTCTAAACATGATCCGCTCCAGGCGCCACGTTCTGATTGTGGCGGAAGAGGTTGCCGGGGTCGTAGCGGCGCTTCACCTCTGCGAGGCGGCGGTAGTTCGCGCCGTAGGCTTCCTCTTCGCGGCCCCGCTGCTCGGCGATGAAGTTCACGTAGGCGCCGCCGCTGGACTCCTCCGCCAGCACCTCGCGGCATCTATCGATCCAGGCGAGGCAGCCCACGTCGTCCGACGGCTCCATCCAGCGCGCGCCCGGGCTGAGCACGAAATTCGCGTCGCGGTGGGGATAGGCCGTGGCCTCCGGGGCTACGTCGTTGATGGCGCCGCCGACGTGGGAGATGGTGACATCAGACTGGTCCGTCGGCATGCGTTCGGCCAAATCGACGAAGCGGTCGATGGCGCGTCCGCTCAAGGCGCGGAAGTTGGCCGAGGTCCAGTAGTTGCGCCAGCCGTGCGCGTAGATCGGGTCGAGCAGCGCCTGCGCCTCGGTGAAGCGCCGCACCATCACGCCGTCGCCGGCGGGCTCCCCAAAGTCCCGCAGCGGCGCCAGGGCGGCCTGCCCTTCCGACAGATCGCCGGCGTAGCACTGCATGACCGAGAGCATCTTGGTGCCGTGATATCGCGGCGCGAGTACGGGCAGCGGCGGGGCGGTGATCAGAGTGGCCCAGGCGCAGGCCGCGCGCGGCAGTTCGGGTGCCACCTCGGCATAGTTCCGCAGCACGGCGGCGGCCTGGTCGAGCGGATAGAGGGTCGGCCCGAACAGCACCTCGGGCCCGACCGGATGGAGCCGGAACTCGAAGGTGACGGCGACACCGAAATTGCCGCTGCCGCCGCGCAGCGCCCAGAAGAGATCCGGATGCTCCTCGGCGCTCACCCGCAGGAGTGCGCCTTCCGCCGTTACGATCTCAACAGAAACCAGATTGTCGGCCGCCAGGCCGTGCTGGCGCGACAGCCAGCCGAATCCGCCGCCCAGAGTGAGGCCGGCCACGCCGGTGTGGGAGATCACGCCGCCGGGTGCCGCCAGGCCGAAGGCCTGGGTCTCGTGGTCGAGGTCGCCCAGCAGGGCGCCGCCCTGAACCCAGGCGCGCCGGGCGGCGGGATCGACCCGCACCGCGCGCATGGCCGAAAGATCGATCACCAGCCCGTCCGCGCAGAGTGCCGAGCCGGCGATGTTGTGGCCGCCGCCGCGCACTGCCAGGGCCAGCCCCTGGTCGCGGGCGAAGCGCACAGCCTCGATCACGTCGGCCACCCCCGCGCAGCGCGCGATAAGGGCCGGCCGGCGCTCGATCATGGCGTTCCAAAGGACGCGGGCCTCCTCGTAGTCCGGCGTGTGGCGGTCGATCAGGCGACCGCGCAGACGCCCGGCAAATGCTTCAAGGGCCGCGGGGTCCAAGGGCTGGGCGGCGGGACGGGCTTGACGTTGGAGCTGGCTCATCGGGCAGCACTCCGTTCCTGAAGGCGGCGGCGGAAACCTGACGGCTTCGGGCGCCGCAGACTACTCCTAAATCTGGAGTGGACGCTGGGCGGCCAGCGGCGCATCCTGCCCTCAGCCGCACCGAAAGGAGACCGCCATGCCCCGTGGTTACGGTCAGTACTGTCCCCTTGCGCTGGCCTGCGAGGTGTTGGGGGAGCGTTGGTCGATTCTGGTGCTGAGCCGCCTGATCGACGGCTGCCGCCGCTTCAACGAGATTCACCGCGGCGTGCCGCGCATGTCCGCCACCCTGCTGTCCCAGCGCCTCGCCCAGCTCGAGGCCGCCGGCATGGCCGAGCGGCGCCCCCTGCCCGGCGGACGCGGCTACGAATACCTGCCGACCGAAGCCGGCTGGGAGCTGGAGTCCGTGATCATGGATCTTGCGGTCTGGGGCCAGCGCTGGGCGCGCGACATGACCACCGACGACCTCGACCCCGGCTTCCTGCTGTGGAGCATGCACACCCGCCTCAACACCGAGGCCATGCCGCCGGGCCGCACGGTGCTGGAGTTTGCATTCACCGGCGCCACCAAGGACAACCGCCGCTTCTGGCTGGTCAACACGGACGGCCAGGTGGAGATGTGCCTGAAGCACCCCGGCCATGAGGTCGACGTGACGGTCACGGCCGATCTGCGCCTCTTCATCGAAGCCTGGCGCGGCTTCCGCTCGCTGAAGGACGAGATCGCCCGCGGCAGGATCCGCGTTGAGGGCCCGCGGGCCCTGACCCGGGCGCTGCCGGACTGGCTGAAGCTCTCCGCCCTCGCCCCCTTCGAACGGCGCCGGCCCGGCGCGGAACAGAACCTCGCCACAGGCGGCAAGGCCGCGGCCGCCGCCGCCGCCGCGCAGGCCGACGCCGGGTAGTCAGGCCTTCAGGCGCCCTCGACAATGGAGAGGTGGCGTTCGGAGGACCGCAGGGCGTAGGTAAGCGCTTCCTGATACTCCGGCGACTCGTAGCAGCCGACGGCGGCCTCGAAGCTCGGGAATTCCGCCACCACGTTGCGGGCATGGTCGGTTCCCTCTTTGGTGACGTGGCGTCCGCCGCGGGCCAGAAAGCGCCCGCCGTGGCCCTGCACCGCCTTGGTGGCGCGTTTCGCATATTCGCCGTAGACCTCTTCGTCCGTGACGGTGACGTGGGCGATCCAAAAGGCAACCATGATGATCTATTCCCCTCTCTGGTAGCGGTCCCGCGATTGGCGGGGTGCCTAACCTAGAGTGTTTCATGTATTGACGGAACCGGCCCGTTTTCGGGTGCCTTCGGCAAGGATTCCGCAAAGCTTTCATGGTAAGCAGGGTCCGAAGGAGCCCCGATTCGCTGGGTCAGCCGGAGGGCAGATGGGCCAGGACCACGCCGCGCAGTTCTGGGACGAAGGCTATGCCGTCGTGCGTGGCGTCTTCGATGCCGCGGAGGTGGCGGAGATGGCCGCCGCCTTCGACCGGCTGCAGGCGCGCGCACTGGCCGGCGGACGGAACTGGCGCGACCGCAACACCTTCTTCTGCCTCGCCGACGACCCGCGCAAGGGGCGCATCCTGCGCTATGTCCAGTGGCCCGGCTGGATCGACGAGACCCTGGAGCGGGTGCGCCGCGACCCACGCCTGCTGGCGATCCTCGAACCGCTCATCGGCGGCGACCTGAAGCAGATCATCAACCAGATGCACTGGAAGCCGCCGGGCGCCGATGCCGAGTTCGGCTTCCATCAGGACTCGCGCTCGCGCCATCCCCGCACCGCCTACCGCGACCTCGCCACCTCCTACATCCAGACCGGCATCGCCGTCGACCCGCAGCACGAAGAGAACGGCGCCATGATCGTCTGCCCCGGCAGCCACCGCCTCGGCGAGCTGCCCTACGAACGCGACAAGCGCGCCATGAACCAGGCCCTCGACACCGGCGATCTCGCGCGCCTGGGGGCCGATGCGGAGAAGACGCTGGTGCTGGATATGGCGCCCGGCGACCTCGCCTTCTGGCACGTGCACACCCTGCATGGCTCCGGCCCCAACCGCTCCACCATGGACCGGCGCTTCTACATCAACGGCTATGTCACCGCGGCCAACTGCGACCGTGGCGAGTGGGCCTTCCGCGACGGCACGCCCTGCCCCCTGCAGGGTGAGCAGAGCCTCGTCCACTACGAGGACCTCTACAGCAACCCCGGCCCCATGTTCGTAGACTGACCGGCGCGTCCTCCGCTCACACCAAGCGAGCCATCCCCCTCACCCTCCCGCTCACGCGGGCCCCTCCCTCTCCCACGAGGGGAGAGGGAAACCAAATCGCGGCACGGAGAGAATCCCTCTCCCCTGGTGGGAGAGGGCTGCGCAGCCTTAGCGGGATCGAAAGATCGCGCTTAGGCGGAGCTGGGTGAGGGGGATTTTTTTGGTAGACGGCGGACGAAAGCCCTAAATCCCGAACAGGCCGATCACCACGCCCTGGATCAGCAGAACACCGAGCCAGTGGCCGCCGTCGATCACGGTGAGCATGCGCTTGGCGCCCTGGAAGCCGTGGTTCACCACCAGGGTGGTGAGCACGAAGCCGATCCAGACCCAGAAGGCGGTGGTGAGGCCGCCGTAAAGACTGACAGCCTCGGCCCCCAGGTGTCCCATCATGCCGGCCAGCATGAAGGCCATCACCAGTTGGGCGATGGCCGCGGTGACGAAGGGCACGGCGCTCATGTTCGCCTTCAGCTCAGCCTCGGCCTTGCCGACCGCCGCCATCCAGGGCTTGCTGAGCGCCATGTAGTAGAGGGAGCCGAAGACATAGCTGGCGATCATGGCCACCACCACCGCCAGATAGTTGATCCCCGCAAAAGCCATCATTTCCTCCCTTTTGCGATGGCGCGCCGCAGGCGCGATTACCGCGTTGCGACCACAACGAGTTCTTTACCGCGTTGCAACCGCAACGCCGGCTCCCACCAAAAGACCGCCGCCGACCCGGTTCAGCCAGGCCATCGCCCGTACGCTCCTGATCGCCCGGCCGGCCCGCGCAGCGACGAAGGCATAGGCTCCCAGAACCAAGAACAAGACAAGCGTCACCACGGCAGCGAGCACGGCAACATCAGCCAAGCCGAGTACGGTCACATCGATGAAGGTCGGCACGAAAGCCCCGTAGAACAGGATGGCCTTCGGGTTGCCGATGGTCACCAGGAAGCCGACGGCGAAGGAGCGGCCGTGGCGCCGTTGCCCATTGCCAGGCTCTGCCTGCGCCGCCTTGGCGGGGAGCTGCGCCTTGCTGCGCCAGAGCTTCACGCCGAGCCAGATCAGATAGGCCGCGCCCAGGATCTTCACCACCAGGAAGAACTCGCCCAGCACCGCGGCAAGCGCGCTCAGGCCCGCGATGGCGAGCACCAGGAACAGGATATCCCCAACCACCAGGCCGGCAGTGGCCGCTAGGCCGGCGGCAAAGCCGTGGGTGAGTGCACGCGCCACCACCGCCAGGACCCCCGGCCCCGGGGTCAGCGAGAGCAGGAACATGGCGGCGACAAAGGCCAGCAGGGTTTCCGCAGACATGGTAAGAGTCATCATAGGCGATCCAAGCCCGCGTCAAGTCCACCACTCGGGCATCCTTCCATGATCCAGATCAAAGGAAAAGCATCGCCACTGCGCTAAGGGATCAGGCATGAGCCCGGAAAACGACCCCACCACGGCCGACCAGGCCCTGGATAGGCCCAGCGACCTGCCCAAGCGGCCGCCGCGGGTCCAGACCATTCGCGTCGGCGACGTGGTCGACGCCCTGGAAAAGGGCCTGCAGGACTTTCGCGCCGCGCCCTCCTTCGGGCTGTTCTTCGGCGGCGTCTATGCGGTGGGCGGCATGCTCATCGTGCTGGCCGCCTCGGCCCTGGATATGGGCTACATCTCCTATCCGCTGGCCGTCGGCTTCGCCCTGATCGGGCCCTTTGTCGCCGTCGGGCTCTATGAGGTCAGCCGGCGCCGGGAAAGCGGCGAGATGCTGGACTGGAACAGCATCCTCGGCGTCGTGGTGGCGCAGCGCAAGCGCGAGATGGGCTGGATGGCCTTCGTCTCGCTCTTCGTGCTGGTGGTCTGGATGTATCAGGTGCGCATCCTGATCGCGCTGTTCATCGGCCTGCGCGCACCGACCTCCATCAACGAGTTCGTGGCCGTGGTCCTCGGTACCCCGGAGGGGCTCACCTTCCTTGCCGTCGGCCATGTGATTGGTGCCGCCATGGCGCTGGTGCTGTTTTCGCTCACCGTGGTTTCTTTTCCCATCCTGCTGGAGCGGGAGATCGACTTCGTCACCGCCATGATCACCTCGGTGCGGGCCGTGGTCTCCAACCCGCTGCCGATGATCGGCTGGGCCTTCGTCATCATGATCCTGCTGTTGATCGCCATCGGGCCCTTCTTCATCGGCCTCTTCGTGGCCCTGCCGATCCTCGGCCATACCACCTGGCACCTCTACCGCAAGCTGGTGGCGCCGGAAGAGGAACCAGATCCCGGCGAGAAACCCGCAGATAGCCCCCCAGTGAGCGCGATCAAGCGACCCGCGGCAAGCGACAACTTTCCCTGAGACTGCGCAGAGGGTGCGATCCGTCGACGCGGCCTCCTTCCGCAGGAGCGGCCCCTCGTAGTAGGCGGCGGACGGGCGTTGCGCCGGCGCCGCGGCCGGATAGACTTCGGTGCACGCTGCCCGTCCCCCGATCCGAGAGAGGCCCGATGAGCTATCAAGCGATCAACTTCGCCCAGAAGTTCGCCCTGTTCAGCGAGCAGTGGCAGCCGAAGGTCGTCGCCGAGATGAACGACTACCAGTTCAAGGTGGTGAAGCTGCAAGGCGACTTCATCTGGCACGATCACCAGGACACCGACGAGACCTTCATCGTCCTCGAAGGCGAGCTGCGCATCGACTTCCGCGACGGTGCCGTCACCATCGGCGCAGGGGAGATGTTCGTGGTCCCCAAGGGGCTCGAACACAAGCCTTACGCCGAGCAGGAAACCAAGGTGATGATCATCGAGCCGCGCGGCGTGAAGAACACCGGCCACGAAGACGGCGAGCGCACCGCCGACAACGACGTCTGGATCTGAGAGCGCTGCGGCGTCAGCCGGCCCGCTCGGGGAAAAGTTCCGCCAGCCCTTCGGGGGAGGCCTTGGCGACGCCGCGTTCGGTGATCAGGCCGGTCACATAGCGCCGCGGCGTCACGTCGAAGGCGTAGTTGGCCACCGGGCTGCCGTCCGGCGTGATGGTCACGGTCTCGATGGCGCCGGAGGCGGTGCGGCCGGTCATCTGGGAGACCTCCTCTCCGCCGCGCTGTTCGATGGGAATCTCCGCCACCCCGTCGTGCACCGTCCAGTCGATGGTGGGCGAAGGCAGCGCCACGTAGAACGGCACGCCGTTGTCGTGGGCGGCCAGGGCCTTCAGGTAGGTGCCGATCTTGTTGCAGACGTCGCCGGAGGCGGTGGTGCGGTCGGTGCCGACGATGCAGAGGTCGACCTGGCCGTGCTGCATCAGGTGGCCGCCGACGTTGTCGGCGATCACCGTGTGGGGCACGCCGTGGTGGCCGAGTTCCCAGGCGGTGAGCGAGGCGCCCTGATTGCGCGGGCGGGTCTCGTCGGCCCAGACGTGGATCGGAATGCCCTCCTCGAAGGCCATGTACATAGGTGCCGTCGCGGTGCCCCAGTCGACGGTGGCCAGCCAGCCGGCGTTGCAGTGGGTGAGGATGTTCACCGGCTCCCCCGCCGGCTTCTTGGCGGCGATCTCGGAGATGAGCTTCAACCCGTGACGGCCGATGGACTGGCAGATCTCCACGTCCTCGTCGCAGATCTCCGCCGCCCGCTTGTAGGCCGCCGCCAGGCGCTCGCCGCGCGGTCGGTTGCGCAGGGCCTCGCGCATCTCATCCAGGGCCCAGCGCAGGTTGACCGCCGTCGGCCGGGTGGCGATCAAGAGGTCGTAGGCCCGGTCGATGGCGGCGTCGCTGTCGTCGTCCCGCAGGGCAAGGCAGACCCCGTAGGCCGCCGTCGCGCCGATCAGGGGTGCGCCGCGCACCAGCATCGCCTTGATGGCATGGGCCGCGTCGGCAACCGTCTTCATGGTGACGGTCTCGAAGCGGTGCGGCATCTTGGTCTGGTCGATGATCTCCACCGACCAACCGTCGTCGTTCAGCCAGATGGTTCTGTAGGGCGTGCCGTCGACCTTCATGGGTGCCTCTCGCGCTCAAACCGGGACGAGATTTCATCCTAGAGCGCAAGCGTCGGGCAAACCAGAACTCCTGTCTACTCCGCCGCCTGTTCGGCCGCCGGATCTGCCGTCTGGGCGGCTGCCGTCTTCTTCGGCACCAGCAACCAGCCGAACAGCAGGGTCGCCGCCGCGGCACCGACCAACTGCGCGATGATGAAGGCCGGGGCGTCCAGCGGGCGGATGCCGGAGAAGGTGTCGGTGAAGCTACGGGCAATGGTCACCGCCGGGTTGGCGAAGGAGGTCGACGCCGTGAACCAGTAGCCGGCGGTAATGTAGAGCCCGACGGCGAAGGGTACGGCCTCGGCCCGAAAGCGGACGCAGCCGAGGATCGTCGCCACCAGGCCGAAGGTGGCGACCGACTCGGCGAACCACTGGGCGGGCCCCGTGCGCAGCTTCTCGGAGACCTGCAGCAGCGGCTCCGCGAACATGGCATGGGCCACCAGCATGCCGGCGAGGCCACCGGCCACCTGGACCAGCACATAGAACAGAGCGATGCGCTTTTCCAACTCGCCGCGCATGACGAAGGCCAGCGTCACCGCCGGATTGAAGTGCGCGCCCGAAATCGGGCCGAAGATCAGGATCAGCACCACCAGGATCGCCCCGGTGGCGATGGTGTTGCCCAGCAGGGCGATGGCGGTGTTTCCGCCGGCCAGGCTCTCGCCCATGATGCCGGAGCCCACGACCACGGCCAGCAGCAGGGCCGTACCGAGGGCTTCGGCAACCAGGCGGCGGGGCAGACAGAAGGTCATCGGCAGGGCCTCGTGAACTCAGGCCGAGGCCGGGAGATCTGTGCCCATCTCGTCGAGGCGCTTCTGCAGGCTGAGCTTGTCCAGCGCCGTGATGGGCAGGTTCACGAAGATGCTGACCCGATTGTAGATCTGGCCGTAGACGTCGGCGAAGACCTGGCGCTTTTCCGCCTCCGGGCCGTCGAAGGCCGCGGGGTCCTGAAACGGCCAATGGGCGCGCATGGGCATGCCGGGCCAGACCGGGCAGACCTCGCCGGCGGCGTTGTCACAGACAGTGAAGACGAAGTCCATCGCCGGCGCGCCTTCCTCGGCGAAGACGTCCCAGGACTTGCTCGCCAGGTGGTCGACCGGATGGTTGAAGCTTTTCAACAGGTCCACGGCATAGGGATTCACCTGGCCGGTCGGAAAGCTGCCGGCGCTGTAGCCCTTGAACTTGCCGGGAGCGACCCGGTCGACGATGGCCTCGGCCATGATGCTGCGGGCCGAGTTTCCGGTGCAGAGAAAGAGCACGTTGTAGGTCTTGTCGGACATGGTTGCCGTTCCTCTCGATTCAATTCGTCGCAACGCCGTTGACGCGTCGCCAACCCCACTTCCTGTTCGTCTCGCGCCCCGGCAGCCCTTCGGGCACCCCGTCAGGCGGCCGGGGTGTCTTCGGCCGGGGCGTCTTCAGGCGGCGGCTCATCGGCCACCAGATCTCCCAGCAGCCCGGCGCAGATCTCCGGGTGCCCGTTGCAGCAGTCCTCCAGCAGGAAGGCCACCAGCGCGCGCATGGTCGAAAAACGCGCGGCATAGAGAATCTGCCGGCTGCGCCGCCGCGAGTCCAAGAGCCCGGCCCGCTCGAGCTGCGCCAGGTGAAAGGAGAGCGTCGCCGGCTGGACCCCAAGCTGTTCCGCCACGCCACCAGCCGGTAGCCCCCCCGGTCCGGCGCGCACCAGCAGGCGAAAAACCGCCAAACGGGTCGGTTGCGCGAGGGCCGCCAAGGCTTGGGTTGCCGCTTGCTCGTCCATATTTTGATAATCGTAAAATTATCAAAATATGGCAAGTCCCGATCAGAGGCTTTATTACCAAGGGAGGCGCTGGGGTGCCGCCGCCTGGGGGCGCGCGGCTTTGGGAGAGTCCGGCAGGGGCCAATTTCGGGTTCCGGGCCGGCAGCGCGCCGACGGGTAGGTACATACGTTTGACTGACAGAACCAAAGCGACCCTGGTGCTGAACGCGGGCTCGTCCAGCATCAAGTTCTCGCTCTACGACGTGGCGCAGGCGGCAGAGGAGCGTCCGCTCGCCAAGGGCGTGATCGAAGGGATCGGCAGGAGTCCGCGCCTGAAGGCCGAGATCGCCGGAGCTCCCGGCGACTGCGGTCAAACCTGGGCCGACGGCGCCGGCCTCGGCCACAGCTTCTTCTATGACGTCCTGCTGGATTGGATCGGCGAATCCCTGCCGCATGTCGAACTGGCGGTTGCGGGCCACCGCGTGGTCCACGGCGGCACCGCCTTCGATGCGCCGCAGCTCGTCAACGCCGGGGTGATGGCCGCCTTGGAAGCGCTGGTTCCGCTGGCGCCCCTGCACCAACCGCACAACCTGGCCGCCATCAAGGCGCTGTCGGAGCGCGACGCCCGCCTGCCGCAGGTGGCCTGCTTTGATACCGCCTTCCACCGGACCATTCCCAACCGCGATCAACTCTATGGATTGCCAAGGGCCATGGCGCAGGAGGGACTGCGGCGCTATGGCTTTCACGGGCTTTCCTACGAATTTATCGCCTGGACTTTGCCGAAATTTGACGCTTTTGCGTCAACGGGGCGCGCCATCGTCGCCCACCTGGGCAATGGCGCCAGCCTCTGCGCCTTCCGCAACGGCCGCAGCCAGCTCTGCACCATGGGCTTTTCGACCCTCGACGGCCTGATCATGGGCACCCGTTGCGGCAGCATAGACCCCGGCGTGCTGATCTATCTGATGCGCGAGAAGGGCATGGGCCCGGACGATCTGGAGGCGCTGCTCTACAAGGAATCCGGGCTGCTGGGCCTCTCCGGGATCAGCAGCGACATGCGCGATCTGCTAGACGGCAACTCGGCCGAGGGGCGGGAGAGCGTTGCCATGTTCTGCGACCGTGTGGCCCAACAGGCGGCCTCGCTGGTGGCCGCGCTCGGCGGGGTCGATGCGCTGGTCTTCACCGCCGGCATCGGCGAGCACTCGCCGGTGGTCCGCAAGGAGATCTGCCGGCGCCTGGAATGGCTGGGCCTGGTGGTGGACGACGAAGCCAATGCGGCCAACAGCGCGCGCATCAACGCCCGCGAAAGCAGCATCGGCATCTGGGTGATCCCCACCGACGAAGAGCTGATGATCGCGCGCCACAGCCGCGCCCTGGTGACAGAGACCCAGGATTTCGCGGCCTTGCGATGACGTCGACGGGCAGTCCAGGGCTGATCGAGGGGCTTGGGCCCCTGGCATCGCGCTTCGATGCCTATCTGCTCGACCAGTACGGCGTGCTGCACGACGGACAACAGCTCTATCCCGGGGTCCTGGATTGTCTGGCCGCGCTGCGCGAGGCCGGCAAGCGGGTCCTCATCCTGTCGAATTCCGGCCGGCGCAAGCAGCCAAACAGCGAACGCCTGGCCCGCATCGGCCTGCCGCCCGAACTCTATGACGACTTCATCACCTCCGGCGAGGTGGCGCGGGAAGCGCTGGCGGAGGCCCCGCAGGATCTGCTCGGCCAGGGCGGCAACGGCGCCCCGCTGCGCTGCCTGGCCCTCGGCGGAGCCGCCGACCGCGCGCTGCTGGAAGGGCTCGATATTGCCTTCGTCGACGATGTCGGCGAGGCCGATTTCATGCTGCTGGCCAGCTTCGGCGACCGGCTGCCGGCCGGCGATGCCTTCGATGAAACCTTTGCGGCGGCCGGCGAACGCAAGCTGGCCCTGGTCTGTGCCAACCCGGACATCAAAGGGATCGCGGGGTCCGGCCTGCACGCGGCGCCGGGCGCCCTGGCCGCCCGCTACGAGAAAGACGGCGGCCGGGTGGTCTACGTCGGCAAGCCGCATCCCTTGATCTATCGCGCCGCGCTCGCCGGCCTGGCGCCGCTGGCGCCCGGGCGCGTTCTCGCCGTCGGCGATTCCCTGGCCCACGATATCGCCGGCGCGGCGGCGGCGAGGCTGGCAAGCGCCTTCGTTCTGAACGGCATCCACCGCAAGGACCTGGGCGAGTCCCCCGCCTCACCCGGCTTCGACGACCGCCTGGCAGCGCTCATGCGTGAGCATCGGGCAGAACCCGACTACCTGCTGCCGAGCCTATCCTGGTAGGGCTGGCGCTTTTTCGACTTGCGTCGAATTGGGTGCCGGCCCCGCCCCCTACCTGCTCTTGAAGCGGCTGCGCATGGCCAGGTCGGCCCGCGCCGAGAGATCCGCCCGTGCCGAGAGGTCCGCCCGGGCTGAGAGGTCCGCCCGCGCCGCCATGTCGGCACGGGTGGTGTACTCGCCCGCCGTCATGTTGGTGGCGCTGCCAATGGCGGCGTCGAGAAGGATTTCTTCCAGCCAGCCGCTGGCGATCTCGATGCGCACCGAGAAGTCGACCTTGTCGTAGAACCACATCCTGACGTTTCTCTGAAAGAGCTCGTCTTTCATCTCGATGCCGATCTCGCCGATGCTGGCGGGCTCCTTGATTTCGCGACCGGGGCCGTGAACCAGGAAGACGTAGGGCGCCTGGAGCTTGTAGTAACTGCCTTCGTAGGAGAAACCGTAGATCCGCGCCAACTGAGGTTTCAGGTCCTCATCGTCGGACGGCCGCAGCTTGTCCGTCAGCGGATTTCGGTTGAACGGCCTGTTCGTATCGCTGAGTTGGCCGATGGCGCCAGGATTGAGCGTCAATCCATCGAAGATCCGGCCAAAGAGTCTCACCTGGGACGAGGCCAGAATTGTCTCGCCGAAGATCTCCGGCTCCGGCTTCGGCTTTGAGTTTCCGTCACCGCAGTGATCGTCTTTCTTACCATCGTCCGTCATGTTCCCCTTC
>NZ_JANQOI010000115.1 GCF_028289705.1 Pelagibius sp.
GGACGCCTTGTGGGGGACCACCCCACGGCGCCGCCCGCTCCTAACCCTGGCGAATATCTGCTCCCGCCACGACGGCGAAATGAATCTCAACAGGCCCTAATACGCTTCCCTGAAAGGCAGGTTGCGGGGACCGCCCGGTCCCCACAGCACTGCGAACTCAGGCCGCCTCGGAGTCCGAGCGGTTGCTGCGCACGATGTAGGCGCGCGCGCAGTGCTCGGCGCAGTAGGGCTTGCCGGGAACCGCCGGCGCGCCGCAGAAGTGAAAGTCGGCGTCGCCCGGATCGCCGATAGGCCACAAACAATTGGGGCCCTTGCCGCTGGCCCGCCGCACCGCCGGCGCGGGCCGCCGCTCCGGCGCCGCCGCTGGCGCAGGCGCGATGATCTTCTTGATCTTCGGCTGCGTATCGGCGCGCAGGATCGGCTTGGGTGCCGGCGTTGCCGCAGGGCGGCGCGGGGTTGCGCTGCGTCCGCCGCGCTTGATGGGCGACGGCCGGGCCGCGAGCTTCATGCGGTGGGCTTTGCCCACCACGGAATTCTTCGATACCCCCAGCAGCCGGCCAATCTCCGAAGCACTTCGCCCGGCTTCCCACAGCCGCATGAGTTCGGCGACACGTTCTTCTGTCCAAGTCATGGGATTGCCTCTAGCCTATTCTCTATATCTTGCGGTCTATACTATATGTCGTAACTCACACATTTAGCAGCACAATATACGGGAGTTTTTGACCCTGTCCAGAGCGGGAACTGTGGAAAACCGCGGTTTTCTGTGGGTTCGTTTCCCAGGATCGATCCTTATTCACCCTCTAGTCGAATTGCACCGCCTGCCAGCGTTCCCCCGTGCCACGGTTGTTAAAGCCTTCGAATCGGACAACCCAACCGAGATCGGGCGCGTACCAACTGCGCTGCTCGGCCCGCCAGTCGCTGCCCTCCTGTTGCGATTGGCGCAACAGAACGAAGGTATCGAAGGTGCCCGCGGGGACCTCGATGCGCTCCGTCCCGGAGACCGTGATTTCGTCCCGCCAGGTCTGTCCGCCCCAAACGCGGGAAAATTTGACCGTCTTTCCCACCTCCAGCGGGTATAGAAACCCCAAGGTTCCCCCGTCGGGAGGGATTCCGGCGGCCACACAATCAATACAGACGTGTCCCCAGGAGGAAAAATTCCGGCCTTTCCAGATCCAACTGACGATCTGCCCCCGTGTCTGGCCGACGACGCTTTCGATCCGCTCGCCGGTATCCATGTTTTCCCAGACCATGGCCGTTCCTTCCGGCAGGGCCTTGAAGGCCGCCGGCGGAAGCGCAAGGTTCTCGGCAAGGGCTGGCGCCCAAACCGGGATCGAGGCGAAGGCAACGAGAAGAACGGAAACAGACAAGAGGTTGCGAAAGGTTGCCCGAACTTGGCGGAACGGCAAAAACTACTCCCCCCACTGACGAAACGACGGCCAATGCGGCAGGAGCCTAGACCATCGGTCACAGGGGATGAAAGACAGGCAAAGGGCGTAAGATGAGGATAACTCGGCCCAAATCCCGGTGCGGGACCCCCGGTTCATGAAATTTGTCCTAGAAGCGCCGTCTTGCCGCGCCCGACAGCAGGCTGCCCCTCCGACTCTCCTCCATTTCGTGTTGCCGCTTTTTCTGGCGGTCCTGTTGCTGCCGTCGGCGGCCGGCGCCCTCACCCGAGAGGAGGCACGGCATCTGCTGGTGCGCAGCGGCTTTGCCGCCGAACCGGCAGAGATCGCAGCATTCGAGCCCCTTTCCCGCACCGAGGCGGTGGAACGGCTGCTGCGCGAGGCCGGCAGCGAAGCGCGGGCCCCGGCGCCGCCCTGGACCGTCGGCTGGCGGCCGCCGCGCCTGGAGGATCTGTCCAGCGAAGAGCGGCGTTTGCTGCGCCGGCAGAACCGGGAGCGCGGCCTGGAGCTGAAAGGCTGGTGGATGCGGGAGATGGCCACCAGCCCCGCACCGCTGACCGAGGTCATGACGCTGTTCTGGCACAACCACTTCACCTCCAGCCTGCGCAAGGTGAAGGCGCCGGTGCTGCTTTACCGGCAAAACGTTCTGTTCCGAAAGGAGGCCCTGGGCAACTTCGCCCGGCTGCTGCACGCCGTCGCCCGCGATCCGGCCATGCTGGTCTACCTCGACGGCGCGCGCAGCAAGAAAGACGCCCCCAACGAGAACTTCGCCCGCGAGCTCTTCGAACTCTTCACCCTGGGCGAGGGCCACTTTGGGGAAGCCGATGTGAAGGACGCCGCGCGCGCCTTCACCGGCTGGAGCCTCGACCGCCAGAGCGGCGCCTTCCACCTGCGCGAGGGATGGCACGACGGTGGTGAGAAGACGGTCTTGGGTCAGCGCGGGCGCTTTGACGGCGAGGATGTGATCGCGCTGCTGCTGGATCATCCGCGCACCGCCGCGTTCGTGGTTGAAAAGCTGTGGCGCACATTCGTCTCGGAAACACCGGAGCCTGCAGAGGTGCAGCGCCTGGCGAGGCTGTTTCGCGAGGCCGGCTACGAGATCAAGCCCCTGCTCGCCGCAATCTTCACCAGCGATGCGTTCTGGGCAGCGGAGAACCGGGGCCGCCTGATCAAGTCCCCGGTCGACCTGCTCGTCGGCACGCTGCGGCTGTTCGACCTGCCGGTCGAGGACTATGGCGACCTGGCGCGCCTTTCCCGCCGTCTCGGCCAGGATCTCTTCGATCCGCCCAACGTGAAGGGCTGGCCGGGCGGCAGCGATTGGATCACCACGGCAAGCCTGCTGGACCGCCAGGCCCTGCTGGCGCGGGTGACCGGCGGCAAGGCCCGGGCGACGATGCAGAGATCGGCTATGCAGGACGCGTCCTCAACCGGCAGGGCGGGACGGGCGCGGCTGTTCGATGCCTGGGTGGACGGCCTGCCCGCAACCTGGCAAAGCGCCGAGTCTGTCAGCCTGCTGCTGCTCGCCGTGCCGGCCGTCGATGTGGAAGTCCTCGATCTTCGGGCCAGCGGCGCTCAGGTGCGCCAGCTTCTCAGCGATCCCGCCTACCAGGTGAAGTAGGAGCCCGGCCATGGCTTGCATGAACCGCCGACACCTGCTGGCCAGTGCCTTGGCGCTCCCCTTGGGCTGGAGCCCCCTCAGCCGGGCTGCGGCCGGCGAAGAGCCGGGTTCTTCAAGAACCCTGGTCCTCCTCGAACTGGGCGGTGGCAACGACGGCCTCAACAGCGTCGTGCCCTACGGCGATCCGGGCTATTACCGCGCACGGCCCAGGCTTGCCGTCGAACGCGACCGCGTGCTGCAGCTCGACGAGAGCCTGGGCCTGAACCCCGCCCTCGAACCGCTGATGGCGGCCTGGGAGGCGGGGGACCTGGCCGCCGTCCTCGGCGTCGGCTACCCCCGGCCCAACCGGTCCCACTTCCGCTCGATCGAGATCTGGAACACCGCATCGGCCAGCGACGAGACCCTGCGGGACGGCTGGCTGCAGCGCGCGGTCATGGAGGCCGGCGGTCTGCCGCCGGGGCTGGGCGACCTGGGTGTTGTCCTCGGCGGTCCGGCAGGACCCCTGGCCGGCACGGGGCTGACCACGCTTGTCATGAAAGACCAGCGGCAACTGAAGGCCGCCGCGCGCCTGCTGGACGGCAAGGGCGCACAGAGCCCCAATCCGGCCCTGGACCACATTCTCGCGGTGCGCCGTCAGGCCCAGGCCGCCTCCGGCCGGATCGAGGCCAAGCTCGCCGCGGCGGCACCTCTGAAGACCGACTTCCCGAAGACAGCCCTCGGTCGGCAACTGCAGCTTGCCGCCACCCTGATCGCCAGCGCGGCCCCCGCGGCGGTGATCAAGGTCCAGCAGGGCGGCTACGACACCCACGCCGGACAGGCCGGGCAGCACCCGCGCCTGCTGGGCGATCTGGCGGCGTGCCTCTCCGCCTTCCGCCGCGCGCTCTTGGAGGCCGGCGCCTGGCAGCGTTGCCTGGTGATGACCTATGCGGAGTTCGGCCGCCGGGTGCAGGAGAACGCAAGCGGCGGCACGGACCACGGCACGGCGGCCCCGCATTTCCTGATGGGCGGGTCGGTGAGCGGCGGCCTCTATGGCCGGCAACCCTCGCTCGGCGACCTGGAAGGCGGCGACCTGCGCCACAGCGTCCACTTCCGCCAGCTCTACGCCACCGCCGCCCAGGGCTTCCTCGGCCTGCCCGCCAGCCCCGGGGCCTTCGGCGGCCACAGGCCCCTCACCGTCTTCGCCTAGCAGGCCCCGCCGGGCCGCGCGGGACCTGAGGCAAAGGGGCTGGCTTTGTGCGTAACCGTCTGCTAGGAAACCGCCCCTGGCGGGCCTTGGCCCCCCAAACGACAAGCACACAGCACAGACCGGCATGAACCAGATACGCCAGACACTCAGCCCGGCAGGGATCATTGCGGGCGTCGCCGCAATGGCCGCCATCGTCGCGCTGTCGAACTATCTCGTTCAGTTCGCCATCAACGACTGGCTCACCTGGGCGGCCTTCTCCTATCCCGTGGCCTTTCTGGTGACCGACCTGACCAACCGCTCCATGGGGCCGAAGGCCGCGCGGCTGGTGATCTGCGCCGGCTTCGCTCTGGCCGTGGTGCTGTCCCTCTGGCTTGCCACGCCCAGAATCGCCATCGCCTCGGGCTCTGCCTTCCTGGTGGCGCAGCTCCTCGACGTGGCGGTCTTCAACCGACTGCGGGCCGGCCTCTGGTGGCGGGCGCCGCTGGTGTCTTCGACCATCGGCTCGGTGGTCGACACGGCGCTGTTCTGGTCCATTGCCTTCGCCGCCACAGGCCTGCCCTGGGTCACCTGGGCGCTGGGCGACTTTGCGGTGAAGATGGCGATGACCGCCTTCCTGCTGCTGCCGTTCCGCCTGCTGATGCCGCTGCTTCCCGCGCTCGGCAATCGCGGCGCCAGGGCGGCCCTCTCCGACTAACGCCGAACCGGTTGCCGCCCGCGCTCCCGCGCAAGGGGTAGGGGTGCGTCAGCAGACGCGGTTTTCCGGATTCTCGCAGGGATGGATCTCGAAGACCTCGAAGGACCCCGGGCGGTAGGCGTCGAAGGTGCGCTTGTCGACGCAGTGGACCTTCGCAATCACGATGACGTCGCCGTTCACATCCCGCTCTGCGACTTGGCTGAAAAACGCAACGTCACAGCCGTATTCCACCAGCATCTGGTCGGTCAGTACGGGACCCCATTCTTCTTGCAGCGCCAGCGCCGTGGGCGCGGCCGCGTAGAGCAGGCAGGCAGCCAAGGCCGCGATCTGTGCCGTCCGCCGGACCATGCAGCGAATCATTCCGACTCTCCTCGATTGACCGAAGTTGTCTGCGAGTCTTCCCGGCTTTCCTGCCGCCTGCCTTGACTTGGCTCAAAAGCCCGCCGGCAGGCCGTGCAGGACAGCGGACGGGCGCATCCGTCAGGCGCTGTGACCGGGAATAAACGCCGGACCAGAGGGTCTGAAAGTTGAACTGCTTTCGTCCCGTTGCCTCCTCTGTTGCCCGGGTCCGCCGGTCCCAGCCGGACCGGAAGCGGAGTCGGACTTCGAAGGAGGCATCGCCTCGGGGGTGTCAGGGCGGGACCTGGGCAGGAGCGGGCGCGCCGGAACCCCTGCCTGGGGTCCGGCCAGCCGCGCTCAGCATGAAGGGAGCGTTGAACACAATGAACGCGGGCGGTGCCCTTCCCTCACAGCCCGTAGGCGGCCGGTGCAGCTCTCTCCCCAAGGCACCGGCCGCCGCCCCGGCCAAGGGACGGACTGCGAAAGCCCCCTCACAGCAGCACCACCCCTGGCCAACCGCAGTGCAATCGGAGGATTGACCGATGAACAAATCCGTTCTTGCAACCACTCTCGGGGCCGCAGCGCTGGCGTTCGCGCTGTCGGCCTGCGATCAGCAACAGGCCGACAGTGGCGACGGCGTCACCGCGCCCATCCAACAGCAGGGTGCGGTGCCGGCGGAGCCCGCGACCACCGGCGGTACGGAGGCCGTGCCCAGCGCGATCCCCGCCCAGCCGAATGTCACCGAGGACGCACCACAGGACGGCGTTCCTGTGCAAAGCGAAGGCACCCAGTAAGCCATGGTGCGCGCGGGCGCACGTTGCGGCGTCATAGCCCTCGCCCGCGGGCGGACAACGGTCCGGCGGCTGAATTCCGCCGGATCCGCGTCCTTTTGCGCCACAATTCGCCATAAATCGGTCCCGTTAAAGATCCAGGACAGCCCTTCGGCCCAGACCTACGTTCAAGCCAATCGGGCGGGACAAACCGACAAGAGAACCCGAGACCTGCCGAGCGTGATCAGCAAGGAGGTAGAAGGCGTGGCCGAAACAGACCCCTCTGTCCTGGAGTACATCCCGAGCCTCAGGCGCTATGCGCGGGCCTTGACCGGCGATCCGTCAGACGCCGACGACCTGGTGCAGGAATGCCTCAGCCGCGCGCTGGCCAGATGCCAGAAGCGCGCCGACATCCGCAATCTCAGAGCCTATCTCTTCACCATCCTGCACAATGCCCATGTCGACCGCCTGAACGAACGCCAGCGCTGGAGCTACAGCCTGGCCGAAGACTTCTTCGAGACCCGGCTGGCCCGCCCGGCGCCGCAGCCCGACCGGCTGGCGCTGCGCGATCTCGCCGAGGCCTTGGAGAAACTGCCGGAGGAACAACGTCAAACGGTGCTGCTGGTCGGCTACGAGGGCATGGCCTATAAGGATGCCGCAGCAGTGCTGGACGTGCCCATCGGCACCGTGATGTCCCGTCTGTCGCGCGGCCGCGAAGCGCTGCGTCGGATGATGAACGGTGCGCCGATGGCCAACCTGCGGAAGGTGCAATGACCCCTGTTGGGAACGATCCTCCCGAGGGCAGCCCCCGGGACCCCGGCAACGACAACTGCGTCACCGAAGACGACCTGCAGGCTTATGTCGACGGTCAGCTCGCGGGCGCCGAGCGCGCCCGCATCGAGAGTTACTTGGCGAGTCATCCCGCCGAGGCCGAGCGTCTGGCCGCCTACCGCAAACAGAACATCGGCCTGCACGGGCTGTTCGACCCGCAAGACCGGCGCGACGATCTTTCCGACCTGCCGCCGCAAATGGCCGGCCTGGCCGCTGCGCTGGATCAGAAGCTGCAGGACAGCGTGCAAGCGAGGCCGGACCAGCGGCGGTTTTCCTATCGACAGATGGCCGCCGGTCTGGCGCTGCTCCTGACGGCCGGCGGCGCGGGGTGGTTCGCCTACGATCAGGGGGTCCAGCGCGACGATCCGCTGGTCGCCTTCACCCGCCAGGCCCTCGAAGCCCACGCGCGCCTCGCCGGCCCTCAGATTGCGGCAACCGGCGAGAACGATGTCAGCGGGCGTCAGGTCGTTGCCTGGCTTTCCAAACAACCCGACGGCGCGCTCCTGAAGGTGCCGGATCTGGAGGGGCTCGGCTTCCGTCTCGTGGCGGACCGGGTCATCGCCACGGCCTATGGTCAGCCCGCGGCCCAGTTGCTCTACCAGGACGATGGCGGACAGCGTATCACCCTTTACATGCGCGCCGCCCGGGCGCCGGTCGACACCAGCTTCACCTTTCGCCGCGAGGGCAAGGTTTCGCAATTCTTCTGGCAAAGCGGCCAACTGGCTTACAGCCTGATCGGAACCATGGACCAGGACCGCCTGCTGGAGATCGCCGAAGTCATCGGCGAGGAGTTGCAGCGCGACGACGCCGGCGCCAGTGCCGAGACTCTCGCGCCCGACAGCGGCCCAGAGACTCCGAGGCCGACCGTCCTGCCCGAGGCGGTCTTGGAGATCGACGGGGAGTCGGCACCGAACCTGCCGGGCGCCGCGGAAAAGGCCGGGCCGGCGGATGCCCTGGGCGACCCCCAGCCGGCAAAGCCGGAACTGCTGCCGCTCAAGCCTCTGCCGAGCCCACTGCCCGAACCCGGCAGCAGCCCGAAAGAAACCTGAACCGTCCCGCTCCGTTCAGCTTCTGGGCCGTCGAACCTACGCGGCGTATGCGCGCGGTGCGCCGGCGGCAAGGCCGCCGTAAAGTTCAGAGAGCTTCTCGAACCAGAGGGCGACGGGATCGTCGTCCGCCAGCAGGTCCCCGCGCGCCGAGCAGCGCGCCCATTGGAACGCGCCGAAGACCGCGTAGTCGGCGAAGTTCGGCGCCTCGCCGCCCAGAAAGCCGGTCGCCTTCAGGCTGGAGCGCAGCGGGACCAGGCAGGCATCCAGGGCCTTGAGATTTGCCTCGCGGTCGCGGCAGTAGTCCTCCAGCCCCACGCCCAACGAGGCTTCCCGGCTTTGCCGGAAGTACTCCCGGTCGGCCGGGTCCAGGATCTGCACGATGTCGGCGACAATGAGGCGAACCAGCGCCGGATGAAGCTGGGTTTCGGACCAGCGCTTGATGAAGAACCCGGCCGCCCGGGCCTCCGCGCTGGCGAAGAGCGCCGGGCTGTCCGGATAGGCCTCGTCGAGATAGAGGGCGATGGTCCAGGAATCCGTGACTGTCTTGTCCCCGTCCATCAGAACGGGAACCCGCTCCTGGCCGGAGAAGGCGATGGCCGCTTTCTCGGTAAAGCGCCAGGGAATGGTCTCGACCGTCAGTCCCTTGTGGGCCAGCGCCATCTTGGTCCGCCAGCAATAGGGGCTGAAGCGGATCTGTGGATCCGCGCCGGCCAGGTCGTACAGTCTCAGAGTCATTCCCCTCCCCCAACCTCGATTCCTGAAGATGGCTAGCCCCAGCCGGTCATGCCTTGCCGGTGACCATCAGGGCGAAGCTGTAGGCCAGCGCCACCTCGATCAGCTTGTCGAAGCGCCCCGCGGCCCCGCCGTGGCCGGCGGACATGTTGGTTTTCAGGAACAGCGGCGCATCGCCGGTCTTCACGGCCCTCAGCTTGGCCACCCACTTCGCCGGTTCCCAATAGGTGACCCGCGGATCCGTCAGGCCCGCCGTCACCAGCATCGGCGGATAGGCCTTGGCCTCCACGTTGTCGTAGGGCGAGTAGGCGGCAATGGTCTCATAGGCCTGCCGGTCTTCGATGGGGTTGCCCCACTCCGGCCACTCCGGTGGCGTCAGCGGCAGTTCCTTGTCGCACATGGTGGTCAGCACATCGACGAAGGGCACCTCCGCGATCACGCCCCCGAAGAGATCGGGGCGCAGGTTGACCGCCGCGCCGACCAGAAGCCCGCCGGCCGAACCGCCGTGGGCGACGATGCGTCCCTTGCGGGTCAAACCCTGCTGAACGAGGGCCTCGCCCGCCGCGATGAAGTCGAGGAAGCTGTTGCGCTTCTTCTCGAGCTTGCCGTCCAGATACCAGCTATAGCCCTTGTCGGTGCCGCCGCGCACATGGGCGATGGCGTAGATGAAGCCGCGGTCGATGAGGCTGAAGCGGTTGGTGGAGAAGCCGGCCGGGATCGCGTGTCCGTAAGCCCCATAGCCGTAAAGCAGCAGCGGCGCCGAGCCGTCGAGGGGCGTCGATTTGTGGTGCACCAGGGAGATCGGGATGTCCACGCCGTCGTGCCCGCTGGCAAGCAGGCGCCGGCTCTCGTAGTCCTGCGGATTGTGCCCGCTGGGGATCTCCTGCTCTTTCAGCAGTTCCCGCTCGCGAGTCTCCATGTCGTAGTCGTAGATCCGCGTCGGCGTGGTCAGCGAGCTGTAGCTGAACCGCAGGGTCGTGGTGTCGTAGAGATAGCCCGGCACCAGCCCCAGGGCGTAGGCCTCCTCGTCAAAGGCAACCGCGTGCTCGCTACCGTCGGCAAGCGCCGTCACGACGGCCCGAGGCAGCCCCTCTTCGCGCTCCAGACGCACCATATGGTTCTTGAACACCAGCAGGCTCAAGATCAGCCGCCCCGGCCGGTGCGGCACCAGGTCGCGCCAGGCCGCCCGTCCCGGCTTGTCGATCGGCGCCTCGACGATCTTGAAATCGATGGCGCCGTCGGCATTGGTCAGGATCAGAAAGCGCTCGCCCTGGTCGCTCACCTCGTACTCCACGCCGCTGTCGCGCGGCGCGATGAGGCGCGCCTCCTCCTCCGGACGGTCCGCCGGGATCACCCGCACCTCCGAGGTGGTGTGGTCGTGGGCGGAGATGATGATGAAGCGCCGGCTCTCGCTGACGCCGAGACCGATAAAGAACCCGGGGTCGGGTTCGGCGTAAACCAGCACGTCCTCTTTGGGATCGCTGCCGAGACGGTGGCGGAAGACCTTCGAGGGGCGATGCTCGGCGTCCAACGTCACGTAGAACAGGGTCTTGCCATCGTTCGCCCAGGCGATGGAGCCCTGAGCCCCGCCGATGCTGTCCGCCAACTGCGCGCCGCTGTCGAGGTCCTTGACGTTGATGACGTATTGTTCCGAGCCGTTGCGGTCGGCGGCATAGGCGAGATAGCGGTGATCGGGGCTGTGCTCGCAGGCGATTACCCGGAAGAAGGCCTCGCCCTGGGCCTCGCGGTTACCATCCAGCAGGATCTCCTCGGCCTCGTCCTCCAGCGACTTGCGGCAAAAGACCGGATGCTGGCCGCCGATTTCATAGCGGTGATAGTAAGCAAAGGTGCCGTCAGGGCTGGGCACCGAGCTGTCGTCTTCCTTCAGGCGGCCCTTCATCTCGGCAAAGAGCGCCTCCTGCAGACCTTCGGTCGCCGCCATGCCGGCCTTGGTGAAGGCGTTTTCCGCTTCCAGGTAGGCCCGGATATCGCCGTCCAGAAGACCGGGGTCGGACATCACCTCGCGCCAGTTGTCGGCCCGCAGCCAGGCATAGGGGTCATCGCGGGTGATGCCATGGAAGGTGAGAGACCCGGGCCTGCATGCGGCCACCGGAGGTGCACTGGCGGTCGAGGTTCGCGGAATTTCGGTGGTTTCTGGGGGCACGAAACACCTGTTCACTTGATTAGCATATCGACATATCGGCCCGAAACCCGCCGATCGGCGACCCTTCCAGCCGGCAATTGGACCCTCCGTGCCGTTCCACACGAATCGGCCCCTTTCCGCGCGGCCTTCTGCCGCATGGCCTTTCCTGCCGGCGAAGGCTAAGCAATCGCCCTAATCACGGGGCTTCGTCAAGGCGTTGCCGCAGCTTTATGTGGCTTTGACCTGGATCAATGGCAAGGCTGGTATAGACTGGCATGACAAGCTGGATAGGGGCAGCCGCAACCACCGGTCTGTGGCGTCTTGCGCGCGAAAACCGCGGCAAGGCGGCGCGACAGGCCGGTTCCAGCAGCAGCCCCGGTGACACCAGAACACGTCAAGACTGGGGCAATCAATGAACAACGCGAGCGAGGTAGCCGCTACCTCTCCTCTCACCTTTGGCCTGGGTCTTGTCCTGGCCCTGGGCGGCATTCTCGGCCTTTTCCTCGTGGCCAACGCACAAGACGCGGTCATCGCCGGTCATGGCTACCTTTTCGTCGCCTTCTGTACCCTCGGCGTCTTCTGGATGATCAAGCGCCACTACGACGGCGCCGATCCGATCGCCAGCGAGGACGGTGGCGTCATCTACAACGACGGTGTCGTCCGCGCCGGCTGCATCGCCTCCCTGTTCTGGGGTGTGGTCGGCTTCCTGGCCGGCCTGGTGATCGCCCTGCAGCTCGCCTATCCGGCGCTGAACTTCGACCTGCCCTGGACCTCCTTCGGCCGCCTGCGCCCGGTCCACACCTCGGCGGTGATCTTCGCCTTCGGCGGCAACGTGCTGCTCGCCACCTCCTTCCACGTCGTCCAGCGCACCTGCCATGCGCGCCTGGCCGGCGAGTGGGCCCCCTGGTTCGTGTTCTGGGGCTATCAGCTCTTCATCGTCATGGCCGCCAGCGGCTATGTCTTCGGCGTCACCCAGTCCAAGGAATACGCCGAGCCCGAGTGGTACGTGGACCTCTGGCTGACCATCGTCTGGGTGGTCTATCTACTGGTCTTCCTCGGCACCCTGATGAAGCGCCGAGAACCGCACATCTATGTGGCCAACTGGTCCTACCTCGCCTTCATCGTGACCATCGCGATGCTGCACATCGTCAACAACCTGGCGCTGCCGGTCTCTCTCACCGGGGCCAAGAGCTACCAGCTCTTCGCCGGCGTGCAGGACGCCCTGACCCAGTGGTGGTACGGCCACAACGCGGTCGGCTTCTTCCTGACTGCCGGCTTCCTGGGCATCATGTATTACTTCGTGCCCAAGCAGGCGAACCGGCCGGTCTATTCCTACCGCCTGTCGATCGTGCACTTCTGGTCGCTGATCTTCCTCTACATCTGGGCCGGACCGCACCATCTGCACTACACGGCGCTGCCCGACTGGGCCCAGACCCTCGGCATGACCTTCTCGATCATGCTCTGGATGCCCTCCTGGGGCGGCATGATCAACGGCCTGATGACCCTATCGGGCGCCTGGGACAAGCTGCGCACCGACCCGGTCCTGCGCATGCTGGCGGTCTCCGTCGCCTTCTACGGCATGAGCACCTTCGAGGGGCCGGTGATGTCCATCAAGGCGGTGAACTCGCTCAGCCACTACACAGACTGGACTGTCGGCCACGTGCACTCCGGTGCGCTCGGCTGGGTCGGCTTCGTCAGCTTCGGCGCCATCTACTACCTGGTACCCAAGCTCTGGCAGCGCCAGCGGCTCTACTCGTTGAACCTGGTCAGCCTGCACTTCTGGATCGCCACCATCGGCATCGTGCTCTACATCACCGCGATGTGGGTGTCGGGCATCCTGCAGGGACTGATGTGGCGCTCCTACGACAGCCTGGGCTTCCTCGAGTATTCCTTCGTCGAGACCGTCGAGCAGATGCATCCCTTCTACGTGATCCGCGCCCTGGGCGGTGCGCTCTACCTGATTGGTGCCCTGATCATGGTCTACAACTGCTGGCGGACGATCCGTGGCGACCTGAAAGAAGAAAAGGTCGCCGGCCTTCCAACCACACCGCAGCCGGCACCGGCCGCGGCCGCGCAATAGGAGGCGAACATGGCTTTCAAACACGCGGTCATCGAAAAGAACTCGATCCTGCTTCTGGTGCTGACCCTGCTGGTGGTCTCCATCGGCGGCCTGGTGGAAATCGCACCGCTGTTCTACCTGGAAAGCACCATCGAGAAGGTGAAGGGCATGCGCCCCTACAGCCCTCTGGAGCTGGCCGGGCGGAACATCTACATCCGCGAGGGCTGCTACAACTGCCACAGCCAGATGATCCGCCCGCTGCGCGACGAGGAGGAACGCTACGGCCACTACTCCCTGGCGGCGGAGAGCATGTACGACCATCCCTTCCAGTGGGGCTCCAAGCGGACCGGGCCGGATCTGGCGCGGGTCGGCGGGCGCTACTCCGACGACTGGCACGTGGCCCACATGAACAACCCGCGCTCGGTGGTGCCGGAATCGATCATGCCGGGCTATCCCTACCTGGCGGAGACGCCCCTGCGCATCCCCGACATGGCCGCCCATCTGCGCGCCAACCGGGCCGTCGGCGTTCCCTACGACGACGGAATGGTCGAGGCGGCCGAGGCGGATCTGCTTGCCCAGGTGAGCCCGGATACGGAAGAGGCCGACGCCCTGTTGGAGCGCTATCCCGGCGCCAAGGTCGCCGACTTCGACGGCAATCCCGCGGTGCTGAGCGAGCTCGACGCCATGATCGCCTACCTGCAGATGCTGGGCACCCTGGTCGACTTCGAGGCCTACGAGCCCGAAGCGGACTACCGCTAGGAGGCGCCGGCAATGACTTATGAAAGCGTTGCGGAATTCGCCGCCACCTACGGACTGGTCTATCTCTTCGTGCTGTTCCTGGGCGTGCTTGCCTACGCCTTCTGGCCGAAGAACAAGAAGAAATTCGAAGAGGCGGCGCGCCGGCCGCTGGAGGAGGACTGATCGTGGCTGACAACAAGGAAGTCGATCAGATATCGGGTACCGAGACCACCGGGCACGAGTGGGACGGCATCAAGGAACTGAACACGCCGCTGCCGCGCTGGTGGCTCTGGACCTTCTACGCCACCTGCCTCTGGGCCCTGGCCTATTGGATCGTGATGCCGGCCTGGCCGCTGATCAGCAGCCATACCACGGGCCTTATCGGCTACTCCTCGCGCGCGCAGTTGGCAAAAAGCGTCGCCGAGGCGCGCGAAGCCCAGGGCGCCTTCCTCGACCGGATCGAGGCGGCCTCCCTGGAGCAGATCGTCGCCGATCAGGAACTCTTGGAATTCGCCATGGCCGGCGGCGGATCAGCCTTCGCGGTCAACTGCTCCCAGTGCCACGGCAGCGGCGCGGCCGGCTTCGTCGGCTATCCGAACCTCAATGACGACGATTGGATCTGGGGCGGCGATCTGGAGGCCATCAGCCACACCATCCATTTCGGCATCCGCTCCGATCACGACGAGACCCGCTTCAACGAGATGCCGGCCTATGGGCGGGACGAACTCCTCACGCCCGAGGAAATCAACGACGTCGCCGAATACGTCCTCTCGCTCTCCGGCAGCGGGGAAGACGCCGCGGCGGCGGCGCGCGGCGAAGTCACCTTCGCCGAGCAGTGCAGCGCCTGCCACATGGAAAGCGGCGAGGGCGACTATGAACTGGGGGCGCCGAACCTGACGGATGCGATCTGGCTCTACGGCGGCGACAAGGCCGCGGTCGTGGACACCATCGCCAACAGCCGCGCCGGCATGATGCCGGCCTGGACAGGCCGTCTGGACGAGGCGACGATCAAGCAACTGGCAATCTATGTTCACTCTCTCGGGGGCGGTGAGTGACATGGTGACCAAGGGAAGCCTTGGTATGAGGAGAGATCATGGTCGAACAGGCGGTCGTGGAGAACACCACCGCGGGAGTGACGGCTGAACCAGGGGCCGGCGTCGAACGTTCCGACGCCGAGCCGGTCAACAAGAAGGAACGCCGTTCCCTCTACCAGAAGCGGATAAAGATCTATCCGAAGCTGGCCAGGGGCGCATTCCGGCGGTGGAAGTGGGTCATCATGGCGGTGACCCTCTCCATCTATTATCTCACCCCCTGGATCCGCTGGGACCGCGGACCGAACGCCCCGGACCAGGCGGTACTCATCGACTTTCCGAGCCGGCGCTTCTACTTCTTCTTCATCGAGATCTGGCCGCAGGAAGTCTACTACCTCACCGGCCTGCTGATCCTCGCCGCCATCGGGCTGTTCCTGATCACCAGCCTGGCCGGGCGGGTCTGGTGCGGTTACACCTGCCCACAGACCGTCTGGACCGATCTCTTCATCGCCGTGGAGCGCCTGATCCAGGGCGACCGGGCGGCGCGCATCCGCATGGACAAGGCGCCCTGGGGTGCCGAGAAGGTTGTCCGCAAGGTCGCGACGCAGGTCGCATGGATCATCATCGCGGTCTGCACCGGCGGCGCCTGGGTTTTCTACTTCGCCGACGCGCCGACCCTGGCGGGCGACCTGCTGGCCTTCCAGGCACCGCCGGTGGCCTACATCACCATCGGCGTGCTGACCTTCACCACCTATCTGCTGGGCGGTTTCGCGCGCGAGCAGGTCTGCACCTACATGTGCCCCTGGCCGCGCATCCAGGGCGGCCTGTTGGACGAGGAGTCGCTGGTCATCGCCTATGACGAGGACCGCGGCGAGCCGCGCGGCGCGCGCAAGAAGCACAGCCATCCCACCGACCTCGGCGACTGCGTCGCCTGCAACCAATGCGTGGCTGTCTGCCCCATGGGCATCGACATCCGTGACGGCCAGCAACTGGAATGCATCACCTGCGGGCTCTGCATCGACGCCTGCAACTCGGTGATGGACAAGGTGGGCCTGCCGCGCAACCTCATCTCCTACAGCACCCTGGCCAATGTCGAGCGCGTGCGCGCCGGTGAGAAACCGAAGCTGCGGCTGATCCGCCTGCGCACCGTCGTTTACAGCGGACTCATCGCCCTTGTCGGCTTGATCATGCTGTTCACCCTGATCACCCGGGCCGATCTCGACCTCAACATTCTGCACGACCGCAACCCATTGTTCGTCACCCTCTCCGACGGTTCGATCCGCAACGGCTTTACCGTGAAGATCATCAACAAGGCGCATCACGAACGCACCTTCCGCCTGGAACTGGAGGGACTGCCCGGGGCGCAGCTTTCCGTCGTCGGCGCCGGCACCGATCCGGACGCGCTGACCGTCGAATCCGACACCCTGGCGAGCTTCCGTGTCTTTGCCACCGTGCCGCGCGAGACGCTCACAGATGCAGCCGTGGATGTGGAGTTCCGCGTGGTCGACCGCGACAGCGGCTCCGCAATCACCCACGGCTCCGTCTTCCGCGGGCCGCAGTGATGCAGTGGACCACCATGGAAATCCGCGGCAAGCACGTGCTGTTCGGGATGCTCGCTTTCTTCGGCGTGATCATCCTGGTGAACGCGATCTTCGTCTATATGGCGCTGAACACCTGGACCGGGCTCACCGAGGAAAACGCCTACCAGAAGGGTCTGCGCTACAATGAGACCCTGGCGGCGCGCGATGCGCAGCGCGATCTCGGCTGGCAGGGCGCCGTCGCGCTGACTGCCCTCGACGACGGCTCGGAACGTCTGACGGTCACCCTGCAGGACAGCCAGGGCATCGCCCTCACGGGCCTGGCGGTCAGCGCCGTGCTGCGCCGGCCGACCCATGAGGGCTTCGACCAGACCCTGCAGTTCGAGGAGCGGCAAAGCGGTGAATACGAGACCGACCTCAGCCTGCCGCTGCGCGGCAACTGGGACCTCTATCTCTCGGCCCGCCGCCCGGATACGCCGGGCGATGCGCCGGCCTTCGAGATGAAGACGCGGCTATGGCTGAAGTAGCGTCCGAGCTTTCGGGGGCGGCAGCACGCGAAGCCCCAAGGAGCCATCGGGCCGGCGGCCCGGGGCTGGGCATGACCTGCTGTCCCGGCGGCATGGTGGCCGAACTGGCACCGGAGACCGAGGCGCCGCTCGGCGCCGCCGACGTGGCCCAGCAGTTGCGACATCATGACGACGGCTCCGCCTCGCTGACCCTTGTCGTGCAGAACATGCACTGCGCCGCTTGCATCCGCAGCATCGAGTCCGCCGTGGAGAAGCTGCCCGGCCTCAAGAAGGCGCGGGTCAACCTCAGCACCCGCCGGCTGGAACTGCGCTGGGAGCCAGCGAAGACGGGGCCCGAGCCGCTGCTCGCCGCCGTCGCCGCCCGCGGCTACCGCCTCATGCCCCTGGACCCGGAGCAGCTTCAAAGCGCCGCCGTCGAGGAAGAACGCGAACTGCTGCGCGCCATGGCCGTGGCCGGCTTCGCCGCCGCCAACGTGATGCTGCTCTCGGTTTCGGTGTGGTCCGGCCTGGCCGCCGACATGGGGCCGGCCACCCGCACCCTGATGCACTGGGTCTCGGCCATAATCGCCCTGCCGGCGGTGGCCTATGCCGGGCGCCCCTTCTTCCGCTCCGCCCTTGCCGCGGTGCGCGGCGGGCACATGAACATGGACGTGCCCATCGCCCTGGCGGTGCTGCTGGCCGCGGGGATGAGCCTTTCGGAAACCATGCGCGGCGGCGAACGGGTGTTCTTCGACGCCTCGGTGATGCTGCTGTTCTTCCTCCTGATCGGGCGCTTCCTCGATCTGCGGCTGCGCGGCCGCGCCCGCTCGGCGGCCGAGAACCTGACCGCCCTCAAGGCCACCGCGGCAACAGTCCTCGCACCGGACGGCAGCCTACAGACCCTGCCCCTCGCCCGCCTGGAGCTGGGCATGACGGTGGTGGTCGCGCCCGGTGAGCGCATTCCGGTGGACGGCCAGGTGCTGCAGGGCCGCTCCGAAGTGGACACCTCCCTGCTGACCGGCGAAAGCCTGCCGCGCGCGGTGGACGCAGGTGCGGAGGTCTATGCCGGAACCGTCAACGGCGGCGGCGCCCTGCGCATCGCCGTCACCGCCCTGGCGGAGGCGAGCCTGCTGGCCGAGATCGTGCGGCTCATGGAAAGCGCCGAGCAGGGCCGCGACCGCTATGTCCGGCTGGCCGACCGGGTGGCCCGGCTCTATGCCCCGGCGGTCCACATCCTGGCCGCCGCGACCTTCGCCGGCTGGCTGTGGCTCTCCAGCGAGTCCTGGCAGATCGCCCTCCTCCACGCCATCGCGGTCCTCATCATCACCTGCCCCTGCGCCCTGGGTCTCGCGGTCCCGGCAGTCCAGGTCGCCGCCGTCGGGCGACTGATGAAACAGGGCGTGCTGGTCAAGTCCGCCGACGCCCTGGAGCGTCTTGCCGCCGTCGACACCTTCGTCTTCGACAAGACCGGGTCCCTCACCCTCGGCCGGCCCAGCCTGCAGAACGCGGAGGAGATCGATCCCGCGCTGCTCGCCTTGGCGGCTTCGGTCGCAAGTCAAAGCCGCCATCCCCTGGCCCGGGCCCTCTGCCGCGCGGCACCCGCGGCTTCCCATCCGGCCCTCGAGGTGCAGGAGCATCCGGGCGACGGACTCTCGACCCTGCACAACGGCAAGGCCCTGCACCTCGGCCGGCGCGGCTGGTGCGGGCCGAGCGTCGAAGACGACGTCGCGGAGACCGACGCCGCCATGGAACTCTGGCTGAGCGGCGACGATCTCGCCCCGCAGCGCTTCGTGTTCCACGACGCCCCGCGCCCCGACGCCGCCGAGGTGATCGCGCAGCTCCAAAAGCGGGGCATCGCCGTGGAACTATTGTCCGGCGACCGCAGCCCGGTGGTGGAGCAACTTGCGCAGGACCTGGGCATCGCGGTCTGGCACGGCGACTGCCGGCCGGCGGACAAGATCGCCCGCCTGGAAGCGCCGGCCGCCGAGGGGCGCAAGGCGGCGATGACCGGCGACGGCCTCAACGACGCCCCGGCCCTGGC
>NZ_JANQOI010000133.1 GCF_028289705.1 Pelagibius sp.
GGCGCAAAGATCGCCGAATGCGGCGCGCTCTGCTCCACCAACCCGACCTCCGGCGTCATCCTCGTCGAATTCGACGAGACCGGCTTCACGGTCGAGCCCATGGCGGCGAACGCAACCTGCACGCCCCACTCGGTCTCGGCGCATATGCTCTATGAGAATTCCGATCCCTTCGTGCTCTACGAGCCCGGCGGCCGCCTCGATGTCCGCGAGGCCCGCTACCGCGCGCTCGACGAGCGGCGCGTGCGCGTCGAGGGATCGCGTTGGGTCCCCGGGCCCTATACCGTGAAGCTGGAAGGCGCGCGGATCGCCGGCTACCAGACGACCATCCTCGCCATTCTGCGCAGCACCGACTACGTCACCCGGGCGCCGGCCTGGGTCGACAAGCTCTCGGCCTTTCTGCAGGGGGAAATCGAAACGCGGATGGGGCTGCGGCCCGGCGCCTATCATCTGGACTTCCGCCTCATCGGCATCGATGCTGCCCTCGGCGCCCTGGAAAACCGCGAAGGCGCGCCGGGTGAGGTCGGGGTCCTCGGGATCGTCACGGCTGAGACCCAGGAAACCGCCGCCGAGATCGGCCGCCTCATCAACCCCTTCGTTTTGCACTATCCGCTGACCGAGAACGAGGAATTGCCGACCTTTTCTTTTCCCTACTCGCCGGCGACGACCGACCGCGGCCCGCTCTACGAGTTCGCGCTGAACCACGTGATGGCGCTGGACGATCCGATGGCGGCCTTCCGGCTGGAAGTCGAGGAGGTCGGCAGTGCCGCGCTTGTCTGATCTCGTGCTCAAGGTGCGCTCGAAAAACGCCGGGCCCTTCTGGCTGACCATCGACATCTTCTGCGGCACGCCGGAGGCCTTCGAGACGGTCTCCGCGCGGCTATCGACCGAGCGGGTGGCGGAACTGTATCGGGCACCGCCCGGCGACATCAAACGCTTCGACATCGCCGATCTCATGGTGGTCAAGTTCAGTCTGCCGCGCCCGGTGGTGCAGGGCAGCCGCGAAGACCGGGACATGCACGGCGCCGGCTGGGCGGTCCTGCTGGAAGAAGCTGTCCTCGACTGAAGCGTCGGCCTCCCAGCTAAACAGTGCATTCTATTCCCTGTCCCTTTCGGGCAAGCTAGGGGCGGGAGCAAAGATTGCCGGAAAGGCAGAGCGGGGTGCTGTTGGGGGACGACCAGACTCCGTCCGAGGGGTCTTCGGAAGAGGAGATGATCGCCGGCCTGAGGGCCGGGGACGAGGCACAGGCGACCCGCTTTGTGCGCGCCAACATCGGCTGGATGCGGGCCGTGGCCTTTCGCCTGCTGCGCGACGACGGCTTGGCCGACGACTGCGTGCAGGACGCCCTGATCAAGGCGCTGCGCAACATCGGCAAGTTCGAGGGTCGCTCCAAGCTCAAGACCTGGCTGCACCGCATCACGGTGAACGAAGCGCTGATGAAGTTGCGCAGCCGCAAGCGCCTGGAAGAGGATTTGATCGACCCGCTGTTGCCGGATTTCGACGAGAATACCTGCCGCATCGAAGCGCCCTGGACCCGGCGGATCTCGGCAGAAGAGATTCTCAGCCAGGCCGAACGGCGCCAACTCGTGCTATCAAAGATCGGTGAACTGCCGGAGAGCTACCGTATCGTTCTGATGCTGCGTGACATCGAAGAGCTCGATACCGCGGAAGTGGCGGAAGCCTTGGGGATTACCGAGGGCAACGTGAAGGTGCGCCTGCATCGCGCCCGCGCCGCCTTGAAGAAGCTGCTCGAGCCGCTTTTGCGCGGAGAAACGCCATGACTGCGGGTCTTGGTAGGAGGGCATGGCGCGCCATGAAGGGAGCCATGCTGCGCAAACTGCCCCTGATGATCACCTGCCGGGAGTTCGAGGATTTCCTGCTCGACTACATGGAGGGCAGCCTCCCGACCCGGCAGCGCAGGATCTTCGAGGTCCACCTCGCGATCTGCCGGGAATGCCGGGAGTATCTCGCCGCCTACCGGGAGACCATCGAGCTCGGCCGGCAGGCCTTCGAGGACCCGGCCGCAAACCCGCCGGAGGACGTGCCCGAAGACCTGATCACCGCGGTTCTGGCGGCGCGCGGCGGCGATCCCAAGGGCTGATGGCCCACCCCGCGTCATCGCCCTGTCATGATGGGGCATTAGACAGGGCCGGTCGCGAAAAGCTGGCGTAGGCTGTAACCGGCGGCGCCGAGCGGCCATCAGTTCCCCTGCCGGCCCGAGACCCGAAAAGTTCGGGCGGCGCAGCGACAGCACACAAACGATACCGCAAGGCCCCGTTTTCAGAGAGGCCAAGCCGGAGGAAAGGCACCGAACACCGCCCCGCGGCCTGCCGCGGGACGCCGTTGCACGACTTGGGAGACTATCGATGAACGCCGAAGAGATCCTCGCCCTGCCCTCCATGCCGCCGGGCAATCCCAGCTATCCCAGCGGGCCCTACCGCTTTCTCTCCCGCGAGTACTTCGTGATCATCTATGAGAGCGACCCCGAGGCGATCCGCCGGCTGGTGCCGGAGCCGCTGGAGCCCGACGGCTCCAACCAGGTCTACTACGAGTGGATCAACATGCCCGACAGCTCCGGGTTCGGCTCCTACGAGGAATCCGGCGTGGTCATCCCCTGCCGCTTCAACGAGGAGGCCGTCAACTACACGGCGATGATGTTCCTCAACGACGAACCGCCGATCTCCGCCGGGCGGGAGATCTGGGGCTTCCCGAAGCGCTGGGGCGAACCGAGCCTGAGGGTCGAGACCGACACCCTGACCGGCAGCCTGCACTACGCCGGCCAACTGGTCGCCCTGGGAACCATGACCTACAAGCACGAGAACCTGATCAAGGACCCCGCCAAGCGCAACGAGGCCTTGAAGAAGACCCAGGTGAACCTGAAACTGCTGCCCTGCGTCACCGGCAAGCCTCTGGTGGCGCAACTGGTCGCCTACAATCTGGAGGAGATCGACGTGAAGTTCCACTTCGGCGGCCCGGCGCGCCTTCATCTCGTCCCGCACGTCAATGCGCCGGTGGCGGATCTGCCGGTCCGGCGCATCGTCGGTGGACGCCATTACATGGCTGACCTTACGCTGCCGTTCGGCCGCGTCCTGCACGACTACCTGGCCTGAGGCGACGAGCGCCGAGGACCGCAAAACGACCCTTTACGCCGCGCCCCTCGCGCGGGCCCTTCTAGGAGACAGCAGATATGACCCAGGGCAAGAACGCCATCATCACCGGTTCGACCAGCGGCATCGGCCTCGGCATCGCCGAGTCGATGGCGGCCGCCGGCATGAACGTGATGCTCAACGGCTTCGGAGATGCCGGCGAGATCGAAGAACTGCGCAGCCGCCTGGCATCGGGAAATAACGTCAAAGTGGGCTACAACGGCGCCGACATGACCAAGCCCGAGGAGATCGAGGCCCTGGTCGCCCAGGCCGAAAGCGACTTCGGGCAGGTGGACGTGGTGGTCAACAACGCCGGCATCCAGAACGTCCAGCCGGTGGAGGAGTTTCCGACCGCCAAGTGGGACGCCATCCTGGCCATCAACCTCTCCAGCGCCTTTCATACCACACGCCTGACCTTGGGCGGCATGAAGCAGCGCGGCTGGGGCCGGATCATCAACATCGCCTCCGCCCACGGCCTGGTGGCCTCCCCCTTCAAGTCCGCCTATGTCGCCGCCAAGCACGGCGTGCTCGGCCTCACCAAGACGGTGGCCCTGGAAGCCGCCGAGCACGGCGTGACGGTCAACGCCATCTGCCCCGGCTATGTGCTGACGCCGCTGGTGGAGAAGCAAATCCCGGACACCGCGAAGTCCCGCGGCATCAGCGAGGACGCGGTGATCCACGACGTGATGCTGGGCGGCCAGCCGACCAAGAAGTTCGTCAAGACCGAAGAGTTGGGGGGCTTCGCGGTCTTCCTTTGCAGCGACGCAGCGGCCTCCATCACCGGCGCGGCGCTGCCGGTGGACGGAGGCTGGACCGCGCAATGAACGCGCCGGGGAAAGGCGCCAAGGCCAGCCCGCGCGCCATCAACCTGGCGCTCCAGGGCGGCGGCGCCCATGGCGCCTTTACCTGGGGGGTGCTGGACCGCGTCCTGGAGGACGAACGCCTCCACATCGAGGCGATTTCCGGCACCAGCGCCGGGGCGATGAACGCTGCTGTGGTGGCCGACGGGATCATGGCCGGGGGCCGCGAGGGCGCCCGGCAGTGCCTGCGCCGCTTCTGGAAGGCGGTCAGCGACGCCGGCAAGAAAAGCCCGATCCAGCGCTCCCCCATCGACGTCTTCATGGGCAACTGGAGCCTGGACACCTCACCCAGTTACATCTTTTTCGACCTGCTCGGGCGCTTGGCTTCGCCCTATGAGCTGAACCCGCTGAACCTCAACCCGCTGCAAGACCTGATCGAAGGTATCGTCGACTTCGAGCGGGTGCGGAGCTGCAACAAGATGAAGATCTTCATCTCCGCGACCAATGTGGAGACCGGGCGGGTAAAGGTCTTCGACCGCGGGGACCTGACGGCGGAGATGGTGATGGCCTCGGCCTGCCTGCCCTTCCTCTTTCAGGCCGTCGAGATCGCGGGGACTCCCTATTGGGACGGCGGCTACATGGGCAACCCGGTGCTTCACCCCTTCTATGGGAATTGTGCCTCCAACGACGTGGTGATCGTGCAGCTCAATCCGATCATCCGCCGGGGCGTGCCGAAGTCCGCCCGGGAGATTCTCAACCGGGTCAACGAAATCACCTTCAACGCCAGCCTGCTGCGGGATTTCCGGGCGATCAACTTTGTCTCGCGCCTGCTGGAGGAGGGCAAGCTGGAGAAGGGCGACTACAAGCACGTCCTGATCCACCGTATCGAAGGCGAAGACGAGATCAAGCCCCTGGGCGCCTCCAGCAAGCTGAACGCCGAGTGGGCCTTTCTGGAGCACCTCTTCGACATCGGCTACCGCAGAGCCGACGCCTGGCTGGCGGAGAACTTCGAGCATCTGGGCAAACGCTCCACCGTGGACATCCGCGCCATGTATCAAGGCGAGCCCTGAGAAGGGGTGCGCCCCGCGGCGGCAGGGGCAGCCGCGGCGGGGCGCAGGGCGACGGAGCGTTTTGGGGAGAGTGGGGGCTACGCTCGCGCGCCTGAGTCTCGAAGGATTGGCCGGAACCGATCAGACATAAGTCGACGGCTCTTTAGCTGTCGTCGTCGTCATCGTCATCATCGTGATGCCAGCGGCTGCGGCGGAAGTCGGAGCGGTCGATCACGCCGTCTTCGTTGCGGTCCATCCACTGCACGGCGTTTTTCAGGGGACGGTCCACCTCGGCGGCGGTGACCAGGCCGTCGCCGTCGGCATCGAGGCGCTGGAAGCCGTCGACCATGCGCTCACGCATGAAGTCGAGCCAGAGGCCTTCGAACTCCTCGAGGTTGAGCGCGTTGTCGCTGTTGCCGTCGAAGGCGGCGAAACGCTCGCTGCGCACCTGGTCGATCTCGGCCTGACTCACCGCGCCGTCACCGTTGCTGTCGAAGTAGCGCAGCACCATGGACATGCGCCCGCCGTGTTTGCCACCGTGCCCGCCGCCGTAGTGAGCGCCGCTGAAGTGGCCGGGGCCGTCATGGCCGCGCCAGCCGCCGCCGGCCTGCGCCGCCACGGCGGCGGCGCCGACGGCCAGCAGGGCGGCAGCGGCGACCGAAATTTTCGTAACCTTGTTCATGAGAAACACCTCGCTGTCTCTAGGGAGTGGAAGTCTGGCTTCGATGTCTCCTAGATAGGCTGAGCTTGTCGCAAAAGTTCGCCAGCACCACCGCGCTTTTGTCGTGAGCTGTGGCAGCGGCGGGCTTTGACACATTCGGATACACTTTTTCTGGCAGCCGGCCGGAAAGCCGCCCTATAGATGGAACAACAGGCGTATCCGGAGGCCCCCCGGATGCAGCTTTCCGGTCAACCCGAAACGAAGGACCCGATGGACCCGACACCGCATATCCTCGTCGTCGACGATCATCGCGACATCCGCGACCTGCTGGGCAAGTATCTCGCCAAGAGCGGCCTGCGGGTGAGCCTGGCGGAGAATGCCGCGGCGGCACGCCGCCTGATGAAGGCCGCGGCCATCGACCTGGTGGTCCTCGACATCATGATGCCGGGGGAGGACGGCCTGTCCCTCTGCCGCGACCTGCGCGCCACCAGCGAGATCCCGGTGATCCTGGTCACCGCCATGAGCGAGGAGACCGACCGGGTGATCGGTCTGGAGATCGGGGCCGACGACTATGTCACAAAGCCCTTCAATCCCCGCGAGCTGCTGGCCCGCATCAAGGCCGTCCTGCGGCGCAGCAACGCCGTCCCCCGGCCGCGCGGCGACCTCCAGCACCGCCGCCTGCGCTTCGACCGCTGGCTGCTGGACAGCGAACGCCGCGAGCTGCTGGACGAGGCCGGCCTCGCGGTTCCCTTGAGCACCGCCGAGTTCAACCTGCTCTCGGCCTTCCTGAACCGCCCGGGGGTGGTGCTCTCCCGCGAGCAGCTTCTGGATCTGACCAGCGGCCGCGCCGCCCAGGTCTTCGACCGCAGCATCGACAACCAGGTCAGCCGCCTGCGCAAGAAGAT
>NZ_JANQOI010000012.1 GCF_028289705.1 Pelagibius sp.
CCCAGACCCGCTCCCTCGACCAGTTGCAGCAGGGCATGCGCGCGACCCTCGACCGCTTCATGGAGATGTTCGCCAACCAGCCCGGCGAAACCGGAGAAGGCAGCGTCTCCGGGCGCTTCGGCCAGCAGGGGCGCGACCCCCTGGGGCGCGAGAGCAACGGGCCGGCCAGCGAGGCCTTCACCGAAGGCGTGCAGATCCCCGACGAGATGGAACTGCAGCGCAGCCGCGAGATCGTCGACGAACTGCGCCGCCGCCGCGGCGAACGCAGCCGTCCGGCCCAGGAACTGGACTACATCGACCGCCTGCTGCAGCAGTTCTGACAGTCGGCAGCCGGGCCATCGCCCTCACGCCGAGAAGTCGGCAAGCACTTCTGTGATCGCGCGCCGGCACATGTTGGAGAGCAATGGATTGCTGTCTCGGTAGTAGTCCAGCGCGATGACCCCGGCATAGAGCGCCCAGCCGCAGCCGCGCAGCCAAGTAGCGTCGTCGACGGCGAGCACAGCGCGGAAGGCCGGGCGGGCCTCGGCGGGCAGCAGCATCCAGGCGACGGTCAGGTCGCAGGCCGGATCGCCGACCCCCAGGAGGCCGAAGTCGATGACCGCGGCGATCCTGCCGTCCCGGGCCAAAAGGTTGCCCGGTTGGATGTCCCCATGGACCCAGACCGGCGCTGCGGCACAGCGTGGCGCGGCCAGCGCGGCCTCCCAGACGGCTCCGGCCGCCTGAACATCGATCTCCCCGGCCAGGTTGGCGATGGCCCGGCGCGTCCGCCTGTCCATCTGCGCCAGGGGCACCCCGCGAAAGTGATTCTGCGGCCCGCTGGGCGGCCCGCCGGTGACATCGACGGCCTGCAGGGCGGCGATGAAGCGTGCCAGGGTGGCCGCCGCCTCGAGCGGATCGTCAAGCCGGTCGAGGCTCGCGGTCTCACCCTCGATCCAGGAGAAGACGGCCCAGGGCCAGGGAAAGCCCTCTGCGGGAGCGCCCTGCCCCAGCGGTTTCGGCACGGCCAGCGGCAGCGGCGCCAGCGCCGGCAGCCAACGGCATTCCTTCTCGACCTGGTCGGCTGCCTCGGGGCGCCGCGGCAGGCGCAGGCACATGTCGTCGCCAAGGCGATAGATCGCGTTGTCTGTCCCGGCGGAGGCGACCGGGCTCAAGGGTAAGTCGCACCACTGAGGAAACTGTCCGGCAAGCAGGCGGCGCACCGCGGCCAAGTCCGACACGAACGCCTCGGCCTGTATCTGTCCTCCGGCCAATGCGATCTCCCTTCTCCGGACAAGCCGCGCAACGGCCGTCTAGCAGTGGTAACATGGTCCTGGCACTATGGGCGACGGTGGGAGCGTCATTCCGGCATGCGGCAAAGCCTCGACCGCTGTCATCCCGACCTGCGCAAGCGTCCTCAGATTGGAGGGTGTGACCATGTTTCGTTTAGCCTTGCTTCGTTTAGCCATCGTTGCCGCACTCAGTTTTTCGCTTTGCACTCTCATCCTTCCGGCAGCGGTCCAGGCCAGCCAGTGCTTCGCTTATGTCGAGGACACGCCCGGTTTCGTGCCGGTGTCGCTCTCGACCGCCCGCACGGCTCCCTCGGTGGAGATCACCTACGTCAACCACTCCACCTTTCGCCTGCGCACGCCGGCCGGTGTGGTGATCGCCACCGACTATGCAGGCTATGCCGGCCCCGGGCCGGTGCCGACCCTGGTCACCATGAACCACGCCCACGAGACCCACTACACCGACTTCCTGGACCCGGCCATCGAACATGTTCTGCGGGGATGGAACCCGGCGGGCGGGCCCGCCGAGCACAAGCTGACCGTCGACGACGTGCTGATCCGCAACGTTCCGACCAGCATCCGGAGCTGGACCGGCGGCACCGAGGCCTTCGGCAATTCGATCTTCATCTTCGAGGTCGCTGATCTCTGCATCGGCCACCTGGGCCACCTGCACCACAAGCCGACCCCGGAACAGTTGGCGAAGATCGGCCGGCTGGACGTGGTCTTCGCGCCGGTCGACGGCACCTACACCCTGGACCTGCCGCAGATGATCGAGGTGCTGCAGGACCTGCGCACCAGTCTCGTCATTCCCATGCACTACTTCGGCGGCGAGTCGCTGCGCATCTTTCTGGCCGGGATGATCGAGGACTTCGCCATCGCCGTGGAAGGCGACGAGACGACGGAGGTTTCCCTGGAGACCCTGCCGGACCGCCCGACGGTGCTGGTCCTGGGCAGGCTTTAATCATCGACGCATAGCCGGCAGGAGCTTTTCGGAGACCGGCATATCCTCCAGACACGCCCTATGCACCCGGTCCGCTTTGGTGCAGCAGGTACTTCGAACAAACAAAGAGCTTCCCATGTTTGATGACTTGGCGGCGTTGAATGAGCGCCCGGCGCCTTTCTCCGTCTACACGGCGGATACGCTGTGGACCGATCCGCACATTTCAGCGCGGATGCTGGATTTTCATCTCGATCCCGAAAGCGATCTGGCGTCGCGGCGGCCAGCGTCCATCGAGGCCATCGTCGACTGGATGGACCGCAGGTTTGGATTCGGGGACGCGGCGGTCTGCGATCTGGGCTGCGGGCCCGGGCTCTATGCGGCGCGCATGGCCCAGCGCGGGGCCCGGGTGACGGGGATTGATTTCTCGTCACGCTCCATCGGCTACGCTCGCGACGCGGCACGGAAGGCGGGCCTCTCCATGGCGTTTGAACAGGCCGACTACCTGGAAGCTGAATTGCCGCCCGAGCAGGATCTTGTCTGCCTGATCTATGGCGACCTCTGCGCTCTGTCACCGGCGCAACGAGAGCGCCTCTACGGCAAGGTCCGCAGGTCGCTGAAACGCGGCGGGCACTTTGTCTTCGATGTCTCCTCGGTCGCTCAATTCCGCCAAAGGCAGGAACAGGTCAGCTACGGCCGCCGCTTGATGGACGGCTTTTGGGCCCCGGGCGACTACTTCGGTTTTCTGAGTGTGTTTCTCTATGGCGATCGGAACATTGCCCTCGACCGCTATCTGATCGTCGAGCCCCATCGCTCCCGCGAGATCTTCAATTGGCTGCAGTACTTCGATCCCGACAGCATCGCAGCGGAACTCGCCGACAACGGCTTCAGCATCGAGCAGGTGGTGGACGTGCTGACCGGCGGCCCTTTGGGGTCATCGCCCGATGAATTCGCGGTGATCGCTCGGCTCTAAAGAAACAGCACAGGTGCCGCCACCACCGCCTGGGCGTCAACTTCTACTCAAGGGAGAAATCATCAGCGCGTTAACACTTTATTTCTAATCATTTCGTACAGTTTAATAGACTTTTCGTTTAAATTTCCTTACAGGCGAGACGCAGGCAGTGAATCGGCCAGCCTACCGATCCGGGATTGCGACGAGGCTGGGAAGCGCCTTTGTCGGCGTCTCGATGATGTCCATGCTCGCCGCAATCGTGGGCATTGCAAGCTACGAGGTCATTGAAGACGCCCAAGACGAGGCGCTGGACCGCGCCCTGCCCGCGGCGCGCGCGGCCGACCATCTGGCCATGCAGGTCATGGCGCTCGTTGCTGCGACGCCTGCAGTGGTCAGCGCCGACGAGAACGCTCACCTCCGACGCGAGGCGGCCGGGATACGGTTGATCGACGAGAACTTCCGGCAGACCGCGGCGCAGCTTCGCGACCTCGGGGCTGCCGACGACCTGCTACGCCTGATCGAGGCCGCGTTTCAGTCCGTATTCGCCAACCTCGAGCGCAGCATCGATCTGGTCGGCGCGCGCAATCATTCAACCGGTCAGCGCTCGCTTGTGGCCGCGCAGACCAAAGCAGAGGCCAATCGGCTGATCGCTGTGCTGGAGTCAGGACTTGCCGAGACCGGCCGCCCCGACGACCGGACGATTGAGCGTCTGACCGCGATGCGCTTGCTCGCCGGCACTGTGATCCATCACATCGACGCATTGATCCTCTCCAATAGCCAAAGCGCGGTGGCGGAAATCGGTCAAAAGCTGAGCAACGACCTGCGCAGTCTCGCCAGCTTCGCACGCGCGGTCGACCGGCCCAAATTGCGGGAACCCCTTGCTCAGGCCCTCAAGAGCCTTTCGGCGGAGGTGCCAGGGCCGGCCAGCCTCGTCCGACTGCAGTCCAGGATTATCGAGATCGACGCCCGACTGGACCAACTGGGTAGAGAGAACCGGGAACGTGGCGAGAGGCTTCAGGCCGATGCCGCTCTCCTCGTCTCCGAAGCCGGCCTGCTGGTCGACACGGCGAGTGCAGATGCCCGCAGCACCGTCGCATACGCCCACATCACTCTGGCGACCGTCGCCACTCTCGCCTTCGCCGCGGCGGTCTTCGTAGGCTGGCGATATGTGCTCCGGGACGTCGCCCGGCGGCTCTCCAGCTTGTCCCGGGAAACCCGCGATCTCGCCCTGGGAAACACGGACGTCCGGGTGACGGTCTCGGGGTCCGACGAGCTTGGCGAGATGGCCGATGCCGTCAGGGTTTTCAAGGCCAACGCGGCGGCCCTGCGCCAGTCCAATGCGGAGCTTGAGCAGTTCGCCTATGTCGCCTCGCACGACCTGAAGGCGCCGCTGCGCAGCATCGCCAATCTGGCGACCTGGATCGAGCAGGATCTGGAAGGCGCCCTTGCAGGCGAAACGAGACAGCATATGGCCCTGCTGCACGGGCGCATAAATCGGATGGGACGCCTGCTCGACGACCTCCTGCAATATTCGAGGGTCGGCAGAAACAGAGCCGAAGTTTCCGTTCTCGACCTCAACACAGTACTGCCGGAGCTTTTCGGAATCGCAGCAGAGTCACAGCGTTTCAAGCTGCAACTAGCCTCCCCGCTTCCGCGCTTCGTCACCGCAAGGGAGCCGCTGGAACAGATCTTCCTGAATCTCTTCAGCAATGCCGCCAAGCATCACGATGCCCCCTTCGGAAACGTCGTGGTCGCTGTCCGGGACCTAGGCTCCGTCTTCGAGTTTTCGGTCAGCGACGACGGCCGGGGTATCCCAAAGGATCTGCAGAAGAAGATCTTCATGATGTTCCAGGTTCTCAGAAGCCGCGATGAAATCGAGGGGAGCGGCATGGGCCTGGCCATCGTCAAGAAGACGATCGAGGCGGCCGGCTGCACCATCACGGTCGAGTCAGATCCTGAGACGATGCGCGGAACGTGCTTCCGCTTCACCTGGCCGAAGCAGTGGCCCGGGGCCAACTCTGACAAATGGGCGGCCTGAATGCGAACACCGAGCCGGATGCCACCGCTCGCAGGCGCCTGCGCTGAACCGACTCTTCGCGCAAAAGGCAATCTCGATTGGTCTCATGGAGATCGAGAGGTGAAACGCGGCGCCCGTTCAGCAAAGCTCAACCGAAGTATGTCTAAACTCCGTTCAAAAGCTCAGCACTCGGGCGCGGAACCTTGCCGAGGGAAAGATGCAATCGAAGTTTCTTGATACGATCGGGCTGGTCGAGCAGCTGCATCGCCAGTGCCTTGAGATGATCAAAGCCGAGCTCGAAGAGCGGAGCATACGAGATCTGACCAGCGTTCAGGCCCTCATCCTTTTCAACATCGGTGAAGAAGAGATGCCGGTCGGCGAGCTGGCCCAACGGGGCCATTACCTGGGATCAAACGTCTCCTACAACTTGAAGAAAATGGTGGAGAACGGATACATGATCCAGGAGCGGTCCCCCCATGACCGCAGGTCGTTTCACGTACGCGCTTCCGAGAGCGGGTTGGAGATCTACCGTTGCCTCTCGACGCTCTTCGACCGGCACGCCCTCCGGATGGAGGAGGGCCACGTCACCACGGGCGGATTGGAAACCGCCGGCAATGCCCTCCGGAAGGTTCTGCAGCTCTGGTCGGCACCGGCCGCACCGGTTTCCATGGGTCTCTAGAGTCTTCGTGCTTTAACGGCACCGGCTCGGTTCTACGCAAGTCGAAGACGCCCTACGCAGGCGCGGCGTATTGGCGTTTACGCGTCTCGTACCATCCCGGTATCTGGCAAGGCGGCATCGGCCTGCCGAAGAAATATCCTTGAGCTTCATCACAGCCATAGCGGCCCAGGCGGACAAGCTGTTCGTCGGTCTCGACGCCCTCGGCAACCGTTCGGAGCCCAAGGCTGTGCGCCAGGGTGATCGTGGAACAGACGGCCGCGGCATCGGCACTGTTTTCCAGGACACCGGAGACAAAGGAGCGGTCGATCTTGAGCCGGTCGACCGGAAGAGACGTCGCCAAAGCCAGCGATGAATAGCCGGTGCCGAAGTCGTCGATCGCCACCGAGATCCCAAGCTCGCGCAGCTTGTTGAGCTGTACGACAGCCAGATCGAGGTTTTCCAGAGCCGCGGTCTCGGTGACCTCCAGCTCCAGCAGGATGGGAGAGACAGAATGACGGCGCATCAGCTCCTGCAACTCCTCCACGAGCCCTTGCTGCTTGAGCTGAAACGCGGAGAGGTTCAGCGCCACCGGCAGGCCGTCCAGGGCCGTCTCTTTCCAGGAGGTCATGACACCGAAGGCGTGTTCAAAGATCCACGACGAGAGCGGAACGATCTGGCCGGTGGTCTCGGCCATGGGAATGAACTCGCCAGGTGAGATCGCGCCCAGTTCGGGGTGTGTCCAGCGGGCAAGCGCTTCGAAGCCCACAACCTCCGCCGTCGCCAGGTCGACTTTGGGCTGAAACACCAGCGCGAGGTCGCTTGAGTCAATTGCCTTCGGCAGTTCTTCCTTGAGCAGCAGCGTGCGCTGAACCTCTTTGTCCAGGGCATCGTCGTAGAAGCGGAAGACGCCGCGCCCGGCGTCCTTTGCCCTGTAGAGCGCGGAATCCGCTTCCTGAATCAATGTCTCCGGGGTTCGGCCGTCTTGCCCCGAGCACAGGGCGATGCCGATGCTTGCACCGGTCGTGACCTGATGGTCCAGGATCTCAAATACCTCAGCCAATGCCGAGATGACCTTCTCCGCCACCACCGATGCCGAGTTTTGATCTTCCAGGTTCGTCACGACAATGGCGAACTCGTCGCCACCGACCCTCGCAACGACATCGGTCTCGCGGACGGTGTCGGTCAGCCTTTGCGCGACCTGGACCAGAAGCTCATCGCCTGCCTGATGACCAAAACTGTCGTTCACCCATTTGAAGCGATCGACGTCGAGCAGGAACAGGGCCAGGCTTTTCTGCGACCGCGAGGCCTGCCGCAGGCTCTTGCTGAGCTTCTCCTTAAAGAGCACGCGGTTCGGTATCTTGGTCAGCAGGTCGTGCTGGGCCAACCATCTGTATTGCAGCTCGCTCTCTTCGGCACGCACCAGGGCCTCGGTTAGGTCGTGCTGAACCTGGGACAGTTCCTCGGTCAGCGCCTGCTGTTTTTGCACTTCCTCCTCGATCTCCGCCTTCGCCGTACGAAGCTCTTCCTTCTGCTCGATCAGCAGCCGCTTCTGTCGCATCGATTCGCAGGCATAGCGCAGGGACCGCTCCAGGCGTCTGACATTCAGATCACGTTTCACAAGAAAGTCGGCAACGCCGGCGCGCGACGCGGCCACGTCAATCCGATGGTCTTCCTGGCCAGTGAGCAGAATGAAGAGGCGAACGTCGCCCGACTCTGGAGCCCGGCTGATCAGTTCGAGGCCCGTGCCCGCGCCGAGGAAATAGTCCACGATACAGATGTCGTGAGCATTCGCGGCGACCGCCTCGACACCCTCCTCCCAGTTGGTGGCGACATCGAGCCGCAGCGCCGACCCAAAGATCTCGGCCAGCAGCCGCTCTATGTGCATGCGGTCGACCGCGTCGTCTTCGATGATCAGAATCTTTGGCGAAATCGACGAAACAGAGACTTCCCGTCGTGTCTCCGCGCCTGAGCTCCGCAGCATTCTCACCCTCTAAGCCCGACCCTGAAGCCTGAATTAAACAATACAGGCATCCAAGAACTATCTATTTGTTTAGTTAAGAAACAAGAAACAGGCGCGGAAAATCGCCGCCAAACCGACGGGCTAAAGGAGGCAAGAATGTCAGAGATTGCCGATAAACAGGCCCAGAGAAACGCCGGCGGGCAGCCGTTAATGTGCCCCTGGTCGAAATCTTCTCCCCGGCCCAAGCCGGATCGGCAGCTTACTGATCGCTAATGGCAGGTCATGGGTTCGCTGCTGAGGGCGGCCTCGGCGGCCTCGCAGATTTCCAGCAGCGTGAAAGGCTTGGTGATGACCTCGCAGATCAGCTCTTCGAGATTGTGCGCCCGCTGGCGCTCGGCGGAATAGCCGGTCATCAGCAGAACCGGCATGGCGGGAAAGTCCTTCGCCACCTTCAGCGCGAGGCCGATGCCGTCGAGGCTCGGCATGACGATATCGGTGATCAGCAGATCGAAGCTCGAACTATCGAGCGCTTCCAGGGCCTGTACGCCGTCCTCCACCGAGGTGACCTTGTGACCGCGGTGCGCCAAGGCGCGGCTGACAAAGCTCTGAACCGCGGTGTCGTCTTCGGCAACCAGGATGTGCGCCATCTCGTAACCCTTCGCTACGGACTCTCGTGCTGTCCGGGGCATCGTTTCGAATGGCAGAAACGCGTGCCCCTTCGCCGGTCCGACTCGGAGATGGGCCCGGCCCGATCCCCGTCGCCAAACTGCCATTGCGTGGTTAAGCAAGACTTAATGCCAGGCATCGCCCAGCCGTCGCCGAAGAGCGCTACTCTTCGTCCTTCACGAAGTTGATCGTGAGGTGCTGGCCTTCGCGCGGCGGGTCGATGGTCTCGGTCGAGAAGTCCACCGCGGCGCCGGCGTCGAGCTCCGCCTTCGGCGCCTCGAACTCCCACTCCAACAGCACCGCGCCGTCCTTGTCGGTGAGGCGCGCGCGCAGCTTGGGAACCGGCTGCTTGCGCTCGGTCAGGTTGGTGACCGAGCCGCTGACGACGATCACCCGGGCGCCCTGGCGCAGCGTGGAGGTCGGCGCGGCCACCCGCAGTTCGAGGGTCGGCCCCGAGTCGCCGACCGGAATGCCCAGCAGTCCGTAGAGGGTTTCGGCCTGCGGGATCTGCGCGACGATCTGTTCGCGGCCGAACCAGACGCCGGCACCCAGAGCGATGATGAAGATCAGCAGCACCAGCCAGCCGATGGCCAGCAGCGGCTTTCCCTTGGGCTTTTTCGGCGCGGCCGCCCGCCGCGGTGGTGGCGGCGGAGGGTCAGGCTCTTCGGCCGCCGCGGCCGCGGGCTGTTCTTCCTCCGGCATCTGGTGCCAGCAGTTTCCGCATTTGCCGCAGCGGACGATTCGCCCGTCGTGGCCGAGCTGCTCGCGCTCGACCTCAAAACGGCTTTCGCAGGCGGGACAAGAAACAATCATAGAGGCCGACTGCCCCCCAAGGCAGGAGATCCGATATCCTTATATGGGCGGGGTATTTTCAAAGCAAGGCATGAGCAGGAACCTTTACGGGACTGACTTGCCTATGCCATTTTCGATTCGAGCTCGCGCCAAAAGGAATTCCAAGCTTGGTTCGCTTCGAGGACGTCGCGCTGCGCTATGGCAATGGGCCGGAGATCCTGAAGCACATCTCCCTGCATTTCGATCCCGGTTCCTACCATTTTCTCGTCGGCGCCAGCGGTGCCGGCAAGTCCTCGCTGTTGCGCATGATGTATCTCGCCCAGCGGCCCAGCAGCGGCAAGGTGGCGCTCTTCGGCAAGGACGTGGCCGGGCTGTCGCGGCGCAAAACCGCGCTGCTGCGGCGCAAGATCGGTGTCGTTTTTCAGGACTTTCGCCTGCTCGACCATCTGACGGCGCGCGAGAACGTGGCCCTTCCCCTGCGCATCAGCGGCGACACCGATTCGCGCCGCGACAAGGATGTGGAGGAGTTGCTGATCTGGGTCGGACTGGCCGACCACATGGATGCCCTGCCGCCCACCCTCTCCGGCGGGCAGCAGCAGCGGGTCGCCATCGCCCGCGCGGTCATCGCCCGCCCCAGCCTGTTGCTGGCCGACGAACCGACCGGCAACCTGGACGACCGCATGGCCGTACGGCTGCTTTATCTCTTCGAGGAACTGAACAAGATCGGCACCACCGTGGTGATCGCCACCCACAATGAAGCGCTGGTAGAACGCTTTCACCACCCGGTCACCCGCATCAGCGACGGCCAGATCTGGACCGTCGAAACCGTGGCCCAGGGCGAAGGAGGGAACCGCGCCGGCGCCGCCGATCTGGCCGCCGGCCTGGGCGCTGATCTGGGCGCCACCGCCGGACGCGACGGCTCATGAGCCGTGGGCGCAGGCGTCAGGCGGTGCCGCTCGACCACGATGCCTCGGGCCGCTACCTGCCGCTACTGGTGGCCATCATGGTCTATCTGGCGGCCCTGGCCCTGGCCGGGGCCATGGTCGCCAACAAGCTGGCGGCGCGCTGGGACCGCGGCCTTGCCGGCGCCCTGACGGTTCAACTGCCGCCGGCAGCGGCGGGCAGCGAGGACAGCGCCGACCCCGTACTGCAGGGCGTCGCCGATTTGCTGACCGAGACCGAGGGCGTGGTCTCCGTGGAGGTCATGCACACCGGAGCGATCGCCGCGCTGCTGGAGCCCTGGCTGGGCGACACCGCGCTGATCGGCGACCTGCCGCTGCCGCGGCTGATCGCCGTCACCGTTGACCCGCAGGCGCCGCCGGACCTGACCGCGCTGCGCCGCGCGGTGCTCGCCATCGCGCCGGGCAGCCTCGTTGACGACCATCAGCGCTGGCTGTCGCATCTGCTGGACCTGGCCCGCGCCGTCGAGATCATGGCGGCGGTGGTGGTCGCCCTGGTGGTGCTGGCGGCGGCGATCATGGTCGCCTTCGTCACCCGCATGGGCCTGGCCGCCCACGACCAGGCCATCGAGCTGCTGCATCTGATCGGTGCACAGGATTCCTACGTCGCCCGACAGTTCCAGAACCACTCCCTGAGTCTCGGTCTGCGCGGCGGGCTGATCGGGCTGCTCTGCGCGCTGCCGACCCTCTATCTGGCCCGCTACCTGCTGGAGCGTGTCCAATCGGACCTGCTGCCCGACCTCAGCCTCAGACCCTACGAGTGGTCGTTGCTGGTGCTGCTGCCGGTCGCCTCCGCCCTGGTGACCATGGTAACCGCACGGATCACCGTGCTGCGCACCCTGGCGAGGCTGCCGTAATGCGCCCGCGTTCGCTGAGGCAGGACCGGGCCGGCGCCGCCCGCCGCGGCCTGCGCTGGCTGCGCGGCCTGGCCGCCGGCCTGCTGGTCCTCGCCCTGGCCTGGGGCGCCGGCCTCCTGTGGTTCGCCAACCTGCTGCCGACCAAGGTCATGGATCCGGAAAGCCGCACCGGGGCGATTGTCGTCCTGACCGGCGGCAGCGACCGGCTGACCGCCGCCCTCGACCTGCTGGCCGCCAACAAGGCGGACAAGCTCTTCGTCTCCGGGGTCTATCGCGGCATCGATGTGCGCCAGTTGCTGGATCTCTTTCAGCAGTCGCCGCAAGACCTCTCCTGCTGCGTGGTCCTCGGCTACGAGGCCGACAACACCCGCGGCAATGCCGTCGAAACCGCGGACTGGATCGCCGCGGAGGGCATTACTTCGCTCAGGCTCGTCACCGCCACCTACCACATGCCGCGCTCGCTGCTGGAGTTCCGCCGGCGCATGCCGGCGGTGGAGATCGTCCCGCACCCCATCTTTCCCGAACCCTTCAAGCGCGACGACTGGTGGCTCTGGCCGGGCAGCTCCTCGCTGCTGGTCAGCGAGTACAGCAAGTACCTGGTCGCGGTACTGCGCGGCTGGCTGGACGGTCTGGTCGCGAGGATGACATGAGCCTGCTGCGCTCGCTCGCGTTCAACGTTTTCTTTTATTCCTGGACCACGGTCATCGTGACCGCCGGCCTGCCGCTGTTGCTCGGCCCGCGCAGCGGCCTCTACCACCTCGGCCGTCTCTGGGTGCGCGTGACCATGGCGGGCCTCGCCCTCATCTGCGGCCTGCGCTACGAGGTGCGCGGGCTCGAGCGGCTTCCGAAGGGTGCCTTTCTGGTGGCCGCCAAGCACCAGTCGGCCTGGGACACGATGATCTTCTCCCTGCTGCTGTGGGAGCACAGCTTCATCCTGAAGCAGGAGCTGACCTGGATCCCGCTGTTCGGGCTCTACCTGCTGCGCGCCGGGCTGGTCCCGGTGGATCGCCAGGGGGGCAGCAAGGCGTTGCGGAAGATGATCGCCAAGGCCAAGGCGGTGGCCGCCGATGGCCGGCCCCTGGTGATCTTTCCCGAGGGGACCCGGGTCGCCCCCGGCGAGCGGCGCCCCTACCATCCCGGCGTCGCCGCCCTCTACGGCCAGCTCGACATCAGCGTCGTCCCGGTGGCCCTGAACTCGGGCCTGTTCTGGGGGCGCCGCAGCTTCGTGAAGCGGCCCGGCACCATCCTTTTGGAGTTTCTGCCGAAAATTGATCCCGGGTTGAACAGAAAAGAGTTTCTGCAACAATTGGAAGCAACGATCGAGGGATCGAGCATGGCTTTGGCGCAGGAGGCCGCACCGGCCCTGCGGCAAAGCATGGCACAGCCGTCCGGATAGCTTGTGTGCAAAACTGTGGACAGCTACCGCAGGGGCCGCAGGACACAGAAATTATCCGCTTGCCAAGATGCAAGCCAACGGCGAATCCGGCAGCCGGGCCCGCTGCGCGCGCCGCTTGACCGGCCATTGGACGGCACCTATCGTCAGCGCTGCAATTCCGCCGAAAGTGAGCAGAAACAAGGGTTCTAACGATCCACCGGACGCCTCGCCATGTCTGAATTCTCAGCCCTGTCGCAAGAGATCTGGGATCTGAAATACCGCCTCAAGACGGCCTCCGGCGAGCCTGTGGACAAAACCATTGAGGAGAGCTGGCAGCGGATTGCACGCGCTTTGGCGGCAGCGGAATCCGAGGACTCAACCCAAAACATCGTTGAGCAACAATTCTTTAACGCACTGCGCGATTTCCGGTTCTTGCCTGCCGGACGCATCCAGGCCGGGGCCGGAAGCGAGCGCAACGTTACCCTGTTCAACTGCTTCGTCATGGGCACCATCCCCGATGACATGTCGGGGATTTTCGAGCATCTGAAGGAAGCCGCCCTGACCATGCAGCAGGGCGGCGGGATCGGCTACGACTTCTCCACCCTGCGCCCCAAGGGCGCGCCGGTGCACGGCATCGGCGCCGACGCCTCCGGCCCGCTGTCCTTCATGGACGTCTGGGACGCCATGTGCCGGACCATCATGAGCGCCGGCTCACGCCGCGGCGCCATGATGGCAACCCTGGCCTGCGACCATCCCGACATCGAGGCTTTCATCGAAGCCAAGCAGGAGCCGGGCCGCCTCTCCATGTTCAATCTCTCGGTCCTGGTCAGCGATGCCTTCATGCAGGCGGTGCGCGAGGACCGGCCCTGGCCGCTGTCCTTCGACGGCAGCGTCCACCGCGTCGTGCAGGCCCGCGACCTCTGGGACCGCATCATGCGGGCCACCTATGCCGCCGCCGAGCCGGGGGTGATCTTCATCGACCGCATCAACCGGCGCAACAACCTGCACTACTGCGAGACCATCCAGGCGACCAATCCCTGCGGCGAGCAGCCGCTGCCGCCTTACGGCGCCTGCCTGCTCGGCTCGATCAATCTGGCGGCCCTGGTGACCCGGCCCTTCGAGGCGGAGGCCGCGCTGGACCTGGAAGCCCTGGAAGCGCTGGTGCCGACGGCGGTGCGCATGCTCGACAACGCCATCGACACCTCGCGCTTTCCCTTGGAGGCCCAGCGCCAGGAGGCCCGGGCCAAACGCCGCATCGGCCTCGGCATCACCGGGCTGGCCGATGCCCTGATCTGCTGCGGCCTGCGCTACGGCTCGGCAGAGGCGGTGCAGGCGACGGAGCGCTGGATGGCCGCCTTCCGGCGCGCCGCCTACCGGGCCTCCATCGACCTGGCCGAGGAAAAGGGCCCCTTCCCGCTGTTCGATGCCGAGGCCTATCTGGCCGGCGAATCCATCGGCGAGCTGGACGAAGACCTGCGCGAGGGCATCGCCCGCCACGGCATCCGCAACGCCCTGGTGACCTCGGTGGCGCCCACCGGCACCATCTCCCTGCTGGCGGACAACATCTCCTCCGGCCTGGAGCCGGTGTTCAGCTTCACCTATACCCGGCGCATCCTGCAGCCGGACGGCAGCCGGCGGGAGCAGGAGGTGAGCGACTACGCCTACCGCCTGTTCCGCCGCCTCAAAGGCCCGGACGCCCCCCTGTCCGCCGCTTTCGTCGACGCCCAGAGCCTGGAGCCGGCGGCCCATGTGGTGATGCAGGCCGCGGTGCAGCGCTACATCGACAGCTCGGTCTCGAAGACCATCAACCTGCCGGCGGAGATTTCCTTCGAGGCCTTCAAGGATGTCTACGGCCAGGCCTACGACCTGGGCTGCAAGGGCTGCACCACCTACCGGCCCAACCCGGTCACCGGCGCCGTGCTTTCGGTCGAACCGAAAGCGGAGCCTGCCGCAGTTGGGCCGCCCGCCGAGGCGGAGGTGGTCTACATGACCGATCCCCTGGCCCGGCCGGAGGTGCTGCCCGGCTGCACCTACAAGCTGCGCTGGCCGGAGAGCGACCACGCCATCTACATCACCCTCAACGACATCCTGCAGGAGACCGGCGCTGCCGAGCCGCGCCGGCGCCCCTTCGAGATCTTCATCAACTCCAAGAACATGGAGCACTATGCCTGGACCCTGGCGCT
>NZ_JANQOI010000013.1 GCF_028289705.1 Pelagibius sp.
GCCGCGAACGCATCGCCCAGTTGCGCGCCGTCGTGGTCGACGATCCCAACGACCCCTTCCGCGTTTCCGAGCTGACCGCCGCCCAGATCAAGGCGGATCCGGCGCGGCTCGCCGACGAGGCGGCCGCCCTCACCTTCGGCGGCGGGCGCCGCTTTGTCGCGGTGCGCGAGGCCGCCGACAGCATCACGGCGACGGTGAAGGATTTCCTGGATCATGCGCCGGGCGAGGCCTTCGTGGTCTTCGATGGCGGGGACCTGCCGGGCCGGTCGAGCCTGCGGCGTCTCTTCGAGGGCGCGAAGGCCGCGGCGGCCATTCCCTGCTACCACGACGACGCGCGCAGCTTGGCGACGGTGGTGCGGGAGTTCTTCGCCGACGCCGGCCTGGGCATCGATCGCGAGGCGGTCGAATTCCTCGCCGCCCATCTTGGCGGCGACCGGGCGCTGACCCGGCGCGAGCTGGAGAAGCTGCTGCTGTTCAAGGGCAGCCGCGACGGACCGGTCACCCTGGGCGATGCCGAGCTCTGCATCGGCGATTCGGCCCTGCTCAATCTGGACGACGTCGCCTTCGCCACCGCCGCAGGCGATTTGCCGGCGCTGGAGCGCGCCCTCGCCCGCTGTCTCGCCGAAGGCAGCACGGCGGTCAGCCTGCTCCGCGCGGTGGCGCGCCACTTCCAGCGCGTCCACCAGGTCGCCGGCGCGGTGGCGACGGGCGCATCGGTGGATCAGGCGATGAAGGTACTGCGGCCGCCGGTCTTCTGGAAGTCGGCGCCGCGCTTCAAGGCCCAGGCCGGCAGTTGGACCGCCCGGCACCTGGCCGGGGCCATGGAGCGCCTGGTCGAGGCCGAGGCCGCCTGCAAGCGCAGCGGCGCGCCGCAGGAGAGCCTGGCGGCGCGGGCACTACTGGAGATCGCCGCCAATGCGCCGGGCCGCCGGCGGAGCGCCCAGTAGATCAATCACGGATCGCTTCGCAGCGAGGCCGGGCGCGCCCGGGCCGGCTCGTTCAGATCAAGAACGACTCTATGGCTTCGGCGTGATCGGCGGCATCTGGTTCAACCGGTGCAACACATCGTCCAACTGCTCCAGCGTCTTGTAGTGGATGGTGAGCGAGCCGCCGCTGCCGTGGAACTTGATGCTCACCTTGAGCCCAAGCAGGGCGGTCAGGTCCCGCTCCAGGGCAATGGTGTCGGTGTCCTTGGGGATCTCTTCCGCAGCGCTGGCGCCGCCGCCCGCCGGTGCCGGCTTTGGCGCCGCCTTGGCGTCCTGGACCAGGCGCTCGGTCTGGCGGACGTTCAGGCCCTTGCTGACGATCTCGGCGGCCAGGTCCTCCGGGGCTTCGTGGCCCACCAGGGTGCGGGCGTGGCCGGCGCTGAGCTTGCCTTCCATGACCATGGTCTTGACGGATTCCGGCAGGGTCAACAGCCGCATCGTGTTGGCGATGTGGCTGCGGCTCTTGCCCACCACCTTGGCCAGATCGTCCTGGGTGTGCCGAAACTCGTCCAGCAGCCGCTTGTACCCCTCCGCCTCTTCGATTGGGGTCAGGTCTTGCCTTTGAACATTCTCGACGATGGCCAGTTCCAGGGATTCGGCATCGCTGAGCTCGCGAATGATGACCGGCACCTCATGGAGCTTCGCCTTCTGCGCCGCCCGCCAGCGCCGTTCGCCGGCGACAATCTCGAATTCGCTCTGCCGGTCGGGATGGCGGCGCACCAGGATCGGCTGCAGGATGCCCTGGGCCTTAACGGACTCCGCGAGCGCCGCGACGGCCTCCTCGTCGAAGACCTGACGCGGCTGATAGCGCCCGGGATGCAGGTGCTCGACAGGCACCGACTTGCTGGAGCGCACCCGATCGAGGGACGCGTAGTCCTCGTTCTCTTCGCCGAACAATGCCGCCAGGCCGCGCCCCAGGTTGGTGCGCTTGCCGTGATCCGATGGTGCTCCGTCTGTCATCGCTTTGGTCTTCCCCACATGACATGCCGTGCCGGCATGCCGCGTCCGGTCCGCAGCCGCCTGCGCACCGGCCTAGAGTTGCTCGTTGTTCTCCCGAAACGAATTACTCTCAACCCCCAACCGTCGACCAACCGGCGTGAGGGGCCTAGGAGGCCATGGCCGGCCGGCCCGCCAGGCCATCCTCGCGCTGCAGGATTTCCCGCGCCAGGCGCACATAGGCCTGGGACCCGGCGCAGCGCAGGTCGTAGAGCAGCACCGGCTTGCCGTGGGACGGCGCCTCCGAGACCCGGACGTTGCGCGGGATCACTGTGCGGTAGACCCGCTCGCCGAGGTGCCCGCGGACGTCGGCGGCCACCATCTCGCAGAGATTGTTCCGACGGTCGAACATTGTCAGGACCACGCCCTGAAGCACCAGCTTCGGATTGAGGGCACGCTGAACCCGCTCGATGGTGCGCATCAGATGGCTGAGGCCTTCCAAGGCGTAGAACTCCGCCTGCAGCGGGACCAGGACCGCGTCCGCCCCCACCAGGGCGTTGAGGGTCAATAGACCCAGCGCCGGCGGGCAATCGATCAGTACGAAGTCGTAACGACCCCTCACCTGCTCCACCGCGTCGCGAAGTCGATACTCGCGGCGGTCGACGGAGATCAACTCCAGTTCGGCGCCGGACAAGTCGACGCCGGAGGGAATGATGGCCATGCCCGGCACCAGGGTCGCGGCCTCCGCAATCGCCACCGGCAGGCCCTGGATCAGCACCTGATAGACGCCCTGGCTGCGCTTCTCCGGCGAGACCCCCAAACCGGTGCTGGCGTTGCCCTGGGGGTCCATGTCGACGATCAGGACCCGCTTGCCGCAGGCCGCCAATGCGGTGGCCAGATTGACGGTGGTGGTGGTCTTGCCCACCCCGCCCTTTTGATTCGCGACCGCCAAAATGCGGGTTTCAGGAGGCGCCGGCGGGATCGGCCCGCGCTCCTGGGGTTCCTCAACATATTGTAGGTTCAAGGCGCGCGATCCTCAACAGATAGAAGTTTGAGACGCAGGATCCGTCCCTCCGGATCGGTGATGCTCTCAAAGCGCTCGATTCGCAGTCTCCATCTTTTGCCCGCGTCGGTCAATTCCTGATCCACGTTTCGCCCCTTCAGAAAGAGCCCCGTTGCCCCCTCTTGCCCGGGTTCCGGGAGAAGAAATCGCTCGGCCTGGGCGAGGATTTTCGGCAGGGACGCAAAGGCCCGGCAGGTGACGACATCGACGGGAAAGGCTTCCAAAGATTCCAGCCGGATCGGATGCACCGTCGCCGCCGCCCCCGTTTCCCGGACCACCTCTTGTAGGAACACCGCCTTGCGCTGGTCCGACTCCACGAGGTGGACGTGGCCGCAGCCCAGAAGCGCCAGGACCAGCCCCGGGAAGCCACCGCCGGACCCGAGGTCCAGGATGCTGCGCGGCGCCGGGGCCGGCGGCAGATAGCTGCGAAGCTGTGCCGAGTCCAGAAAATGCCGGCGCCAGAGGTCCGGCAGGCTCCGCGGGCTGATAAGGTTGATGGCGGCGGTCCACTTGGTCAGCAGCGCCGCATATCGGTCAAACTTGTCCTGTGTTTCACGTGAAACATCAAGGAGGCGCTGGAAGTCGTCCGCCGTCAAACGCTCCGGCCGCGGTTCCATAGTCTTCGCAGAGATTTCCGGCGCTAGGCCGCGGACTCGTCCGGCCGCGCCAACCCGCCCGTCTGCCTGTCCGGCGGGCGCTTCTTCACGAAGCGAAGCAGGGCCATCACGGCGGCCGGGGTCACGCCGGGAGTGCGCGCCGCGGCGCCGAGGGTCTCCGGCCGTGCCCGCCCCAGGATCTCCCGGACCTCCGCCGACAGGCTTCCGATCTCGGCGTAGTCCAGGTCCACCGGCAGCTTCAAGGCCTCGTCCTTGCGGAAAGCCCGGATGTCGGCCTCCTGGCGCTCCATATAGCCCTGATAGCGGCCTTCGATCTCGATCTGCCGGGCGATGCCGGCCGGGATGCCCTTCAGGGCCGGCCAGATGGCGGAGAGGCGATTCAGATCGAGGGACGGATACCGCAGCAGCTCAAAGGCGCTGCGCCGGACCCCATCCTGATTGATGGCGATCCCCTCCGCAGCCAGCGCGTTGGGGGTGGTCGTCAGGTCGTTCACCAGGGCCCGGGCCTCCGACAGCGCGCGCATCTTGGCCTCATGGGTCCGGCGGCGGTCCGCGCCGACGCACCCCAGGGCGATCCCCTTGGCGGTCAGGCGCTGGTCCGCGTTGTCGGCGCGCAGTTGCAGCCGGTACTCGGCCCGGCTTGTGAACATGCGGTAGGGCTCGCTGACCCCCCGGGTGACCAGATCGTCGATGAGCACCCCGATGTAGGCCTCTGCGCGGTCCAGGACAAAGGGATCGCTCCCCTGCCCGGTGCCCGCGCTCCCGGCGGCCCGCGCCGCGTTGATCCCCGCCATCAGTCCCTGGGCCGCGGCCTCCTCGTAGCCCGTGGTGCCGTTGATCTGCCCGGCCAGGAAAAGGCCCGGCATGCGCCGCGTCTCCAGCGAGCGGTTCAGCTCCCGCGGGTCCACGTAGTCGTACTCGATGGCATAGCCCGGCTGCAGCATCACCGCCGTCTCCAGCCCCGGAATGGTCTCAAGCAGCGCCTTCTGGACTTCCTCCGGCAGGGATGTCGAGATGCCGTTGGGATAGACCGTGGGATCGTCCAGGCCCTCCGGCTCCAGGAAAATCTGGTGCCGCCCCTTGTCGGCGAAGCGCACCACCTTGTCTTCGATGGAGGGGCAGTAGCGCGGCCCCACACTGTCGATCTGGCCGGAATAGAGCGGCGCCCGGTCCAGGTTCTCCCGGATCAGCGCATGCCCCGCCTCGGAGGTGTGGGTGATGTGGCAGACGATCTGCGGCTGGGCGATCTCCCCGGTCAGGGTCGAGAACGGCTCCGGCGGAGAGTCGCCGGGCTGTTCGATGAGGCCGCGATAGTCGATGGTCCGGCCATCCAGGCGCGGCGGCGTCCCGGTCTTCAGCCGGCCGAGCTGAAACCCCGCCCGCGCCAAGGTGGCGGCGAGACCCACCGCCGGCGCCTCCCCGACCCGGCCCGCGGGAATGCGCCGCTCCCCGATGTGAATGAGACCGCGCAGGAAGGTGCCGGTGGTCAGCACTACCGCCGCGGCCCGCAGCTCCGCCCCGTCCTCGGTCACCACCCCGGTGCAGCGCCCCTGCGTATCGACCAGCAGATCGCCGACTGCCGCATCCAAGATGCTCAAGCCGGGCTGCGCCGCCAGGCGCTCCTGCACCGCGGTGCGATAGAGCTTGCGGTCCGCCTGGGCCCGCGGGCCCCGCACCGCCGACCCCTTGCTCGCATTGAGCATCCGGAACTGGATCCCGGCCGCATCGGCCACCTGGCCCATGAGCCCGTCCAGGGCATCGATCTCCCGAACCAGGTGTCCCTTGCCCAGGCCGCCGATGGCCGGATTGCAGGACATGACGCCGATGCTCTCGCGCCGGTGGGTCACCAGCAGCGTGTTCGCCCCCAGGCGCGCAGCCGCCGCGGCCGCTTCGCAGCCCGCGTGGCCGCCGCCGACGACAATGACATCATGCCTGCTCTGCCGCACCATCGGCGTGCATTCCTTCCGAGAGACAGCCGTTGTTTGAGCGGGTTATATCAGGCTTGGCCCGCCAGACAACAGGCAGGCGGGCCTTGATCCGGGCTCCGGCCGCCGGGATTCAGCCCCTGTTCACTTTGTTTCACGTGAAACAGGGCTCATCACCCATCATTTACCGATACAGAACTCCCTGAACACAATATCTAGTAGGTCTTCCACATCGACCCGGCCGGTGATCCGCCCCAGGGCCCGAACCGCCAATCTGATCTCCTCAGCGACCAGTTCGGGCAAGGCCGCAGCCGCTGCACGGCGCAGCGCAGCGGCGCAGTCCTCCAACGCCTGCCGGTGGCGCGCCCGGGTGATCTCCGATCCGCCTGTTCCGCCCTCGAAACAATCCCGGGCCTGCTGGATCAGCCCGCCGAGCAGCGCCGTCAGCCCCTGCCCGCTCTGCGCCGATATGACGAAGCAGCCAGCGCCGCGCGCGGCCCCCTCCGTTTCGACAGCGGATCGAACTTCTGCCACGCGGTCCGCCGAGACCGCGTCGGCCTTGTTGAGGACCACCAGGCTCTGATCATCGATTAGCGCCAGGAAATCGGGATCGAGGGACCGTTCCGCCTCCAGATCGATCACCAGCAGCTTCAGGTCGGCGGCGGCGGCGCGACGGCGGGCGCGGGCCATCCCCTCCTGCTCGATGCGCCAATGGGCGTCGCCCATCGCCGTGCCATCGCTGATCGGCCCCGCCGCCCCGTCCTCTTCGGTCTGCCGCAGGCCGGCGGTGTCCACCAGGGTCACGGGGTAACCGCCGAGATCGAGGTGCACCTCGATCAGGTCCCGGGTGGTTCCGGCCATGGCCGAAACGATGGCCGCCTCGCGCTGGGCCAGTGCATTCAGTAACGACGACTTGCCGGCATTGGGCGGCCCCAGGATCACCGCCGTCAGGCCGTCGCGCAGGCGCTCGCCCCGGCGCCCGTCGCGCAGCGCCGCCTCGATCTCCGCGGCCACCGCGGCGGCGCTCTCCAGCGCCTGCCGGTCGAGGGCCTCCGGCAGCTCCTCTTCGGCAAAGTCGATGGCCGCTTCGTAGTGCGCCGAGACCCGCAGCAGCCGCGCCGCCCAGCCCTCGGTGAGGCGGGCCAGCCCGCCTTCCATCTGGCGCAGGGCCTGGCGCCGCTGCGCCTCGGTCTCCGCGTCGATGAGATCAGCGAGTCCCTCTGCTGCCGTCAGGTCGAGCTTGCCGTGGTCGAAGGCCCGGCGGGTGAACTGCCCCGCCTCGGCCGGGCAGAGGCCGGGCAGGGTGGCGAGGCTCGCCAGCGCCGCCCCGATGACCGCCCGGCCCCCGTGCAGATGCAACTCGGCCACATCTTCCCCGGTAAAGCTTTGCGGTCCCGGAAACCACAGCACCAGCGCCCGGTCGATGCGCTCGCCGCTGCCGGGATCGCGCAGAATGCGCAGGCTGGCCTGGCGCGGCGCCGGCAGGGGGCCGCGGGTGAGCGCGGCGAGAGCCCCGCCCGCCTGAGGCCCGGAGATGCGCAACACCGCAACCCCGGCCCGGCCCGGCGCGCTGGACGGCGCGAATATGGTACTCTGGTCCTGGTCCTCATTCATTATATTTAGTTACTTATCTCTCCATAGCATATTGTTCTCTATTATACCTTTTCATTATTGATGAGTTATTTTAATCTCATTCACTGTTACTCCTTCGGCGGCCGGTCGCGGGCCGCTTTGGTCATCTGCGACCAAAAGGCCTTCTGGAGTTGCTCCCATCCCTGAATGCCGGCCGGCAGCCAGGTCTTGAAGAGTTGCTCCGGTTCCATGGCCGCCAGGTTGGCCATCATCCGCTTCTGCATTTCCTCCAGCACCGCCTTTTGCATCGGCGCGACATCCGGCAGCCCCAGAAAGGCCCGCGCCTCCTCCGGCGTGCAATCGATATCCAGGTGAATCTTCATCGCTCCCGCTCCTCTTTCTGCCCCGCCCGGCCGGCACCCTGGGCACCGCATCCGCAGCCTACAACCCGTCCCCTATCACCCCACACATTTCAGGGTTGAGCCGAGGGGCCTTGGCCACTCATATAGAGGACGGAATTCGCTACCCGCAAGGGGCGCTCCGGCAGGGCAGAGTCGCAGGACAATGCCTGGCCGCAGCGCCGTCGATGGGTGCAACGCCGTCCCGCCCGTCCCCCACCCAGTCCGAAGAGCCGAGCCTTGACCGAGCAGCTCACCTCCCCGCCCAACGACGCCGACGGCGGCCTCAGCAATCGTCTCGGCGCAGAGACCAGCCCCTACCTGCTGCAGCACCGCGACAATCCGGTGGCCTGGCAGCCCTGGGGCGAGGAGGCTTTCGACCGGGCGCGGGAGACCGGCAAGCCGGTCCTGCTCTCGGTGGGCTATGCCGCCTGTCACTGGTGCCATGTCATGGCCCATGAGTGCTTCGAGAGCCCGGAGATCGCCGGGCTGATGAACCAGCTCTTCGTCAACATCAAGGTCGACCGCGAAGAGCGACCCGATGTCGACAGCATTTATCAGGCCGCCCTGGCGCTGCTGGGTGAGCAGGGCGGCTGGCCGCTCACCATGTTCCTGACGCCCGAGGGTGAACCCTTCTGGGGCGGCACCTACTTTCCGCCCTCGCCGCGCTACGGCCGGCCGGGCCTGCCGCAGGTGCTGCACGGCATTGCCGAGATCTACGCCAACGATCGCGCGCGGGTGACCAAGAACACCACCGCCCTGAAGGACGCACTCGCCTCCCTGTCGCAGAACCAGCCCGGCGAGGCGATCACGCTGCCGATGATCGATCAGGTCGCCAACCGCCTGGTGCGGGAATTCGACATGCGCCACGGCGGTATCGCCGGCGCCCCGAAGTTTCCGCAGCCCGCCATCATGAAGCTGCTGTGGCGGGCCTGGAAGCGGGGCGGCCCGCTCTCCCTGCGCGAGGCCTGCGCGCTGACCATGACCAAGATGAGCCAGGGCGGCATCTACGACCACCTCGGCGGAGGCTATGCCCGCTATTCGGTGGATGCGGTCTGGCTGGCGCCGCACTTCGAAAAGATGCTCTACGACAACGCCCAGCTCCTGGATCTTCTCGGCTGGCTCTGGCAGGACACGAAAGACCCGCTCTACGAACAGCGCATCCGCGAGACCGTCGCCTGGACCCTGCGGGAGATGATCGCGGACCTGGACGGAAGCGGCACCAGTCCCAGCGGTGCTTTCGCCGCCACCCTGGATGCCGACAGCGAGGGCGAGGAAGGCAAGTTCTACGTCTGGTCGGAAGAGGAGATCGACAGCCTGTTGGGCGACGAGGCCCAGCTCTTCAAGGCGCACTACGACGTCAGCGCCCGCGGCAATTGGGAAGGCAAGACCATCCTCAACCGCACGGCGCGGCCGGAACTGGCCGACGCCGATACGGAACGCCGCCTCGCCGACGCCCGCGCGCGGCTCTTCGCCGAACGCAGCAAGCGTATCTGGCCCGGCTGGGACGACAAGGTGCTGGCCGACTGGAACGGCCTGATGATCGCCGCCCTCGCCGAGCTGGGCCCGCTCTTCGCCGAGCCCGACTGGCTGGCCGCCGCCGAGACCGCCTTCGCCTTCGTCTGCCGGGAGATGGTCCGCGACGGACGGCTCCACCACAGTTGGCGTCACGGCCGCCTCAAGCACCCGGCGACCCTCGACGACTATGCCAACATGACCGTGGCGGCGCTCGCCCTCTTCGAAGCCACCGGCAGCCGCGCCTACCTCGATCAGGCCGAGACCTGGATCGACGCGCTCGACCGCCACTACTGGGACGCCGACCAGGGCGGCTATTTCCTCACCGCCGCGGACACCAAGGGGCTCATCGTGCGCACCAAAACGCCCCACGACAATGCGGTGCCCTCGGGCAACGGCATGGCCCTGACCGCGCTGGCGAAGCTCTTCTACCTCACCGGCAAGGAGGCTTACCGCAGCCGGGCGGAGGCCCTGATCACAGCCTTCTCCGGCGAGATCACCCGCAACTTCTTCCCGCTGGCGACGCTTCTGAACGGCGCCGAGATCCTGATCTCCGCGGTGCAGATCGTGATCATCGGCACCAGAGGCGAGCCCGAGACCGACGCCCTCGTCGCCGCCACCCGCGGGCTCTGCCTGCCCAACCGCATCCTCCAGGTGATCGCCCCGGACGAGGCCCTGCCGGAAAGCCATCCCGCCCACGGCAAGACCCAGAGCGAGGCGCGCACCACGGCCTACGTCTGCCACGGCCCCACCTGTTCACTGCCCATCACCGATCCGGCAGGGCTGGTCACCGCGCTGGGCGGCGCGCCGGCGTCATGACCCGCCTCAGCCGCAGCGTCGAAACCCCGACCGGACCGGTCCGCCTGACCGAGGAGGATGGCAGCATCGTGCGGGTCACCTGGGGCCAGGGCGGCCGGGATTCGAGCCCCCTGCTCGACCGCGCCGCCACCCAGCTCGAGGCCTACTTCGCCGGCGCCCTGCAGCGCTTCGACCTGCCGCTGCGCCCCTTCGGCAGTGACTTCCAGCGCGCCGTCTGGCGGGAGATGCTGCGCATCCCCTATGGCGAGACCCGCTCCTACGGCGACCTCGCCAAAGCCACCGACGGGATCGCCCGGGCCGTCGGCAGCGCCTGCGGCGCCAACCCCATCCCCATCTTCATCCCCTGCCACCGGGTCCTCGCCGCGGACAAAGAGCTCGGCGGCTTTTCCGGCGGCAAGGGCCGCGAGACCAAGGAACAGCTCCTCACCCTCGAAGGCTCCTGGCCGGTCCAGCACAGCTTCGCCTTCGGCTGAGGTGATGACTAAGCGCCGCCACGCTGACCGTGGAGGTGCTGAGAAATGCGGGTTAAGCTGGCCGCAGTGCAATTCATGGAAGGGGAAGGCTCATGGCGGAAGTCACCATCGACGGTCCGGACGGCAGTTTCACGGTCTATGCGGCAGCGCCCAACGACGGCGACGGGCCGCCGGCGCCGGGCATCGTCGTCGCGCAGGAGATCTTCGGCGTCAACCAGGTGATGCGCGACACCTGCGACTGGCTGGCGACCCAGGGCTTCGTCGCGGTCTGCCCCGATCTCTTCTGGCGCATCGAACCGGGCATCCAGCTCACCGACCAGAGCCAGGCGGAATGGGACCGCGCCTTCGAACTCTTCGGCCTCTTCGATGTGGACAAAGGAATCGAGGACATGAAGACCACCCTGGCCACGCTGCGCGCCCACGAGGTCTGCAACAGCAAGGCGGGCAGCATCGGCTACTGCCTCGGCGGCAAGCTCGCCTACCTCATGGCCACCCGCTCCGATTCCGACTGCAACGTCGGCTACTACGGCGTCGGCCTCGGCGACCTGCTGGGTGAGGCCGACAAGATCGCCAAGCCGCTGATGCTCCACATCGCCGAGAAGGATGCCTTCTCCTCGCCGGAGGAGATTGCCAAGGTGCAGGCTGGGCTCGCCGGCAACGGCCAGGTCAGCGTGCATGTCTACGAGGGCCAGGACCACGCCTTCGCCCGTGAGGGCGGGGAGCACTACGACGCCGCCTCGGCAACGCTCGCCAACGAGCGCAGCGTCGACTTCTTCAGAAAGGCGCTGGGCGCATGACCAAGGCGATCCGCATCCACACACCCGGCGGGCCCGAGGCGCTGGTCTACGAGGACGTCGAGGTGCCTTCCCCCGGCCCGGGCGAAGTGCTGATCGACCAGGGCGCCTGCGGCCTCAACTACATCGACGTCTATCACCGCACGGGACTCTATCCGCTGCCTTCCCTGCCCGCCGTCATCGGCATGGAGGGGGCCGGCACCGTCGCCGTCGTGGGCGAAGGGGTCGCGGCCTTCAAACCGGGCGACCGGGTCGCCTATGCCGACGCGCCCCCCGGCTCTTATGCCGCCCAGCGGCTCATGCCCTGGCACCGGCTGGTGAAGCTGCCCGATGCGGTCAATGACCAGCAGGCGGCGGCGATGATGCTGCAGGGCATGACGGTGGAGTACCTGATCCGCCGCACCTATGCGGTGCAGCCCGGCGACACGGTGCTGTTCCACGCCGCCGCCGGCGGCGTCGGCCTCATCGCCTGCCAGTGGCTAAACCATCTGGGCGCCACGGTGATCGGCACGGTGGGGTCGGATGAGAAGGCTGCACTTGCGAAGTCGCACGGCTGCCATCACACCATCAACTACCGCGAAGAGAACTTCACTGACCGGGTGCGGGAGCTGACCGATGGCGCCGGCGTCCCCGTGGTCTACGATTCCATCGGCAAGGACACCTTCGAGGGCTCCCTCGACAGTCTGCGTCCCCGCGGCCTGATGGTCAGTTTCGGGAACGCTTCGGGACCGGTCGAACCGTTCAATACGGCGCTCCTCGCCCAGAAAGGGTCGCTCTACCTCACCCGGCCCACCCTCCTGACCTACAATGCCCAGCGCGAGGACCTGGAGGCCTCCGCGGCGGCGCTCTTCGACGTGGTGACTGCGGGCAAGGTGAAGATCGAGGTCAATCAGACCTACCCCTTGAGCGAGACCGCCCAGGCTCACCGCGACCTCGAAGGCCGCAAAACCACCGGCTCGACAGTGCTGCTGCCTTAGGTCTCGGCCCAAAATGAACGGCCTGGTTTCAATGGCTTGCCAACACCATTCCTCCCAAAATCGTCACCCTCGGGCTTGTCCCGAGGGTCCATGGACAGACCGAGACCAGGACCTCGATGGATTGCCGGAACAAGTCCGGCAATGACGATCGGGGGAATCCGGAGCGCGGGAGTCCTTCGACTGACAAGGCCCTATTTCGGGTCAGGCTTTGACGGCGTTTTCCCCTTGCGTCGAGCCGGTTTCGGCCCGCTCCGCCTTGCGGTCAGGAAGTCGATGAACAGGCGCAGCAGTTCGAGGCGCCGGTTCTGCTCCGGGTAGTAGAGATAGAACGGCGGCAGCTCCGTGACGTAGGGATCGAGAACCGTCTCCAGGGTGCCGGCCTTGAGATCGTCCTCGACGATCTTTCGCAGCGACCAGCCGATCCCCTGGCCGTCCCGCACCGCCTGCCGCACGGCGTCCATGCTGTCGAAGATTAGCCGCCTCGGCGGGTCGACGGTCTTCGTTTGTCCGTCTTCGACGAACTGCCACTCGTGAATGCGGTTGGCCGTGATGTACTTGTAGCGCACGCTGCGATGGGTCAGCAGATCGCGCGGATGCGCCGGCCGCCCGAAGGCCGCGAAGTAGGAGGGCGCCGCGGCATAGCAGGCGGTCAACGCCCCGGTCACACGCACCGCAACCACATCCGTGGTCAGCCGGTCGCCGAGCCGGAAGCCCGCGTGAAAGCCCTCCTTGACGATATCGACGAGCCCCTCGTTGATGGAGAGGTCCAGGCAGACGTCCGGGTAACGCTTCTGAAACGCGGCGAGGCGCGGCGCGATGATCAGGGTGTAGACACTGCTGGGCAGGGTGAGCCGCAGGGTACCGGTGGTGGACTTGCCGACGGCGCGGGTGCCTTCGATGGCATCGGTGAGTTCCTCGAAGGCTGGCGCGGCCCCGGCATGCAAGGTGCGCCCGGCCTCCGTCAGCTCCAGAGACCGGGTGGTGCGGACCAGCAGGTCGACCCCGATCCTGCGCTCCAGCGCCTTCAACTGATGACTGACCGCCGGCGCCCCGATGCCCAGCGCACGGGCGGCGGCCCGCAGCGAGCCCTCCCGGACAATCGCCAGAAACACCTCGATGCCGCCGATCGGTGCCCGGTCCATTGTTCGAATCTATGAAATAATGTGATGAAGATCCAATATATTTTTCACCAATCTGTACTCGGCTACCATGGTGGTCTTTGGTCCCGGCGGTCCCTCGCGGTGAGGGTCGATGAGGGAGCCATCACGAGGGCTCGGTCATGGTGCAAAAAGCGGAGGCAAGACCTCAGCGGACGGCGGAGGGGATCGCCCTGATCCTGGGCTCCGTGCTGGCGATGGCCACTGCCGATGCGGTGGTGAAGCTGGTCAGCGCGGAGGTGACTCTGTGGCAGCTATTCACCGCGCGGGCCCTCGTGGCCATCCCGGTCCTGATCGCCCTGGCGCGCGCAAGCGGCCTGCGCCTCCGGCTGCGCGCACCCGGGTGGGCGCTGCTCCGCTCAGGGCTCCTGGTGCTCACTTGGCTGGTCTACTATGCCGCGCTGCCGGTGCTCAGCCTGTCCACCGCGGCGGTCGCCATCTACACCGGCCCGATCCTGATCGCCCTGTTCTCCGCGGCCCTGATCGGCGAAGCGGTCACCGCGCGCCAATGGGCCGGCGTGCTGATCGGCTTTGTCGGCGTGATGGCGATCCTGCAGCCCGGTGGCGATGCCTTCTCCTGGTTCACGCTCCTGCCCCTGCTGGGCGCGGTTTTCTATGCGCTGGCCATGGTGCTCACCCGCAGCAAGTGCCAGGACGAGGCGCCCCTCACCCTGGTCCTCGTGCTGCACGGCGCGTTCCTCTTCGCCGGTCTGGCCGCGACGGGACTGCTTGCCGTCCTCGACCTCGGCGCCGACACGACATCACTCTTCCCGTTCCTGCTCGGAGATTGGCAAGCGATGGGCTTGCCGGAATGGGGCTTCATGGCCCTGCTCGGTCTGCTCTCGGCCGCCTATTTCGTCGGCGTGGCCCGCGCCTATCAGATCGCGCAGCCGTCGATCATCGCCACCTTCGACTATGCCTATCTGGTCTGGGCGAGTTTGTGGGGCTTCGTTCTCTTCGCCGAGCGGCCCGGGCCCCTCACCATTGCCGGCATGGTCTCGATCACCCTGGCGGGCTTGCTGGTCGCTGCACCGTCTCCGAACAAGATGGCGGAAGACACCGCACGACCGTAGCCGCGTCGGCCGAAGCCGGCGCGGCGGCTACTGATTCATCGAGTCGAAGAAGTCCTGGTTGGTCTTCTGCTGCTTCAGCTTGTCCACCAGGAAGTCAATGGAATCGGTGACGCCCATGGGCATGAGGATGCGGCGCAGGACCCACATCTTCGAAAGCGTGCCCTTGTCGACCAGCAGTTCTTCCTTGCGGGTGCCGGATTTGCCGATGTCGATGGCCGGGAAGGTGCGCTTGTCGGCCAGCTTGCGGTCGAGGACGATTTCCGAGTTACCGGTGCCCTTGAACTCTTCGAAGATGACTTCGTCCATGCGGCTGCCGGTATCGATCAGCGCAGTGGCGATGATGGTCAGGGAGCCACCTTCCTCGATATTTCGAGCGGCACCGAAGAATCGTTTCGGGCGTTGCAGCGCGTTGGCGTCGACGCCGCCGGTCAACACCTTGCCGGAGCTCGGCACCACGGTGTTGTAGGCGCGCGCCAGGCGGGTGATAGAGTCCAACAGGATCACCACGTCCTTCTTGTGCTCCACTAGGCGCTTGGCCTTCTCGATCACCATCTCGGCGACCTGCACGTGGCGGCTGGCCGGCTCGTCGAAGGTGGAGCTCACCACCTCGCCCTTCACCGAGCGGTCCATGTCCGTCACCTCTTCCGGGCGCTCGTCGATCAGGAGGACGATGAGGAAGATTTCCGGATGGTTGGCCGCGATGGACTTGGCGATGTTCTGCAGGATCATGGTCTTGCCGGTGCGCGGCGGCGCCACGATCAGGGCGCGCTGGCCCTTGCCGATGGGCGCCGTCAGGTCGATCACCCGCGGGGTCAGATCCTTGGTGGTGGGATCTTCGATCTCCAGAGTGACCTTCTCGTCCGGATAGAGCGGGGTCAGGTTGTCGAAGTTGATGCGGTGGCGGGAGTTCTCCGGCGGATCGAAGTTGATCTCGCTGACCTTCAGGAGGGCGAAGTAGCGCTCGCCGTCCTTGGGCGCGCGGATCTGCCCTTCCACCGTGTCGCCGGTGCGCAGACCGAAGCGGCGCACCTGGCTGGGGCTCACGTAGATGTCATCGGGGCCGGCCAGGTAGTTGGACTCCGGCGAGCGCAGGAACCCGAAGCCGTCCTGCAGAATCTCCAGAACGCCGCGCCCGTAGATCGGCTGATCGTTTTCCGCCAGATGCTTGAGGATCGCGAACATCATGTCCTGCTTCCGCAGGGTGCTGGCATTCTCGATTTCCAGCTCTTCGGCAAAGGCCAGGAGGTCCGCCGGAGACTTGGCTTTCAGTTCTTGAAGGTTCATGGGCGCTTACGCCTGTGCTCGATCGAAGGGAGGGATAGCTGTCTGGCCTGCATCTGCACCGCGACGGGGTCACTCGAGGGGGATGCGTAGGAGAGGCGACGAGGACCGCCGGGGCGGGGAAGAATTCCCAACTACAGCCTATACTTGGCTGGTTAATGAAATATGACTCGACATATGGGATCAGCACCGCCGGACGGCAAGGTGCTTAGGACTGGCGATGGTTACTGCAAGCGGGGTGGGAAGTCAAGCAAGGGCGGTACCGCCAAAGCCCCGCCGACCGATCAAAAGGGTTTCACCACCGCCAGGATGACGATGCCCACCATCAGCAAGGCCGGGACTTCGTTCATCACCCGGTAGAACCGCTCGCTGTGGCGATTGTTGTCCTCGGCAAAGGCGCGGCGCCAGCCGGCAGCGGCCATGTGGAGGCCGGTCAGGATCACCAGCAAGGTCAATTTGGCGTGAAACCAGCCCTCGGTCCAGGCCTCCAGATGGGCCGCAAGGCCCAGCCCCGCCAACCACGCCACAATCATCGAGGGGGTCATGATGGCGCGCAGCAGGCGCCGCTCCATGACCTTGAAGGTCTCCGACTGGGCTGAGCCGACCTCGGCCTGACAGTGATAGACGAACAACCGCGGCAGATAGAGAAAGGCCGCCATCCAGGCGATCACCGCCAGGATGTGCAGGCTTTTGACCCAGAGATAGGCTTCGCCCAGAAAGCCGCCCATAGCCGTCGCCTCTAGCTCCTTGTGTGGGGACAGCCCGCCCACTGGGCCGGGCAGAAGCGTCCCCCGATGTGGGAGCAGAGCACCTGCTCCGCCGTGCGCAGGTGCAGGATCTGTTCCGCCAGGCCCTCAATGAATTCGCTGTCGTCGGCGACCGTGGGCACGCGCAGATAGACCGGCACGCCGGCCTCCTCCGCCAGCTTGCGATACTCGATGTCCAACTCCACCAGGGTCTCGGAGTGTTCGGAGACGAAGGCGATGGGCACTACAATCACCGGCCGGCCTTCCCGCCCGGCGCGCTCGATCTCCGCATCGGTGGAGGGGCCGATCCACTCCAGCGGCCCGACCCGGCTCTGATAGCAGACCGCCCAGTCGAGGTTGACCTCCCCCATGGCGCGCACCACCGCGGCCACCGACTGCTCCACCTGCCACTGATAGGGATCGCCTTGGGCCACGATTTTCTTCGGCAGGCCGTGGGCGGAAAAGAGTACCCGCGGCGGGGTGTCGTGCTCCAGATCGCGCAACGCGGCGCGCAGCCCCTTGGCTGTCGCCGCAACAAAGCCGCGGTCTTCCGGATAACAGCAGAGCGTCCGGCTGGGCCCCGTGATCCCGGCGGCCCGGGCTTCGCGCTCCCACTCCCGAAGCGAGGAGGCCGAGGTCGTGGTGGAGAACTGTGGATAGAGCGGGACCAGCAGCACCTGGTCCGGCCCATAGGCCGCGACCTCCCGTGCCGTCTCCGCCGCCCGCGGATGCCAATAGCGCATGGCGATGAACACCTGCCACTCGTCCTCAGCCCCGGCCAGCTCATCCCCAGCCAGCTTGGCCTGCAGCGCACGGGTCTGCGCCTCGGTATTGGGCAACAGCGGCGACCCGCCGCCCAACTCCCGATAGATCTCCTGCGCCACGGGGGCGCGGCGCCGGGAGATGACCTTGGCGAGCAGCCAGCGCAGAGGCCCGGGCAGGCGGATGATGGCCGGGTCGTTGAAGAGATTGAACAGAAAGGGCTCGACGGCGTCCGGGCGATCCGGTCCCCCGAGGTTGAAGACGACGACGGCAATGCGGCTCATGACGCTAGCCCGCGCGCCGTTCCGCCGCGGTCCAGCCGCGAATCTGTTCCAGCATCGCCTCGACGTGATCGAGCGGCGTCTGCGGAACGATTCCGTGGCCCAGGTTGAATATGAACGGCCCGCCGCCCAGCTCCTGCAGGATCCGCTCGATGTCTCCCCGCAGACCCTCGCCGCCGGCGACCAGCCGCAGCGGGTCGAGATTGCCCTGAACGGTGAGCTTCGACTGTAGTTCCTCCCGCGCCCAGGCGAGGGGCAGGGTGGTGTCGAGGCCGAGGGCGTCGGCCCCGCTGTCTTGCGCAAAGTCGCGGTACAGCAGGCCTGCGCCCCGCGGGAAGAGGATCACCGGAACCTGCGGCCGCTCCGCCTTGATGCGCGCGGTGAGCGCCTTTGCCGGTCCCAGACACCAGCGGCGCAGAGCCTCCTCGGGCCAGACGCCGGCCCAGGAATCGAAGATCTGGACCACCTCGGCCCCGGCGTCGATCTGGGCGATGAGATAGTCCCCCGTCGCCTCCACCAGCAGATCGATCAGCCGCTGAAAGTCCTCCGTCGCGCCATAGGCCCAGCGCTTGCCGGCGGCGAAATCCTTGCTCGACCCCCCTTCCAGCATGTAGCTGGCCACCGTCCAGGGCGCACCGGCAAAGCCGATGAGGGTGACCTCCGCCGGCAGTTCCTCCCTCAGGCGGCGCACGGTTTCGTAGACCGCTGCCAGAGCCTCGTGCAGACCGTCCTGTGAAAGCCGCGCCAGATCCTCCGGCCTCTGGATTGCCTCGAGCTGTGGCCCGCGACCCTCCTCGAACCACACCTTTTGGCCGAGGGCATGGGGAATGACCAGAATGTCGGAAAACAGGATGGCCGCGTCGAAGCCATAGCGCCGGATCGGCTGCAGGGTGGCTTCCACGGCCAGGTCCGGTGTCAGGCAGAAGTCCAGAAAGCTTTTGGCCTGACCGCGCAGCGCCCGATACTCCGGCAGGTAGCGCCCCGCCTGGCGCATCAGCCAGATCGGCGGGCGTGGAAGCGTTTCTCCCCGAAGCGCGCTTAGCAGGAGTTTGTCGCTGGTTTGGTTCACGGACACTCTTCTCACAGACAGGACCGACGACTGCGTAACGTCGCCTGTTTGCTGTTTAGTCCGGCGACCCACGAACAGACAAGATGGCGTTTTCCACGGTGATGGCAAAGCCTTCTTCTTCCAAAACTTAATTTGAAAGCTTTTGGGTTTCTGTTGTTGATCCCTGTGAGTCCTGGGGATCTGCGCTTTGCATGAACTTGTCCAGCGAGTCATCCGCAGCGCCGGAACCGAGGGGCGAGGTTGTGGGTTGCATGTGGACACGGGCGGTCCGGAGGACAGGAAAGGGCCTGAGATCCCGCTTGCTTGCACAAAGCCGACTGGCAAGGGATAACGGGGAAAACCGGGGTACCGGGCCCCTGCCTATCGCTTCGGGGCGGCTGTGGGCGCATCTGTTCGAAGAAGAAAGACTCGCCTGATGAATGACGGAGTGGATGTGACGAATCTTCGGCGTGGTGGTTCGGACGCCGGTTTTCCCACGCCTTTCCAGCGAGCTGCACAAGTCATTCACAGAATCGCTGGCCGCGGAGTCGCCTTTGGCGGAAGCGGCGCGGCCCTGGTGGAGCGCCCGTCATGACGGCCCATCACCTGCATCTCGTGTCCGATTCGACCGGCGAGACCATCAACTCTGTCGCCCGCGCCTGCCTCGTTCAGTTCAGTGGCGTCGACCCGATCGAGCACGTCTGGAGCCTGGTGCGCACCCGGGGAATGATGAACAAGGTGGTGCGCCAGATCGAGGCTCACCCGGGCCCGGTGCTCTACACTTTGGTCAACCTGGAACTGCGCGACCAGCTTACCAGTTGCTGCCTGCAGCTCGGCGTGCCCTGCATCGCCATCCTCGATCCGGTGATCCACACCATGGCCAGCTATTTCGGCGCGGAGATGAAAGGCACGCCGGGGCTGCAGCATGCCCTGGATGCCGAGTACTTCAGCCGCATGGACGCCATGACCTTTGCCCTGACCCACGACGACGGGCAGCACTGCAGCGACATCTCCAAGGCGGATATCATTCTGGTGGGCGTGTCGCGCACCTCCAAGACGCCGACCTGCATGTATCTCGCCAACCGCGGGATCAAGGCGGCCAACGTGCCGGTCGTGCCGGGTTGCCCGATGCCCGATGAACTGTTGAGCGCCAACGGCCCGCTGATCATCGGCCTGACCAAGGATCCTTCGCGTCTGGTCCAGGTGCGGCAGAACCGGCTGCGCATGCTGACCGACGACAAGCAGGAAACCGACTATGTGAACCTGGAAGCCGTGCGCCAGGAAATCGCTCAGGCGCGGCGCTTCTGTGTCGAGCACGGCTGGCCGCTGATCGACGTGACCCGCCGTTCCATCGAGGAAACCGCGGCGACAATTCTCAACTACTATGCGCGGCATATCGGCGCCGAGCCATGACTCAGACGGCTGCCGATTCACCCCCGGTGTTGATGGCGGCGGAGGCGCCAGTCCTAGTCCTCGCCTCTGCCAGCGCCGTGCGCCGCCGGCTGTTGAGCGCCGCCGGTATCGTCTTTCATGCCGAAGCGGCCGCGGTCGACGAGGCGGCGGTCAAGGAATCCCTGAAGGCCGAGGGCGCCACCGCGGGTCAGGCCGCCGAAACACTGGCCGAACTGAAGGCCCAGCGGTTGTCGAGCAAGGACCCGGGCGCCCTGGTGATCGGCGCCGACCAGATCCTCACCTGCAACGAGGTCTGGTTCGACAAGCCGCCGGACCGTGGTCATGCCGCCGCCCATCTCCGCGCCCTCACCGGCAAGACCCACCAGCTTCACACGGCCGTCTGCGTGGTGCGCGGCGGGGCGCGGCTCTGGCATCACAACGCCGCGCCGAGCCTGACCATGCGGTCGCTGAGCGATGCTTTCATTGCCGCCTATCTAGAGACGGTCGGCAAAGATGCCCTGAGTTCGGTGGGTGCCTATCAGCTTGAGGGTCCGGGCGCGCAACTTTTCGCCGCCGTGGAGGGCGATTACTTCACGATCCTGGGCCTCCCGCTATTGCCGCTGCTGGACTTCCTGCGCGCCAACCGGGTGCTGCCGGCATGAGCCTCACCGGCAAGGCGGCCCTGGCCGGCGTGGTGGGCTGGCCCATCGCCCATTCGCGTTCGCCACGGCTTCACGGTTATTGGCTGGAGACCTACGGGATCGACGGCGCCTATCTGCCCCTGGCGGTCAGGCCGGAAGAACTGGAAACCGCGCTCCGTGGCTTGGCGGCCGCCGGTTTCCGCGGAGTGAACCTGACCATTCCCCACAAGGAACAGGTCCTGGCGCTCTGCGACCGGTTGGAGGAGACGGCTGAGCGCATCGGCGCGGTGAATACCCTGGTCTTTGACGGGGGACGGATCCACGGCTCCAACAGCGATGCTTTCGGCTTCATCGAAAACCTGAAAGCGGGCGCGGCCGGGCATGACCTGACTGCTGCGCCGACCGTCCTGCTCGGCGCCGGCGGGGCCGCCCGCGCGGTGGCCGTCGCCCTGATCGAGGCCAGCGTGCCGGCGCTGCGCATCTGCAACCGCAGCCCGGAGCGGTCGGCGGCGCTGGCGGCCGAACTGGGTGCGGCGGCAACCGCATTGCCCTGGGCGCAGCGGGCGGACGCGCTGGACGACATCGGGCTGCTGGTCAACAGCACCTCTCTCGGCATGAGCGGCCAGCCGTCCCTGGAGATCGCGCTGGACAGGCTCGCGCCCTCCGCCTTGGTGACCGACCTGGTTTACAGCCCGCTGGAGACCGAGCTTCTGGCCGCAGCGCGGGCGCGAGGCTGCCGCACGGTGGATGGTCTCGGCATGCTGCTCCACCAGGCCAGGCCCGGCTTTCGGGCCTGGTTCGGGGTCGAGCCGGAGGTTACCCAGACGCTGCGCGACTTCGTGCTTGGGGAGCCCTAGCGGGCGATGCTGGTCATCGGCCTCACCGGATCCATCGGCATGGGCAAGTCCACCGCCGCCGGAATGCTGCGGCGCCTGGGACTGCCGGTCCATGACGCCGACGCCGCGGTCCACGGACTGATGGCCCGTGGCGGGGCGGCGGTCGCGGCGGTGGAGGCGGCCTTTCCGGGGGTGAGCGAGGCCGGGGCTGTCGACCGCCGGCGGTTGGCGGCACGGGTTCTGGGAGATCCGGCCGCGCTGGACCGGCTGGAGGCCATTCTGCACCCGCTGGCGCGGGCATCGGCCCGGGCGTTCCTTGCCCGCCAAGCCCGGCTCGGCCGGCCGATGGCGGTGCTGGAGATCCCGCTGCTCTTCGAGACCGGCGGCGATGAACTCTGCGACGCGGTGATCGTCGTCTCCGCGCCGCCCTCGACGCAGCGGGCCCGCGTGCTTGCCCGTCCGGGGATGACCGAGGCCCGCTATCGGGCGATCCTCGAGCGGCAGATGACCGATCAAGAAAAACGCCGGCGGGCGGACTTCGTCGTCCAGACGGGCCTGGACAAGGCCCATGCCTTGCGCCAACTCCGCGCCATCGTCAGACTGTTGCGCGAGCGCGGCGCCGACTGGCGTCCGCCCCTGCACAAGCTCTTCAGGAGATACGCCTAGTGCGCGAGATCGTGCTGGACACCGAAACCACCGGCCTGGACCCGGCGGCGGGCCACCGCGTCGTGGAAGTGGCGGGCCTTGAGTTGTTGAACCACATGCCCACGGGCCGCACCTTTCGGGAGTACATCAACCCCGAGCGCGACATGCCGGAAGAGGCCGAGAAGATCCACGGCCTCAGTGCCGCTTTTTTGGCCGACAAGCCGCGCTTTGCGGAGATCGCCCAGCCGTTCCTCGATTTCATCGGCGAGGCCAAGCTGGTGATTCACAACGCCCAGTTCGACATGAAGTTTCTCAATGCCGAGCTGAACGCCGCCGGCCTGCCGCGGCTGGCGGTCGACCGCGCAGTCGACACGGTGGCCCTGGCGCGCAAGCGCTTTCCCGGCGGCCAGGTCAGCCTGGATGCGCTCTGCCGGCGCTTCGAGATCGACAATTCGGAGCGCACCTTTCACGGCGCTCTGCTCGACTGCGAGCTCTTGGCGGAGGTCTATCTCGAACTCTGTGGCGGGCGCCAGCCGGGGCTGACTCTGGAGCAGCGCCGGCAGCCGATGGCGCAACTGCAGCCCCTCGCCCGCGACGCCCGCCCGGCGCGGCCGCATAGCCCGACGCCCGACGAGCAAGCGGCCCACGAGGCGATGCTGCAGAAGCTGACCGATCCGGTCTGGCGCCAGTAGGGCCGGCGAGCCGAGCTGCGATCCGGGACGTTTTCGAAAGAAGTTTCGGGCTTAGGCCTGGCCGTTCGCCGAGGCACCGGCATCCGCGGCTGTCTTGCCGTCGGTTGTGGTCTCCGGCTGTTCGCCCGCATCGCTGCCTTCGGACGCGGCGCCCTCGTCAGTCGCTTCACCAGCGCCTTCGCCGGCCCCCTCACCGGCTTGCGCCATCTTGCGGCTGAGATACATCTGGCCGAAGTCGATGGGGTTCATGATCAGCGGCGGAAAGCCCCCGTCGCGGGTGTCGTCGGCCAAGATGGCGCGGGCGAAGGGGAAGAGGAAGCGCGGCACCTCGATCATCAGCATCTGCTCGCGCACCTTTTCGTCCAGGTTCTCGGCGATGGTCACCACCGCGGCATAGTCGAGCTCCGCCAGGAAGGCCGTGGTCTCGCCGATCTTCGCCTCGGCGCGCAGGCCGAGGATGACCTCGTAGATGGCACCCTGCAGGTGGGACGGCGTCACCTCCACGTTGACGTTGAGTTGCGGACTCTCCTTGCGCATGGTGCCGTAGATGCTGGGCGCGTTGGGATTCTCGAAAGAGTGATCCTTGACGTACTGGCTGTTGATGGTGAGCGGTGCTTGCGCGGCTTCTTCGGCCATTCGCGCCTCCTGTGATGATCGGCCGGCTTGGCTATCACGGATCGCCGCGATACACAACAAAGGCACCCGGTACGGCCCCGACGGCAGCCTGAATCTAAAGCGTCGCCGAGACCTCGCCTACGTGCGGGTCGAAACGCAGGGCCACGCCATTGGCCACCGCTTCGCCGGTCAGCCCGCGAATGAAGCCCCAGTGGGTGACCACCAGGAGCTTGTCCCAGTTCTCGTCGCCAGCAATGCTGTCCAGGAAACCCGCGCAGCGGATCGCCAGAGCATCCTCGGTCTCTTCTTCCTCCGGCCACCAGCGCTCCGGCAGGCCGCCGAACGCGAAAGCCGGCCAGCGTGCCGTCAGATCGCTGCGGTGGCTGCCGATGTCACAGGTAAAGAAGTAGCGCTCGCGCACCTGCGGATCGATGCTGACCGGCAGCCCCAGGCGCTCGGCGATGATTTCGGCTGTATGCAGAGTGCGCCAGTAGGGGCTGGCGATGATCCGTTCGATCCCGCGACCGGACAGATCCTCCGCCGCTGCCTGCGCCTGGCGCTCGCCTTCCTCGGTGAGACCCGGATCGACGATCCCCGGGTCTTTGCGGGTCGCGGAGAAGTGAACGTTGAAATGGGACTGGCCGTGGCGGACGAGGATCAAGGTCCTAGCCTCCGCGGCGGATCCGGGTCGTTCCGGCCCCCGCTACGCCCGCTGCCGCCTGGGCCGCCAGGGCTATCATCGACTTCCTCGAACTCGCCATCGATCACGCCCCCCGGGCGCCGCTTGTCCCGATTCCACGAGTTGGGGTCGATTTCCTGGCCGTCCACGAAAATCCGGGTCCGCCCGGCCGCCCCACGTTGGGCAAGGCGGTGGCCGATATAGCGGCGCAAAGCCTCGCGGAAGGGCGGGACGAAGAGCAGCAGTCCCAGGGCGTCGGTCACGAATCCGGGCACCAGCAGCAGGGCCCCTGCCAGCACCAGGCAGATCCCCTCGAACATCTCCCGGGCGGGAAGCTGGCCCTGGTCCATCTGGGCGCGGGCGCGCATCAGGGTGGTCAGGCCCTGGGCACGCAGCAGCATGCTGCCGGCCAGCGCCGTGGCCACGGTGGCGCCGATTGTCGGCCACACGCCGAGGGCTCCGCCGACCTCAATAAACACAGCGATTTCAATCAGCGGAACACCAATAAAGACAGCGAGCAGAATTAGGGCCATACTTGCTCTTTCTTCACCAGTTGCCTACATAATGCCCATAAACCGGGCGGCAAGGCCAGCCGCGGCACGCCTCACAGATTGCAGAGCAGATGAGCGACGGCAGTCTCCTTGAAATAGTGATCCTTGCTGCAGTCGCAGCCTTTTTTGTCTTCAAGCTGCGCTCGGTGCTGGGCAAGCGCACCGGCCACGAGAAGCCGGACTTCGATCCTTTCCGCCAGCGCCAGCGGGAGGGCGAAGGCGAGGACGAGAAGGTCATCCAACTGCCGGACCGGGCCCAGGAGCGGACCAAGGGCGCAAAAATCTCACAAGAAGAACTGCTGGACCGTCCGAAGCCCGATCAGGCCGAAGCCGGCGGGGACGAATCGCCGCTGGCCGCCGGGGTCACCCAGATCAGGCTGGCGGACCGCGACTTCGATCCCTCCCAGTTCCTGGCCGGCGCCCGGGGCGCCTTCGAGTTGATCGTCGCGGCCTTCGCACAGGGCGACAGCAAGAGCCTGCGCCCCTTGCTGGCCAACGAGGTCTATGAGGACTTCAGCGGCGCCATCAAGGACCGCGAAAGCCGCAACGAGAACCTGGAAACCACCCTGATCGGCATCACTTCGGTGGATCTGATCGAAGCGGAGATGCAGCAGAAGACGGCCTTCGTCACGGTGAAGTTCGTGTCCGAACAGGTCAACGTGACCCGCGATGCCGAAGGGCGGATCGTGGAGGGCAACCCCAACGAGGTGACCACCATCACCGACATCTGGACCTTTGCCCGCAACACCCGCAGCCGGGACCCCAACTGGACGCTGGTTGCCACCCGCAGCCCCAACTGACCGGGCGCCCTTGTCTGCCGGTCGAGGCGCTTGGCGCAGGCATCGCCGGACGCTCCTGCAGGCAAGCCTTTCCATCGTTTTTCTGAGTTTTGTCGCCGCCTGTAACGGCGAGGCGCCGCAGCAGGAGCGTGCAGAGCCGGCGCCCGCGCAACCCTCGGAGGCGCCGACCGCTCCGGCCCTGCTGCTGACCCCTGTCGACTACGCCGATCTTCCCGGCTGGACTGAGGATCCCCTGGCCGAGGCCCTTCCGGCGCTGCGGCGCTCCTGCGCACGTCTCACCGTGCAGCCGGCGGAACGGCCGGTGGGCCCCGACGGGCTGGCGGGCACGGTAAGCGACTGGATGGAGCCCTGCCGGGCCTTCGGTGAAGCCGCCGGCGACGACGCGGCGCTGCGCCAGCTCATCGAGGCGGCCTTCCGGCCCTTCGCGGTTTCCCATGCGGGCGAGACCGAGGGTCTCTTCACCGGCTACTACGAAGCGGAGTTGAAGGGGACCCGCGATCCAAAGGCACCGGGGGCAACGCCGCTCTACCGCGTGCCCGCGGATCTTGTGACTGTCGACCTCGGGCGCTTCCGCGCGGATCTGCGCGGCAAGCATCTGGTCGGGCGGGTCAGCGACGGGCGGCTGGTTCCCTATCTGACCCGCAAGCAGATCGACGGCGGCGCGCTGGCCGGACAAGGCGCGGAGCTGCTTTGGGCCGCGGACCCGGTGGACGTCTTTTTTCTGCACGTCCAGGGCTCCGGGCGAGTGGTCTATCCCGACGGCAGCACCACGCGGGTCGGTTTCGCCGGCTCCAACGGTCACACCTTCTACGCCATCGGACGGGCCCTCATCGACGAAGGGCTGATCGACCGCAAGAAAGCCTCGATGCAGTCGATCCGCGACTGGCTACGGGCCCACCCGGAGAAGGCCCGCGAGGTCATGCAGCGCAATGCCCGCTACATCTTCTTTCGGGAGATCACCGGCGAGGGGCCCATCGGCGCCCAGGGGGTGGCGCTGACCCCCGGGCGCAGCCTGGCGGTGGATTCCGGGTTGCTTCCCCTCGGCGTGCCGCTCTATCTCGACACCACCTGGCCCGCCACCGACCGGCCGCTGCGCCGGCTGATGGTGGCCCAGGACGTCGGCAGCGCCATCAAGGGCGCGGTGCGCGGCGACTTCTACTGGGGCTCCGGCGAGCCCGCCTTGGCCCAGGCCGGCCGCATGAAGCAAAAGGGGCGCTACTTCCTGCTGCTCCCCAAGGCGGTGGCCGAGCGGCGGCAGCAGGCGAGCTAGCCCGCCCGAGGCACCATGATCGCCGTCAAGCCGGTGCTGCCGCTTGCTTTTCCAAATTGGTAATACCATTATCGCTGGGAACAAGAACCGCAGGGAGTGAGAGGACCGCCCATGGCTGAATCGCGGCCCCGCGTCGGCCTTTTCGTCACCTGCCTGGTCGACCTGATCCGCCCCTCGGTGGGCTTTGCCGCCGTGAAACTGTTGGAACAGGCGGGCTGCGACGTCTCCGTCCCGCGGGCCCAGACCTGCTGCGGCCAGCCGGCCTACAATTCCGGCGACCGCGCCGACACCAAGGCCATCGCCGAACAGGTGATCGCCGCTTTTGCCGGTTACGACTATGTGGTGGCGCCCTCGGGCTCCTGCGCGTCCATGATCAAGAAGCACTACCCCGGCCTCTTCGCCGACGATCCGCCGCTGCGCGCCAAGGCCGAGGAACTGGCGGCGCGCACCCACGAGCTGGTCTCCTTCCTCGCCGACGTGCGGGGGGTGGAGGCGGTGGAGTCCTCATTCAGCGGTGCCGTCACCTATCACGACTCCTGCTCGGGCCTGCGCGAGCTGGGGGTCGAGGCGCAGCCGCGCAAGCTGCTGGACAGCGTTCCCGGCGTCGAAATCCGCGAGATGGAGGAGTCCAACGTCTGCTGCGGCTTCGGCGGCACCTTCTGCGTCAAATACCCCGACATCTCCAACAAGATGGTGACCAACAAGGCGGGCTTCATCGCCGCCAGCGGCGCCGACACCCTGCTGGCCGGCGATCTCGGCTGCCTGATGAACATGGCCGGCAAGCTGCAGCGCCAGGGCGTGCCGGTGAAGGCCCGCCACGTGGCGGAGGTGCTGGCCGACATGGCGGACCGCCCGGCCATCGGCGAACCCGGTCAAGCGGGCGATCCGGCTGGGGGTGCGGGCTGATGCTGCAGAGCAGTTCCCCGGCTTTCAAGGAGAACGCCCGCGCGGCGCTGGCCGACCAGACCCTGCAGAAGGCCCTGGGCAACGTGAAGGCGGGCTTCATCGGCAAGCGCGCCAAGGCCCGCGCCCGCCTGCCGGAGTTCGAGGACCTGCGCGATGCCGCCCGCGATATCAAGAACCACACCCTGGCGAACCTGGACTTCTACCTCGAACGCTATGAAGAGAAGGTGCTGGCCAGCGGCGGCCAGGTGCATTGGGCGGCCACCGCCGAAGAGGCGCGCAACGCCATCCTGACGATCTGCCGCGATGCCGGCGCCAAGGTGGTGACCAAGGGCAAGTCCATGATCTCCGAGGAGATCGGCCTCAACGCCCATCTGGAAGAGGCCGGCCTGGATGTGGTGGAAACCGACCTCGGCGAATACATCATCCAGCTTCGCCACGAAACGCCGAGCCATATCATCGCGCCGGCGGTGCACCTGACCAAGGACCAGGTCGAAGCCGACTTCCGCCACCACCACGACGAACTGCCCGCCGACCGCAGCCTCGTCGAACCGGAGCAACTGGTGGCAGAAGCCCGGCAGATGCTGCGCCACCGCTACCTGGAGGCCGACGTCGGCATCACCGGCGCCAATTTCCTGGTGGCGGAGACCGGCACCTCGATCATCGTCACCAACGAGGGCAACGGCGATCTCACTCAATGCCTGCCGAAGGTCCACATCGTCATCGCCAGCCTGGAGAAGGTGGTTCCCAATCTGGAGGACGCCACGACGATCCTCCGTGTGCTGGCGCGCTCGGCCACCGGCCAGGAGTTATCCGCCTACACCACGTTTTCCACCGGGCCGCGCCGGCCCGAAGACCTGGACGGGCCGGAGCAGTACCACGTGATCCTGCTGGACAACGGGCGCAGCCAGATGCTGGGCGGCGAGTTCCAGGACATGCTGCGCTGCATCCGCTGCGGCGCCTGCATGAACCACTGTCCGGTCTATCACGCCGTCGGCGGCCATGCTTACGGTTGGGTCTATCCCGGGCCCATGGGCGCGGTGCTGACCCCCAGCCTGATCGGCGTCGACGAGGCGGGGCACCTGCCCAACGCCTCCACCTTCTGCGGGCGCTGCGAGTCGGTCTGCCCCATGCGCATCCCGCTGCCGCGCATGATGCGCCATTGGCGCGAGCGGGAGTTCGAACGCCACCTCAGCCCCAAGGCGGTGCGCTTCGGGCTCGCCTTCTGGGCCTTCTTCGCGCGGCGGCCGGCGCTCTATCACCGGCTCCTCGGCCTCAAGATGCGGGTGCTCGGCGCCTTGGGCCGCGCCCAGGGCCGCTTCAACGCCCTGCCCTTCGCCGGCGGCTGGACGAAGCACCGCGACTTCCCGGCCCCGCAAGGCAAGACCTTCCAGCAGCTCTGGGCCGAGCGGCAGAAGGGCGGAGCGGGATCATGAGCGAGGCGCGCCCGAACGGCAGCAAGGGCCAGATCATGGCGGCGCTGCGCCGCTCCCTGAAGCGTGAGCAGCCCGCGCCGGAGGAGCGCCGCCTGCTGGAGGAGCGCCTGGCACAGCCCCGGGCCGGCCTGATCCCGGCGCGCGGCCAGCGCGACCACGCGGCGCAGCTCGACCTCCTGGAAGAAATGCTGACCGAGCTTTCGGCCACCGTTGCGCGTCTCGACGATGCGGCCGAGGTGCCCCAGGCCGTCGCCGACTATCTGAAGAGCGAGAACCTGCCGCCGCGTCTGCGCCTGGCCCCGCGCGAGGACCTGCGCGTCCTGCCCTGGGACAGCCAGCCACTGTTGGAGGTGACCGAGGGCAGCGCCCAGGAAACGGATCCCACCGCCGTGACCGGCGCCTTCGCCGGCATCGCCGAGACCGGGACCCTCGTGATGGCTTCGGGAGCCGAGGCGCCGATTACCCTCAACTTCCTGCCGGAGAACCACATCGTCGTGCTGCGGGCCTCCGACGTCGTCGGGGCCTACGAGGAAGCCTGGACCCGCCTGCGCGCGCGCTTCGGCAATGGGACCATGCCCCGGGCGGTGAACATGATCACCGGGCCCTCGCGCACCGGCGATATCGAACAGACCATCCTCTTGGGCGCCCATGGGCCGCGCCGCCTCCATGTCCTGCTGATCGAGGACGCGGAGCAGCCGGCGGCCGCGGACTGACGATCCGGCGGGCCGCCATGACCGGCAAGCGCAAATCGCCCCCTTCCGGCCTCTCGCCGGAAGACCGCCGCCTCTGGCGCCACGTCGCCGACCAGGCCGCGCCGCTCAGCGGCCGCGACAAACTACGCTCCCGGGCCGACGACCTGCTCGGCGACGATGGACAGCCGAACCTGCGCAAGGATGCTGCGGGACCGGTCGCAGGCCCCTCCAGACCCAGGGCACAGCCGCGGACATCCGCGGCGCCGGGCGCGACCCGGCGGCCGGAGGCAGCGCTCACCCATGGCAGCCGTGATGGCCTCGACCGCCGCAAGGCCGACCGCTTCCGCCGCGGCAAGCTGCCCATCGAGGCGACCCTCGACCTGCACGGCCTGCGCCAGAGCGAGGCCCATGGCCGCCTCGAGCGATTCCTCGCCGACTGTCAGGGCGAGGGCAAACGCTGTGTGCTGGTGGTCACCGGCAAAGGCGTCCACAAGGACCAGGGCGGCGTGTTGCGCGCCGCGGTGCCCCGCTGGCTGAACGAGGCGCCGAACCGCGCCCGCGTGCTCTCCTTCGACTACGCCCAGCAGAAGCACGGCGGCACCGGCGCGCTCTACGTGCTGCTTCGCAAGAGGCGCTGATCGGGGCCAAGCAGGAATCGCCTTCCGCGGCAAAAGTCGCTAAACTCCGATCCGGTTATTTTCCGGGGAGCCAGGGAGCGAGCGTGCAGCACCTCGAAGGATCCTGCCACTGCGGCGCCGTGCGCTTTTCGGTGTCCTCACGAGCCGCGGTGCCCTACATGCGCTGCTACTGCTCGATCTGCCGCAAGACGGCGGGCGGCGGCGGCTACGCCATCAATCTCTCCGGCGAGGCCGCGAGCCTCAGCGTCGAGGGCGAGGAGCACGTCACCGTCTATCAGGCGAAAGGGACCGGGCGCGACCCCGAGGAGGCCAGCCCGGCGCGCCGGCACTTCTGCAAGCACTGCGGCTCCGCCCTCTATGTCTTCGACCCGCGCTGGCCGGAGCTGCTGCACCCCTTCGCCTCGGCCATCGACACGCCCCTGCCGGCGGCGCCGGAAAGCGTCTGCATCATGCTGGAGTTCAAACCGGGCTGGGTGCAGCTTCCACCGGATGCCGACCGCGCCGATTGCTATGCCGGCTATCCCGACGACTCCCTGGCGGACTGGCACAGGAAGCACGGCCTCTATGATGAGACGGACGGGGAGCAGGGGGCCTCGTGACGCCCTTCGGTGAAAAGCTGCGGGCCATCCGGGCCGAGCGCAAGCTGGCGCTGAAGGACATGGCGGCCGGCCTGCAGGTCTCCCCGGCCTATCTCTCGGCCATGGAACACGGCCGCCGCGGCAAACCCAGCCGGCGCTTCGTCCACCGGGTCTGCCAGTACCTCGGCATCATCTGGGACGACGCCGAGGAGCTGCAGCGTCTCGCCGACCTCTCCCATCCGCGCATCGCTGTGGACACCGCCGGGCTCGATCCCAAGGCGACCCTGCTGGCCAACCTGCTGGCGCAGCGTATCGGCGACCTGGACGGTCCCGACCTGGAGCGCCTGCTGGCGGTGGTCGATCCGGAGGGCGCTGCCCGGGAAGGGCCTGGCCAGGGCGAAGACGCCGAAAGCGGGGCCGGGCCTTGAACGGCAGCAGGCCGAGCGCCGAGATCACGGAGCTGCCGCTGCGCCAGTTGTACGACTATTGGACCGCCAAGCGCGGCAACCGCTCCTGGCCCGCCCGCGCGGACATCCTGCCCTCGGAGATCCCTACCGTCCTGCCCTTCGTCATGCTGACCGACGTACTGGACGCCGGGACAGCCGGGGCCCCTGACAGGGGCGGCCTGCAGTTCCGCCTGCGCCTCGTCGGCACCGACGTCGCCTTCGGCATCGACCCCACCGGCCAGCTCCTGCACGAGGCGGTGCCGGAAGGTCCCTACCGCGACCACATCACCGCTCTGTTCAGCCGCGGCGCGGCGGGGCCAGGGGCGCTCTACAGCCGCACCCGCTATAACTATGCGGAGATCACCGGGCCGCGCACCATCGCCCGCATCTTTATGCCGCTGGCCGCGGACGGCGAGGCCATCGACATGATGCTGATCGGCCAGATGCGCGACCGCCAGATCCACGCCGATCACTCCGCCTGGCAGGCCAATCCTCCGGCCATCCACGAAGAGTTCGAACTGCGGCTGCCGTAGTTGTTGAATTCGGCGCCGGGCGGGGAAGTGGGCTGGAACCGCTTCGACGTAAGTCGATCAGACCCTAAAGAATGAACTTCGACAGGTCGGCGTTCTTGGAGAGTTCGCCGACGCGGCTTTGCACCAACTCGGCATCGATGGTGATGGTCTCGCCGCTGCGGTCGGTGGCGGTGAAGGAGATCTCCTCCAGCAGCTTTTCCAGCACCGTGTGCAGCCGCCGGGCGCCGATGTTCTCCACCGAGGAGTTGATCTCGGCGGAGAGGTCGGCCAGGGCGTCGATGGAGTCCTCGGTGAAATCCAGGGTCACCCCTTCCGTGTCCATCAGCGCCTTGTACTGGCGGATCAGGCTGTTCTCCGGCTCGGTCAGGATGCGCTTGAAGTCGTCGCGGGTGAGCGCGTCCAGCTCCACACGGATCGGCAGGCGCCCCTGCAGCTCGGCCAGCATGTCGGCGGGCTTGGCCATGTGAAAGGCGCCGGAGGCGATGAACAGGATGTGGTCGGTGCGCACCGCGCCGTGCTTGGTGGCCACCGTCGTACCCTCGATCAGCGGCAGCAGGTCGCGCTGCACGCCCTCGCGGGAGACGTCGGCGCCGGCCCGGTCGGAGCGGGCGGTGATCTTGTCGATCTCGTCGAGGAAGACGATGCCGTTCTGCTCGACGGTGGAAATCGCGCTGGAAACGACGCTCTCCTCGTCCAGCAGCTTGTCGCTCTCTTCAGCCAGCAGCACCTCGTGGGACTCGGCCACGCTCATGCGCCGCTGCCTGCGGCGCCCGCCCAGCGCCTTGCCGAAGATGTCCCCCAGGTTCAGCATGCCCATGGAGGCGCCGGGCATGCCGGGGATCTCCATGGTGGGGAGCTGCAGGCCGCCGCTGTCTTGGACCTCGACCTCGATCTCGCGGTCGTCCAGCTCGCCCTGGCGCAGCATGCGGCGGAACTTCTGGCGGGTATCGCCACTGGAATTGGCGCCCACCAGGGCGTCCAGCACCCGCTCCTCGGCGTTCAGTTCGGCCTGGGCCTTGACCTCCTGGCGCTGGCGCTCGCGGATCATGTGGATGGCGATCTCCACCAGATCGCGGACGATCTGCTCCACGTCGCGGCCGACGTAGCCGACCTCGGTGAACTTGGTGGCCTCCACCTTAAGGAAGGGGGCCTGGGCCAGGCGCGCCAGGCGGCGGGCGATCTCGGTCTTGCCGACGCCGGTGGGGCCGATCATCAGGATGTTCTTGGGCAGGACTTCTTCGCGCAGCTCTTCGGGCAACTGCTGGCGGCGCCAGCGGTTGCGCAGGGCGATGGCCACCGCGCGCTTGGCGTCGTTCTGGCCGACGATGAAGCGGTCCAGCTCCGACACGATTTCGCGCGGGCTGAAGAAGGCGCTGTTGGTCTCGGTCATGGCGGTCGGCGCCCCTCAGCCCTTCGGCTCGGGCGCCGTGGCTGCGGAACCCGTGGCCTTGCCCGCGGTGGCGGGCAGGCTCTCGATGACGATGCTGTCGTTGGTATAGATGCAGATATCGGCGGCGATGGCCATGGCTTTGGCCGCGATGGCCTCGGCGTCGAGGCCGTCGATATCATGAAGCGCGCGGGCCGCCGAAAGGGCGAAGGCGCCGCCGGAGCCGATGCCGATGAGGCCGTCTTCCGGCTCCAGCACGTCTCCGGTGCCGGTGAGCACCAGGGAGGTGGAGGTATCGGCCACCGCCATCATCGCCTCCAGCCGGCGCAGGTAGCGGTCGGTGCGCCAGTCCTTGGCCAGTTCCACGCAGGCGCGGGTCAACTGGTCGGGATAGGTCTCCAGCTTCGCCTCCAGGCGCTCGAAGAGGGTGAAGGCATCGGCGGTCGCCCCGGCAAAGCCGGCGATCACCTTGTCCTTGCCCAGGCGGCGCACCTTGCGGGCGTTGGATTTCATCACCGTGTTGCCGAAGCTGACCTGGCCGTCGCCGGCGACCACCACCCTGTCGCCCTTGCGGACGGAGAGGATTGTGGTCCCGTGCCAGACGGGGTGTCGGCCTTGAGAAGGTTCGTTTTCGGACATGGAGGTTCACATGGGCAAAGGCGGCAGCCGGGTCAAGCGGGATTTCCGCCAGATTGACCGCTTCTGGGGCGGCGTCAAGGGTTCTGGCATAACCCGGACCTTCCTGTTACAAGGGCGCCTTCGTTTTCATCCATGGATGGCAGGGAAGCCTCCGTTTCCGGGGGGCAGTAGGACATGCGCCGGGCAACAGTCGAGCGAAACACCAGTGAAACCAGGATCAGCGCCAGCGTGAACCTGGATGGCACGGGCAGCTATGAGGTGAGCACGGGGATCGGATTCCTCGATCACATGCTCGAGCAGCTTTCGCGCCACAGCCTCATCGACATCGCGCTGAAGGCCGAGGGCGATCTGCATATCGATGCCCACCATACAACCGAAGATAGTGGAATCGTGCTGGGCCAGGCGGTCGCCCAGGCGCTGGGGGACCGCAAGGGGATCTGGCGCTACGGCGCGGCGCTCATTCCCATGGACGAGACCCTGAGCCGGGTGGCGCTGGACGCCTCCAACCGGCCCTATCTTATCTGGAAGGTGGCCTTCAGCCAGGACCGGCTGGGCACCATGGACAGCGAGCTCTTCAAGGAGTGGTTTCAGGCCTTTGCCCAGCACGCGGGGCTCACCCTCCATGTCGAAAACCTCTATGGAACCAACAACCACCATATCGTCGAGTCCTGTTACAAGGGACTGGCCCGGGCCCTGCGCGAGGCGATCCAGATCGACCCCCGCAAGGCCGATGCCGTGCCCTCCACCAAGGGCAGCCTCTAGGGAGCGGCATGCCGGCCGATAGGCCACCGGCGTGCGATTTTAGGACATCAATGAGCGTTGCGATCATCGACTATGGCTCGGGCAACCTGCGCTCGGCCGCCAAATCGCTGGAACGCGCCGCCGCGGCGGTGGGCGGCGGCCCGGTGCTGGTGACCGACGATCCGGAAGTCGTGCGCGGCGCCGACCGCGTGGTCCTGCCCGGGGTCGGGGCCTTCGGGGACTGCCGCGGCGGCCTGCACGGCCTGCCGGGCATGGTCGAAGCGCTGGAAGAGACCGTGATTGCCAAGGGGCGGCCGTTTCTGGGGATCTGTGTCGGCATGCAACTCATGGCCGCCCGCGGCCTGGAGCACGGCAGCCATCCCGGCTTCGGCTGGATTCCCGGCGACGTGGTGGCCCTGACGCCGGAGGAGCCGCCGGGTGGCCTGAATGGGACGGACTGTCCGTCTTTGAAGGTTCCGCACATGGGCTGGAACAGCCTGACGCTGCAGGGCGAAGGCCACACAGTCCTGGCAGAACTGCCCCGGCCTTCCTATGTGTATTTCGTTCACAGCTATCACCTGCGCCCGACGCAGCCCGAACACCTGCTCGCCACGGTCGATTACGGCGGGCCGGTCACCGCCATTGTCGGGCGGGACAATCTGGTGGGAACCCAGTTCCACCCGGAGAAGAGCCAGGCTGTCGGCCTCCGGTTTCTGTCGAATTTCTTGAGGTGGTCTCCATGACGGTCAGTGATACCCGTACCCAGATTTCCATGGATCGGCTGACCGGCTTTCACGGGCCGGACCTTCATGACCTCTGCGATGCCGCCGAGGCAGCGATCCTCGACGGCGGCGGCTTCGGCTGGCTCAGTCCGCCGCCGCGCCAGACCATGGAAACCTACTGGCAGGGCGTGCTGCTGGTGCCGGAGCGCGAGCTTTTCGTCGGCCGCCTGGACGACACCATCGCCGGCTCCGCGCAGTTGGTTCGCCCGCCGCGTAACAACGAGGCCCAGACCCTCACCGGCCAGCTCACAACCTTTTTCGTGGCACCCTGGGCGCGCGGCCACGGCCTGGCGGCGGGACTCGTCCGGAAGGTCGAGGAAGCCGCCCGCCAGAACGGTCTCAGGGTCCTCAACATGGACATTCGGGAAACCCAGAAGCGGGCCATCGAGGTGGTGGAGCAGTCGGGCTACGTGCGCTGGGGCACCCATCCCCACTATGCCTGGGTCGACGACCGCTGGGTCACCGGCTTCTTCTACTACAAGGATCTCATGGGCAACGGCGCCCTGCCGAGCGAGGATTGAGGTGTTGGCGCTTCGCGCAGCCTTGGTGCCGTTCTAGAAAGACCACCATTTCGATGATCCTTTTTCCCGCCATCGACCTGAAGGACGGCAAGGCCGTGCGCCTGATCCGCGGCGCCATGGACTCGGCCACCGTGTTCAACGACGACCCCGCGGCCCAGGCCCGCGTCTTCGCCGAACAGGGCTTCCAATGGCTTCATCTGGTGGACCTCAACGGCGCCTTCGAAGGCCGGCCGGTGAACGCCGCCGCTGTGGAGGCCATCGTTTCGGCGGTCGATATCCCCATCCAGCTCGGCGGCGGCATCCGCGATCTGGCGACCGTCGAGCGCTGGCTGGAGCTCGGCCTGGCGCGGGTGATTCTCGGCACCGTCGCGGTGAAGAACCCGGCGCTGGTCCGCGAAGCCTGCCGCGCCTTTCCCGGGCGCATCGTCCTCGGCATCGATGCCCGCGCCGGCCGCGTCGCGGTGGAGGGCTGGGCCGAGGTCAGCGAGATCTCGGCGCTGGATCTCGCGCGCCGCTTCGAAGACGCCGGGGCTGCTGCCATCGTCTACACCGATATCGAGCGGGACGGCGCGCTGGAAGGCGCCAACGTGGCCGCGACCTACGAACTGGCGAAGGATATCGCCACACCGGTCATCGCCTCCGGCGGGGTTGCCTCCCTCGACGACATCGCCGCCTTCCAGGCCATCGCCGATGCCGGGATCGAGGGCGTGATCTCCGGCCGCGCCCTCTACGACGGGCGCCTCGACCCGGCCTCCGCCCTCGCCCTCCTGGCCGGGCCGGCGGAAACAGGCGAGAGCACCTCATGCTGACCATCCGGGTGATCCCCTGCCTGGACGTGAAGGACGGGCGGGTCGTCAAGGGCGTGAACTTCGTCGACCTGCGCGATGCCGGCGATCCCGTCGAGCACGCCACGGTCTATGACGCGGCCGGCGCCGACGAGCTCTGCTTTCTCGACATCACCGCCAGCCACGAGAAACGCGGCATCCTGCTGGACGTGGTCCGCCGCACGGCGGAGCAGTGCTTCATGCCGCTCACCGTGGGCGGCGGCGTGCGCACCCTGGACGACATCCGCCAGCTCCTGCTGGCCGGGGCCGACAAGGTCTCCATCAACACCGCCGCTGTTCAGAACCCCGACTTCGTGCGCCAGGCGGCGGAGAAGTTCGGCAGCCAGTGCATCGTCGTTGCCGTCGACGCGAAAGCCGTCGGCAAGGGTTCCGATGGCGGCGCGAAGTTCGAGATCTTCACCCACGGCGGGCGTAAGCCCACGGGGCTCGACGCGGTCGACTGGTCGCGGCGGCTCTGCGATCTCGGCGCCGGGGAAATCCTCCTCACCTCCATGGACCGCGACGGCACCAAGCAGGGCTACGACCTGCCGCTCACACGGGCGGTGGCCGATGCGGTGCCGGTGCCGGTGATCGCCTCCGGCGGGGTCGGCAGCCTGGACCACCTGGCCGCCGGGGTGCGTGACGGCCATGCCTCGGCCGTGCTCGCCGCCTCGATCTTTCACTTCGGCACCCATTCCATCGCCGAGGCTAAGGCGGCCATGGCGGCGGCGGGCCTGCCCATGCGCCCGGCGTCCTGAAGCCTGTCCGGGCCGGCCGGATGGGGCCCGCCCTGCGCCGCGGTTACCCACGTAAATTCCACAGTCGTACCACGACCTGGCGGCGTGACAGGCCGGCGAATTCCTGTTACGCCTCAAGCATCTGCTGATATGGCTAGGGATCACCATCCTATGAAGCGCGGCGCCCACAACGGTTCCCTCAACGGCTCGGTTCTCGATTGCCTCTATGACGTCATCGAAAGCCGGCGCGGTGCGGACCCGGAGAGCTCGCACACCGCCAAGCTGTTCGACCGGGGGATCGACAAGATCGCCCAGAAGGTCGGCGAGGAGGCGGTGGAGACGGTGGTCGAAGCGGTGCGCGAACGCCGCCAGGGCGTGATCGACGAGTCGGCCGACCTGCTCTATCACCTGCTGGTGCTCTGGGCCGAAAGCGGCGTGAAGCCGAAGCACGTCTGGGCAGCGCTGGAGGGCCGCAAGGGCATCTCCGGGATCGTCGAAAAGGCATCGCGCGCCCACGGCTGACGGACCCGGCGGCCAGGCAAGAGGGCACGGGGCAAGAGGGGCCGGCGCAAGAACGGGCACGGCAAGAGGGGGGCGGCATGGCCTACGACGAGAACAACATCTTCGCCAAGATCCTGCGTGGCGAGATTCCCTGCAACAGGGTCTACGAGGACGACCACGTCCTGGCCTTTCACGACATCCAGCCCCAGGCCAAGGTGCATGTGCTGGTGATCCCCAAGGGAGCCTACGTCTCCTTCAACGACTTCTCGGCCCAGGCGTCCGAGGCGGAGATCACAGGCTTCTTCCGCGCCGCCGGCAAGATCGCCCGGGATTTGGGCGTGGAGACCGAGGGCTACCGCATCCTCGCCAACACCGGCCGCCACGGCCACCAGGAAGTACCCCACTTCCACCTCCACATCTTCGGCGGCCAGCCCCTCGGCCGCATGATCAAACCGCCACAGCTTTAGGCACGCAGCCGTCCCCGAAGACGCGCTGACTTAAGGCCCCCCTCACCCAGCTCCGGCTAGGTTCGGTCTGCGACCTCACCAAGCCTGCGCAGCCCTCTCCCACGGTGGGGAGAGGGATTCGTTGGGTGGTCTCAGCGGAAGTGGAATGTTGCGGATATATTTCGATCAATTCCGAAGTGTGTTTATACTTTGGGATGCACGGTTCTTGCCCCACGCTCACGCATCGCCTATCATCGAATTATGTCTGTAGACCCCTCCTTCGCCCTGATCGGGGCGCTGATCGGCGTGCCGGCGCGGGCCAACATGATGGCTTCGCTGATGGACGGCCGCGCGCAAACGGCGACGGAGCTCGCCTTCGTTGCCGGGGTGACGCCGCAGACCGCGAGCAGCCATCTGGCGAAGCTCACCGAAGCGGGGCTGCTGGCGGTCGAGCGTCAGGGCCGCCACCGCTACTACCGCCTTGCCGGCCCGGCGGTCGCCGAGGCGCTGGAGCCGCTGACCCACCTGATCCCCGACCGGCGGGTGCCGGAACGGCGCCGCGTCCATGCCCGGCGGGTCGGCGAGCTGCGCACGGCGCGCATGTGCTACGACCACCTGGCCGGGCGCCTGGGCGTGGCTTTGACGGACTCCCTGCTGAAGCGGCGCTACATGCGCCGGGTCGAGGGGGACTTCAAGCTCGGCCCCAAGGGCCGCGGCTTTCTGGCCGAGCTCGGCGTCGACGTCGAGGCCGCGGAGGGGCAGCGCCGCCACTTCGCGCGCTGCTGCCTGGACTGGAGCGAACGGCGCCCGCATCTCGGCGGCGCCCTGGGGGCGGCCCTGGCGGAGCGGCTGATGGCGGCAAAATGGTTGAAGCGGGACCGCAAGTCGCGCAAGGTCGTCGTAACCGCGGCGGGCAAGGCTGCCCTGCCTGAGGCCTTTCCGGGCCTCATCGCCGCGCTGGACAGCGACGACTGAAAGACCGGATTGATCGCCACACCCTCTTCAGACCTCGCACCGAAACCCTTCACGGTGACCAGCGGCCGGGCCGTCCTGGCCGGGGTCGAGGCCGGCGCTGAGGCCGGCTGGGGGCCGCCCCTGGTGTTTCTCCACGCCGGGGTGGCAGACCGGCGCATGTGGGAAGGCCAGCTCACCGCCTTTGCCGAGGACCACCGCGTCGTCGCCTATGACCGGCGCGGCTTCGGGGAGACCCGCTACGACGTCGAGCGCTTTTCCCACGTTCACGATCTGCGCGCGCTGATGGACGACCTGCAGATGCCCTCTGCCGTGCTGGTCGGCTGTTCTCAGGGCGGACGGATCGCCATCGACTTCGCGCTCGTTCATCCCGGCCGCGTCGAGGGCCTCTTCCTGGTTGCCCCGGCGGTGACCGGCGCTCCCGAGCCGCAGGACTTTCCGCCGGCCGTCCAGGCGGTTGTGGACCTGCTGGACGAGGCGGAAGAGGAGCAGGACCTGGACCGGGTCAACCAGATGGAAGCCTGGATCTGGCTCGACGGCCCGGCCGCGGAGGAAGGGCGGGTCTCCGGCCCCCTGCGCAGCCTCTTTCTCGACATGAACGGCGTCGCCCTCAACGCCACCGACCCGGGCCCGCAGAACAGCCCGGCCGACGGGCGGCCCGCCTACCGCCGCCTGCACGAGCTTGCCGCGCCGACCCAGGTGCTCTGGGGCGATGCCGACTTCCCGCACATGCAGCAGCGCTGCAACCACCTGGTCCAGGCCATCCCCCAGGCCCTGGGCACGGTGATGCCCGGCACCGCCCACCTGCCCAACCTGGAACAGCCCGCCCTCTTCAACCACCACCTCAGGGAATTCCTCGAGGGTCTCTGAGCGCGCTGGCGGAGAAAGCCCCCTCACCCAGCTTCGGCTAGAGCGGATCATATTTAGACGGAAACACGTCTGTGTTTGCGTCTAAATATGTGAATCCGCTCTACACTCGAGAATTAGAGCAGATTCACCAGGCTCGATGGATCGCTCCCACGATTCCATCGAACCAGGATCTGCTCTAGGTTCGGTCTCCGACCTCACCAAGCCTTCGCAGCCTGCCTTCGCCGAAGCGAAGCCGCTTCGGCTTCGCGCAGGCAGGCCCTCTCCCACGGCGGGGAGAGGGTATCCATTGGGCGGTTTGGTTCTCCCTCTCCCCTCGTGGGAGAGGGTCGGGGTGAGGGGGGGGATGACGCGCCGGGTGCCAGTCAACGACCACCGTGTCTCGACTGAAATCGAAGTGTGTATTTTGGCCAGAGCCGCGAGCGCTTCCGCCAGGGCGGGACCGCCGACGGTGCCTCAGGCGCTTTCGCGCTGTGCGGCGAAGGGGTCCTTGAGGCCCAGGTCCTCGTAGGCCGCGGCCAGAGAGGGGTGGAGCCGGTAGCGGGTCGGCGAGCCGCGCACGCCGGCGACCTGCTCGTAGAGCTTCACCAGCGGCTTCTCCTGCTCGCGCTTCACCACGAAGGCGGTCTGCGGCTCTGTCTGGTCCTTGGCGAAGCGCCGCGCGCAGTCGGAGATCCGGACCAGTTCCGCCAGGTCGAGCCCGGAGAGGTCGGCATGCCAGAGGTCCCAGATGGAAATGCGGCTGGGGTGGGCCGGAAAGTGCCCTTCCATGGCCGCGATCAGGTCGTCGGCGGTGACGCTGCCGCTGACGGTGAAGAGGGTGAGTGCCAGAGCCCGGCTGTATTGCGCGGAAATCTCAGCCATGGGCAACTCTAGGCATGATTGTCTTAACTAAATATGGCCATTCCGCTTACGGCCTCCCGTTTAGGGCCGCCGCATCAGCCCGTCCGGGTCCCGAGGGCGCGGTGCGGCGGCTCAGATCCGCACGTTGGCCTGCATGATGGCGAACATCTCCTGCTCCAGGTCGGCGCGGCGTTTGCGCAGCGCTTCGTCGCGCTGGGCCTGGTCCGGGTCTTCGCGGGGGTTCAGCTTGCGGATGCCCGCGGTCAGCTCCGCGTGGCGTGCGCAGAGGTCCTCGAAGTCGGCGTCCTCCGCCGAGATGCGGGTCAGCATGTTCTTCAGGCGGCTGACCACCAAGTCGAAATGGCTGCTCATCCCAATCCCCTGTCCTCAGTGTCGTTGAGCCCCTTGTTCGGCCGGGGCCGAGAGGACTGTAGCGCGAAGCGGCCCGGGGAGCACTTGCCTCGGCGCGACCATTCCTGGCGCGCCTCACCTTCCCGGCAGTTGCCGCCGGTAGATCAACAGAAACGAGCGACAGCACAAGTTCAACGCGTAGCGGCGTTGACACTAGTTGTTAGGCTTCTCAAGTGACCAGAACTCCGTTTCCGACCAACCATCACGAAATCCCATAGCTTCCAGGCTCACCTTTGGTCGATCATCGATCAGCTCGCGCAAACGGTTGGACCAAAGCGATCCATCTGCAATTACCCTTAGTAAATGATGGGTCATGGCGCATACGCTGTATACCGTGCGATTGGAGCTTCTAGGCCAGTCACTTGAATAACTGTGAGGAATCTTTGGCTGAATGGTAAAGGAACGATTCCATACGCGTTGATGATGTGCGCACACGTTCCTTGCGAAGCTCAATGCGTGAAGCCAGCTTTCAAGAATGCTGTGATGAGGAACCTCAAACTGCTTGGCTACGGCAACCCTGTATGAGCCCTTCAGCCTCTGGTAAATCTTTGAAACGGACGCAAAGGACAAAACTTCCATCAGCATCCAACCAGGCGGGTGATGAGGGCCGCTGTAAGTTCGGTAGAAGTGCGAGATAAATTGCTGATGATGGTTCTTCGGATCGTCACCAAGCACATCTTCTATGAGCACCAGGATCTTGTCGTGGTGCCCAAAATCGAAATGCTGTGGGTCAGAGAGCCAAAACGGGTCAGCGGTGACGCTGAGCGAATTTGAAATAGCTGCCTTGACAGCTATCTCAATTCTCTCCAGCGCATCCATGAGGAGGTTTCGCAGCTTTCTGTCGAAGATGTAGAGGTTCAAAACATCTTCAAACTCGACTTCCTGCCTAAATACAGGTTCTTTGCTCTTTGGGTCTTTGTAAAAGTATCTGAAGTATCCAGAAAAGCGATAGTAGCTGATGAAGTTAAGATAGTGAGATAGTCGAGAAGGGTCCGGTATAACAAGACCACGAGCTTTCAAGAGGCTTACCTGTTCTTCTATGGTAAGCGCAGGTTTGTCAAAAAACTCCCTGGTAACTCTTCTTTCAGCCACAAAAAAAGCCCCCCTGAGGCGCTTCTTCGAGAGGCGTGGGAGGCGTTGTTGACTTCTAAATAAGCCTCCGAGTCACGCAAGTCAATAAGAAACTAAACCCTTAATATGCAATTAAGCATGATCATCCCTTATTGGTTGAATATGGATATGTCAAGACTCGCCGTAGTCAATGGGCTGCGAACTGGCAACCACTTCAACGCTAGAGACCTCTAAAGTTATTGCAGGTGGCCTCGGCAAGCAGCCTGCGGCCTTAGAATCTAGGGTGGCCAAATACTTCAGGATCCGACGCAGTGCTTTCGGACTGCCGCCATGAAAATCTGAGATTGGTCAAGACATGACGCCCAGATCTGGACACACCTGGTGTGTGATTGGCTACTCGGCCCCATATACGGTACCAAACTACAATATATTGGGGTTATCCCGATTTATAACGCTAACGATAGTTGACCCATCGAGCTACATCACCCAAAATAAGAACGCCCCGCTCTGCCGGGAGCGGGGCGTTTCGGTGAGCGGCGTCCGTAGCTCAGCTGGATAGAGCGGGACTGTCCCAAAGTTCAGGTCGCTGGTTCGAGCCCAGCCGGGCGCGCCACCTCAAACTCAGATCATAGAGGGAGACGGTTAAGCCCGTCTCCCTTTTTCCATGACTGAATCGTCGCACGATTTGAGTCGTTCAGCAAGGAGATTTTTGCCAAAATCTTCCAAGCTGGAGTCTATGTATTGGCTGAAAACCGGGAATTTCGTTGGCAACTGTCAAAAAGGCAGTGGGCCTACCTTACATGGCTCACCCAAAACACTGGTTTGGGGCGGACCGAGAAGGATGTTGCCCAGTATCTGCTAACTCAAAAACTGCAGGAATTGCGGCTAAGCCACTACGCTGAACCATCGCCTGAAGGTGACATCGAGCCAACCGATCAGCCTAAAGGCTAAACAGCAATCTTCACCGCACGTTTGGCGTTTTCCTGGCCTTTGCTGTTGCCGTCTTCCGATACTCACCTCCCCGGCAGTTGCCGCCGATAGGTCAGGGCTTCGGCGATGTGGGGGCGTCGGACGGCTTCGGCGCCTTCCAGGTCGGCGAGGCTGCGGGCGACCCGGAGCACCCGGTGGTAGCCGCGGGCGGAGAGCTTCATGGCCTCGGTGGCCTGGGTCAGCAGGGCGCGGCCCTCGGTGTCCGGGGCGGCGACCTCTTCCAGCAACTGCCCATCCGCCTCGGCGTTGCTGCGCGGGCGCGCGTCTTCGGAAACCTTGGCGTAGCGGGCCGCCTGGCGGGCCCGGGCCTCGGCGACCCGGGCGGCGACGGCGTTCGAGCCTTCGGCCGGCGGCGGCAGGGAGAGGTCGGCGGCGCTCACCGCCGGCACCGCAACATGCAGGTCGATGCGGTCGAACAGCGGGCCGGAGATCTTGGCCTGATAGTCGGCGGCGCAGCGCGGCGCCCGGGCGCAGGCCTGGGCCGGGTCGTCCAGATAGCCGCAGCGGCAGGGGTTCATGGCAGCGACCAGTTGGACGCGGGCCGGATAGGTGACATGGGCGTTGGCCCGGGCGACGGAGACCCGGCCGGTCTCCAGGGGCTGGCGCAGGGCTTCCAGGGCGCCGCGCTGGAACTCCGGCAGTTCGTCCAGGAAGAGCACGCCGAGATGGGCGAGGGAAATCTCCCCCGGCTTGGCGCGCAACCCGCCGCCGGCCAGCGCCGGCAGTGAGGCCGAGTGGTGCGGATCACGGAACGGCCGCTCCCGCAGCAGCCCTGCCTCTCCCAGGGTACCGGCGACGGAGTGGATCATGCTCACCTCCAGCGCCTCGGCAGGCGCCAGCGGCGGCAGGATGCCCGGCAGGCGCGCGGCAAGCATCGACTTGCCGGCCCCCGGCGGCCCGGCCATGAGCAGGTTGTGGCCGCCGGCAGCGGCGATCTCCAGGGCGCGCTTGGCGCTCTCCTGGCCCTTGATGTCGGCAAGGTCGAGGCCGTTTGCCTGCCCGTCGGCGAGCGCCGGCTTGGGCGGGCTCAGCACCTGGCTGCCCTTGAAGTGGTTGACCAGGGCCAGCAGGGTGGCCGGCGCCAGCACCTCCAGGCCCTCGGCCCAGGCCGCTTCCCCGCCCTGCGCCGCCGGGCAGATGAGGGCGCGCTCCCGGGCCAGGCTGTGGATCGCCGCCGGCAGCACGCCGGCCACCGGGGTGATGCGGGCGTCCAGCGCCAGCTCCCCCAGAGCCGTGAAGCCCGCCATCTCGTCGGCGGGCAGGACGCCCATGGCGGTCAGGAGGCCGAGGGCGATGGGCAGGTCGAAGTGGCTGCCTTCCTTCAACAGGTCGGCGGGCGCCATGTTCACGGTGATGCGTTTGGGCGGCAGCGCCAAGCCCAGGGCGGAGAGCGCCGCGCGCACCCGCTCCCGGCTTTCCGCCACCGCCTTGTCCGGCAGCCCGACCAGCGAAAAGGCGGGCAGGCCGCTGCCCATCTGCACCTGCACGTCGATGTCCAGGACTTCGACACCAGAGAAGGCGACGGTGGTGATGCGGGCGGTCATGGCCAATGATCCAGGGCCAGCCACCACCCCCCTTCCAACTTGCGCCGGAAGAACACGATCTCAGACCCCATTTGGACATCGTCCAGCGAATCGACGATCTGGTCCGTTTGATCCGGCGCCCCAAACACAAACTTCTTGTAGTCGGCAGCTCCCACCCAACCGACCGACCAATACTCAATCCACAATTCGCATTCGTTGTTTGCGCTAAATATGGCTTGGACACCTTTGGCGTCGATCATCTCGAACAGAGCGTAGAAGTGGTCCCGCTCTGCGTCACTCACCAACGGGTCCGCCCACTCCGGGTCCATCATGATCACCTGAGAGCGACCGACGACCGTCTCCTCTCCATCTCGCTCTGCCTTTTCGCATATCCGCGCGCGGATTTCCTCAAAGACGGGCCGTTGGGTCTGAAACAGGTCGATCATCTGTTGATCCGACGGCGGTGTGTTGTCGAATCCAGCAAGGTGGAATGCGAGCGCGAGAATTCCGACAACTCCGAGAATGCATTTCGTCATGCAACAATCTTGTCTGGATACTTCGACCATTTCATGGCGAGGGCCGGCAGGCCCGCGCCCATCTGCACCTGCACGTCGATGTCCAGGACCTCGACGCCGGCGAAGGCCACCGTGGTGATGTGCGCAACCATGGCGGCCCCGTCTCCCTGTTGATCTCTCCCTCCGGGCGGCCCGGCCGGTCTCTTCCCAACGGCTGCCCGCGCAAGCGCCCTTTGTTAAGCGGCGCCGGCCCTGATCAATCTATAGGCGAGCCGCCGGTCTTGCCAAGGGACTCGGGCCCGCCGCCGCCTGAGTTGTGTCACCGATGGGCGGGCACCGGCAAAAAAAGGGAAATTGTCCCAGATCAATTATGGTTAATTTTTGTTAGGCTATGCTTATAAACGCGAAGCTCCAGCCTTAGGGGTCCTTTCGGTCCGCGACCCATGGCTGTGCGACGATCTTGCGATGCTCCGGCAGGATCGTTTACCAGTTTGGGTTGTGGTTTCGAGGGAGGCGTAAAGGAGACGAAACGGTAAGCCGGCCCCTGCGGCCGGTCCCCCCCAAAACCATAAGCGTCATGCAGGAGGCTCCAAGCCATGGCAACCGCCCGTAAGCAGACCACGAGCAGCAGCAGTCCCCCGCCCGAGAAGACCGGCGAAAGCCCCGCCGGCCTGTTCCCCGGCGGACCGTCCTACGAGACCTTCCTGGGGTCCAATAACGAAAACATCGCCGCCGCCATGAGCGCCGGCGAGGCCATGTTTGCCGGCATGGCCGAGGTGAGCCAGGAGATGATCACCTTCGCCGGCGAACGGATGCGCCACAACATTGAGTCCTCCGAGGACCTCGCCAAGACCAAGGACCCGGAGGAGATCTTCGAAAAGCAGTGCACCATCGCCCGTTACGCGGCCGAGCAGTACATCGAGGAAACCAGCAAGCTGATGGTCATGATGGCCCGCATCTCCCGCAACTGCTGGGCCCCGATGGAAAAACGCACCAAGGCCGCCTTGCACGACATGAACGGCAACAACGGCAATGGCGCGGCCGAGAGCTAAATCCTTCTCCCTAGCTTGGGATCACCGGCCGGCATTCTGCCGGCCGGTTTTTTTGTGCGCGGGTGCTGCGGCGTTCGCAGGCGAAGGCCCATCCTTCGAGGCTTCGCTGCGCTCCGCACCTCAGGATGAGGATTGCGTTTGGTATCGAACACCGACCTCATGCTGAGGAACCGGCAGAGCCGGCGTCTCGAAGCGTGCAAGGCGGCGGTGCGCGATGGTGCTGGTCGACTTCACACGCTGGGGGTGCGGTGGCCGGCGCCGTAGCGGGCCTCGATCACGTCCCAGATCTCCGCCTCCAGGCAGGCCTCGTCGAAGCGGTTGATCTCCTGCAGGCCGGTGGGGGAGGTGACGTTGATCTCGGTCATGTAGCCGCCGATCACGTCGATGCCGACGAAGATCAGGCCGCGCTCTTTCAGCGCCGGGCCGATGGCCTCGCAGATCTCCAGGTCGCGCTTGTCCAGCGCCGATTTCTCCGGCCGCCCGCCGACATGCATGTTGGAGCGCGCCTCGCCCTGGGGCGGGACCCGGTTGGTGGCGCCGGCGGGGCGCCCGTCGATCAGGATGATGCGCTTGTCGCCGCCGCGCACCGCCGGCAGGTAGCGCTGGACGATGATCGGCTCGCGGTAGAGGTCGGTGAAGAGCTCCAGCAGGGCCGAGAGGTTCTCGTCCTCCGGGGCGATGTGGAACACCCCGGCGCCGCCGTTGCCGAACAGCGGCTTGACGATGAGGTCGCGGTGCTCGGCACGGAAGGCCTCTATCTCACCGCGGTCGCTGGTGATCAGCGTCGGCGGCATGAGGTCGGGGAAGTGGGTGACGAAAAGCTTCTCCGGGGCGTTGCGCACATGCACCGGGTCGTTGACCACCAGGGTCTCCGGATGGACATGCTCCAGCAGGTGGGTGGCGGTGATGTAGGCCATGTCGAAGGGCGGGTCCTGGCGCATCAGCACCACGTCGACGGTCGCCAGGTCGACGCTCTGGGGGGCGCCCAGGCTGGCGTGGTTGCCGGCCTCGCGGCGCAGCGCCAGGGGGCGCATGCGGGCGTAGACCCGGCCGTCGCGCAGACTCAGGTCCTGCGGCAGGTAGTGGTAGAGGCCGTGGCCGCGGCGCTGGGCCTCCAGCCCCAACACGAAGGAGCTGTCCCCCTCGATGTCGATCTTGTCGACCGGGTCCATCTGAATGGCGACCGCCAGACTCATTTCTGTCCCAAACCCTTCTTTGTGGGCCTTCGTGCCCGGCTTGTTTTCATTGAGCGGGCCGCCTCAATTCAACTGCGTGCGCAGCCGCTGCAGCAGCTCGGCGATACTCTGCCGGTCCGGGTCCGGCCCCGCCAGTTCCAAATAGTGCTCGAAGGCCATGATCGCGGCGCGCATGTTGTCCAGGTGGGAGTGGAGGACGCCCGCTTCCTTCCACAGCCCGGCGCGTTCCGGGGCGATCATCAGCATGGTCTCGATGACCTCCAGGGCTTCGCCGCTGCGCTCCTGCTGGATCAGCCGCAGTTTGATGTTGTTCTGCAGACGCAACAGGATGTCGCGGTTGCCGACCCGGCTGGTGTGTTCGGGGCGCAGTTCCGCTTCCTCCCCGGTCATGGACTTCACCAGGCCGCGCAGCGCCGCCGCGTCGCGGACCTGCCCGCCGTTGAAGGGGTCGATGATGGCGCGCCGGCTGCCGAGGTCGAGGCGCAGCATGAAGTGACCGGGGAAGTTCAGTCCGCAGATCGGCCAGTCCTGGGCGCGGGCCGCGTGCAGATAGAGGATGCCCAGCGCCACCGGCAGGCCGCGGCGCCGGTCGATCACCCGCATCATGTTGGCGTTGTGAAGGTCGTCGTAGTTTCGCCGGTCGCCCTGATAGCTGTAGCGCTCCACAAGGACCTGGTTGAGTACGGCGATCCGCGCTCCGAGGTCGTCCTCCGCGCCCGCACGCGCCGCCAGCTCGGCGGTGTCGCGCTGCAGCAGAGAGAGGTGGTGGTAGTAGCGCTCCAGGCCCACCTGCGGCCGCTCCAAAGCGGCCAGCAACAGGGCCGCCTCGGCAATGTCGATCTCCTCGTCGGCCTGGCCGCCCACCCGGCGCAAGCTGCTTTCCAGGTCCTTGCGGTTGCTTGCCGTCGACCAGCTCACGGCGTGGCTTGCAGGACGTTGGGCGGAGGAAGGCTCGCCGGGTCGGACATCGTCGCTCCACTCTTTGCCGGGACGACCGCGATCACAATGGCCGGTCCTAGGATGACCGGGTCTGATCGTCTTTCAGGAGAATGTAGCTTACCACGCGGCGCACATGGGCAATGTCCTTGGCGTGGCCGATCACGCGGTCCAGTTCGGCCTGGGTCCGCGCAACGCCCATCAGAAAGACGGTCTTGTTCACCGTCTCCACCGAGAAATTGATGGAGGAGATCTCCTTGTCGAACAGCAGGGTGGTCTCGAGCTTGCTGCTGATCCAGGAATCCCGTGCCGCGTCGGCGAGATCGGAGGTGTCGTTCACCTCGATCTCGTTGATCACCTCCCGCACGCCCGGCGCCTGCCAGGCCAGGCGCACAGCCTCGACCCGCTGTTCGGGGCGCGGCACATTGCCGCTCAGCAGGACCCGCCGTTCCTGGACCTGCAGGTTCACCTTGCGGAACATCTGCTCGTCCGCCTGGAACCAGAGGTCGTTGATGGCGATGCGGATCTCCGTGTCGGCGACGCTGCGGCGGAATCCCTTCTCGGTTTGTGCCGCCGTGGCACCCGCGGCGCCGGCCCCCGCCGCCGCGCCCCAGAAGGTGCAGCCGCCGAGGGCGACGGCGGCCATCATCAGGCCGGCCAGGGTCAGCACCAGCCGGCCGCGGAGCGGCGGTGTATAGGGCCCGACAGAGGTCACGTCCCTTGACTGCATCACAGGTGATTTCCTCGGCGATTCGTGTGACTTGGGCGAGAGTGCTTTCCTAATAAGGCAAAGATGTGTCGCTTTGCCAGGCATCTTTCTGGTGGCGCAGCCAGGGTCTCCAGGGTCGCCCCAGGGCGGGCGCCAGCAGCAGGGCATCGAAGCGCTGATCCAGGTGGCCGAACTGCGGGTGGGCCTGCAGGAAGGCCTGGGAGGCACGCGCAACCCGGCGGCGCTGGCGCTGGGAGATCGCCTCGGCGGCGGTATCGATGTGATCGCGCCGCTTCACCTCGACGAAGACGAGCACCGCGCCGCGGCGGGCGATCAGATCGATCTCCCCCGCCGGACAGCGGTAGTCCCGGGCGAGGATTCGATAGCCCTTCAGGCGCAGCCAGCAGCCGGCGATCCACTCGGCGCGGCGGCCGCGGCGATAGGCGCGCTGCCGATCGAGCCGGCGCCCGGGCCCGGCGGTCAACGCTCCTCCTCGCTGTTGCCTTCGCCCATCTCTTTCGACAGCTCCAGCGCGCGGGCATAGACTTGGCGTTTCGGCAGGCCGCTGGCCGCTGCGACGATGGCGGCGGCATCGCGCAGGCTCGATCCGCGCAGTGCGCTGCGGAGCTGGGAGTCCAGATCGGCCGCGTCCGGCGCGCCGCTCTCCTCCGGCGGGCCCACCACCACGACGATCTCGCCACGCGGCGGACCGGCGGCCGCATAGTGGTCGGCGAGATCGTTCAAGGCACCGCGGCGCACCTCTTCATGAAGCTTGGTCAGTTCCCGCGCCACCGCGGCCTGGCGCGGCCCCAGCACTTCGGCCATGTCGGCCAAACTGGCGGCCAGGCGCGGCGCGGCCTCGAGGAACAGCAGGCTGGCCTGCAGCGCGCCCACCTCCTGCAGGCTCTTGCGCCGGGCGCCGGCCTTGGGCGGCAGGAAGCCCGCAAAGAGGAAGCGGTCGCTGGGCAGGCCGGAGAGCGACAGCGCCGCCAGCGGCGCCGAGGGACCGGGCAGGCTGGTCACTGGCAGGTCTTCGGCCAGCGCGTCGCGGACCAGCTTGAACCCCGGATCGGAAACCAGCGGCGTGCCGGCATCGGAGACCAGGGCGATGGCCGCGCCCGCGCGCAGCTCCCGCAACAGGGACTCGCGGGCGCGGGCGTCGCTGTGATCGTGATAGGCAGTGGTCGGCGTGGCGATGCCGTGGGCGCTGAGCAGCTTGCGGGTGGTGCGGGTATCTTCGCAGGCGATGCGCTTTGCCCGGCGCAAAACCTCGAGGGCGCGCAGCGTGATGTCGCTGAGATTTCCGATGGGCGTCGACACCAGATAGAGCCCGGCGGCGAGCGGTTCTTCCTGCGCCGTGCCGGCGCCGGCTTGCGGTTTACTTCGCGCGGACCCCTCGCTAGTCTCAGCGCTCCGCGAGGAGTATGGATGATCCCTTGGTTTTGCTGACATTCAGGCCGCGCCGATGGTGTGTTGGTGAGCTTGTCCTGCGGGGCCGGCGGGCATTGCTCCTGGCTGGACTGGCATTGTCGCTGACCGCCTGTGCGGCCCCCAAGGTACCCAGCCCGCAACCCGAGGCGCAACCGCCGCAGTTCCCGGCGATTCCGCAAGCCGGGGAGACCGGCGGCGAGCTGAACCAGAGCCTGGCGGATGTGAACGAAGCCGAGGCCGCCGCCGAGGCCGCCTTGGCAGCACCGGTCAAGGTCGGGTTGCTGCTGCCGCTGAGCGGCGGCCGGGGCGCGGTCGGGCAGTCCATTCTGAACGCGGCGCAACTCGCCCTCTTCGATCTGGCCGGCGAGCGTTTCACCCTGGTGGTGCGCGATACCCGGGGCACGCCGGAGGGCGCGGCCGCCGCCGCCCGCTCGGCCCTCGCGGCGGACGTGTCGATCATTCTCGGACCCTTGTTCTCCACCTCGGTGGAGGCGGTGAAGCCGGTGGTGCTCGAGGCCAACCTGCCGCTCATCACCTTCTCCAACAACACCGCGGTCGCCGATCCGCAGACCTTCGTCATGGGGGTGACGCCGCGCACCCAGGTGGATCGCGTGGTCGACTATGCGGTGGCCCGGGGCCTCCAGCGCTTTGCGGTTCTGGCACCGGAATCGCCTTACGGCACCTCGGTGGTGCAGTCGCTTCAGGAAGCCATTTTCCGGAACGGCGTGGAGCTCAGCCGGGTCGTCTTCTTCGATCCCCAGGCCCAGGACATCTCCGCAGAGGTGCGGGCCCTGGCCGACTACGATCAGCGCAGCGCAGCCTTGCAGGCGCAGAAGCGCTCGCTCGAAGCGCGCAGCGACGAAGCGGCGCAGCGGGCGCTTGCCCGCCTGAAAGGGATCGAGACTCTCGGGCCGCCGGCCTTCGACGTCATCCTGATTCCAGCCAGCGGCCGGCAACTGCTTTCTGTGGCGCCGCTCCTGGCCTACTACGATGTCGATCCCGGCGAGGTCCGCTTCCTGGGCACCTCCCTCTGGGACGATCCCTCGCTGCGCCGCGAGCCCAGCTTGCAAGGGGCCTGGTTCCCGGCACCGCCGCCGGCGCTGTGGCGGACCTTCAGCAACCGCTACAGGCAGACCTACGGCCAGAGCCCGCCGCGGGTCGCCTCCCTGGGCTACGACGCCGTGGCCCTGGCGGCGGTGCTGGAGCGCCGCGCCACCGCCGAAGGGGCCTTCGTCGCCTACACCGTCGACCGCATCACCCAGCCGGTGGGCTTCTCCGGCATCGACGGCATCTTCCGCTTTCTCGCCAACGGCCAGGTCCAGCGCGGCCTGGCGGTTCTGACGGTTGAGCCGGAGAGCTTCGTCGAGCTGGACCCGGCGCCCCAGTCCTTCGGCCAGGCGATCAACTGAGCAGATAGCCGAGCACGGCGTCGAGCCGCTGGCGCCCGCTCGCGGTGGCACGTAGCCCGCGGTCGTCGACTTCGATGTAGCCTTCGTCCTGCAGCCGGGCCAACCGGTCTTCGGGCAGCACGCGTTCCGGGGCCGCCCCGAGAACCCGCTCGAAGGCGCCGCGGGCAATCCCCTTGGTGAGGCGCAGGCCCATCATCACCAGCTCGATGCGGCAGTCGTCTTCGGTGAGCACATCGCAGCGGCGCCAGCCGTGGCCGTCGCGCTCCACCAGGTCCAGCCAGGGCTCCGGCGCGCGGTGCTGGCGCGTCGCATGCTTGACGCCGTCCCAGGTCAGCCGTCCGTGGGCGCCAGGACCGACCCCGACATAGTCGCCGTAACGCCAGTAGGTCAGGTTGTGGCGGCAGGCGGCGCCGGGGCGGGCGTGGTTGGAGATCTCGTAGGCCGGCAGCCCGGCGTCGTTCAACTGGCGGGCGGTATCCTCGAACAGCCCTGCGGCCTCCGCCTCGGCCGGGAGAACCAGATCGCCGCGCCGCCAGGCGGCCTGGAAGGCGGTGCCCTCCTCGATGGTGAGCTGGTAGAGCGCGATGTGTTCGGGCTGTAGCTCCAGCGCCGCCGTCAGCTCCCGGCGCCAGTCCGCCAGGCTTTGCCCGGGCCGGGCGTAGATCAGGTCGAAGGAGATGCGTGGGAAACTCGCGCGGGCCAGCTCCAGGGCCGCCAGGGCCTCCTCTGTGTCGTGCTGGCGGCCGAGAAAGGCCAGGGCCTCGTCGTTCAGGGCCTGGACGCCGAGGGACAGGCGGTTCACCCCGGCACGGGCGAAGCCGGCGAAGCGCTCGGCCTCCGCCGAGGTCGGATTGGCTTCCAGGGTGATCTCGGTCCCGGCCGGCAGGTCCCAGAGTGCGGCGATGCGCTCCATCACCGCGGCCACCGTCTCCGCCGGCATCAGCGAGGGCGTGCCGCCGCCGAAGAAGACCGAGGTGACCCTCCGGCCCCCGCTGTAAGAAGCGGCGTGCTCCAGATCGCGGAGCAGGGCACGGCGCCAGCGGTCCTGATCGACGCTCTCTCGGACATGGCTGTTGAAGTCGCAGTAGGGGCACTTGGACTTGCAGAAGGGCCAGTGCAGGTAGATTCCGAAACCGGGATCGTCGGTGGGTGTGGAGGCCGTGTCCCGCGGTGTGGCCAGCGGCTTGGACGCGGCGCTCATCAGCGGCCGTCCAGCAGGGCCTCGGACAGTTGGGCGAAGGCAAGGGCGCGGTGGCTCATGGCGTGCTTTCGTGCCGGGTCCATCTCCGCGAAGGTGATGTCGAAGCCCTTGGGCTGGAACATCGGATCGAAACCGAAGCCCCTGTCGCCGCGCGGCGGCCACACGAGTTCGCCCTCCAGCCGGCCTTCGAAAGACGCCGTCTCGCCATCGGGCCAGACCACCGAGAGATTGCAGACGAAAATCCCGCGGCGGTCGCCGCTGCCGCCCAGTTCACTGTGCACCCGCTCCATGGCCACCATGAAGTCGCGCTCCGGTCCGGCCCAGCGGGCGGTGTGGATACCCGGTTGTCCGTTCAGGGCCGGCACGGCGATCCCGGAGTCGTCGGCGATGGCTGCCAGGCCGGTGGCGCTGCAGGCGGCCCGCGCCTTCAAGAGCGCGTTCTCCTCGAAGGTGCTGCCGGTCTCCTCCGGTTCCGGCAGGCCGAGGTCGCCGGCGGAGAGCACCTCCAGCCCATAGGGCGCCAACAGGTCGGCGTTCTCCCGGTACTTGCCGGGGTTGTGGGTCGCCAGCACCAGCTTGTCGCCCGCAGTCAGCTTTCGCATGTCCGGCCTCACGGTCGTCATTCTTCGCCGATCCTCAGGAGAGCCCCAGTGCCTTGGCCTGATGGCTGCAAAGCTCGGCCACGCCCTTCTCGGCCAGGTCCAGCAGGCGGTCGAACTGGCTGCGCTGAAAGGGCACGTCCTCGGCCGTGCCTTGCACTTCCACGACGCCACCGGCCTTGGTGAGCACGAAGTTGGCGTCGGCCGCGGCGCTGGAGTCCTCGTCGTAGTCCAGATCCAACACCTCATGCCCCTGGTAGATGCCGCAGGAGATGGCGGCCACCTGGTCGCTGAGCGGGATCGCCTCCACCACGCCGATCTCCTTCAGGTGCTGAAAGGCCAGATGAAGCGCCACGAAGCCGCCGGTGATGGCCGCCGTGCGGGTGCCGCCATCGGCCTGAATGACGTCACAGTCGATGCGGATCTGGCGCTCGCCGAAGCCCTTGAGGTCGGTGACGGCGCGCAGGGAGCGGCCGATCAGGCGCTGAATTTCTTGCGTGCGCCCGCTCTGCTTGCCGCGGGCGGCTTCGCGGTCGGTGCGGCTGTTGGTGGAGCGCGGCAGCATGCCGTACTCCGCCGTCACCCAGCCACGGCCGGAGTTGCGCAGCCAGGGCGGAATGTTTTCCTCAATAGAAGCCGTGCAGAGCACATGGGTGTCTCCGAAGCGCGCCAGGCAGGAGCCCTCGGCATGCTTGTTGACGTCGGTCTGCAGCCGGATCTCTCGCAGCTGGTCGGTGGCACGGCCGGAGGGGCGCATCGGAAGACCTCTTGGTACGGGAAGAAACGGCAACGAACCCCAGAGGCGCGATGAACCCCGGAGGCGCGATGCCGGCGCGGCGGCAAGCTAACCCAGGCACCCGGGCGCGTCCAGCCGACTGCGCCCGGCCGGCGCGTTCCGCCGCCTAGCCCGGGTTTGCGGCGGTTGCGCCGCGTTGACCCGTCTGGTGGCGGTCACTACATTCCCAGGCGATGGAGCAGACAATCAAATCGCTGACGGACGCGCTTTCCGCGAAGGGCCTGAATGACCGCTCGCGCGAGGTGTTGAAGCACATCGTCGATGCCTATGTGGAAACCGGCGCGCCGGTCGGCTCCCGCACCCTGTCGCGCAGCCTGGGGCTGGGCCTCTCGCCGGCGACGATCCGCAACGTCATGGCGGACCTGGAAGACCTCGGCCTGCTGTTCGCGCCGCATACCTCGGCCGGGCGCCTGCCCACGGACATGGGCCTCCGGCTGTTCGTCGACGGGCTCCTTGAAATTGGCAACCTGACCAAGGACGAGCGCGCCCACATCGAAAGCCAGTGTGCCGCCGACGGCCGCTCCCTGCCCGAAGTGCTGGAAGAGGCAAGCGAGACCATCTCCGGCCTGTCGCGCTGCGCCGGGCTGGTGGTGGCGCCGAAGCTGGGCGAACCGCTGAAGCACATCGAGTTCGTGTCGCTCGGCCCGGGCCGCGCCCTGGTGGTGTTGATCTCGGTCTCCGGCGTTGTGGAGAACCGCATCATCGACGTGCCCGCGGGCATGCCCGCCTCCTCCCTGGTGGAGGCCAGCAACTTCCTCACCGCGCGGCTGCGCGGCCGCACCCTGGAACAGGCCCAGACCGAGGTCTTGCGGGAGCTGGAAGAGCAGCGCGCGGAACTGGACAATCTGACGACGCGGGTGGTCGAGCGCGGCTTGGCGAGCTGGGCGGGTCCCCAGGGCGCCGGCAAGGGCGGGGCGCTGATCCTGCGCGGTCAGTCCCAGCTTCTGGAGGACGTGACGGCGCTGGAGGATCTGGAGCGCATCCGCCAGCTTTTTGCCATGCTGGAAACCAAGGACACGCTGGTGCGCCTGCTGGACCTGGCCGGCGATGCCGAAGGGGTGCAGATCTTCATCGGCGCGGAAAACGAGCTCTTCGGCCTGGCGGGCTGTTCCATGGTGATCGCCCCCTACAGCAACTCCCAGCAACAGATCATCGGCGCCATCGGCGTCATCGGCCCAACCCGGATCGACTATGCGCGGATCATCCCCATGGTCGACTACACGGCTAAGGTCATCGGCCGCCTCGTCGGCTGAACACTCATCAAGTTCGCGTAGTGGAAAGGAGCGGCCGTCCCGTGATGGCGCAGGATAAGGAACAGAAGCAGGCAAAGCCGGAGAGCCCGGAGGCCGCCAACGGCGACGCGCAGGAGACAGCGGCGCAATCCCCCGAGGACCAGGTCAGCGAAGAGCCGCTGGTGGATCTCTCCGGGCTGGACGCGGCCGCCGCGCTCTCGCCGGACGAAGACCCGGTGGCCCTGCTGGAGGGCGAAGTCGCCTCCCTCAAAGACCAGTTGCTGCGGGCCATGGCGGAGACCGAGAACATCCGCCGCCGCACCCAGCGCGAGCGCGAGGACACGCTCAAGTACGCCGCCGTGCCGGTGGTCCGCGACCTCCTGGGGGTGGCCGACAACCTGCAGCGCGCCCTGGAAAGCGTGTCCGAGGAGTTGGCGGCGGAGAACGAGGCCGTCGGCAATCTGCGCCTGGGCGTGCAGATGACCCAGAAAGAGCTGATGTCGGTCTTCGAGCGCCATCAGATCCGGCCCATCACGCCGCTGGGCGAAAAGCTCGACCCGCACTTCCACGAGGCGATGTTCGAGATCGAGGACCCGGAGAAGCCGGCGGGCACCGTGGTGCAGGTGATCCAGGCCGGCTATCGCCTCCACGACCGCCTGCTGCGCCCGGCCCGGGTCGGCATTTCCAAGGGCGGCCCGAAGAAGGCCGCCGCCGAGGAAGCCGCACCCGCCGAAGACAGCGGCAGCGAGGACGCCAGCCCCGGCAGCACCGTGGATACCTCGGCGTAGCCCGCGAAGTCTTCTATGGTCACCCCGGCCTTGAGCCGGGGTCCATGGCAACTGCAGGCGTGGTGTCTGCACAAAAGCCGCCCGTGCGAACGGCCCAATGGATCCCGGGTCAAGCCCGGGATGACAGGTGTGGCGTTGGCCGACGCGCAGCTTGTGCTCCGGAAACAGCCTATCGGGGTCAAGCCGTCACCCGTCGCAGGGTGATGTTGAGGCGGCCGCCCTCATACGAGCGGCCCGCGCCCGAACCAACCTCGTCCCAACCTTCGTGGGCCAGCAGGCGGCTGGAGCCGCCCAGGATGCGGTCGATGCCGTGATAGGCCAGCCGCGCTGCGCCGGCCAGCACCACCGCGTCGCCGGAATGCAGCTTCATCGAGCGGGTCGGGCCGCGGCGCGCCAGCCCGCCGATGCGGAAGACGGCGCTGTCGCCCAGGGAGAGGGAGACCACCGGGGCGGCGAAGGTCTCCTCGTCCTCGTCGCGGTGCAGACCCATGCGCACCTTGGGGCCCTGGTAGAGGTTGACAAGGCAACACTGCGGCGGCTCGGGATAGCCGGCCAGATCGTCCCAGATCTCCAGCAGTTGCGCCGGGATCGCCGGCCAGGGGCGGCCGGTCACCGGGTGTTCGCGCAGGTAGCGGTAGCCCCCCGCCCGGTCGGAATACCAGCCGTGGCTGCCGGCATTGGTCATGCGCACCGAAAGCGGCCTCCCGCTGCGCGGCATCCGCGGCTGGTAGAGGGGTGCCTCGGCGACGACCTCGCGGAGGGCGGCGACGAGGCTCTCCTGCTGCGGCGCCGAAAGATAGCCGGGCCGGTAGCGGAAGCCCTCCGGGGGCACCCCGGTCATGGGCGACCCGGCCCGTCGTCCCTGTCGCCCCCGGCATCCCGGCGCCGGCGCGCGGCGGCGCGAGCCTTGAGGCGCAGGCCCCAGTAGGCGATCCCCGCCAGCACCGCCATGCCCAGGCCGACGCTGGCCAGCGGCCGGCTGCCGAACAGGGTCTCGCCGGTCAGGGTCAGCACCGCGCCCAGCATCACCGTGCCCACCAGCACGGCGATGATCGCCCGGTAGAGCGGATCGTCTTCCGGTCGCTGTTCGGGCGGTTGGCGCGTCATGGTCCCGGCTTCATCGTCCTCAAGGTCTTCTTCCGCCGGCTCGCCGGGGCCCCAGATCCGCCCCTTCGAAACGGTCTGTCAGCCCCGCAAACCCTAGCGTTAACGATTAGATTCTGTCCGCTTTGCGCCTTGCAGCAAGGCCTATGCTGCTTATATAAGCCCAGAACCCATGGTCATGAACGTTCTCTGGCGGAGATCCGCCGGGTGGTGCTGACTGCTCAGGCCGCCCAAGGGGTCTGCCGATCGAAGTGAGGAAAACAAATGAGTAAAGTTATCGGGATCGACCTCGGCACCACCAACTCCTGTGTCGCGGTCATGGACGGCAAGGACGCCAAGGTCATCGAGAACGCCGAAGGCGCGCGCACCACCCCCTCGATGGTCGCTTTCACCGACTCCGACGAACGGCTGGTGGGCCAGCCCTCCAAGCGTCAGGCGGTGACCAATCCGGAAAACACGCTGTTTGCCATCAAGCGCCTGATCGGACGGCGCTTCGACGATCCCATGACCAAAAAGGACATGGATCTGGTTCCCTACAAGATCGTCGACCACGATGGCGATGCCTGGGTCGAGGCCCAGGGCAAGGACTACAGCCCCAGCCAGATCTCCGCCTTCATCCTGCAGAAGATGAAGGAAACCGCCGAGAGCTTCCTCGGCGAGACCATCACCGAGGCGGTGATCACCGTTCCCGCCTACTTCAACGATTCCCAGCGCCAGGCCACCAAGGATGCCGGCAAGATCGCCGGCCTGGACGTGCTGCGCATCATCAACGAGCCGACGGCGGCTGCCCTCGCCTACGGGCTGGACAAGAAGGGCTCCGGCACCATCGTGGTCTACGACCTGGGCGGCGGCACCTTCGACGTCTCGGTCCTGGAGATCGGCGACGGCGTCTTCGAGGTGAAGTCCACCAACGGCGACACCTTCCTGGGCGGCGAGGATTTCGACGCGCGGATCATCGACTACCTGGCCGACGAGTTCAAAAAGGAACAGGGCATTGACCTGCGCCAGGACAAGCTGGCCCTGCAGCGCCTGAAGGAAGAGGCGGAGAAGGCCAAGATCGAGCTCTCCTCGGCCAACCAGACCGAAATCAACCTGCCCTTCATCACCGCCGATGCGAGCGGCCCCAAGCACCTCAACATCAAGCTCACCCGCGCCAAGCTGGAAGCCCTGGTGGAGGATCTTGTCGAGCGCACCATGGGCCCGGTGAAGTCGGCCCTGAAAGACGCCGGCGTTTCCCCCGGCGAGATCGAAGACATCATCATGGTCGGCGGCATGACCCGCATGCCCAAGGTCTTCGAGACGGTGAAGAGCTTCTTCGGCAAGGACCCGCACCGCGGCGTCAACCCCGACGAGGTGGTGGCCATCGGTGCCGGCATCCAGGGCGGCGTGCTGAAGGGCGACGTGAAGGACGTCCTGCTGCTGGACGTCACGCCGCTGTCCCTGGGCATCGAGACCCTGGGCGGCGTGATGACCCGCCTCATCGACCGCAACACCACCATCCCCACCAAGAAGAGCCAGACCTTCTCCACCGCCGAGGACAACCAGCAGGCGGTGACCATCCGTGTCTTCCAGGGTGAGCGCGAGATGGCGGCCGACAACAAGCTGCTCGGTCAGTTCGATCTGGTGGGCATTCCCGGCGCGCCGCGCGGGGTGCCGCAGATCGAGGTGACCTTCGACATCGACGCCAACGGCATCGTCAACGTCGGTGCCAAGGACAAGGCCACCGGCAAGGAGCAGACCATCCGCATCCAGGCCTCCGGCGGTCTCAGCGACGACGAGATCGACTCCATGGTCAAGGATGCCGAGGCCAATGCCGAGAAGGACAAGGAGCGCCGGGCGCTGGTCGAAGCGAAGAACCAGGCGGAATCCCTGATCCACACCACCGAGAAGACCCTGAGCGAGGCCGGCGACAAGGTGCCGGCCGCCGACAAGACCGCCGCCGAAGCGGCCATTGCCGAGCTGAAGACCGCCGCCGAGGGCGAGGATACCGAGGCCATCCAGGCCAAGACCCAGGCCCTGGCGGAGATCTCCATGAAGGTCGGCCAGGCGCTTTATGAGCAGGGCCAGGCGGCCGAGGGTGCCGGCGACGGTGGTGCCACGGCGGAGGGGCCCAACGGCGCCGATGCCCGCGACCAGGCCGCCGGCGAGGCTGCCGGGGACGACAAGGTCGTCGACGCCGACTTCGAGGAGGTGGACGACGACAAGAAGGGTCAGTCAGCCTAAGCGCGGCATCATGGATGCCCGAAGCAGCGAGCCAAAGGCCGGGCCAGAGCGGTCGCGCAGTCTGCGCCGGACCCTGGCCCGGCCTCGTTTCGTTGCGTAAGTTCCGGCTGGGGGCATTGGCTGGGGGCTTTTGGCGTAGGCTGTCGATGATCTGCGGGGGCGGGCAGCGATCGAAGGCATGAAGGACTATTACGAAACACTGGGCGTGTCGCGGGACGCCGACGGCGGGGCCATCAAGTCGGCCTACCGCAAGCTCGCCATGAAGTTCCACCCGGACAAGAACCCGGGCGATTCCGAGGCCGAGCACAAGTTCAAGGAAATCAACGAGGCCTACGAGGTCCTGGAGGACGGCGACAAGCGCGCCGCCTACGACCGCTTCGGCCACGAGGCCTTCACCAACGGCGGCGGCGGGCCGGGACAGGCCGGCTTCGGCGGCTTTTCCGCCGGCGGTTTCGCCGACATCTTCGACGAGATGTTCGGCGACTTCATGGGTGGCCGGCGCGGCAACGCGGCGGCGCGCGGCTCCGACCTGCGCTACAACATGGAGATCTCCCTGGAGGAGGCCTTCGCCGGCAAGACCGCGCAGATCCGCGTGCCCACCACGGTGACCTGCGATGCCTGTGGGGGCACCGGCGCCGAGGGCGGGGCGCAGCCGGTGACCTGCCCGACCTGCCAGGGCCGCGGCCGGGTGCGCGCGCAGCAGGGCTTTTTCACCATCGAACGGACCTGCCCGGCCTGCCACGGCGCCGGACGCGTCATCGACAACCCCTGCCGCGCCTGCGACGGCCAGGGCCGGGTGCACCGCGAGAAGTCGCTGCAGGTCAACATCCCCTCCGGCGTCGAGGACGGCACCCGCATCCGCCTGGCCGGGGAGGGCGAGGCCGGCCTGCGCGGCGCCCCGCCGGGCGACCTCTACATCTTCCTCTCGGTCACCCCGCACCGCCTGTTCCAGCGCGACGGCGCGAACATCTATTGCCGGGTGCCGATCCCCATGACCACCGCGGCCCTGGGCGGATCGGTGGAGGTGCCCACCATCGACGGCGGCCGCGCCAAGATCACCGTGCCCGCCGGCACCCAGGCCAACCAGCAGTTCCGCCTGCGCAGCAAGGGCATGC
>NZ_JANQOI010000040.1 GCF_028289705.1 Pelagibius sp.
ACGGCGAGTCCGGCGGCCAGGAGGGCGACAAGGGCGCCATTTTCAGCGCCGAGGGCGGTGAACTGCAGGTCCGCGCCCCGTCGACCCGCAGTTCCACCGCGTCGCCCACCTTCAGGCTGCCGTGGCCCATGGTGCCGTAGTGGACGTGCAGATCGCCCAGTTTCTTCTGCGTGTCGCGGACCTGCAGTTCACCGCCCTCGGCGCTGAAAATGGCGCCCTTGTCGCCCTCCTGGCCGCCGGACTCGCCGTAGAAGGGGGTCTGGTTGACCAGCAGCTGAACGTCCTGGCCGGCGGAGACCTCTTGCACCTCCTGGCCGTCGACCAGCAGGGCCGTCACCTGGCCCTCCGCGGTCTCGGTGCCATAGCCCAGGAACTCCGTCGCACCCAGGCGCTCGCGCAGTTCGAACCAGAGGGTCTCGGTGGCGGCATCGCCGGAGCCGGCCCAGGCCTTGCGCGCCGCCGCGCGCTGGCGCTCCATCGCCGCATCGAAGCCGGCGTTGTCGAGGCTGCGGCCCTGACCGCGCAAAATGTCCTGGGTCAGATCGAGGGGAAAGCCGTAGGTGTCGTAGAGCTTGAAGGCCACTTCGCCGTCCAGGGCCGCGCCCTCGCCCAGCTTGCCGGTCTCCTCCTCCAGCAGCCTGAGCCCGCGGTCCAGGGTCTCCTTGAAGCGGGTTTCCTCCAGCTTCAGGGTTTCGGTGATCAGCGCGTCGGCGCGGCCGAGTTCGGGAAAGGCCATGTTCATGAGCGACGTCAGGCTCGGCACCAGGCGCCACATCAGCGGGTCCTTGCAGCCCAGCTTGTGCACATGGCGCATGCCGCGGCGCATGATCCGTCGCAGCACATAGCCGCGGCCCTCGTTGGAGGGCAGCACGCCGTCGGCGATCAGGAAGGCGCTGGCGCGCAGATGATCGGCGATAACGCGGTGGGAGACCGCGTGCGCGCCGTCCGCCGCCTGCCCGGACAGCTCGGCGGAGGCCTCGATGATGGCCCGCAGCAGGTCGGTGTCGTAGTTGTCGTGCTTGCCCTGCAGCACCGCGGAGATGCGCTCCAGCCCCATGCCGGTATCGATCGAGGGGCGCGGCAGCTCGACCCGGTTGTCCAGGTCGATCTGCTCGTACTGCATGAAGACGAGGTTCCAGATCTCGACGAAGCGGTCGCCGTCTTCGTCGGGGCTGCCCGGGGGGCCGCCGGGAAGATGATCGCCGTGATCGTAGAAGATCTCGGAGCAGGGGCCGCAGGGACCGGTGTCGCCCATGGCCCAGAAGTTGTCCGAGGTGGCGATGCGGATGATCCTGTCTTCGGGCAGTCCGGCGATCTTCTTCCACAGTTCAGCGGCCTGATCGTCCTCGGCATAGACAGTGACCAGCAGCTTCTCCTCGGGCAGGCCGTATTCCTTGGTCACCAGGTTCCAGGCCAGTTCGATGGCCAGATCCTTGAAGTAGTCGCCGAAGGAGAAGTTCCCCAGCATCTCGAAGAAGGTGTGGTGGCGCGCGGTGTAGCCGACGTTCTCCAGGTCGTTGTGCTTGCCGCCCGCGCGCAGGCACTTCTGCGAGGTCACCGCCCGGCTGTAGGGGCGGGTCTCGTTGCCGGTGAAGACGTTCTTGAATTGCACCATCCCCGCCGCGGTGAACAGCAGCGTGGGATCGTTGCGCGGGACCAGGGGCGAAGAGTCGACGATCTCGTGGCCGTTGCGCCCGAAATAGTCCAAGAAAGCCGACCGGATGTCGTTGCCTGAGTTCATAAGCTATATCTATTCACCAGAGGCTTGCGCCTCAAGTTGGAATCCTTCCAAAGGAAAACTATGGGCGGGCACGGCCCCGCCCGGGGGCAGGCCCCCGAAGCAGGGGGTTGTAGCGCGCACCCCCGGCACTGTCCACCGAAAGCCCCCGGCCCCGGCTCCTGGCCGGAGGGTCGGGACCCTAGGCTTCGCCCTGGCCTTTTCGTGGCTGGCCGACTATGTCAGAAAGAGCCTTTCCGGATCGCAGCCGCGCGCTGGCGGTTCCCTTTACTGCCGGAGACAAACTCCTCTTATGGCCCTAAATTCCGTTTCTTTCGGCGGCTGCCGCTCCGCTCGGGCGGTGTCCGCGGTACGGCCGCGATTAGCCGGCGCTGTTCTCTGTGCCCTGGCATTGCTGACGGCCCTGCATCCCGTTCGGACCCAGGCCCAGAACCAGCCCCAGGTTCAGCCCCAGATCCAACCCCAGCCGGGCATCAATCAGCAGCCGCCGCGCCTGGCGCCGACGGGCGAAACCTTCGGGGACTGGCAGGTGATCTGTGCCGTCGCCGATGCCGCCAACAGCCCCGCACAGCCCCAGCAATGCTTCATTTCCCAACAGTTCCTGGATCCCAGCTCCCAGCAGCCGGTGCTCAAGGTGACCGTCGGCTTCTTCCGGGGCGACAACCTGGCCGGCGCGGTCATTGCCATGCCGCTGGGCATCCCTCTGGCCCGGGGCGTGCAGATCAGCGTCGACGGCAGGGCCATCCGCACCGTTCCCTTCGAGTTCTGCCGCCGCAACGGCTGCCAGGCCTTCGTCCGCCTGAACGAGGAAGTGCTCAACGCCTTCAGGGCCGGGAACCAGGCGGCCGCGATCGTGCCCCTGGGGCGCGGCGAGGCCCTCAACATGCCCTTCTCCCTGAGAGGCTTCACCAAGGGCTACGCCCGCATTCAATAGAATAGCGGCCTAGAGCAGATCCTGGTTCGATGGAATCGCGGGAGCGATCCATCGAGCCTGGTGAATCTGCTCTAATTCTCAAGTGTAGAGCGGATTCACATGTTTAGACGCAAACACCATGGTGTTTCCGTCTAAACATGATCCGCTCTAGGCGCCTGCCAGGCTGCCATATGCCGTGCGGGCGCGGTGCAGGACACAAAAAAACGGGCCCCCGAGAGGGCCCGCCTTTTTCTCCGGTATGGCGTCTTCTTTAGGAAGAGGCCGCCTTTTCGCCGACGCGCTCTGCGCCCGCGCCGTCCTCACCCTCGCCTTCCGGGCCGCCTTCCAGCATCGCGGCGGAGACCAGGCCGGCGTTCTCCCGCACCCGGTGCTCGATCTCCGCGGCCACCTCGGGGTTTTCCTTCAAGAAGGTCTTGGCGTTCTCGCGGCCCTGGCCGATACGCTGGCTCTGATAGGAGAACCAGGCCCCGGCCTTGTCGACGATGCCGGCCTGGACCCCGAGGTCGAGGAGCTCGCCGCTCTTGGAGATGCCCTCGCCGTAGGTGATGTCGAACTCCACCACGCGGAACGGCGGGGCCATCTTGTTCTTCACCACCTTCACCCGCGTCTGGTTGCCGACCACCAGGTCCTTGTCCTTGATGGCGCCGATGCGCCGGATGTCCAGGCGCACCGAGGAATAGAACTTCAGGGCATTGCCGCCGGTGGTGGTCTCCGGGTTGCCGAACATCACCCCGATCTTCATGCGGATCTGGTTGATGAAGACCACCAGGGTCTGGGACTTGGAGATCGAACTGGTCAGCTTGCGCAGGGCCTGGCTCATCAGCCGCGCCTGCAGGCCTGGCAGGGAATCGCCCATGTCGCCTTCCAGTTCGGCCCGCGGCACCAGGGCGGCCACGGAATCGATCACCAGCACGTCGATCGCCCCCGAACGCACAAGGGTGTCGGCGATCTCCAGCGCCTGCTCGCCGGCGTCGGGCTGGGAGATCAGCAGCTCCTCGACGTCGACCCCCAGCTTGTTGGCATAGACGGGGTCGAGCGCGTGTTCGGCATCGACGAAGGCGCAGGTGCCGCCGGCCTTCTGCGCCTCGGCAACGACATGCAGCGCCAGGGTGGTCTTGCCCGAGCTTTCCGGCCCGTAGATCTCGACAATGCGCCCGCGCGGCAGCCCGCCGATCCCCAGGCCGATGTCGAGGCCCAGCGACCCGGTCGAGATCACCTCGGTCTCCACGACCTCGTTTTCGCCCAGCTTCATGATCGAACCCTTGCCGAAGGCCCGTTCGATCTGGCTGAGCGCGGAATCCAAGGCTTTCTTCTTGTCCACCGAGTCTGTCTCCACCAACCGCAAAGCGCTCTGAACCATGAATCTGCTTCCTTATCTCATAGGGGTTCGGGGACTGCAACGCGGCACTATGTACCATGTTTGTTCTTTTTCGCCAAGAAAGAACTGGATCAAAATGAGAACATTCAAAATAATTTAGGGCAAATTTGCCTAAAACTGGACACGCCTCACAACCGGACGGCGGGTCGCCTGGTCTGCGCCGAGACGCAGGCGAAGCGGTGCATGAAGCCCGGCAGCGGGCTACTCGCCGAGCACTTCCTTCACCTTGCCGGCGAGTTGCTTGAGGCTGAAGGGCTTGGGCAGGAAGTGGATTCCGGCATCCTCGTCGAGGCGCTTGCGGAAGCTGTCCTCGGCATAGCCGGAGATGAAGATCACCTTCAGGTCCGGACGGCGCGAGCGCACCTCCTTGACCAGACTGGGGCCGTCCAGACGCGGCATCACCACGTCGGTCACCAGCAGGTCGATGGCGTCCTCCTCGGCGGTCAGCATCTCCAGCGCGGTCTCGCCGGAGTTGGCTTCCAGTACGTTGTAGCCCTTGTTGCGCAGGGCCCGGGCGCTGAAGGCGCGCACCGCGTCTTCGTCCTCCACCAGCATCAGGGTTCCGGCACCGGTGAGGTCGCGGCGGTCCTGGGCCTCGGCGTCGGCGATGCTCTCGGCCACCTCCTCTTCGGCGGCCTGGGGCAGGAAGATGGAAAACACCGTGCCCTGGTTCAGCCGGCTCTCGACGAAGACGTAGCCGCCGGTCTGCTTGACGATGCCGTAGACCGTCGACAGGCCGAGCCCGGTGCCGGCGCCCACCTCCTTGGTCGAGAAGAAGGGATCGAAGATGCGGTCCAGGTGTTCCGGTGGAATACCGCAGCCGCTGTCCTCCACCTCGATCAGGGCGTAGGTGCCGGGCGGCATGGATTCGTCCTTGAGCTTGCGCTCCTGCTCCACCTGGACGGTTTCGGTGCGGATGGTCAGGACGCCGCCTTCCGGCATGGCATCGCGGCCATTAACCGCGAGGTTGATGATCACCTGCTCGAGCTGGCCCTGGTCGGCCTTGACCACGCCCAGGTCGCGGCCATGGCTCATCTTCAGCTCGATGTTCTCGCCGATCAGGCGGCGCAGCAGGTGCGACAGCTCGGCGAGGATGTCGGTGATGTTCAGGAACCGCGGCTGCAAGGTCTGCTGGCGTGAGAAGGCCAGAAGCTGGCGCACCAGATTGGCGGCCCGGTTGGCGTTCTGCTTGATCTGCATGATATCGGCGAAGGACTGGTCGCCGGGGCGGTGGCGCAGCAGCAGCAGATCGGAGAAGCCGATCATCGCCGTCAGCAGGTTGTTGAAGTCGTGGGCGATGCCGCCGGCAAGCTGGCCCACCGCCTGCATCTTCTGCGACTGGGCGAACTGCCGTTCCAGATTCTTCTGCTCGGTGCTGTCGACGAAGTGGATGACGAAGCCGTCCAGGGAGCCGTCGCTGGCCTGGGTGCGGTTGACGTAGAGGGCGCAGACCGGCCGCCCCTCCCCCGCCAGATGGGCTTCCAGGGGACCGGCGAGCCCGGCGCCGCCGGCACCGTTGGCCTTGGCGGGGGGCGCCAGCACGCCGCGCAGCGCGGCGACGTCGTCCTCGGCCACCAGGCGGAAGATCGAAACGGTACGTAATTCCTCGGCGGGCCTGCCGATCAGCCGGGCGAAGGCGTCGTTGCACTCCTGGATGGCCCCTTCCGGGTCCACCAGGGCGATCCCGGCCGGCGCCTTGGCGAAGAGCTGCTCGAAGCGCTGTTCGGATTCCTCCAGCGCCGCGGCCATGGCCTGTTCGCGCGACAGATCGCGTACGACGGAGCGGGTGCGCCGGACCTGCCCTTCGGCGTCGCGGACCACGTCCTGGCGAATGGAGGCGCGGAAGTCGGCGCCGCTCGCTCCCTTGAGCACCACCTCGCCCTGGGAATGCTCCGCATCGCCGAAGGGGTCATAGGGGGCTGCCCCCGGCGGCAGGGCGCTCTGCACCACGTCGTGCAGCCGGATGCGGCCCAGTTCGAGATCGTTCTGCGACAGCCCCAGCCACTCGCAGAGCGTATGGTTGGCGAAGAGAAAACGCCCCTCCGCGTCGCAGGAGTAGAAGCCGACCGGCGCGTTCTCCAGCAGGTCGACGAAGCGCTCCTGCTCCCCGCGCATGATCTGTTCCATCTGGCGGCGCGGCGTGATGTCGTCGACCATCCAGTAGACACAGCCCGGGCGCCCGGGCAGCGGATAGGCGGCGACGAAGCGCCAGTCGTAGCCCTGCTCCGCGTTACCTTGGGGCCCTGCGCCCTGGGACCCTGCACCGGGGGCGGCATGGTTCGGCGGCACCCGGATCTCGCACTGGCCGGCGATGCCCTTGTGCGCCTGTTCCTCCAGCCGCTTGATCTGCTGGCTGGCTTCCGGGTCGTTCCTGACCTGCTCGCTCAACAGCGCCGGAATCGAACGCTGGTCCCCTCCGAAGAAATCCTCCAGGGCCGGGTTCGACAGCAGCGCCCGCCCGTCGGGCGCCACCACCTGCCAAGGCTTCGGCACCGCCGCGAAGACGGACTGGCAGAGATTGCGCCGGCGCAGCCAGTACCAGACCCCCACGCCACCGGCGATGGCCCCGAGGAGCCCGCCGAGGACAAGGCAGAGCAGTTCCAGCACTAGCGGCCCTCCGCCGCTGCGGGGACAGGCGGGCCGCTGCCGAGACGCGGCGAACAGAAGCGGTTTCGGATCATCTTCGCGATCCTAGCGGCCAATGGTTAACCAAGATTAACCATGTCAACGGAGTCTTCGGCAAGTCGCTTGGCGGCGACGGTTTCGCCGCGGAAGGCGATCTACGGCGCTAGCGCCGCGCCCGGCCCCCAAGTCCGCCCTTGAGACGCATCACGTAACCGATGATCTCGGCAACCGCCTTGTAGTGTTCCGGCGGGATTTCCTGGTCGATCTCCACCGCGGCGTGGAGCGCGCGGGCGACCGGCGGATTCTCCACGATGGGGATCTCGTTCTCCTCCGCCAGCTCGCGGATCTTCTGGGCGATGTTGTCCACGCCCTTGGCCAGCAGCTTGGGCGCCTCCATGGTGGCCTGGTCGTATTTCAGCGCGACGGCGTAGTGGGTCGGGTTGGTGATCACCACGTCGGCTTCGGGGACCGCCGCCATCATGCGCTTGCGGGCCCGCTCGGTGCGGATCTGGCGCAGGCGGCTCTTGATGATCGGATCGCCCTCGGACTGCTTGTGCTCGTCCTTGACCTCCTGCTTGGTCATACGCAGCTCTTTGTGGTGCTGGTAGCGCTGGTAGAGCACGTCGGCGAGGGTGATCACGCTCATCACCGACAGCACGCCGATCACAATCTTCACCGCCTCCCACCGCACCAAGGCGAGGAGGTCCTGAACCTCCATGCTCGGCATGTCGAGCACCATGTCGCGGTCCGGCCAGATGATCAGCCCGACCACGGTGCCGACGATGCAGAGCTTCAAGAGCCCTTTGAGGAAGTCGGCCAGCGCGCGGCTGGAGAACATCTTCTTGAAGCCCTTCTTCAGGCCGATCTTGGAGAGCTTCGGGGTGATCTGCTCGGTGGTGACGATGACGCCGTTCTGGATCGTCCCGGCCAGCAGGGCAGCCAGCACGATGATGGCCAGCGGTATGGCTGCGACGCGCAGCAGGTCGACCGCGGTTCCCTCCAGGACCTGCCGCAGCATGCCGTTGTCGAGGTGCATGCGGTGCGGCTGCTCCAGATAGGGGCGCAGGATCCCGCCCATGTCTGCCATCAGCGATTCGGAGAAGATCCCGACCACCATGGCCAGAGCCAGGATCATGAACCAGTGGGAGACTTCCTGCGAGCGGGCGACCTGCCCCTTCTCGCGCGCATCGCTCAGCCGCTTGCTTGTCGGTTCTTCTGTTTTTTGTGAGTCGTCGTCTTCACCGGCCATCGGGCAAGCCCCTCACTGCGGCCCCACGAAGGGCAGCGTGACCTCCTGAAATCCGGTGATGAACCAGCCGATGATTACCGGCAGGGCGATCATCAGGATCGAAAGTCCGATCAGGATCTGCAGGGGAATGGCGATGAAGAAGACCTGCATCTGCGGCATCAGCCGCGACAGCAGGCCGAGGCCCAGGTTGAAGATCAGACCGATGGCGATGAACGGCGAGGCGATCTGAAAACCGAGCAGAAAGGCCTTGGCGACCACCCGCGCGATCATCTGGGAGATGTCGCCAGTCAAAATCGGCTGGCCCGGCACGAAGAGCTGGTAGCTGTCGATCACCCCGCGCAGCAGCAGGTGGTGCAGGTCCAGCAGGATGATGATCAGCAGCGCCAGGGTCGAGAGGAACGAGCCGGCGATGGAGCCCTGCTGGGCCGCCGTCGGATCGTTGGTCAGGGCGTTGGCGAGCCCCGTGACGGTGGCGATCATCATGCCGCCAATGGACAGGGCCGCCATGAGGATGCGCGACAGCGAACCCAGGAAGAGGCCGATGAAGGCTTCGCCGAAAATCAGAATCAGAAGCGCCGCAGGGCTGGCCGGCAGGTCCGGCAGGCCGTCCATCAGCGTGGGATGGACCACCAGCGAAACCAGCAGGGCGAGCAAGAGGCGAATGCGGATGGAGATGTAGTTCTCGCCGAAACCCGGCATCAGCATCATGGCGGTGCCGATCCGCGTGAAGATCAGTAGCAGCGCGAAAACCTGGGCGGGGAGCAGCTCTGCCAGCACGGCCGGCTACCCCAGGGAGATCATGCGGTCGAAGAGCGATTGCGAGAAGGTGGTCAGGCTGGTCAGCATGAAGGGCAGCATCAGCATGACGCCGACGAAGATCACGATGATCTTCGGCACGAACGTCAGGGTCATCTCCTGGATCGAGGTCAGCGCCTGAAACAGCGCGATCGCCAGGCCGACGATCAGCGCCATGAGCATGATCGGCGCGCCGACCTTCAGCATCACGTAGATCGTCTCCCGGCCGATCTCGATGGCTTCCGTGCCGTTCACCCGAAGCTCCCCACTGGCTCTGCTCGCTTGCCTTCGGCGCCGGCCTTAGATCGGCATGCGCAGGATGTCCTGGTAGGCCTGCACCACCTTGTCGCGCAGGGTCACCACGGTCTGCAGGGTCATCTCCGCGTTGGAGACGGCCATCACCACCTCGGTTAGATCCGCGGTTCCCGCGGCCGCCTGCAGGGTCTGGCGCTCGCCTTCCAGCATGGTGTCGGCGGCCCGCTCCGCGGCGCGGCGCAGCATCGAAGAGAAATCGCCGCCGCCCTGATCGCGCGCCTCCAGGCCCGGCGAAGCGCCTTGGCGCAGCATCTTGTCGTAGGCCTCGACGGCCCCGCTCGGATTGGTAATCATGGCTCTCTCCTTGAGGCCTTAGCTGCCTCAGGGGCCATCCTGGCGTACTGCGCTACCTTCCTGGCGGCAGGTCCGGGCTGCGCGTCTAGCGCAGAATGTCTATGGTCTTCTGCAGCATGCTGCGCGAAGACTCGATCACCTTCAGGTTCGCTTCGTAGCTGCGCTGTGCCTCGCGCATGTCGGACATTTCCATCAGCGAGTTGACGTTTGGCGTCAGCACGTAGCCGTCCTCGTCGGCGGCCGGATGGCCGGGCTCGAAGCGGCGGCCGAAGGCGCCGCGGTCGACGACGATTGAATCGACTCTGACCATCTCGGCGCCGATGGCGCGGTCGAGCTCGTTCTCGAAGGTCACCAGCTTGCGGCGATAGGGCTCGCCACCCGGCGTCTGCGCGGTGGAATTGGCGTTGGCGATGTTCTCCGCGATCACGCGCAGGCGCGTGCCCTGGGCACGCATGCCGGCGGCGGAGATGTTCAAGGACTTGTCCAGATCCATGCTGTTCAGGCCTCCGGTTCTTGCGGGTCGGGCCGGTCTCTACTGGCGCCCGCGCAACGCCATCTTCATCATCGCCACCTGCTTGCGGTAGAGATTGGTGATGACGTTGTAGTCGTTCTGCGTCTGAGCCACCTTGATCAACTGCTCCTCGATGACCACAGCATTGCCCGACGGCGCCGTCTCGTAGCGCTGCTTCTGTTCGACGCTGCGCTGCTCGTCGCTCAGGCTCGAGTTCTGGATATGGCCGGTCTGGGTCACTTCCGGCTTCAGCGACGGCATCGCCTGCCGTTCGATCATGCGGCGGAACTCTTGCGGCTTCAGGTCATGGGGCACGTAGTCGGGCGTATCCGCATTGGCGATATTCTGCGCCAATACGGTCTGGCGCTGGCCAAGCCAGTCCATCCGTTTGCCGAGCAAACTGAAGAGCCCCGGTTTCCCGTCCATGACAGTCCTGATCAAGCATCGACAACCTGCAGATCCCAGCCCCCCTCAAAAATCCAAGATCTGCAATCATCATGATCAGGCTTGCCTTGTTAAGAATCCGTAAAACGCGCTAAATTGTATCTATTAACCATGGTCGGGGGGCCGGGGAGCCGAAAAGAGCAATGCTCTATCTGACGCGCAAGATCGGCGAATCTGTGATCATCAACGATGATATCGAGGTCACCGTGGTTGATATCCGCGGCAAGTCGATAAAGCTCGGATTCACCTTTCCAAGCTCCGCAACGGTGCTCCGCCGGGAGATATTCGAGCGGATCCAGGAAGAAAATCGGGCCGCCGCCGCCGTGGGCAGCGACGCCCTGGCAGACGCCATCCGCGATGCCGGCCAGCCGGCCGCTCCCGCCCCGCCCCCGAAAAGCGAAACCGGCTCCTAAGACGCTATAGAATATCGCTTTTTTTAGGCGTCTTTAGATCAAATCTAACCATTCATTAAGCATGGTCAGGCACCATCGCCCGACCAGCGAAGCACGCTTTGCTGGCGAGACTTGTCGCCTCAACCCGTCAGCCGCGGCTGTGGCGCAGAGAGAGCAGCGAGACGGGAGCCGGTGTGAGCGCAGACCAGCAGAGGGGGCAGCCGAAACAGCCCCCGGCAGAGGCCGGGGCGGGCCGCAGCGATGGCGCCGACTCCGCCAGCCTGGCCATCGCCCTGGAAGACGTTACCCCCGAATCGCTGTGTGACTTCACGGCCGCCGGCGGGCCGGCGTCGGACAAGGCCGGTGCCGGCAGAGGGCCGCGGATTACCGCATCGGGCCGCGGCGCGGTGGCCGAACAGATCCTCCAGATCGCCTTCGACCGGGGCGTCAAGGTGCGCCAGGACAGCGATCTCGCAGAAATCCTCTCGGTGGTCGAGGTCGACAGCGAGATCCCTCTGGCGGCCCTGGCCGGCGTCGCCGAGATCCTGCGCTACCTCTATCAGACCGACGATGCGGCAGGCGAAGCGACGGAGACCCAAAGCCAGGCCGACAGCGCCGCCTTCGAGGAGACGAGTTTATGAGCCAAGACGGCACCGCGGTCCAAATCGTCATCGAAAAGGAGCTGAGCGCCCTCGGCGCACGGCTCCGCGCCGCGCGGCAAAGCCTCGCGCAGGGCACGATCGTCGACCTGACGCCTATCGAAGAGGATGTGCGCTGGCTCTGCAGCGAGGTCGAGGCGCTTCCGAATGAGGAGCGCCGCGAGCTGCGACCGCGCCTCATGGGCCTGCTGGAAGAGGTGACCTATCTTGGCGAGAACCTGCGCGCCGGCATCGACGAGCTGAAGCAGCTGCTGGGTGCTGCCAGCGACCGGCGCAAGGCGCTCTCGGCCTACGCCTCTCAGAAAGCCAACAAGCCTTAGGTCGGCGGGAGCCAGGAGAGCCTCGATGGAACTCGCCGAGTACCTTCGGTTCTTTGCGGCCCTCGGCGTGGTCCTCCTGCTCATCGCAGGGCTGGCCGCTGTGGTGCGCCGCTCCGGGCTGGGCGACCGTCTGGCGGTGGCCAAATCCAACGGACCGCGGCGGCTCGATCTCATCGAGGTGCGCCCGCTCGATGCCAAACGCAAACTTGTCCTGCTGCGCCGCGACGACCGGGAACATCTGGTGCTGCTGGGCAACACCAGCGATCTGCTGATCGAAAGCGACATTCCCGCCGCCCCGGCACGTAGCAGCGCCTTCACCGAAACAGCGGAGGCCGAAGCGGCCGGCGGCGACGATCAGAGCCTGGTCGGCCGCGTGCGCGCCAGGCTGCGGAGGGCACCGTCATGAAGACCCGGATGCTGTTGCTCTTCGGCGGCCTCGCAAGCGTTGCGGCGCTTGTCTTTCTGTTCCCGGGCGAGGCCCTCGCCCAGGCGCTGACCTTCGATCTTGGCAGCGAGACCGCCGGCACCACCACCGGGCGGATCATTCAGCTTGTCGCCCTCATCACCATTCTCTCGCTGGCGCCCTCGATCCTGGTGATGATGACCTCCTTCACCCGCATCGTCGTGGTGCTCTCCTTCCTGCGCACCGCCATGGGCCTGCAGCAGACGCCGCCCAACTCCGTGGTGGTCAGCTTGGCACTGTTCTTGACGGCGTTCGTGATGATGCCGACCCTGGAGGCGGTCTACGACGAGGCGCTGGAGCCGCTGATCGCCGAGGACATCACCGAGTTCGAGGCGCTGGACCGCGCCCAGGGGCCGGTGCGCGATTTCATGCTGGCCCATGTCCGCGAATCCGACCTGCGGCTGTTCCTCGACCTCACCGAAACCGAGGCGGTGGAAGACCCCGAGGAAACGCCCATGCGCGCGCTGATCCCCGCCTTCATGATCAGCGAGCTGCGCCGCGCCTTCGAGATCGGCTTCCTGCTGTTCCTGCCCTTTCTCATCATCGACATGGTGGTGGCCTCGATCCTCATGTCCATGGGCATGATGATGCTGCCGCCGGTGATGATCTCCCTGCCCTTCAAGCTGATCTTCTTCGTGCTGGTCGACGGCTGGTACATGGTCGCCGGCAGCCTGGTGCAGAGCTACGGCGGCGGCTAGCTGCCGCGTCGTCTCCCGCCATCTGGGCGGGGCCGCAGCCTCTTTCCAAGACAGCGGATTCCGCCGCTGAAGACCATCGTGCGCAAGCGCCGAGCCGTTCCGCACACTCCCGTATCGAAGGTTCCGGCGCTTGGCGAAGAAGCGACAAAGAGTGGCGAATTCGGAACGGCGGTGGCGTCGTGCGCGGCGCAGGCTCAAGATGGCTGTATGGGAGAATGCCTTGATTATGCGCAGCGATTCCGTCGACTTCATCCACAGCCTCCGCTACGCCGAGATTCCGGCGACCGCACGCCACGCCGCCCGTCGGGCGCTGCTCGACAGCCTGGGCGTGGCCGCCGCAGGCAGTGTGACCGAAGCCAGCCGAATTCTGCGAGACCATGCCGTTCGCTTTCACGCCGCAGGTGCGGAAGGGGCGACTCTGCTGTTCGATGGCCGCCGCACCGCACCGCCGGGTGCGGCCATGGCCGGTGCCGGCACCATCGATGCCATCGATGCCCACGACGGCCACAGGCTGACCAAGGGCCATGTCGGGGCGGCGGTGGTTCCCGCGCTCCTGGCCTATTGCGATGAGCTGGCGCCCTGCGGCGGCAAGGAGTTCCTGACGCGCCTGGTCGTCGGCTATGAAATCGCCACCCGTGCCGGCATCGCTCTCCATGCCACGGTCGCCGACTACCATACCTCCGGCGCCTGGAACACGTTGGGCGCGGCGGCCATCGGCGCCCGGGCCCTGAACCTGACTGAGGAACAAAGCGCCCATGCGCTGGGCATTGCCGAGTACTATGGTCCGCGCAGCCAGATGATGCGGGTGATCGACTATCCCAGCATGGTGAAGGACGGCTCTGCCATGGGCGCCTTCAACGGCGTTTCTGCCGCTCTGTTGGCGCAAGATGGTTTCACCGGCGCGCCGGCGATTACCGTGATGGACGAAGAGGTCGACGAGGTCTGGGCGGACCTGGGCCGCCGCTGGCGGGTCGAAGAGCAGTACTTCAAGGCCTACCCCGTCTGCCGGTGGGCCCAGCCGGCAGTGGAGGCGGTGCTGTCCCTGGTCCGTGCCGAAGGCGAAGCGCCGATCCCCGCCAGCCAGATCGCGGGGATTACCATTCACAGCTTCACGGAGGCCACCCGTCTGGTCCTGCGCCACCCCAAAACCACCGACGAGGCCCAGTACTCCCTGCCCTTCCCCGTTGCCGCGGCGGTTGTCCACGGCAAACTCGGCGTGCCGGAAATCGACGGCCCCGACCTTGCTGACCTGGAGGTGCTGAAGCTCAGCGATAGCGTCCGCATGGTCGCCGAGCCGCTCTACGACGACAGCTTTCCCGCTGAGCGCTGGGCCCACGCGGTCCTCAGACTCAAGGACGGCCGGCGCCTGGTATCGGCACCCTGCACCGCGCGCGGCGACCCGGAGCGCCCCTTCAGCGACAGCAGACTGATAGAGAAGTTCCATGAACTGGCCGCCCCCGTCCTCGGCGAGAGCGAGCGGGAGGCGATCGTCGCCGGATGCCTGACCGTCGACCAGCAGGATGGCGTGGCAGCTCTGGCGACGGTCCTCTATGGCCGGGCCCTGGATGGCCCTCACAGCAGCCTTATGGCCTCCGTACGATAAATTGTGTTATATCAATATATTATAGATCGAAGATTATCTATTTTACGAAATTATCCTGCTGAATCTCTCCTAATTGAACTGGCTCAGTTCACCGTCTTTCAGGCGCTCGCGGTAGTTGGCCATGAAGTCCTGGGCCTTCACCACCTTGCTCAGCTCGTCGGCGATGGTGGTGATCGCCGACTTCTCGCCGTCCCCCACCAGCAGGGTGAAGGTGTCGCCGTGCGGGCCCTTGGCCATGGCCGCACCATAGCGCCGGTTCAGGTCTTCCAACTCGACGGCCTTCTCCGAGAGCATCAGGGCCACCGCCAGATTCACGACCAACTGGCTCTCTTCCAGGGTCATGGGACGGCGCGGCGGCAACAGGGGCACCAACTGCGACAGCGAGTCGACAGCCTCAGGCCATTGCCGCAGGCGCCAATGAATGTCAGCACGCAGGGTTTCCGCATCCAGGCTGTCGTCGCCCTCCAGTAGCTCCAGGGCATCCTCCGGCCGGTTGAGATCGGAGAAGGCGCGGGCCCGCAGTTGGCGCCGTTGCATGCCGAGCCCCCGGTCAACTTCGTCAACGGCGCTGAGATCCAGGGCGGCGAGACTGCCCTCGGGGTTGCGGTCGAGAAGATGGACCAAGGCAAGACGGGCACCGATGCGCGCTTTCTCCTCGCCTTCCAGGCGATAGCGCACCTGCCCTTCCAACAGCTCCGCCGCCCGGTCCAGCAAGTCGACTTCGACCAGCCGATCGGCCAAGCTGGCGATCAGCCGGTCGCCTTCGGCTCCGGCGGGGGTGAGTTCCTTGAACTCCTGGTAGAGCGCCAGGGCGCGCAGAGGGGGCACCGCCGGATCGCCGGCCCCGCGATAGATCTCGGCGAAGAGCGCACGCATGCGCTGGGCCGAATCGCGGGCGCCGGGGCTGTCGGGGAAACTGGTCACGGCCTGGCGCAGGGCATAGAGCGCCTCGCGATGCCGGTTCTCGTCTTCATAGAGCTGTGCCAGGCGGCGCAGCAGGGTGAACTCGAACTGATCGCCGCGCCAGGCAAAGCGCAGGCGCTCCAACTCGGCGATCGCCTCTTCCACGGTGAGCGTGCCGTCCTCCAGACCGAGGTCGATCAGCGCCAGGCGCGCCCGCGCCTGCGACGGGCGGTGCCGGCTGTCGCGCGCTGCGGTCCATAGGGCCCGGGCCTCACCCGCCTCGCCCTTTGCAAGCTGGAGTTCGCCCTGAACGACCTGAAGCTGGGCCTCCTGGCTCGGGGACAGCCCATGCCGGCGCAGGCGGCCGAGCTGCAGCGTGGCGTTGCCCGTGTCGCCCGCCCTGAGGAAGGCCTCGGCGGCGGCCAGGCGCAGCTTCAACCTGACCCGGGGCGGATAGCTGTCGATCAGGCTTTCGGTAACGGCAAATCCGCTGGCGGCGGCCTCCCAGTCCTCCGACTGAGCGGCCAGCACCGCCTGCCACAACAAAGCCTCGCGCTCGCCCAGCAGAGAGGGATGGGCAAGGCTGGCGGCAGCGCCGCGGAAGTCCTGCATGATCAGTTGGCTGGCCGCGTGCATCAGCCGCAGTTCGGGATCCAGGGCCAGACGCGGATGCTCGGCCTCGATGAGGCGCAGCGAGCCTAGGGTCTCGCTGGCAAATCCATGGGCGAAATAGAAGCGGGCGAGCGCCACCCGGCCGACGCCCAGACGCTCGCCGGTGAGATCGAGCAACTCGTTCATCAGGATGCCGCGGTTCTCCTGGAAGTTCTCCAGGCTGCCGCGGCGCCAGGCGACGAGATCGAAGAGCCGCGGTTCCGCCGCGCTCGCATCGCCGGGCCGGCGCGCTTGGCGCCGCTGCTCGGCATCGGAGACCAGCAACCCGCCGGCATCGCGCACCAGGACGCCGGTGCGGGTGACAGCCACCTCCAGGCCGGCGCTGAGGGGCTGCAAGATCACACCTTGCTGGCTCTGCAGGCTGCGGAACTGCGGATAGTTGTAGGGCAGCGTCAAGCCCATGCCGGCGCCGCGGGTGGGCACGATGACCAGGCGGTCGCCGGCATCCGGATCCGTGGCCCAAAGCAGCCGGTCCGCGCCCGACATCGGGAAGCGAACCCGGTTGTAGTCGCCGCTTTCCACCACGGGCGCCGCCAGCGCCCTCTGCGGCAAGGCGCTGCGCGGGCGGAGATCGACGATCCAGCGGTTGTCCTCACGGGTCAGCCGCGGCGCCACGGTCGGAAGCGCATTGATGGCCACAACCGTCGCCCCGGGCACGTCCAGCAGGCGCACACTGCCCAGATGCGGGGCCACCGCGGCGACGGCCTTTTCAAGATCGCGCGGCGGCGGCCGGTCGAAGGCCAGCCAGAGATTCTCGCCACGGCGAAACGCGGCGGCGCCGGCAGGCCGGTCCCATTCGAAGGTCAGGACCACGGGGTCGAAGCGCTCGGCGGTCGGCCCCTGGGCCGACGAGCTGTCGAAGGTCAGGACCGGTTCAACCGAAGCTTCCAGACGGCCGCGCTCGGCCTCGGGGATCACCGCCGCCGCCGGAGCCGCGCCGGGTGACGCGGCCGGATCCGCCCCGGCCTTGAGCGCCGCCTCAACCGCCGAAGCGGTATCCGGCGGTGACTCTGGAGCCGGCTTTACGGCCTCTGAGGAGGGTGCGCTTGCAGCCTCCGACACCTGATCCGCCACAGCCGGTGCGTCCTCGGCCGTGCCGCCCATGGATTGAGGAACCAAGGGCGTCGGTGCGGCCTCGTCGGGGGCCTCGCCAGGGGTCGCGTCGGAGGGCTTCCGCGCAGTCTCCGCCTCGGCATCCGGCACCTTGGCCGCCGCCTCGGTTTGCGGAGCCGCATCCGCCGGGGGTGTCGGATCGGATTGCGCCGCGTCTTTTGGCTCTGGCCGCGGCGTCAGGTCCACGACCGCGGGCGGGTCGCCGGCAGGCTTCGGCGCGGAGGCAGTGCCGGCGTCCTCCGCGCCGAAGACATCCAGAATGACCTTGGTGCCGCTGCGGGAAAGCTTCGGTTTGGCCTTCGTCGGCAGGATGACGGCAACACCGTCCTCCTCGGGGGTCACCGCGGCGATCTGGGGCAGGCCTTCCGGCCGCACCGCCGCGAGGTCGAAGGCCGCCTTACGGTCGAAGACAACGCGCAGGCGCCCCGGCGTTTCCTCCAGACGGCTTTCCACCGGCTCCGGCCAGTCGAAGACCAGGCGGCTGTAATCCGGATGCCGGCCCCCGCGCACCGTTACCTTCGGCAAGCTCTCGTTTGAGCTGCCAGCCGCCTGCTCGGCCTCCGCCGGCACGGCGCCGGCGGAGGAAGCCGGCTTGGCGCGAAGGTCCAGAACCACTTTGGATCCGATGCGGAAGTGCTTCAGTTCGGCATCGCCATTGAGCGGAAAGATCAGCCCGCGGCCATCCTCGGCGCGTTGTGGAGCCGCCGCGTAGCCGCGCAGCCCGCCGCGCAGCGGTGCCCCGGAAAAATCCGCCGGCTCGGCAAAGGTGACGACCAGGGACCCTTCGGAGATGCGCGCCTCGTAGCCGACCTCTCGCGGCCAGTCGAAGACCAGGCGCCCGTAGTCCTCGTGCAGGCCGCCGCGCAGGGTGACCTCTTCGGCGGCTTGAGCCGAGGGTGCCCAGACCAGGAGGATCAGCAGGACCAGCCGGCGCAGCATCAGCGCAGCTCCGCCGCATAGGCATGGATCACGATTTCGACCCGCCGGGCCGCGGCCATCGCGGCCTGGCTGTCCGCGGGATCGGCGGGGGCCCGGTACTGCGCGTGCCCATAGCCGCGGACCAGGATTTCACCCTCGTAGCCACCCTCCCCCAGCATCGCGGACAGGACCGTGGCCCTGGCCAGCGAGAGCTCCCAGTTCGTCGCGTAGGTCCGCCGCGGCTTCAAGGGATCGGCATAACCGGCAATCTCGACGACATTGCGCAGATTGCCCAGCACCGCGCCCAGCGCGAAGATCGAACCGCTGGCAGCCTCGCCGAGATCCGTGGAGCCGGAGGCAAAGAGCAGGTCCCCCGGCAAGGCAAGGGTGATCCGCTCGTCCGCATGGGCCACCGTGGCTTTGGCCAGGATCGGATCTTCGGCCATCTGCTCCTGAAGCAGGCTGAAGAGATAGTTCAGATCGGTGCCGGGAATGCGCTCCACCTCCTCAGCGTCCTCATCGGCGCTGGGCATGGCGACGGTGACCTCCTGAAGACCGGAGAGCCGCGGCGAGAGGGCATCCACCAGGTTCTGCCAGTCGTCATCGTTGATCGTCGACATGGAATAGAGCAGCACGAAGAAGGTGAGCAGCAGGGCGGTAAGATCGGTGAAGGTGAGCAGCCAGGCCTGGCCGCCGTTGTCGATCCTGCCCCGATAGGCGGGCCCGCCCAGGCTCAGACCCTGCCAGGGGCTGGCCTTGGGTCTCTTTGACTTGGCCCGCTGCGGCATCGGTCACCCGCCCCCTGCGGCTGCCGGGCGCCCGTCGCTGTTCGGCAATGGCAAGGTGAAATGAATGCGGACCTGGCCGGAAAAGGACGGCATGAAGCCGGTCGAGAGGTGGGCGGAGGGCACCGCATCCTGCTCCAGCGTCCGCACCAGGGCGCCGGCCCGGCGCAGCTCCAGCAAATGGCCCGGCGTGGCGGCATCGCCGGCCTCGAGCCCGTAGAGGAAGTCGACCTGATAGTCCTGGTCGGCGTATCGCTCGTCCGTCAGGACCGCGGCGATGGCCTTGAGGGTGTCCAGGCCCTGCCCGCTCACTACCGGGCTGTTGTCGGCGAAGAGATCGCCGGCGGGCATGTCCACCTGCAGGGTCCGGGTGTTGGCGGCATCGCTGCGCTGGACCACCGGAAGGGTATCATCGAAAAGCCGGCCGAGGGCCTCGGCGATGTCTTCCTGTCCTTCGAAGATATCGAGGGCGGCAGCTTCGGAGGAACGGCTGTGATCCGCCGGTACGATGCCGCGAAAGGCTTCCCGCACGCTTTCGAGAACCGCCGTGCTGCGCTCGTGTTCAAAGTTCGAGAGGGCATTCAGCAGAATGAAGAAGGCCAGCAGCAGCACCTTCAGGCTCAGCAGCGCCATGATGTGGCTATTGCTCTGCTGCTGGCCGGGTCGGAGCTGAGGGTCCGACATGGTGGGATCACCCGAAGAGGGCGTCGATATCGTCCTGACTGATCGCGTCCTCGGGCAGCTGCGGCCCGTTCATCAGATCCTCATCAGGACGCGCCGGATCACCGCTGGGGGCCTTGGTCTTCTTTTCCGGCTTCTTCGGCGCATCGGAGGGCATGAGATCGTCACCGAAGGCATGCAGCAGGGCGTCGACCTTGCTTTCGACCTTCTGCAGCGCGGTCACCACCTTGGTGATGCGCTGGCCGGTGATGTCCTGAAAGCCACAGGCCTCGTAGATCGAGGTGATCGCCGTGGAAACCTGGTCGGCGATCTCCTCCGGCATCTTCTCGGCCAGGGCCTCGATGGACTCGACGGCCTCGAAGATGGTGTTGGTCGCCTGTTCCGTGGAGCCGACGATGGCGGAAAGCTCGTCGGTGGCCGCCGGCAGATGCTCGGCGTTGATGTCGTCCGGGCGCAGGTCCGCGATTTCGGACCTTGCGGTATTGATGTAGCGGGCCAGCGCCTCGATGTCGGAATAGACCTTGAGGCTGACCGCCGACATGTCGCCTTCGATGGTCTCGACGATCGCTTCGACGATGGAGACGATTTCCTCCGGATCAAGCGATGCGTCCGCCTTCCGCAGCTCCTGCAGCTGCGATGCGATTTTTTCTTTGACGGCCGCGACAGCCATAGTGCGGCTCCTTGCTCTGGAAGGGGCGCTTAAAAATTACCAAGGACGGCAGTCAGCTTCGTCTTCAGCGTCGCCGCGTTGAACGGCTTGACGATGTAGTTGCTCACACCCGCTTCTTTCGCGGCGATCACGTTCTCGGTCTTGCTCTCCGCCGTGATCATGATGAACGGGAGCTCCTTGAGCTTGATGTCGGCCCGGACCTCGGTGAGCAGCTGCATGCCGCTCATCGGTTCCATGTTCCAGTCGGAGATGATCAGGTGATAGTCCTTGTCGCGCAGCTTCTGCAGGGCGGCGCTACCATCGGTGGCTTCATCAACGTTGTTGAAGCCGAGCTGCTTAAGCAGGTTTCGGATGATCCGCAGCATGGTCTTGTAGTCGTCCACGATGAGGATCGGCATGCCCATGTCGACTGTCGACATTACTCACTCCTGTAAGAAATCGTGCCCGCAGAAGGTGCCAAATCGTCTGACGGAAAAGCTAGTCAATCGGCGTTAATAGTCAGTAAAAACCGTTGAAAAAGCTGATAATTCCAATCACTCGCGGGGGATGGGAAGTTCTCGCCGCTGCGCCAGCTCAAGAGTGACGGTCTTGGCGCGCTGCGGATTCATCTGGGCCAGGATGGGCGCCGACTTGCGCTCCTTCATGCGCTCGATCACCTCCAGCAGCACATCCATGTCGAGCTCTTCGAAGATCCGCGCCGCCTGCTTCGGCTTCATGCTCTCGTAGATCTTAACGAGGCTCTTCATCTGTGCCTCGGTCTGCTCGTCGTGCTGGACCAAAAGCGCCTCGATGGTCTCCTGAAGGCCCTCCAATTCGCGGATCTTCTGCTCGATCCGCTGTTCCGCCGCCTTGAGCAGCACTTCGCGCTCGTCGACCTCGCGGGCCCGCTGCTCCAGTTCCTCACGGCGTTGGGAGAGCGCCTGCAGCAGGCTGAGTTCCTCGTCGGTCAGATCGAAGATTTCCGAGGACAGATCGGTGATCTGGCCCTCCGGGACCGGAGCCTCCTCCGCAGCGGTGGCTTCGGCCATTTCGGCCGCCGGCTCGCCCGCGGTCTCGCCCGCCGTATCGGATCCGGCCTCCGTGGTGAGGGGCGGCGTCTCCGCATTCTCGGCCGCCAGGGCCGGCGCAAAGCCGTTGGCGCTATGCCAGACACCGGCCAGCTTGGCGGTCATGGCCAGGCCGGCGGCCAGGGCGAAGACGGGGAGAAGACGCAGACGCATTTCAGGGGCTCGCGGGCGGTTTCGCTCTAGCGCATCGCCTGCAGCGTGCGCATCAGCTCGCTATCCGAACGGGAGAGCTTTCGCTTGGCCAGCTTGGCGATGCCGTTGGACGGTTTGGCCGGTTCCGACACCGGCGCTGCCGGGTCGTCCTGCATCGCCTTGCGTTCCATCTTGGTGATGCTCATGGGCGCGCGGTGCAGGGACTGCTTGGTCAGGCCCGCGGCCGCTTTGGGTTCCTCGCGGTCGTGCTTGCGGGAAGCCGCGATGGAAACTTCCAGCCGGTCGGCAATCTCGTTGCCTTTCTTCAGGAGAAAGGCCATCTCGTCGGCCAGGCGGCAGGCGTCGTCGACCTTCTTGGCAAGGCCCTCACCCACGTCCTGGCTGCTGTCCCTGAGCGCCTGAAGGCCGTTTTCGGCCTTGTCGGTCGCCGCGGCGAAGTCGGCGACAAGCTTCTCCATCTCGCCACGTGCCGCGCGCAGCTCGCTGAGCTTGCGGTTCAGCACGGCGGCAAAGCCGATGGTGGTCAGCAACAAGACGCAAATGGCGACGTCGAGGACAAGACCGTAGTCTTGCAGCCAGGTCATCATGATTCTCCCTCACGCACGATCTTTTCCGCCACCTGGACGGCGATGTGGCCGCCGCGCCGGCCCATGCGCCCCTTGAACATCGCGACGTCACCGCAGCGCAGCTCGACCTTGGAGCTGGGGTTGCAGTTCAGGTCCAACTGGCTGCCTTCGATCCATTCCAGGACTTCGCCCAGGGGCATTTCAACCTGATCCAGGACCGCGTCGATGCTGATGTCGGTCTGCCAGAGCTCGGCGGTCAGGTGCCCCTCCCAGATGGAGTCGCGGCCGAACTTCTCGCCCATGAACATCTGCAGCAGCAGCTCGCGCACCGGCTCCAGCGTGGCATAGGGGATCAGCAGTTCGATCAGGCCGCCACGGTCTTCCATGTCGACCCGCAGGGTCACCACGATGACCGCGTTGGCCGGCCTGGCGATAGTGGCGAAGCGCGGATTGGTTTCCAGCCGGTCGAAGCGGAAGGTCACCGGCGAAAGCGGGTCGAAGGCTGCCGAGAGGTCCGCCAGGACGACATGGACCATGCGTTCCACCAGGTTCCGTTCGATGGTCGTATAGGGTCGGCCCTCGATCCGCATGGCCGCTGTACCCCGCCGACCGCCGAGCAGCACGTCGACGATGGAGTAGATCAGGGCGCTGTCGACGGTCATCAGGCCGTAGTTGTCCCACTCCTCGGCCTTGAAGACGGACAGCATGGCCGGCAGCGGGATCGAGTTCATGTGATCGCCGAAACGCGCCGAGGTGATGTTGTCGAGGCTGACCTCGACATTGTCGGAGGTAAAGTTCCGCAGCGAGGTGGACATCATGCGGACCAGACGGTCGAAGACCACCTCCAGCATCGGCAGGCGCTCGTAGGAGACCAGGGCCGAGTTGAGGATTGCCTGGATGCCGGATTCTTCACCGTCGTCGTCGCCGACCCCGGCAACGCCCAGAAGACTGTCGATTTCGCTTTGATCGAGAACCCGTGTGGAGCCGCCCGCACCGCCAGCGGGGGCCGCGTCGTCGCCATCGGCCTCGGCCTCGCCCTCCTCGGCCATGGCCTCCCACTGCTCCATCATCGCTTCTTCGTCGGCCATCTGACTCAGTCTTTCTTGACCTGCCGCCCGCGGCTTCCTCGGCGCCCCGACAGGCGCTCCCGACAGGCGCTACTGGACGAGCATCTCCTTGAAGAGCACGTCGCGGACCTGAATCGGCTGTGCTGCGGTATTGACCCGGATCAGCAGCTCCTCGCGCAGCCGCTGCAGACCTGCCGAGCCACGGAGGTCTTCGATGCGAAGCTCACGCAGATAGACCTGGAAGTTGTCAACGACGCGTGGCAGCAGGGTCGTGATCTCGTCGCGGTCCGCCTCGTTGGTCAGCTCCAGGCTGATGGAAATCTTGAGGTAGCTTTTCTTGCGGCCGCTGGAGTTGAGGTTCACCAGCATCTCCGGCAGGTCGTAGAAGACCGCCTTGCTGGCAACCGGTTCGATCACTTCCTCGACCACCGGCTCCGGTTCCTTGCCGAGCAGAGGGTCGAGCAGACCCGCCATGAAGGCGCCGGCACCGGCGGCGATCAGCAGAAGGATCGGCAGGATGATGAAGAGAACCAGCTTCTTGCCGTTCATGCCCCCTTTCGGGGTCGCTTCGATCTCGACGTCAGCGATGTCCTGAGTAGCCGCCTCATCGGCCATTGCAGTCAACCTATTCAGTTATCTTGAGTTTTCGACTGCCTAGAGCCTACGGATGGTTGGTTAAGACTTGGTTGAGGGGAGTGGTTTCCGCGCGGAGTTCTGTCGCCGAGGGCAAGTTCTGCCGGGCAAGCTCTGCCCGAAATCGGCCCCCGGAGCGCGCGCCGCGGCCTGTGGCCCGGCGGAAAGGGCGAAATTCCGCCCCTGGCATGGGCCTTGCTTCGAATGCCGTGCCGGAATGGCGGTCGAAGGCCGGCCCGGCGCCCAACTGCCCAACGAGTAAAGCGATCAGGTAGAACTATGGAGAATGCCGGTTATATCGCGCTGTCGCGCCAGATGACCCTGCGGCGGGAGATGGATGTGATCGCCAACAACATGGCGAACCTCAACACCCCCGCCTACAAGGGCCAGAGCATGCTTTTCGTCGAGTATCTGGAATCCACGGACTCCGGCGAGAAGATGAGCTTCGTTCAGGACATCGCCCTGGTCAGGAACCTGACCGAGGGGACCATGAACGCCACCGATAATCCCCTCGATACCGCCATCTCCGGTGAGGGCTACTACGAGGTGGAGACCCCCCTGGGGCCGCGCTACACCCGCAATGGCGTGTTTCGCCTGGATGCGGACCGGGCCCTGATCACCGCCTCCGGAGAAAAGGTGCTGGATGACGGCGGCAACCCCATCGTGCTGCCGCCCGACAGCAGCGACGTGACCATCACCCGCGACGGCACGGTCACCACCGACCAGGGGCCTGCCGGCAAGATCCGCGTCGTCCGCTTTGAGGACGAGCAGGCGCTGATCAAGCTGGCCGGCGGCCTATACGACGCCGACGGGCAGGACCCCCAGCCGGCAGAGGGCTCGGAGGTCGTGCAGGGCATGGTCGAAGGCTCGAACGTCGCCGGGATCATCGAGCTGACCAAGATGATCCAGACCGTACGCAGCTACAGCTCCACGGGCCGGATGGTCAACGACGAACACGAGCGCCAGCGCCGGGCAATCCAGGCGCTCGGCGGCTCCACGCGGACATAGGTGAGGACGAAGCCATGAGATCTTTGAACATCGGCGCGACCGGCATGCTGGCTCAGCAGCTCAATGTCGAGGTCATCTCCAACAACATCGCCAACATGACGACCACCGGCTACAAGCGCCAGCGGGCCGAGTTCCAGGACCTGCTGTACCAGAACATGCGCCGCGTCGGCTCGGCCTCCTCGGACGCCGGCACCATCGTGCCGACCGGCGTTCAGCTCGGCCTCGGCGTCAAGTCGGCGGCCATCTACCGGCTGTCCGGCCAGGGCAACATCCTGCAGACGGAAAACCCCCTCGACCTGGCCATCAACGGCCGCGGCTTCCTCATGGTGGAGCTGCCGAACGGCGATACCGCCTACACCCGGGCCGGGTCCCTGCAGTTGAGCGCCGACGGCGACATCGTCACGGCCGACGGCTACGTCGTCCAGCCCGGCATTACGGTCCCCGAGGACGCTCAGTCGATTACCATCAACGAGAGCGGCGAGGTCTTCGCCGATCTGGCCGGCCAGGTCGCGCCGCAGCGGGTCGGGCAGCTTGAGCTGGCCAACTTCGCCAACGAGGCCGGCCTCGATGCCATCGGCAACAACCTGCTGCTGGAGACCGCCGCCTCGGGCCAAGCCTCCGTGGCAACGCCGGGGTCCGCCGGCTACGGCACCATTCTCCAGGGCGCCCTTGAGACCTCCAACGTCAACGTGGTGGCGGAGATCACCAACCTGATCACCGCCCAGCGCGCCTACGAGATGAACTCGAAGGTCATCGAGTCCTCCGACGAGATGATGCGCAGCGTGACGCAGCTTCGCTAAGGCGGGGATGAAATGATGCATAGAAAACTGATGCTTCTTCTGGCCGCCCTGGTGCTGGCGCTGCCGCCGGCGGCCTTGGCGCAGTCCGGCGAGATCGGGTCCACGCCGCTGATTCGCCTGAAGACCGAGGCCGTGGTCGACGATACGGTGGTGCGGCTGGGCGACCTCTTCGACGGGATCGAGCTGCCGGGCCTGGCGGAAACCCCGGTGGCCCGGGCGCCCGAGCTCGGCCAGGAGGTCGACATCGGCGCGCGCTGGTTGCTCGCCGTGGCGCGCTCCCACGACCTGGACTGGCAGCCCCGGTCCCGCTTTGAGCGGATCACCCTGCGCCGGGCGAGCCAGACCATCGGAACCGAGGAAATCGAAGCGGCCGTCCGCGTGGCCCTGGAAGACAGGGCCATGGATCACCGCCTGGAACTGGTGCTCGACAATCCAGGCCTGAGCCTGCAGTTGCCCAGCGCCAGCGAGGCGAGCCTCGCGGTCACCGGCCTGAGCCACGATCCCGACAGCGGGCGCTTCGTCGCCCACATCACGGCCCCGGCGAACGGACAGCCCTTCGCCCGGATCTCCGTGACCGGCCGGGCCATGCAGCTCACCGAAGTTCCGGTGCTGCGCCGCAACCTGAACCCGGGAGATGTGATCCGGCCTGACGACATCGAGTGGATCACCCTGCGGGTCAACCGCCTGACCCGCAGCACGGTCAGCGACCAGGGCAGTCTGATCGGCATGAGCCCGCGGCGGCCGATCCGCTCTCAGCAGATCATTCGCACCACCGACCTGCAGACCCCTATCGTGGTCGCCAAGAACAGCCTGGTCACCATCCGCCTGCAGACCCAGCGCATGGAGCTGACGGTCAGGGGACGGGCGCTTGAGGACGGGGCCCAGGCCGATGTCGTCCGGGTGATGAACACCACTTCGAACAGCGTCGTCAACGCCGTGGTGATCGATGCCGGGACCGTGGTGGTGACGCCTCCTGCGGCGGCCGGCGGCAATTGACGGGAGACAAGGACATGATCAACCGAGAAACAAGCCGGACAAGGGCCCTCTGCACCCTTCTCCACCGCGGCCTGCTGGTGAGCCTGATCGGGCTGTCGCTGAGCGGTTGCAACATGCTGAACCGCCTCTCTCAGGTGGGCGAAGAACCGAAGCTGTCCACGATCGACAGCCCGGCGCCGCTCGCCGGTGAACAGGCGGTCTCCCTGCCGATGCCGGCGCCGGTCGAGATCGACCGCCAGCCCAACTCCCTCTGGCGGCCGGGGTCCCGCGCCTTCCTGAAGGACCAGCGGGCGAGCAACGTCGGCGACCTGCTGACCGTGATCATCCAGATCTCCGACAATGCGGCCATCAACAACACCACCACCCGCAGCCGGACCAATGCCGAGGACGCCTCCGCCAGCGCCTTCCTGGGCTACGAATCCAGGCTGGCAAGAATCTTCCCGGACGCCATCGATCCCACCGACCTCGTCGACCTCGACAGCACCTCTTCCTCCGAGGGCACCGGCGGCGTGAACCGCAACGAGACCATCAATCTGCGGATCGCCGCGCTGGTCACCCAGGTCCTGCCCAACGGCAACCTCGTGCTGGCCGGACGCCAGGAAGTGAGGGTGAATTTCGAGAAGCGCGAGCTCCAGGTCGCCGGCATCATCCGCCCGGAGGACATCACCTCGCAGAACACCATCGGCTACGACCAGATCGCCGAGGCGCGCATCGCCTATGGCGGCCAGGGCCAGATTTCCGACATCCAGCAGCCGCGCTACGGCCAGCAGGTCTTCGATATCATCTGGCCGTTCTAGGACTTGGCAAGAGGGGTCCGCCGCGCCTGTGGCCCCATGGCCCGAAAAGGAAAGAGGGGCCGCCAATCGGTGGCCCCTCGCCTATTTCTCTACCCCGGGGCCTGGCCCCTGGTCATGGAGATTCGGTTCAGTCGTCGCGGTGGGTCCGTTCCATGCGCTCGTGGCGTTCCTGAGATTCGATGGAAAGCGTGGCGATGGGGCGGGCCTCCAGACGGCGCAGCGAGATCGGTTCGCCCGTCTCTTCGCAGTAGCCGTAGGAATCTTCTTCGATGCGGCGCAGCGCGGCATCGATCTTGGAAATCAGTTTGCGCTCCCGGTCGCGGGTCCGCAGCTCAAGCGAGCGGTCGGTTTCCAAAGAGGCGCGGTCGGCGATATCGGGCTCATGCAATGAGACCTCCTGCAGGTGCTGCAACGTCTCGCCCGATTCGCGCTGCAGCTCGTCCTTCCATTGCAGGAGCTTCCGTCGGAAATATTCACGCATTCGCGCGTTCATGAAGACTTCGTCCTCGCTCGGACGATAGTTCTTCGGAAGTCTGACAGTCATCCCTGGTCCCGTTAATGAGTACCAAAACGCGCCGGGAGTATATGGAATTTGCCTTGCCCGGCAAGCCTTTGAAATCATCAAATCTTCTTGCGCCTGCGGCGGCGGGCGCGCGGGCCCGGCGTCAGGCCTGCCGAGGCCCGTCAGCGGCCCCGTTTGGCCAATTCTACCGCTGCCCGAATTTCGATTTCGTTGACGATTTCCGCCAGTTTCGGGTCTTCGATCTGCTCCCGGCGCTGGGCCAGCAGCTCCGTGAGACGCTCAAGCCGCTCCGGCGAAATCTCCCCAAATACGAGTGCCAGACGCAATTCTTCAAGTTTTTCGAGAATATCTTCGGCCCGCCGCCGCGCCCGGCCGGGGCCTGCCGTGGCATCCCCCACCTCCTGCAGCGCCAGCAGGGCATTCACGGCCTGGACTGGCGTCGACCCGGCGGCGGTGGCGCTCTGGGTGGCGGTCCCCTCCAGGGCCCGGGCGAAACCGCCGCCGCCGCCGGTGGCGGAAGCGGCCGATCGCGGCTTCGATGTGGTCCTTGGCCCCGTGAGACGGTTGATTTTCATTCTTTGCCCTGGTGTCGGTGCACTTGGGCCGACACTGCGTGCTGGCGGTTAACAAGCGGTTAAACCTCTGATAACGCGGCAAAAATTTCCTACACCGGCGGAGCCCTTTTTGCCTCATCGCGGGCGCACCCAGCCGCTGCCGGAACGCAGATTCCGCGGAATTCCGCCACTTTTCGCGGGCGGGCCGGGGCCCGTTACTTGGCATGCCTTTCGCATAGATGAGGCCGAGTCAAGAACCCTGCTTTGGGATTGCCCGTATGACCTGTGCCCAGCCCCTGTCCCAGCCTGCCCGGCCCCGCGGCGCCCTCGCCGCTGCCGGAGCGTCCCTGGTCCTGCTGCTGTGGGTCCTTGCCTGCCTGCTGCTCGGCAGCGGGACGGCGGCGGCCCAGGCGCAGTCACGGATCAAGGACCTGGCGGACTTCGAGGGCGTGCGCGACAACCTGCTGGTCGGCTACGGGCTGGTGGTTGGCCTCAACGGCACCGGCGACGACCTGGCCAGCGCGGTCTTCACGCGGGAAAGCCTCATCGGCATGCTGCAGCGCCTGGGCGTGAACGCGCGCGACGACGATCTGGACAGCGACAACGTGGCAGCGGTGATGGTCACCGCCAATCTGCCGCCGTTTTCCCGGCAGGGCACGCGTATCGATATTCAGGTCTCCGCCCTGGGCGACGCCGACAGCCTGCTGGGCGGCACCCTGCTGGTGACCCCCCTGCTGGCCGCCGACGGCGAGGTCTATGCCGTCGCCCAGGGCCAGGTCGCCGTGGCCGGCTTCAGCGCCGCCGGCAATGCCGAGACCATCGTCAAGGGGGTCCCGACCTCCGGGCGCATCGCCAACGGCGCCATCATCGAGCGCGAGTTGGGCTTCGAACTGGAGCAGATGCGCTCGGTGAAGCTTTCCCTGCGCAATCCGGACCTGACCACCGCCCGCCGGGTCGCCGAGGCGATCAACGCGTTCACCGGCGAGAACGCGGCCCGCTCCACCGACCCGGCCACCGTGCGGGTCTCGGTCCCCGCCCGCTACAACAACGACACCGTCGCCCTGATGACCGATATCGAGCAGCTCCGCGTGCGCGCCGACCAGCCGGCCCGCGTGGTGATCGACGAGGCCTCCGGCATCATCGTCATGGGCGAGAACGTGCGGATCAGCACCGTCGCCATCGCCCAGGGCAATCTGACCATCCGCATCACCGAGACGCCCCAGGTCAGCCAGCCCAACGCCTTTTCCGCAACCGGCGACACCGAGGTCGTCGACCGGACCCAGATCGAGGTCGACGAAGACGCCGACAACCGCCTGGCGGTGGTCCCCGCGGGCGTCAGCCTGCAGGAGCTGGTCAACGGCCTCAACGCCCTGGGCATCGGCCCGCGGGACATGATCTCCATCCTTCAAGCCATCAAGGCCGCCGGCGCCTTGCAGGCGGAAATCGAGGTGCTCTAGCCATGCTCGACAGCCCCGTCATTCCCGCCATGCCGCTGGCGCCGGTCCAACAGGCCGGCCCCGGCCAAAGGCAGATGAGCCAGGAGGCCATGCAGCGCGCCGCCAAGAAGGCGGGCGAGGAGTTCGAAGCCCTTTTCATCGCCGAGATGCTGGGCCCGGTCTTCGAGGGCCTGAGTTCCGAAGGCATGTTCGGCGGCGGCTCCGGCGAGAAGATCTATCGCTCCCTGATGGTTCAGGAATACGGCAAGGCCATCGCCCGCGCTGGCGGCGTGGGCATTGCCGAAGCCGTTCAAAGTGAAATGCTCAAGATGCAGGAGATGCAATCATGACCGAGCAGGATCTCCAGTCCGCTCCCCCCTCTCCGGAAGAGTTGCGGCAGATCATCAGCCTGGTCGAAGACCTCACCGCGGTGATGAGCCGGGAGGTAGACCTCTTGCGGGCCATGCGCGTGCGCGAGTTCGGCGAGCTGCAGGACCACAAGCTGTCCCTGGTGCAGTCCTATGAGAAGCAGACCTCGCCGCTGCGCAGCAACCCGGCCTTCGCCGAATTGATCGACCCGCTGCTGCGCGAGGAACTGACCGACGTGATGGAACGCATGCACGGCGTGATGAACGAGAACGAGATGGCGATCAACGCGGCGCGCAAGGCCAACGAGCGGATCGCCACGGCGATCGTCAATGCCGTCCAGGGCCAGCAGAGCGAGAGCAGCGGCTACTCCGAACGCGGCAGCCTCAATCGCCAGGCCGCCCAGCCCCCGGTCTCGGTGCAGCTCGACCAGCACCTCTAGGCCGCCGGCCGACAGACCGCAAACCGGGGACCAGACAGGAACGAGACGCCGCCCATGTCGCTCAGCATCGCCCTTACCAACGCCCTCTCTGGGCTGCAGGTGAACCAGACCGCCCTGCAGGTGACCTCCAACAACGTCGCCAACGTCAATACGCCGGACTACGCGCGCAAGATCCACGACCAGCGGAACCGGGTTCTTGGCGGCCAGGGCGTGGGCGTCGAAACAGCGGAGATCGCGCGCCAGATCGACCAGTTCCTGCGCCGCGATCTGGTCAGGGAGACGACGGTCCTGGGCAACATCGAAGTTGCCTCGGAGTACTACAACCGCATGCAGTCGATGTTCGGCTCCCTCGGCAACAACAACGCCCTCGGCAACTCCATCAGCGATCTGGCGGTGGCTCTGGAAGACGTCGCCACCAGCCCGGAGGTCGCCGCTCATCGCTTTGGCGCGGTGAATGAAGCCGAGGAAATGGCGCAATATATCAATGATATGGCGACCAATGTTCAGACATTGCGTTCGCAGGCGGATTCGGAGATTGCGGCAGCCGTCGATATCATCAACGCCGAGCTTGAGATCATCTCCGACCTCAATTCCCAGATCGGCAACAACACCTTGAAGGGCCTACCGGTCGGCGACCTGCAGGACCGCCGCGACGTCGCCATCAAGACCATTGCCGAGTACATGGAGCTGCAGGAGTTCACCGACTCCTTCGGCCAGGTCAGGCTGTTCACCTCCGCCGGGCGCTCGCTGGTCTCCGGCACCTCCAACAGCACCCTGTCCTACACCGTCACCCCCTTCATGACCGCCAACGAGACCTATCCGACGACCATCAGCGGCATCTACCTGAACGGTGGCGCGGCACCGCCGCCCAGCAGCGACATGACCACCGAGATTCAGGGCGGCAAGTTGCAGGCGCTGATCGAGATGCGCGATCAGACCCTGCCGGCGATGACCGCACAGATCGACCAGCTCGCCGGGCAGATGCGCGACGAAGTCAACCGGGCCCATAATCGCGGCGCCAACACCCCCTTCGGTTCTGGCACGGCCGCCGGCGATGCGGCCGCCATGTACGGCACGCGGGTGATCAACACCCCGGGCGACCCCCTGACCCTCGGCTCGGACGTGACCTTCGCAATCCTCGACGCCACCGGTAACGCGGTCATCGCGCCGCTCACCATCGCCGCCGGCGCCACCACGCCGACCGCCATCATCACCGCCATCAACGGCCATCTGACCTCGGCGCCCGGCTACGGCACCGCGGCCTGGAACAACAGCCGCATGGAGATCAAGCTGGAACCCGGGTACCGGCTGGCCATCCTGGACAACGGCCCCGCCGCCGATTTGGGCGATGCCACCATCCAGTTCGATGCCGACGGCGACTTGGTCCAGGAAACCTATATGGGCTTCTCGAACTTCTTCGGCCTGAACGACCTCTTCGAGACCCCGGAGCTCGCCACCGGCGTGCCGGCGCTGGCCAACCAGGGAAGCCAGACCGGCATCTCCAGCACCATGGCCGTGCGCCAGTCGATCATCGACGATCCCTCCTATCTCTCTCGCGGCATGCTGCGGGGCACATCGCCGGCATTGACCCTGGGGGTCGGCGACAACGAGATCGCCCAGCAGCTTGCCGATGCCTTCGGTGAGAACTTCAGCTACGCCAGCATCACCGATGGACCCTCGGCCACCAGCACCACCTTCTCCGGTTATGCCGGGGTGATCCTGTCGTTCAACGCCTCGGCGACGGCCGCGGCCGACGACACGCTGAACTTCCAGTCCTTTTTCTTCGAGGATCTGGAAGCGAAGTTCCTCTCGGAGGCCGGGGTCAACCTCGACGAAGAGCTGGCCAACATGACCATCTTCCAGAACGCCTACAACGCCTCGGCGCGGCTGGTGCAGGCGGTCGACGAGATGCTCGAAACCCTGCTGAACCTGAGCTGAGGACGGGAGGTCTTGTGATGTTTCGCGTCGCCAACTACGCCCAGCACCAGCTGACGCTGTCCTACACCATGCGCACCCAGGGCAGCGTCGCCGAACGGCAGATCGAAATCGCCAGCGGCAAGCGCGCTCAGCAGTATTCGACCATCGCCACCGATGCCAGCGAACTGGTCAACCTGGAGCGCTCGGTGGTGCGCACCGAGCAGTTCACGCGCAACATCGACCAGGCTCTGACCCGGCTCGGCATCATGGAATCCTCCGTCGCGATCATGGTGCAGCGCTCGACCGAGGTGCTGGCCATCATGAGCTCCGCCATCTCCGGCGAGAACATCAGCGACGTTCCTCTGCAGGAATTCTCCGCCACCTTTCTGGCGGAGATGGAATCGCTCCTGAACACCCAGCACGAGGACCGCTACCTCTTTGCCGGATCGCAGACCGATGCCCCGGCGGTCGACCTGAGCGACGTCGCCTATACGCCGCAGGCCGGCCTGCCCGGCGTCTTCACCGCCGACTTCGACTACTACCAGGGCGACACCCTGGTGATGGCGATCCGCACCGACGAGACCTTCGAGACGGATTACGGCATCACGGGCGACGAGCCGGCTTTCGAGGAGATGCTGCGCGCCCTCTCCTACATGGACTATGCCGGCGCCAACCTGGACGGCGCCGTCCTGCAGCAGGCCTATACGATGATGAAGTCCGCCGTCGACGGGCTGAGCGATATCCGTGGCCGCATCGGTGCCAGCTCCAAGGTTCTGGAATCCGCCAGAAGCGGCCACGACGACTATCTGACCTATGCCAGCAACCTGGTCTCCGTCCTGGAGGACGTCGACGTCGCCGAGGCAACCACCCGCCTGGCCCAGGACGAGGTGCAGCTCCAGGGCTCCTATTTGGCCCTGTCTCGGGTCAGCGAGCTCAGCCTATTAAATTACCTGAGATAGCGATTTCGTAACCACATCAGAGCGATAATAGGGCCTTCGAGAGTAAGGAGTTAACCATGCCCCGCGAACAAATGGCAGCCAGGACGGCAGCACCAGCAGCCCCTGACGCGACCGCCTCGGCGCCGTTGTCCGATGGGGGGAAGACCCGAACCGTCGATACCCGCTTCGGGACCATCGAGTTCGACCTTGACCAATCATTAACCTTTCCGAAGGCCATCCCCGGCTTCATCGGCTATCAGCTTTTCGGCCTGGCGATGATCCCCAGCGAGACCCAGTCCAGCTTCATGCTGCTGCAGGCGCTGGAGCCGACGGATCTCTCCTTCATCGTGCTGCCCTACGATCCGACGACAGCCCTGATCGACGCCAAGGATGTCGATGCTGCGCAGCAGAGTCTCGGGATCGCGCCGGCAGACTGCGCGATCATGCTGATCGCGACCTTCCGCAAGCTGGGGGACAGGTTCGAGACCTCGGTCAACATGCGCGCGCCGATCTTCATCGATACGGCAAACCGCCTGGCCTGGCAGTATATCCTGCCGAACGACCGCTACGACGTCCGCCACGTCCTCTAGGCGCCCCGTCCTCTAGGCGCCCCGTCCTCCAGGCGCCCCGTCCTCCAGGCGCCCCGTCTTCCAGGACAGAAGGCGGATCACACGGCGAAGAAGGACATCAGCTTGGTGACGTTCGGATCGAAGACATCCGGATGCCGCCGGGTCTGAATCAGGGATGCCGTGTAGACGTTGTCCCAGACAGTCCCCGAAACGAGCACCATGAAGAGCAGCCGGGCATCGACAACGAACTCGATGTGCTGGCGGTTCTCGTCCGCCTCGGCCGGCGCCTCCGGCGCGGCGAGATCGAAGGTGTAGGAAAGCTCGACCGGCCCCAGGGTGTCGCCGGGCTGAACCGAGCCCAGGGGCTCGACCCGCAGCGTCACCAGCCAGTCCGGAAAGAGATCGAGGCTCTCCTGCCGCCGCCAGAGGTTCTGGCGGGCGCGGCGCAGCATGTTGGGCAAGAGGATGCGGAAGGACTCCGGAATGCAGATCCGCTCGTGGTCGAGCTGCCTCGCCGCGGCCTCCGCCGCCGCTTCCCGATAGGAAACCGGCGTTCCGTTCCCCCGCGCCAGGGACCGGGTTCCGTCACGCAGTTCCAGGCGGTCCCGCGATTCCATGGATAGGAGCTCGGTGCCCGTGGGCAGCCGGTGACGCTGTTCCTGCATCACCGCTTCATCGGGCAGGATCTGGGCGAACTCGGCCAAGGGCGCGAGCGCACCGTTCAGCGTGCAGCCGCCGCAGGGAATGGCGATCCGCGGTTCCAGCCCCGCCATCGCGTCATAGAAGCGCAGCGTCGTCTTGCGGATCAGTTCTCGGCGCTTCTCCGCCTTCTGGGCATCGTCGTAGTTCAGCATGCACTGCGGATAGGAACTCGCCGATGAACAGACCATGGCGGCGGCGTCAGGCTGGCCGTACCTGCTGGCAATGCCTTCGGTCTGCCGCCGCGTCGGGATGTCGTCATTCAGATTGAGAAAGCTGACCCCGTCCCGGTCGCGGATGAGAATGGCGCTGTCGAGCTGGTAGCCGACCTCATCGGTCGGCGCGTCGCTGTCGGTCGAGAAATCATCGAACAGGACGACCGAAAAGGAACCGATGGACTGCTCTTCCTCGAAGGGAACCTCGACGATGTTCCTCATCCCCAGGCCCTTCAGGCAGCGGCTCAGATGGGGCTGGGCGCGCTTGCCGATGATGACCGGCGTTTCCTTGTCGAGTTCCTTGAGAACCTCGGGATCCAGATGATCGGCATGGAGATGGCTGATGAAAACGTAATCCGGCGGATTCTCGCTCAGCAGATGGCGCCGGTAGTCCGGGCTGATGGGCGGATAGAGCGCCCAGGCGCCATGGAAGGCGTTGGTCGAGAACCACCAGTCCAGGGCGATGGTCTCGCCGGACTGCAGCCCGACCAGGAAGCCGGTGTTGCCCAGGTACTCGATGTCCATGCGCTAGGCTTCCAGGGTCATGTAGGCCGCCATATTGCGGCCGATCCCGGCGGCCGCACAGCCGCACCGGAAGGCCAGCAGCTTCTCCAGAGACTGTTCGCAGAGCGCCACTTCGAAGTCGACACGGGCGAAGTGCGCCGCCCGGCCCAGGCTGCGCTCCCTGGCGTAGTTGCTGGCGTCGTTCACCTGATAGAGCTCGATGGGAAAGGCGGTCAGGATCTCACGGAGATGCCAGCCGACCCGCTCCAGCAGGGCCTGCAGGCTCTCCACCGTGAAGTAGCTCAGGTGCTCCGGCGGGCAGACCCAGAAGTCCGGGCGCGCATGGCCAAGCTCGACCACCAGTTGCTGCAGCCAGGAGCCGTCGTTGGGAACCGCGAGGCGCACAACGCCACCGGGCGCCACCACGCCCTTCAGGTCCTCCAGCAGCTTCAGCGGATCGATGACATGCTCCAGCACGTTGTTGCAGACCACCAGGTCGTAGCGCGCGCCGCCTTCCGCCTCGCGGGTCAGCAACTCGAAGAGGTTGCCGGTCTCGAGTCTGTCAATCAGTTCGGGAAAATGCCGCTCGACCCCCTGCGCGGTGAAGTCCAGGCCGCGCACCGCCCAGTCCCGCTCGCTGAAGTACTTGAGAAAAAAGCCTTCCCCGCAGCCTACGTCGAGCAGGCTGCCGGAGCTCAAGCCGCTGACGGCGCCGGCTTCCCGGCAGTCGATGTACTTGTGAAGGATTTCCTTGTCGGTGTAGTCCTTGGCGTACTGATTCTTGCTGTCTTCACCAAAGTAGAGGTCGTTATAGAAGGCTTCCAACTCCTGGGGAGTCGGCTTCTCGGTGACGGTGGCAAAGCCGTCTGCGGTGGTCAGTAGCATCTTCGATCCCCAATCTCTTCCCCGGCGTTGAATTCTGTCTCTCTGGTCCCGGCCCCCTTGCCGCAGGCTAAGCGCTCACACGCGCCTCCAGGGCCCTGGCGATGCGCTGGATGAGCACCGACCACTGTTCGGTCCAATGGCGCTGCCAGAGCAGCCTGTTCTTGATCCCGAACTCGCCGTGCGGCGGCTGCAGGGGGGAGCTGGCGCCGGCGGTCATGATCCAGACCTCCACCCCCGTGGCATCGCCGATCCGGCTTGGCGAGGTGGAGGTCGAGACCACCATGTCCAACTGGGAGGTCAGGGCGAAGGCGCCCTCCAGATCCATCTTGAGGTCGAGATCGGACCAGCGGTGGATGGAGACCCCCACCTCGTCCTCCACGGCCTTGATCTCGTCCTCGCGCTGATCGTACTGAACGTTGACGAAGGTGATCCCGGGAATCCGCAGGATCGGCTCCCACATCTCCAGCTTGGTGTAGTGGATGTCGCGGTCGCGGTGGCTGTATTGGCTGCGCCAGCAGATGCCGACCCGGATGCCGTCCGGCAAGGCCGCGAGGCGCTCGGCCATCTCCGCCGCCCGCTCGGGGTCGGCCACCAGATAGCCCTTCTCGTCCTTGCTGCGCTCGCCGCAGGCAAAGGCCGCCTCGATGTCGTCGGTCGGATAGCTGGTTGCCAGGTCCAGCTCCTCCTGGCTGTAGGGGAAGTACTGCATCAGGTTGCCGGTCGGCAGGTGCAGGTCCATGTCTTCCCGGTACCAGTCGTGCTTGCCGTCCAGGCGCTCCGGCAGGAACTTCGCTTCCGGGAAGGAGCGCTGGAAGATGGGAAGCAGGCGCTTGTCCGCCTCGATTGTCGTTTCGCCGGCGCAGTCGATGATGTGACGGTAGCGGCGGCTGAAATCGATCTCGTCGCCCACACCCTGTTCGCGCCAGACCAAGATGCGTTGGTCGGAGATATCCTCACCGCGCCAGCGCGGCAACTGGAACTTGCGGTTCGGCTTGCGCAGGTCACCTGCCAGGCCGGCATCGAAGTAGTCCCAGGATTCCTCGCGGAATCCATTGTTCCAGAGCGAGCGGGCGAGGGAGAACTGCAGCCCCAGGTGCTCCGGCGACAGCTTGTTGGCCAGGCGGAACTTCTCCAGCGCCGCCGGATGGTCGCCCTGTTCCTGATAGACCAGGCCCTGGTTGTGGTGAAACTCGCCGCGGTCCGGCTCCAGATCGATGGCCTTGTTGTAGGATTCATGCGCCTTGTCGAGGACGTGGAGCAGGCGCAGCGCGTTGCCGTAGTTGAAATAGCTGGTCGAGAAGCTCGGCTGGAACTCCATGGCCTGGCGGAAAGCGACCACCGCCTCCTTGTAGCGCTGGAGGTCCATCAGGACGTTGCCGTAGTTGCTCTGCGCGGCGCCGCTGCGCGGGTCGAGCTCCGCGCCCTTGCGCGCGTACTCATAGGCCTCGTCGAGGCGTTTCTGCTCGCGCAGCACCATGCCCAGGTTCACATAGGCCTGGGCCAGGGTCGGGTCGGCCTCGATGGCGCGCCGGCAGGACTTCTCGCCCAGTTCGTGCTTGCCCCGGTCGATGGCGATCTTGCCGAGGTTCACATGGGCCTCGGCATAGTCGGGTTTGATCCCCACGGCGATGGCATAGGCATCGATGGCCTCGCCCTCCTCGCCCTGCATCTTCTTGATCAGGCCCAGGTGATAGAAGGCCACAGCATCCTGCGGATTGAGTTTGATGGCCATCAGCAGCGCCTCGGTCGCCTGGTCCAGGACCCCGGCGTCGATCAGCAGGATGGCCAGCTCGCGATAGGCAGGCGCGAACTGCGGATCGAGCTGCAGCGCGTGGGTGAAGGCATTGGCCGCGGCATCCATCTCGCCATAGCTGTGCAGCAGGCGCCCGTTCTGGACATGGACCTCCGGTTCCATGGGGCTGGCCCCCAGTGCGCGGGTGACCAGCTTGCGGGCCTCCTGGAATTTTCTCTGCTCGTGGTAGGCCCTGCCCAGCAGCGCCATGGCAATGCCGTTGTTACGGTCGGCACTGAGCGCCCGCTTGAGCAGGTTCACGGCTTCCTTCTGCCGCTTGGCCTCGAGCTTCTCCCGGGCCGCGGTGATCATCTTTTCCGGATTGCGCAGGGATTTGCCGCTCTTGCCGTCGCCGCGCCGCCCCCGCTTGCCGGATTTCTTGGCTTCAGAGGATTGTTTGGCTTCGGCGGCTGCCGGCTCGTAGCTCATGCTGTCCTGCTCGTCGGATCATCGGAATGCCCGCGGCCCGGCGCCCGGCCTTTGTGGGCCGGGGCCAAACCCCTTGCGAACAAGTTAATCCGGCATTTACTAAGAGAACCTTTCCAAGCGCCGGCTTTGCCGCGGCCGCGGCCTGCAGCGCCCGGGCAGCCCATGGCCCGCAGGGGTCAGATCGAAAGGGTCAAGGACGAGATGTCCGGCGCCTGTTCGGCCTTCTTGGGGGCCTGGGCCTGCTGGCGCTGCTTGCCGTCGGGGGACCCGGTCCGTTCCTCGTTGCGCGCCAGCTCCGCCCAGCTCGCCCGCACCTCGCCCAGGGCGGTCATGATCCCCTCGCAGAGCGCGGCCGAGTTCTTCATGTTGACCTGCTGCAGGTCGCGGAAGATGGTGTGATAGAACTGGTCCAGCATCAGCGAAACTTCCCCACCCTTCTCGAAATCCAGGTGGGACTGCAGGCCAACGAGGATCTTGCAGGCCTTCTGCGTCGCATTGAAGCGGTCTTCGATCCGATCCTCTTCGATGGCCGCTTTCGCTTCCGCGACCGCCTTGATCATCGCGTCGTAGAGCAAGACGACGGCGCCAAGGGAGGTCACCATCTTCGATGCCGCCTGATAGGCGGAAAAGGCGTTACTGGGCTGCGTCAAGTTCCCGAACCTCGACTGTCAGAAAGGGGGCGCGCCGCGCTGACCACTTAGTCGTCGCCGCCTTTGAGGAAGGCCTCAAGCTGACTGGCTGCCGCCTCCGCCGCCGCGACCGCCCGTTCCATGGCAGCATACTTTTCGATCAGTTTGTTCTGGAAGATGACCAGGCGCGCCTCCAGCGACTCGATCTCATCCACATAGTCTTCATTCTGCGACGTGAGCCGCAGCACCTCTTCAGTGATCAGCCCGTCGCCCTGATTGATATAGTCGTCAAGGCGCTGGTAGAGCCGCTCGGCGATGCCGAGACTGGTAGAAATATCGATGTTCTGGGCCGCCGCCCCGGCATCGCTGGTATCCCGGGTGTAGGCCAGGGTCATGCCCTCGTAAATCGTCCCCGTCAGCCCGCGCAGCACGCCGCCGTCGACCTCAAAGGCGTCGACGCCGCCGACCTGCAGGTTGGTCCCATCGATGGCCCCGCCGGGGTCGACGATGGTGAAGTCGCCGACGTTCAGCAGCTCGTTGCGGGCAATCAGGCGGATATCCGGCGAACTGGCCTCGAAGCTGAATTCAAAGACGTCGCGCACCTCGTCCAGCTTGTCCACCAGATTGGAGTCCAGCGTGCCGCTGTCGATCTTCAGGGTGCCGTCCTCGTTGATCTCGATCCCGACGTTGCGCAGCGTGGCCAGGGCCGTGGAGTCCAGACCGTCGACCAAATCGGCCAGATCGGTGCCGAGATCACGGCCCAGGGAGCGCAGCAGGTTGTCGCCGAAAAGGATCGCCGAGGCATCCACCTCGCCTTCCTCCGTGACCACCTGCTGGGAGTTGAGGAACAGCTTCACGTCGTTGTAGGCCGTCACAAAGGACTCGATCTGGGCCTTCACACCGGAGAGGTCGGCCTCGATCTCCAGGGTGACGATGGTGTTGTTGGCCGTGTCTTCCTTGAAGAGATCCAAGGTGACGTTGTCGATCAGGTCGTCGATCTCGTTGGAATCGCGCTCGATCGTCGTGGCGATGCCGTCGAGACGGAGCTGCGCCGGCTGGGAGGCCTGGAGGACGGTGGTATACGTGGCACCGTTGTCGGCGGAAACCCCCAAGGCATTCAGGGTCGCACCGCCGTTGTCGCCGGTGACCTCGATGTCCTTGTTTGTGTCTTCGGCGGTGAAGACGATGCGATAGTCGTTGTCGGCGATCTTCAGCGCAGAAGCACGGATGCCGGTGGTTCCGGTCACCGCATTGATGGCGAAGACCACGTCGGTAGCCGTCATGGTCGCATCGATGTTGATGGTCGCGGTTTTTTCCGCGGCCGCGCCGGCGAGCTTGACGGTCAGGGTCTCGGTCACGCCGAGCGCGGTACTGACGTCCGCCAGGGTGCTGCCGGAGACCTTGTGCGCCTCGGCGATCTGCAACACCTCGATCTCATAGGTGCCGTGTGCGGCATTGTTGGTTGCCGTGGCCCCCAGGATGTCGGTCGCCGGCGTCGAGGTATTGGAGGAGATGAAAGCGGACTTCTGCTCGAAGATATTGCTCAACACCCCGGCGGTACCGGGCGGATTGCGCAGAGCGTTGACGCTCGACTGCAGCGTCTCCAGCAACCCCTTGAACTCGTTGAAGGCAGCTATCCGGGTATCGTTTTGGGAGATACTGTTGTTGAGCCGGTCGATCGGAATGCGTTTGACCGCGATCGAGGCCTCGATGATGGCAGCCGTGTCCAGACCGGAAAACGAACCGGTCAGAAGCGGCGAGTTTCCGATAAAGGAAACCGTGCCTTGGGTACCTGCAACCATCAGACTCCTCCTATCGGTCCAATGCTAGCGCCCCAATCGCTTAAATTTCGTTAATAATTGTTGATTATCAACGAGTTAACCTTAAACCGAGAAGCTCGTCCGGGCCTTTGCCGGCGTCGCCGTGGCCGGCGCGACGGCAGGACGGAAGGTCTTCTCCGGTGGGAACTCGACCAGCACGTCGCCGCTCTCGCGGTCATAGACCCTTACGATCAGGCGTCCACTGTCCTGGTCGCGGTAGGTGGTCAAGGCCGAGTTGGGCGCACTCTGCCGCAAGACCGCCTGCTGAGCGTTCCGCTCAGTGAAGACAGGCTGGACAGGCTTGGCCTCCGACGATGACTCCGGTGGAGCGACGGTGGCCGCCTGTGCCGTCCGGCCGGCAGTGGGCTGGTTTTGCACGGGAGTGCTGGAGCGCGTCTGGCCGCCGCCCTGAGGCGTCACCAGCGCAGTTGAAACCAAGAGTTTAGTGTCCATTGTCTAAGCCCTCCTTAAGCGGGCTTGAATTCCAGGCCGGGCGGGTGGGAACGGCGCCTGGCCGCGCCGTCCCCAATCCCGATTGCCGGGCCTACAGCAGCACCCGCAGCAGAGACTGCGGGATCTGGTTGGCCTGCGAGACCGCCGAGACGGCCGCCTGCACAAGCACCTGGTTCGAGACCAGGGTGCTCTGCTCGGCTGCCAGATCGACGTCCATGATCGCAGACTTGGCGGCATCGATGTTCTCGAGCGAGGTGGCGATCTGCTGACCGCGGAACTCGAAACGAGAGATCAGGGCACCGGCCGTGGCCCGCGCCTCAGAGATCGTATCGATGGCC
>NZ_JANQOI010000064.1 GCF_028289705.1 Pelagibius sp.
AACAAGGGCGATCCCTTCGACTTCCCGCTGGCCGACGGCCGCCGCATCGACCGCACCGAAGAGGTGATCGAGGGCTACCGCCAGCTCGACCTGGACGCCCTGATCGGCATCGGCGGCGACGGCAGTCAGGACATCCTGAGGCGCCTGGCGCAGCAGGGCGGCATCGACCTGATCACCATTCCCAAGACCATCGACAACGACCTGGGCCATACCGAGGTCTCGGTGGGCTACGACACCGCGGTGAAGGTGGCCACCGACGCCATGGACCAGTTGCAGCCGACGGCCGCCAGCCATTCGCGCGTCATGGTGCTGGAGGTCATGGGCCGCGACGCCGGCCACATCGCCATCGCCGCCGGCATCGCCGGGGGCGCCGACGTCATCCTGATTCCCGAAATCCGCTATAGCCTGGCCGGCGTGGCCGCCAAGATCGAAAGCCTGAAGGCGCGGGGGCGCAACTTTGCCCTGGTCATCGTCGCCGAGGCGGTGAAGACCGAAAGCGGCGAGGCGGTGCGCCAGCAACAGGGCGACGGCAGTTTCACCTACGGCGGGGTCGGCCACTACCTGGCCGAACGAATCGTCGAAGAGACCGGGTCGGAAACGCGGGTCACCGTTCTGGGGCATTTGCAGCGCGGCGGCCCGCCCACCGACCACGACCGCCTGATGGGCTCGGCCTTCGGCGTCTATGCCGTCGACCTGATCGCCGCCGGGCGCTTCGACCGCATGGTCGCCTGGAGCGGGCGCCAGGTGGTGGACATTCCCATTTCCGATGCCATCGCCGGCTACAAGGCCGTCGATGTGGAAGGCTCCCTGGTGCATACTGCCCGGGGGTTGGGCATCTACCTGGGGGACCTTGAGGGATGACCACCGCCGCCCATGGCGCCGTTCCGGAGAATCCGTTCTGGGATTTCTCGCTGGAGGCCTATGAGCGCATGGGGGTGGCAGAGGCCTGTCTGGGGCTGCAGGACCGCTACGGAATCGACGTCAATCTGCTGCTTTTCGCCGCCTGGGCCGGCTCCTGCGGGCGCGCCCTCACCGGCAACGAGATGGCCGCCATGATCGCCGCTGCGGCGGCCTGGCAGGTGGAGGTGGTGCGCCCGCTGCGCGGCGTGCGGCGCTGGCTGAAGCAGCAGGACCAGGTGCCGGAAGCTCTGGGCGAGGAGCTGCGCGGCCAGGTGAAAGCGCTGGAGCTTCAGGCGGAGATGCTGGAACAGCTTCTGCTGCATGAGGAACTGCGGGTCGACCCCGCGGACCCGGACCCGCGTCTGGCCGCCGCCAACATGCGGCTCTATCTCGCCAGCTTCGCGCCCAGGCCCAGCGATGCCGACCTGGCCGATCTGGCGGTCATCCTGCGCGGCTCCTGCCCGGAGGTGACGCCCCTGGAGGCGATCTGGTTCCTGGGGGAGAAGAATTAGGGAAAGCGGGCCGACCCGTTGGGTACTTAGCTTCGCAGCGGCCGCACCTTGCCGGAGTCTTCGCCCCAGCGTTTGACCTTGCCGCTGTCCAGGCCAAAGAGGTCGAGGACCCGGCCCACGCTGTGGTCCACCATCTCGTCGATGGACTGGGGGTTGGCATAGAAGCCGGGCACCGGCGGGGCGATCACCGCCCCCATCTCCGAGAGCGCCAGCATGGAACGCAGATGGCCGGTGTGCAGCGGTGTCTCGCGCAGCATGAGGACGAGGCGCCGGCGCTCCTTCAGCACCACGTCGGCGGCGCGGGTCAGCAGGTTCGCGGTGACGCCGGAGGCGATCTCCGACATGGAGCGCACCGAGCAGGGCGCCACCACCATGCCCAGGGTCTGGAAGGACCCGCTGGAGATCGCCGCGCCCAGATCGCCCACGGGATAGCTGACGTCGGCCAGGGCCGTCACCTCGGCGACCTTCAGGTCGGTCTCGTAGGCCAGGGTCAGCTCCGCCGCCTTGGACAGCACCAGATGGCTTTCCACCGGCAGTTCGCGCAGGGTCTCCAGCATGCGCACGCCATAGCGCACGCCGCTGGCACCAGAGATCCCGATTATCAACCTTGAGGTGTTGTGCATAACCCCGCTAACTCTTTGGGTTGCCGATGTTTGCCAAGTTACAAAAATGCGACTACACTCTAGGGGTACCTTTGGCTCATTGGAGGTCCGAATGACAGCGGATGAGCGTGTCTCCTCGTTGCTCAGCAAACATGCGGCTATCGATCACGCAATTGAGGAGGAGAACCAGAGGCCGCACCCCGATGATCTGCGAATTCTCGAACTTAAACGCGAAAAGCTCCGGATCAAGGACGAAATCGCAGGTCACTATAGCCATCCTTAGCGAACCTCCCAGACACAGCCTCAGTCCAAGGCGCTGATCAAACGGCAGCCAGGCAGGCCCGTGCCATAGGGGTGCAAAGCCCCGGGAGTTCGTGAGAGAACGGTTACCGGCGCGACCCGGATACGCAGGGTGTTCGGGGACAAGAGGGCTTTTTCGGGATCAACCGCGTCCCCCGCTTCGACCACGAAGCACCCGGGGACGCGGTTTTGTTATGGGCAAATCACTGCTGCCTGACCGCTTTGAGGGGCACGGTGGGCCGACGGCGGCCCAGCGGCACCGGGCCCGGATCGCCGGGGCCGCGGCCGAGGCGTCGAAGGAAACGCCAGTGCGAGAGCATCAGGCCCGGCAGGTCGGTGGTCGCCAGGGGCAGGCCATGGTGCCGGGCAGCCGCCTTCACCAGGGGATCGACGGCGCGGTAGTGCAGGTGGGAGAGATTGGGGAAGAGGTGGTGCGTCACGTGGGTGTTGAAGCCGCCGGTGAAGAAATGCACGACCCGGCTCTCGGGGCTCCAGTCGACTGACGTGGCGACGGCATGCTCGGCCCAGCTGCGTGGGATCCGGCCGTCCGGCGCCACCTCGGGAAAGGCTGCCTCCTCGGCGAAGTGGGTGCCCACCAGAAGAGCCATGAAGGTGAGGGACATGAGCGCCGTGGCGCCCAGCCAGCCGATCACGATTTGCCAGGCCGGCAAGGGCAGTAGCGCCAACGGCAGGCCGATGCAGAGCGTGAAATAGACGCTCTTGCGGAAAAAGAATCCAATGATTTCGGCCCTGCCGTGGCGCAGATTGCGCATGTTGGCGAGGCTACTTTTGCGCAGATAGACGAAGTCCTGGACCAGGACCGCATGCAGCGCCACCAGCATGTAGAGTAGCGGCGCATAGAGGTGCTGCAGGCGGTGGTGCCGGCGCCAGCAGTGGTGCGGCGAGAGGCGCACAAAGGGATTGTCGTCGATGTCGGCATCACAGCCCAACACGTTGGGAAAGACGTGATGGGATTTGCGGTGGCGCAGGAACCACAGCCGGCCGTCGACCCCCAGCAAAGTAAAGGTCGCGAGCGCGACGAAACGGTTCCGCCGCTGACTTCGGAACAGGGAATCGTGGACCGCGTCGTGGCCCAGGTTCACCGCCAGAAACAGTGCTGAGAGCTGGTAAAGCACGGCAAAGCCAAAGAGCGCGGGGGAGGGCAGGCCACTGAACAGCACCCCGGCATAGGAGGCCGCTGCCAGCCCGCCAAAGACCAGAGCCTTCACGATCATGCGCCTATCGGCGAAGCGGCTGCTGCCTCGGGCCGCAAGGTAGCCGTCGATCGCCGCCTTGGCCTCCTTGTAGAAGGCGCCGCCTCCGCCGCCCTCAAACCGGATCTTCTGCGGGTCCGCCATGGTCTCCCTCCCTTGATCCTGTAGGGTCCTGCCCCGTCCAGGTTAAGTGAGTGAGTAGTCACTCATTTTCAAGAACAAAGATGAGGGAACGGTTCGCGGGCTGCGATCGCCCTAGAGCGGATCATGTTTAGACGGAAACACTTCCGTGTTTGCGTCTAAACATGTGAATCCGCTCTACACTTGAGAATTAGAGCAGATTCACCAGGCTCGATGGATCGCTCCTGCGATTCCATCGAACCAGGATCTGCTCTAGCGCAGGGCCTTCAGGCTGCGGGTCTGAATGTCCTCGGTCCAGGCGGAAAGGGGCCCTTTCAGCTGGCCGTAGAGCACGAAGATCGCCGCCTGGACCACAGCACCGAGGCCGAGGGCGGTGGCCAGATTGGGATCGCGCAGGGAGACTTCGCCGTTCTCGATGGCGCGGGCCATCACCGCCCGCACCACCTCCACCGGGCTTTCTAGCTCGGCGGAGATTTCGCCCAGGTGCTCGTGCTGGGTGATCAGCAGAAAGCGAAAGGCATCGGCATCCTCATCGAAGGCGTAGCAGAGGTGAGCCACCATCGCCTTCCAGGTCGTTCGAAAGCCGGTTCCCTTCGCCGCGATGGCCTGAAGGTCCTCGGCATAGCGCACGTAGACCTGCTTGAAGAGCTGGCGGGCGAGCGCTTCCTTGCTGTCGAAGTAGCGGTAGATCGATCCTTCGGCGACGCCGGCGGCGGTGGCGATCTCGCGCGTGCGGGTGGCGGCGACGCCCTGTTCGACGAAAAGCGTCAGCGCCGCCCGGGCGATACGGTCGCGGGTCTCCTCGCTCTTGCTCATCGGCGCGCTATAGCGCTTTCGCCTGCTGGCGCAGGACGAATTTCTGGATCTTGCCGGTGGAGGTCTTGGGCAGGGGGCCGAAGACCACGGTCCGGGGCGTCTTGAAGCTGGCCATGTTGTCCCGGCAGAAGGCGATGATCTCGCTCTCCTCGGCGGCCGCGCCCGGCTTCAGTTCGACGAAGGCGCAGGGGGTCTCGCCCCACTTGTCGTCGGGCCGTGCCACCACGGCGGCGGCGGCCACCGCCGGGTGGCGGTAAAGGGCGTTCTCGATCTCGATGGAGGAGATGTTCTCGCCGCCGGAGATGATGATGTCCTTGGAGCGGTCCTTCAGTTCGACGTAGCCGTCGGGATGCCAGACCGCGAGGTCGCCGG
>NZ_JANQOI010000103.1 GCF_028289705.1 Pelagibius sp.
GGGCGTCTCCATGGTCTCCGGCCGGCCGGTGATCGAGGAGATCCTGAAGGTGCTGCCGGCCACCATCGAGCTGACGGTGGTCTCTCTGATCCTGGGCGCCGTCCTCGGCATTCCCCTCGGCATCTGGTCGGCGATCCGCCGCAACAGCCTGCCGGATTACGTCACCCGCCTGGCCTCCCTGCTGGGGCTTTCCTTCCCGGCCTTCGTCTCGGCGATCCTGCTGCTGCTGGTCTTCGCCATCCAACTGCGCTGGTTTCCGGTGATCAGCTCCATCCAGGGGGAGACCTTCGGCGAGCGCCTGCGGGATCTGGCGCTGCCGGCCGTCAATCTCGGCATCATCATGGCCGCCTACATCACCCGGGTCGCCCGCTCGGCGATGCTGGAGGTGCTGAACCAGGACTACGTGCGCACCGCCCACGCCAAGGGCATCGACTTCGCCAGCGTCATCCTGCGCCACTGCCTGCGCAACACCATGATCCCGGTGGTCACCGTGGTCGGCCTCTATCTCGGAATCCTCATCGGCAATTCGGTGCTGACCGAGATCGTGTTCAACCGCCCGGGCCTCGGCAAGCTGATCGTCGGCGCGCTGAACCAGCGCGACTACACCATGCTGCAGGGCATGATGGTGATCTACACCCTGATCGTGGTGGCCGTGAACCTGATCACCGATCTCACCTACGGCCTCATCGACCCGAGGATCAAGTACCGATGAGCGCGGTCACTACTGGCCGGCGCGCCTCCTACCTGCGGCTCACCCTCGCGGCGGCGGGGCGCGGCCTGATCAAGGCCTTCAACACCAACAAGACCTCCTGGGTGGGTCTGGTGGTGTTTCTCATCGTCTGCCTGCTGGCCATCCTGGCACCCCTGATCGCACCCCACGATCCGCTGGAGCAGAACATCCTTTACCGCCTGAAGGCGCCCACGGCGGAGCACTGGATGGGCACCGACTACTACGGCCGGGACATCTTTTCTCGCCTGCTCTACGGCGCCCAAATTTCCCTGGTGATCGGCCTGCTGGCCATCGGCGTGGCGATGATCATCGGCTCCTTCATCGGCCTCTACGCCGGCTACCGCGGCGGGCGCACCGACATCATCCTGATGCAGACCATGGACGTGCTGCTGGCCTTCCCCTCGCTGATCCTGGGGCTCATCGTGGTGGCGATGCTGGGGCCCAGCGTCACCAACCTGGTGATCGCCATCGCGCTCACCGCCATACCGCCCTTCGCCCGCATCGCCCGAGCGCCGACCATCGCCGTCAAGGAGCGGGAGTTCGTCGAGGCCGGGCGGGCGCTGGGCTATTCCGACCTGCGGCTGATGCTGGGGCATATCCTGCCCAACATCCTACCGGAGATCCTGGTGATGGGTTCGCTCTGGCTGGCGACGGCGATCCGCGTCGAAGCCTCCCTCGCCTTCATCGGCCTCGGCGTAGCGCCGCCGACGGCGACCTGGGGTGGCATGATCCGCGAGGGCTTCGAGAACATCCTCGACAGCTTCTGGCTCGCCCTCTTCCCGTCCTTTGCCATCCTCGTGGTCGTCTTCGCCCTCAACCTCCTCGGCGACGGCCTGCGCGACGCCATCGATCCGAAACTGAGGGGCGAGCAATGAGCGGGTCGGAGCCGCCGGTCCTCAGCATTCGCAACCTCACCACCTCCTTCCGGGTGGAGGGCGCGTGGAAGGCGGTGGTGCGCGACGTCAATTTCGACATCAACGCGCGGGAGACCGTGGCGGTGGTCGGCGAGTCCGGTTCCGGCAAGAGCGTGACCGCACTCTCCATCATGCGCCTCATCCCCACCGCCAACGGCCGCATCGAGGGCCATATCGCGCTGGAGGGCCGGGCGCTCACGGAGCTTTCCGAGGAGGCCATGCGTGACGTCCGCGGCGGCGCCATCGGCATGATCTTTCAGGAGCCCATGACCTCCCTCAACCCGGTGCTGACCGTGGGCTTCCAGGTCTCCGAAGCGCTGCGGCGGCACCGCGACCTGCGGGCGGCCGAGGCGGACCGCGAGGCCCTGCGGCTCTTCGACCTGGTGCGCATTCCCGACGCCCGGCGCCGCTTCAGCGAGTACCCCCACACCTTCTCCGGCGGCATGCGCCAGCGGGTGATGATCGCCATGGCCCTGGCCTGCCGCCCCAAGCTGCTGATCGCCGACGAGCCGACCACGGCCCTCGATGTTACCATCCAGGCACAGATCCTGGAGCTGATCCGCGAGCTGCAGGGCGAGATCGGCATGTCGGTGATGTTCATCACCCACGACATGGGCGTGGTGGCGGAGATCGCAGACCGCGTGGTGGTGATGCTGGAGGGCGAGAAGGTGGAGGAGGACGCGGTCGCCCCGCTCTTCGCCGCGCCGCGCCATCCCTATACCCAGAAGCTGCTGTCGGCGGTGCCGAAACTGGGCTCGCTGGCCGGCAGCGCCCTGCCGCGGCGCTTTCCCGGCACCCAGGAGGAGGCCGTGGGCGACGAGCCGGACCGGCGCGGCGAGCCGATCCTGCAGGTCATGGACCTGACGACGCGCTTTCCGGTGCGCGGCGGCCTGCTGGGCCGCACCACCGGCAACATCCATGCCGTCGAAGGGGTGTCCTTCAGCCTGCGCGACGGCGAGACGCTTTCGCTGGTGGGGGAGAGCGGTTGCGGCAAGTCGACCACCGGCCGCTCGATCCTGCGCCTCATCGAACCCGAGGCCGGAAGCATCCGCTTCGAAGGGCAGGACGTGCGGGAGGCCGGCAAGGCCGAGCTGCGCGACATCCGCAAACGCCTGCAGATGATCTTCCAGGACCCCTATGGCTCCCTCAATCCGCGCAAGACCGTCGGCTCGGCGATCATGGAACCCATGCTGGTGCACGGCCTCTGCAGCCGCGAGGAGGCCGACGCGCGGGTCGAAAAGCTGCTGCTGCAGGTGGGCCTGGAGCCCGACCACGCGCTGCGCTTTCCCCACGAGTTCTCCGGCGGCCAGCGCCAGCGTCTCTGCATCGCCCGCGCCCTGGGCCTGGAACCGCGGGTCATCGTCGCCGACGAATCGGTCTCCGCCCTCGATGTCTCAATCAAGGCGCAGGTGATCAACCTGATGCTCGACCTGCAGGCCGATCTCGGCCTCGCCTATCTCTTCATCAGCCACGACATCGCCATCGTCGAGCGGGTCAGCCACCGCATCGCGGTAATGCTGCTGGGGGAGGTGGTGGAGATCGGTCCGCGGGCGGCGGTCCTCGACGACCCGCGCCATCCCTATACCCAGAAGCTGATCCGCGCGGTGCCGCGCCCGGACCCGGCCCTGCGCCGTGGCCGCGCCGGCCTGGATACCGAAGAGATCAAGAGCCCGGTGCGCCCCGTCGGCTACGAGGTGATGCAACGCCCCATGGTCGAGGTCGGCCCCGACCACTTCGTGCGCGCCTTCGAGTAAATCGCCTTCGATTTCTCGGCATGAGTCCGCGCTGCGGCGGTGCTCTTTCTTGTGAAAACTCAAAAAAATCGATATTTTTGGGGATGCTTTTATTCGGCGCCGACCAACCCCCGAAATCCGCGACCCACCGCGCCTACCTCGAACTGAGGCGCAAGATCATCACCGGCCAGATTGCGCCCAGCGAGCGGCTGAAGGTGGAGGATCTGAAGGCGCAGTTGAACACCGGCGCGGCGCCGGTCAGGGAAGCCCTCAGCCTGCTCACCTCCGACCAGCTTGTGGAACGGCTCGATCAACGCGGGTTTCGTGCCGCCCCGGCCGGGCGCGATCACTTCCAGGAGATCCTGAACCTGCGCTGCACGCTGGAGGATCTCGCCCTGCGGGACAGCCTGCGCCTGGCCGGGCAGGACTGGGAGGAGGCGCTGGTGATCGCCCATCACCATCTCAGCAAGGTGGACCGTTCCGACACCGACCTCTTCGAGGAGCGGCATCGGGTCTTCCATATGCAGCTTCTCGCGGGCTGCGGCTCGGCGATCCTGCTGAAGTTCTGCGCCCAGCTCTACGACCTGAACATCCGCTACCGCTATCTCGCCATCCGCTCCAAGACCTACGCGCGCCGCGACGTGGCGGCGGAGCACAAGGCGATCCTGGAGGCCGCGGTGGCCCGCGACGCCGACACCGCCTCGGCGCGTCTGATGGACCACTACCGCAAGACCGGCGCGTTCCTCTCGGAACAGCTTGCCTGAAGCCGCGGGCTGGAACCGATTCCACGTAAGTGGAAAACGTTCTACCGCAGGATGGCGAGGCTGAGGCTCGGGAAGTTGATCAGCAGCACCAGCACCACCAGCATCACCGCGGCGAAGGGAGAGGCGCCGATGAAGACGTCTTTCAGCGAGATCCGGTCGTCGTTCAGGGTCGCCTTGATGACGAAGCAGGAGATGCCCAGCGGCGGCGTCAGCAGCCCGATTTCCGCGCCGACCACGGTGATGATGCCGAACCAGACCAGGGACAGGCCCATGGGTTCGATGAGCGGCAGGAACAGTGGCACGACGATGAGAATGATGGAGGCGGTGTCGAGCAGCGTGCCTAGGAAGAGCATCAACAGCACGTAGACCAGCATCACATAGAAGAACTCGGCCTCGCCGGCGCTCAATAGCTCGCCCAGCTCGTTGGGCAGCCCGGCGAGACCCAGCATGCGGCTGTAGATCGAGGCGGCGGTGATCAGGAAGAGGATCGCCGCGGTGATGTGGCCGGTTTCCAGCAGCGCCTCCCAGAACACCTTCAGGGTCATGCGCCGCCGCAGCAGCGCGATGATCAGGCCGACCAGCGAGCCGGCGGCACCGGCCTCGACGGGGGTCAGCCAGCCGGCGTAGATGCCGCCCAGCACAATGAGGATTAGGGAGACGATGGGCAGGGTCTTGGCGGCGATCTCCGACCAGGCGAGCGCTTCGTAGCCGGCCGCCGGGCGGCCGCCGACGAAGCGCGGCACCACCCGGCCCATGACCCAGATCGCCGCGACATAGGCTACGGCGAGCATCAACCCGGGCACGGCGCCGGCCAGGAACATCTCACCCACTGACTGTTCGGCGACGAAGGAATAGATGATCAGCATGGCCGAGGGCGGAATGATCATGCCCAGCACCGAGGAGCCGGCGACCACGCCCACGGCGAAGCGGGGATTGTAGTCGTAGTGCAGCATCTGCGGCACCGAGACCCGGGAGAAGACCGAGGCCGAGGCGATGGAGGAGCCGGTCACCGCCGCGAAGACGGCGTTCGCCCCCACAGTCGCCATGCCGATCCCGCCCTTCACCCGGCGGAAGCCGGAGCTCATGACATCGTAGATGTCGGCGCCGAGCCCGGCTTTGGACACGATCAGCCCCATGAAGGTGAAGAGCGGGACGGTGGCGAAGGTGTACTCCATGACGCTGTCGCCGATGGCGATCTTCAGGAGGTTCATCGCCAGCTCGAAGGAGTCCCGCATCAGCCAGATCGAGACGAAGGAGACGACCCCCAGGGCGATGGGGATGTAAACCCCCAGATAGATGAAGACGACGATGGCGATGACGGAGACCAGGCCGAGTTCGAGCGGCGTCATGCTCAGTCCTCGTGTCCCGCTGCGCGGCTGCGGCTGGGCGCGGCCGGCGACAGCACCTTCAGGAAGAAGATCAAAGTGCACAGACAGGCGCTCAGGAAGATCGTCAGCTTGATGGGCCACCAGGGCGCGGTGAAGACGCCGGGCACGCCGAAGTAGTCCTGGGAGTCCCACATCTCGGTGAACTCCGGCCAGATGGCGACGGCGATCAGCAGCATGAACACGCCGGAAACCAGATCGATGGCCCGCCTGAGGAAGCGCGTGATCTCCGGCCTCCGGTTGCCGATGACCACCAGGAACCCGTCGGACCGGGTCAGGCGGTTGACCTGGACGACATCGGGCAACTGCAGGAAGACGATCAGCACCATGGAGAACTGGACGACCTCGACGGCGCCGTGGAAGGGGGCGTTGAACAGGCCCCGCGCCACCACGTCGAAGTTCACCACGGCGACAAGCAGCAACACTACCAGGGTGCCGACGACGTTCGCCAGCGCCGCGGCGCGCCGGGTCAAGGTGGAAACGCCCCTGACTGTCAGGTCAAGGGCGTTCTCCTCTGTGCCGCCATCCATGGTGGGATGCGAGGCGCGGTCTAGTTGGTGGCGAGGCCGGCCGTCCAGTCGCGGACGCCCTTGTATCCCGCCCCGTCCAGTTTCCCGAGATAGGCCTTCAGCATCTCTGAGCCCGGCTCGTTGCGCTTGTCGAGACCGGCGGCCCATTCCGAAGCGATATCCGGAATGGCCTGGGCCCAGGCCTCCCGCTCGGCGAGGCTGACCTCGACGATCTTGCCGCCCGCGGCCTCATAGGCCGCCCGGCTCGCCGCAGCGCGGTCCATGGCCAGCCCGGCGACGTGATCGCGGTAGGCGATGGCCACCTCCTTCAGAACGTCTTTCACTTCATCCGGCAGCTTCTTCCAGAAGTCCGCGTTCACCGTGACGGTCTTGGTGTTCACCGCCCCGATGTCGACGCGCAGCATGTAGGGCGCCACCTCCGCGATCTTGAAGGTCTTGGCGGCCTCCGGCCACAGCATCGCATGGTCGACCAGCCCGGTCTGCAGCATGTTGTAGAAGTCGGTCAGGCCGCCGCGCACCCCGGCCGCATCCTTGATGCCTTCGAGGTAGCGCAGGTTCATGCCGGCGCCCGCGACCTTGGCTCCTTCGAGATCGCTGACCGAAGAAACCTCCGTCCGGCTGAACACCTGATAGGTGTCCAGCACGACGCCGGTGGCCAGATAGACCTGGTTCTGCTTCTCGAACTCCCTCTGCATCGTCGGAAACTCGCGGGCGATCTCGTCGACCGCCTTGGCGACGGCCCGGGCGTCGGCGGCGACGAAGGGCGTCACGGCGGAGATGGCCTGGCTGGGCAGTTTCGAGGAATGAAAGATCGTGGTGACGATGCCGATGTCGCCCAGGCCCAGCTTGATGCCCTCCAGGACGCCTTTCGGTTTGACGATGGCGCCGCCGTAGCTCTCCTGCCAGTCCATTTTGTAGGCGCCGGTCTGGGCGAGCCGCTTGTCGACCTCCGGAATGAAGAAGTCGGAGAACTCCTTCACCCAGAGGGCCCGCGCCGGATAGCCGTCGATGACGACGGCCTTGATGGTCTCCGTCGCCGTCGCCGGCAGGGCGGTCAGGCCGGCGAGAACGGCGCCGAGCACCAATCGTTTGCTCCACTCGAACATGGGCTTTCTCCCTTGCTTGCCGTAGTGCTGACCCGAGGTTCCGGTCAGGCTTTTATCCAGTTCACCTCTCGCACGCCGCCCGCTGCAGAGAGTTCCGGGAGTGGACGGCTTTGACCAAACATCGCTTTCAGGGCGGCCGGGATTTGCGTGCTGACCGCGCCCATGGTTTCCCTCATTGAAAGGAACAGACCGCGTCGAAGGCAAAGCGCGGCAGCTTCTGAAACAGCGCGCGCTCGTCGGCGTAGCCCAGGTTGCAGAGGAAATTCGACTTCAGGTCGGATTCGGCGAAGAATTCTCGGTCGACTTCCGCGTTGGAGAAACCGGACATGGCGCCGACGTCCAGGCCCACGGCCCGCGCGGCGATCATGAAGTAGGCGCCCTGCAGGGTCGAATTCCGGAAGGCGGTCTCTTCGCTGTGCTCCGGCTTGCCTTCGAAGAACGGCCGCCGGTCCTCATGAGGGAAAAGGAAGGGCAGCTCGGTCCAGAAGTTCGGATCGTAGGCGATGATCGCCGTCACCGGCGCCGCCATCATCTTCTCGACGTTCTTGGGCTTCAGGGCCTTGGCCAGCCGTGCCTTGCCCTCGGTACTGGTGACGAAGACGAAGCGTGCCGGGCAGCAGTTCATGCTGGTCGGCCCCGCTGCCGTGATCTCGTAGATCCTGTGCAGCAGGTCCAGGGGAACCGGTCGGTCGGACCAGGCGTAGTGGGAGCGCGCGTCGCGCAGGATCAGATCGATGGAGTCGTCGTCCAGGGCCGCCTTGCGTTGGCGCAGCGCCCGCACGGCGTTCTGCGCTTCGGCGCGGGCCGTCGCCAGTGCGGCGTCTGGAAGGGCGGTCATTCGGCGGCCTCGATCTCGGACAGCTCGGCCTCGTCGACGACCGGGCTGGCGCAGACGCAGATGCCTTCGATCTCCACCTCCACGGTCTCGCCGGGGCGCAGCCAGCGCGGCGGCTTTCTGGCGTGGCCCACGCCCGGCGGCGTTCCCATGGCGATCATGTCGCCGGGCTCCAGGCTCGCGAATTCGGAAATCGTGGCGATCGTCCGCGCCACGGACCACAGCATGTCGGAGGTGTTGGCGCTCTGCAGGATCTCCTCGCCGACACGGGATTCGATCTTTAGCCCGGCAGCTCCCTCCGGCAGTTCGTCCGGCGTCACGACGACGGGGCCGACGGGGCCGGTGGAATCGAAGTTCTTGCCCGGAGTCCACTGATGGGTCTTGCGCTGATAGTCGCGCACCGAGCCGTCGTTGAAGACCGTGTAGCCGAAGACGTGGGACAGCGCGTCGGCCTCGGCGATGTGGCGCCCGCCGCGGCCGATGATCACCATCAGCTCGACCTCGTAGTCCAGTTGCTCGGAACAGGCGGGCCGCACCATGGGGGCGCCCGCCGGCATCATGGAGTTCAGGCCGCGCAGGAACAGCGCCGGGTATTCCGGCACCTCGTAGCCGCCCTCCTTGATGTGGTCGACATAGTTCAGGCCGAGGCAGATGATCTTGCCGGGCCGGGCCACCGGCAGCGCCGGCGTGATCGTGGAAAGGGGGACGCCTTCGTCTTTGCCCGTCTCTGCCGCGGCCCGCGCGCAGAGCGCCGGATCGGCGATGAGCCCCATCAGGTCGCTGCCGACCTCCGGCGACCAGCGCGTCAGATCGACCGCCGTCGATCCCTCCAACAGAAAGACCGACACGCCGGAGCCGCCGTCGCCCACGATGAATTTCATCTTTCCGACCTCATGATTTGATGACCTGACTTTGCCGACTATTGAGGGTAGAGTCAAATAATATCGATTTTTTAGGAAATCCATCCATAAAGGAGGATAAAATGGTGGCCTGGTCCGAGTACAAGAGCGCTGCCAAGGCGCGGGGGGCTCTGGCGCTGGAACTCTATGTCGCGGAATCGACCCCGGCGGAGGGGGGCGAGGCGGTGCGCGCGGCGCTGCCCGACCACCTGGCCTATCAGCGCAGTCTGGAAGAATCGGGGGGCCTGGTTTTCGCCGGGCCGCTGTCCGATTCCTCGGGGGAGGCCATGGAAGGCGTCGGGCTGATCGTCTATCGCGCGGCCTCTTTAGAGGACGCGCGACGGCTCGCCGAGGCCGACCCCATGCACAGATCCGGCGCACGGCATTTCACTCTCAGGCGGTGGCTGATCAACGAAGGCTCCCTGACCCTGCAGGTCGGCCTCTCGACCAAGGCGGTGGCCTTGTCCTAGAGCCCGAGATCTCGCACTTGGCCCGAGATGAGTGGCCTGGTTTCGACGATTTATCGATCAACGCCCATTCCCCATCGTCACCCTCGGGCTTGTCCCGAGGGTCCATGGAGAGAGCGAGTCTCGAACCTCGATGGATTGCCGGAACAAGCCCGGCAATGACGATCGGGGGCGTCCGGAGGGCGGGAATCCTTGAATTGATAAGGCCCGATTTGAGGTCAGGCTCATTGGACGACCCAGTGAGCGCCGCACCGTGTGCGGCCTGATCACATCGGCGAGCCGGGGCCTGCGATCAGGCGGCGGATCTCCGGTCTGATCGCCAGGTTCTGGCGCTCGCGGAGGCGGGCGCGGAAATCGCGCGGGGTCTGACCGAACTCCGCCTTGAACACCCGCGAGAACACCGCCGGATAGGAAAAGCCGCAGGCGATGGCCACGTCCTTGATGGAGAACTCCTCATAGAACAGGAAGTTGCGGGCGGCCTGCAGGCGGATGTGCAGGTAAAGGCGCATGGGCGACTCGCCGAAGGTGCGCTTACAGACCCGCGAGAGCGTGCGCTGCGAGACCCCGAGTTCCTGGGCAAGCCCTTCAAGATCGAGGGGGAAATCCAGATTGCGCTCCATGACGGAAACGATGCGCCGCGCCAGGGAGCGCTCCTCCGAGCCCGGCAGGGCGTCGCTGCGCTGGCGCGTCGACGGCTCCCGGCGGGAATGCACCAGGGCATTGGCGACCTCATTGGCCAGGGCCTGGCCGTCGAAGCGTTCGATCAGGTCCAGCATCATGTCGAGGGTGGCGACACCGCCGGCGCAGTGCGCGCGGTTGTCGGCGATCAGATAGATCTGCTCCTTCAGGGCTGCCTGGGGAAAGCGCTCCTTGAAGGTGGGCACGGCCTCCCAATGCAGCACCAGTTCGGCGCGCTCGTCGGCGCCGGCCACCCCGGCCTGGGCCAGGGCGAAGGCGGCGGTGTCGACGCCGCCGACCATGGCACCGAAGCGCGCCGCCGCGCGCAGGTGCCCCAGCAGCGCGGGGGAGTTGCGCTGCGTCGGCAGGTTGCCCTCGAACAGCAGATAGACCTCCGCCGGGGGCATGGCGTCGATGGCGCAGTCGGCGCTGAACCACATGCCGTTGCTGGCCCGCACCGGCGTTCCGTCCTCGGAGACGAAGGCCCAGCGGAAGAGCTCCCGACCGGAGTTCTGATTGGCGATCCTCAGCGCGTCGCTGGCGAGGATCAGCGCATTCAGCGGAAACTCGGGCTGCAGGATCAGATTGAACTGCGGGCAGGTCAGCGCCCGGGCGTCGGCGGCAACCGCCATGGGTCTCGACTCCCTGATTCTGGCAGGAAAAATAAAGAATATGGCTTGGAAGATCAATTCACGCGGCGGCTCTGGCGCAAGACTAGGGCTGCGTGATGGGGGCCGTCGGGCCCGCCTGCACGCCGTGATCCGAAAATTCCAGACCGCGCAAGCGGTTGCGCCACGCTGGGCAGTCAGCGCGGCGGCGGGAGCATTGTGCCCGAAGTCAGCGAGGTGGATCGGTGGACCGAGAGAAACTCAAGGCGGACCTGGCCGGGTGCTATGTCACCATCCCCACGCCGTTCCGCGATGCGCCGGACTATCCGGTCGACGAGGCGGCCCTGCGCGCCCATCTGCGCTTTCTCATGGATGCCGGCCTCAACGCCGACAACGCGACCTTCCTGGCGGCCGGGGCTGCCGGCGACTTCTCCACCATGACCTTCGACGAGCGGGTGCGTGTGGCGGCGGTGGTGGCCGACGAGGTCGGCGGGCGCCTGCCGGTGGCCATGGGGGCCCAGACCACCAGCACTCTGGAGCTGGTCCGCCTCGCGCGGGCGGCGCGCGAACTCGGCGTGCAGTTCATCCAGGTCTCCTGCCCCTACTACTTCACCCATACCGAGGGCGACTTCGAGGCCTTCGTGCGCGCCGCCGCCGAGGCCGAGCCCGAGGTCGGGATCATCGTCTACAACACTTTCTGGACCAGCCAGAACCTCTCCTTCGGGATGATCGAGCGGCTGGCCGAGGTGCCCAACATCGTCGGCCTGAAATGGGCGACGCCGCGCAGCGACGCGATGGAGTTCGAGGACGTCACTTCCCACTTCTCCGAGCGCTTCACCATCATCGACAACAACCTCTTCTTCGCCTTCAGCTCCATGCCGGCCCTGGGCGCCCGCGCCTTCGAGGTTCACAACTGCAACTTCTGGCCGGAGTGGGGGATCAAGCTGGTCGCGGAGGTGCGCGCCGGCAACCACAGGGAAATCGCCCGCATGCTGGTGGAGGAGGCCATGCCCTTCTACAAGCTCTGGGTCGCCATCGAACAGGACTTCACCAGCGGCGACGGCTATCTCGACAAGCTCTGCATGGAACTCGTCGGCTTGCCGTCCAGCCGCTGCCGCCCGCCGACGCGCGACATCCGCCAGCGTTACCGCGCCGAGGCCCTGGCCATGCTGCGCGCCATCGGCACGCCGCGCATCGTCGAAGACAGCCTCGATGCGGGGGTCGGATCGTGACCTCCGCCCGCCCGTCCATCCACGTGAACTGCCCCGAGGCATACCAAAAGACGCGCCTCGCCCGGCCCGGGGGCCGGGCCGGCGACGTTTCGGGGCGAACATCCGGCGCCGGTCCCGGGGCCGCGCCACAGCAGGAAGGGAGAACGCCCATGACCATCTTCAAACAACTTATAGCCGGGGCCTCGGCTGTGGCCCTGGCCGGCCTGTCGTCCGCCGCCTTCGCCGACGATGACATCCGGCTGCGTCTCAACTGGATGTACTACGGTTCCCACGCCGGCTTCGCCCTCGGCAAGGACAAGGGCATCTACAAGGACGCCGGCATCAACCTCGACATCCGCTCGGGCAACGGCTCCAGCTCGGCGCACCGCCTGGTGGCCAATGGCGACAGCGATTTCGCCTACGGCTCCTGCGGCGCCATGGTGACCCTGGCCTCCCAGGGCGCGCCCCTGGTCTCGGTCGCGGTGATCGACGCCATGGGCTCGGAAGCCGTGATCGTGCGGCCCGATTCCGGGGTGAAGGACATCATGGACCTGAAGGGCAAGAAGCTGCTGACCACGGCGAACGCCGGTGTGAACACCTTCTTTCCCATCGTGCTGAAGAACGCCGGTCTCACGGAGGCCGACATCAACCTCACCAACGTGCCCGACGGCGCCCTGGTTTCCAGCTACCTGCAGGGCGCGGGCGATGCCGTCGGTATCCTCGGCGGGATCGACGACAAGCCTTCGGAGATCAAGGCCAACGGTGGCGACGAGCCGGTGATC
>NZ_JANQOI010000148.1 GCF_028289705.1 Pelagibius sp.
TGCCTGGCTACTGCTGAACTTCGACGTGCTCTTCGTTCTGGTGGTGCCGGCCTGCCATTCCCTGCAGTATCTGCTGGTGGTCTGGCGCTACCAGCTCAACGCCGACCGCGACCGGGCGGCACAGCGCCGGGCCGCCGGCGGGATCCTGGCGCGGACCGCCGGTCATGCCGGAACCCGCTTCACGGCGTTTCTCCTGGGCGGCTTTGTGCTGGGCAACCTCGGCTTCTGGGGCATTCCCAAGCTGCTGGGCGCCGCCATCCCGGTCGACGAAGCGGTCTTCGGTTCGACACTGTTCATGTTCCTCTGCTTCGTCTTCATCAACGTGCACCACTACTTTCTCGACAACGTGATGTGGCGCCGCGGCAATCCCGACACCGGCCGCTACCTCTTCGCCCATCGCTGACCCGGCGCCGATCAGTTTAACTGTCGCGGGCCAACAATCTTCGTGAGCAAATAAATCCTTCATTCACCTTTACTACTAGAATGGTTTAGCCTTCCTGTTGCTTGAGCAGCCACCGCCGGCCGTACCGGCGGGTCTGCCGGCGACGGGTCAAAAGGCTTCATAGCTGGACGAAAATCTCTCTTCAGAGAGTTCTGCGGCAGGGGGAAATTGCCATGGCAGACAACAGCGCACAGGCGCGTTCACGACTCATCAGCCAGGTCTCGCAGGCGGTTCGCAAGCGTCTGGGCGCGGCGAAGTCCAAGAACGCCGAGGTCTTCGTGCGCCAGCTCTTCGCCCATGTGCCGCCCAGCGACCTGCGCGGTGAGACCGCCGCCAACCTGGCCGGCGGTGCGCTGGCGCTGTGGAAGCGGATGCAGCAGCGGGTGCCCGGCGAGGCCTCGGTCAGGGTCTACAACCCCGACCCCAAGAAGGACGGCTGGGAGTCGGCGCACAGCGTCATCGAGATCATCAATGACGATATGCCCTTTCTCGTCGATTCGGTGACTGCCGAAATCAATCGGCGCGATGCCGAGGTGCATCTGGTGATCCACCCCATCATGGCCCTGCGGCGCAACGAAAAGGGCAAGCTGCTGCAACTGGCCGAGGCGAAGAAGGTGCAGACCCCCGGCGCCGTGCTGCCGAGCAGCGAATCCGTGATGCAGGTGCAGATCAGCGAACAGTCGGAAGAGCATCTCGCGGAGATCGCCGCCGGCATCGAGCAGGTGCTGGCCGACGTGCGCGCCGCCGTCGAGGACTGGCAGCTCATGCGCGAACGGTGCATGGAGGTGATCGGCGAGCTGGAGACCTCGCCGCCGATGCTGCCGGTGGGCGAGATCTCGGAGGGGCTCGAGTTCCTCAAGTGGATGAACGACGACCACTTCACCTTCCTCGGCTATCGCGAGTTCGGCTTTCACGGCCGCGGCGGCAACACGGTGACCGAGATCGACCCGGAAAGCGGCATGGGCATTCTGCGCGACCCCGACGTCCGGGTCTTCGAGGGTCTGCGCAACCTGGGCAAGCTGCCCGCCGACGTGCGGGACTTTGTCCGCAAGCCGCAACTGCTGCGCATCACCAAGGCCAACCGCTACAGCACCGTGCACCGCGCCGTGCATCTCGATACGGTGGCTGTCAAGACCTTCGACAAGAAGGGGCATGTCGTCGGCGAGCGGCTTTTCGTCGGGCTGTTCACCTCGGTCGCCTATTCCCGCTCGCCCAGCGCCATCCCGCTGCTGCGCCACAAGATCGACGGCGCCATGAAGGACTCCGGCTTCGCCCCGCGCAGCCACGACGGCAAGGCGCTGATGCACATCCTGGAGACCTATCCGCGCGACGAGCTCTTTCAGATCTCCACCGAGGAACTCAGCCGCATCGCCACCGGTGTCCTCCATCTTCAGGAGCGTCAGAGGACGGCGCTCTTCGTGCGGCGCGATCCCTTCGAGCGCTTCGTGTCCTGCATGGTCTACACGCCGCGCGACCGCTACGACACCAGCCTGCGCCGCAAGCTGCAGGACCTGCTTTCCGAGGCCTATGACGGCAACTGCGTTTCGTTCTCGGCCCATCTGGGCGACGAGGTCCTGGCGCGTGTGCACCTCATCATCAAGACCACCCCCGGCAAGATCCCGCCGGTCGATCTGCCCAAGCTCGAAGAAGACCTGGTTCAGGCCTCGCGCTCCTGGAGCGATCTGATGGAAGAGGCGCTGGTGGCCGAGCACGGCGAGCAGCGCGGCATTCGCCGGCTGCGTCGCTTCGACCGCGCCTTTCCGCCGAGCTATCAGCGTCACTTCGATTCGCCGACGGCTGTCTTCGACATCGAACGCATCGAAGAAGCCATCGATGCCGACGATCTCTCCATGAACCTCTACCGCCCGGAGGGCGGGCCGCCGGAGCTGCTGCACTTCAAGATCTACATCCTCGACAATCCGGTGCCGCTGTCCGACGTGCTGCCGATGCTGGAAAACATGGGCCTGAAGGTGATCGGCGAAGTGCCCTACGACATCGAGTTGCCGGACCGCAAGAAGCCGATCTGGATGCACGACTTCGACATGATCGCCGAAGGCGCCGCGGCGATCGACCTGGAGGCCGTGCGCGATGCCTTTCACGATGCCTTCGCCCGGGTCTGGCACGGCGAGATGGAGAACGACGGCTTCAACAAGCTGGTGCTCCACGCCGGGCTGACGGCGCGGGAGGTGATTGCGCTGCGCGCCTACTGCAAGTACCTGCGCCAGGCGCGCATCCCTTTCAGTCAGGCCTATATGGAAGCAACGCTGGTGCGCAATCCGAAGCTGACGCGCCTGCTGGTCGACCTCTTCCTGCACCGCTTCGACCCGGCGCGGGCCAAGACCGCGACGCGGCAGTGCAAGAAGATCGAGCAGAAGATCCATGCGCTGCTGGATCAGGTCTCCAATCTCGACGAAGACCGGATCATCCGCCGCTACCTCAACCTCATTCTCTCGACCCTGCGCACCAACTTCTTCCAGCCGACGACGGAGGGCGCGGAGAAGGTCTACTGCTCCTTCAAGTTCGACTCGCGCGCCATCGAGGAACTGCCACAGCCGCAGCCGCTCAGGGAGATCTTCGTCTACAGCCCGGCGGTGGAAGGCGTGCACCTGCGCTTCGGCATGGTCGCCCGCGGCGGCCTGCGCTGGTCCGACCGGCAGGAGGACTTCCGCACCGAGGTGCTGGGTCTGGTCAAGGCCCAGCAGGTCAAGAACACCGTCATCGTGCCGGTGGGCTCCAAGGGCGGTTTCGTCATGAAGCAGCCCCCGCCGCCGGAGGCCGGGCGCGACGCTTTCCTGCAGGCCGGCATCGAGTGTTACAAGACCTTTATCCGCGGCCTGCTGGACGTGACCGACAACCTGAAGCAGGGCCGCATCGTGCCGCCGAAGGCGGTGGCGCGCTACGACGACGACGATCCCTATCTGGTGGTGGCCGCCGACAAGGGTACGGCCACCTTCTCGGACATCGCCAACGGCGTCTCCGCGGACTACGGCTTCTGGCTGGACGACGCCTTCGCCTCGGGCGGCTCGGCGGGCTACGACCACAAGAAGATGGGCATCACCGCGCGCGGCGCCTGGGAGTCGGTGAAGCGCCACTTCCGCGAGTTGGGCAAGGACATCCAGAACGAGGACTTCACCTGCATCGGCTGCGGCGACATGTCCGGCGACGTCTTCGGCAACGGCATGCTGCTGTCCAAGCACATCCGCCTGGTGGGCGCCTTCAACCACATGCACATCTTCGTCGACCCCGATCCGGATTCGGCGCGCGGCTGGCAGGAGCGCAAGCGCCTCTTCGATCTGCCGCGCTCCTCCTGGACCGACTACAACCAGGAACTCATCTCCAAGGGCGGCGGCATCTTCGAACGCAGCGCCAAGTCGATTTCCATCAGCGCGCCGATGAAGAAGCTCTTCGGCATCGCCAAGGACAGTCTGACGCCCAACGAGTTGATCCGCGCCATGCTGCTGGCGGATGTGGAGCTGCTCTGGTTCGGCGGTATCGGCACCTATCTGAAGGCGGCCAGCGAAAGCCACCTCGACGTCGGCGACCGGGCCAACGATGCAATCCGCATCAACGGCAATCAGGCCGGCGCCAAGGTGATCGGCGAGGGGGCAAACCTCGGCGTGACCCAGTTGGGCCGCATCGAGTACGGCATCGCCGGCGGGCGCAGCAACACCGACTTCATCGACAACTCCGCCGGCGTCGACTGCTCCGACCACGAGGTCAACATCAAGATCCTCTTGGGCGCCGCCGAGGCCGCCGGCTCCATGACCCGCAAACAGCGCGACCGCCTGTTGGAGAAGATGACCGACGAGGTCGCCGAACAATGCCTGCGCGACAACTACCTGCAGAGCCAGTCGATCACCGTCACCCACGAACTGGGCGGCCATCTGCTCGACCGCTTCGCCCGCTTCATGCGCGCGCTGGAGAAGGACGGGCTGTTGGACCGCGCCATCGAGTTCCTGCCCGACGACGAAGTGGTGCTGGAGCGTATGAAGCGCGGCGAGGGGCTTGCCCGGCCGGAGGTGGCGGTGCTGCTGTCTTACTCCAAGCTGGTGCTCTATGACGAGCTCCTGGACTCCGACCTGCCGGACGATCCCTACTTCGCCGACGATCTGACAACCTATTTCCCCAAGCCGCTGCGCGGCCCCTTCGCCGAGCAGATCGCACAGCACCGGCTGAAGCGGGAAATCGTCGTTACGGTGGTCAGCAACGACATGGTCAACCGCGTCGGCATCAACTTCGTCCACGAGGTGCGCGAGAAGACCGGCATGGCATCGCAGGACATTGTGCGCGCCTACATCGTGGCCCGCGAGATTTTCGGCATGCGCGACCTCTGGAACCAGATCGAGGCGCTGGACAACAAGGCGCCGGCCCTGCTGCAGTCGAAGATGCTGGTGGAATGCGGCCGCCTGATCGAACGGGAGACCGTGTGGTTCCTGCGCGAGGTGGGCGCCGGCCTGGATATCGCCACCGAGGTCGAGAACTACGGCAGCGGGGTGGCCACCCTGGTGGAGCGGATCGAGTCCCTGCTTTCGACCACCGACAACGGCTACCTCTCACAGCGCAGCCGCCAACTCCAGGATCAGGGCGCGCCCAAGGCCCTGGCCCAGCGCATCGCCAGCCTCTCCTTCCTGGCGCCGGTCTGCGACATCGTGCGCATCGCCGCCGCCCTGAAGCTGCCGGTGGAGAAGGTGGCCGAGACCTATTTCACCATCGGCGACCGCTTCGGCTTCGACTGGCTGCGCCGCTCGGCCGGCAGCCTGCCCACGGACACCGCCTGGGACAAGCTGGCGGTCACCGCCATCATCGACGACTTCTACGGCCACCAGAGCGAGCTCACCAGCCGGGTCTTGAACGGCAACGGCAAGGCGGCGGCGACCGACCAGGTGATCAACGGCTGGTCGGCCAAGCGGGCGCCGCTGATCAGCCGCACCGAGCAGTTGCTGGAGGAACTCAAGGCCTCGGGCACCCCCGATCTGGCCATGCTGGCGGTCGCCAACCGCCAGCTCAAGTCCATGGTCTCGGGCTGAGGCGGTTTCCGACTTACGTCGAATCGGTTCCGGCCCGCTCCCCCTCCCGACCACCCAGCGCCAGTATCCTATGGGTGGTCGGGAGGGGGTGCGGGCCGGCGCCGTCAAAACATGAAACGCGCTAACCCAGCTTCACTGCCGTGCCGTTGGCGGAAACCATGAGCATGGAATCGCCGACGACCTCGTAGTCCAGGTCGACGCCGATCACCGCATCGGCGCCGCGCGCCTCGGCTTCCTGGACCATATCTTCCACGGCCCCCTCCTTGGCGCCTCTGAGCGCGGCCTCATAGCCGCCGGCGCGCCCGCCGACGACATCGCGCACCCGGGCGAAGACGTCGCGGAAGATGTTGGCGCCGACGATGGCATCGCCGGAGACGATCCCCAGGTATTCGACGACCCTGCGCCCTTCGATGGCATCGGTGGTGACGATCAGCATGCGCGCGGCGCTCCCGTTGTTCGATTCGCGGTGGGCCCAGCCTACACGCCTTGAGCGCTTTGCCGAAAGCTGCTAGTCCCGGAGGTCGCTAACAACCGAGAACAGCGGGGCGGCAGGCAGGATGGCCGAAGACCCAATGACGTCCGAAGCCCCCGCCGCGTCTTCCTGGTATGGCCGCCGACGTGCCGCAATCGCCTGGTGTGTCTACGACTGGGCCAACTCCTCCTACCCCACCGTCATCGTCACCTTCGTCTTCGCCGCCTACTTTACCCGTGGCGTCGCCGAGTCGCCGGAGATCGGCACCGGTCAATGGGGCGCGGCCCTCTCCATCTCGGGACTGGTGCTCGCCCTGCTGGCGCCGATCCTGGGGGCCATCGCCGACCAGGGCGGCGGGCGCAAGCCCTGGATCGCCGGCTTTACCATCATCGCCGTGGCGGCGGCGCTGGGGCTCTGGTGGATCGAGCCGGACCCCCGCTTCATTCTGCCCGCCTTGCTGCTGGTGGCCATCGGCAACGCCGCCTTCGAGTTCGGCCATGTGTTCTACAACGCCATGCTGCCGGAGATGGCGCCGACCAGCCATCTGGGCCGCCTATCGGGTTGGGCGGGCGGCCTCGGCTATGCCGGCGGGCTCGCCTGCCTGGGATGCTGTCTGGTGTTTTTCGTCATGCCGGAGGTGCCGCTCTTCGGCCTCGACAAGGATGCGGCGGAGGAGGTGCGGGCGACCGGCCCCTTCGTCGGCCTGTGGTTTGCCGTCTTTGCGATCCCCCTGTTCCTCTTCACCCGCGAGGAGCGGCGTCCCTTTCAGCCGGTGACGGCGGTGCGCGCGGGGCTGGCGAGCCTCTGGGACACCTTGAAGTCCCTGCCCCATCACGGCCAGACCGGCCGCTTCCTGATCGCGCGCATGTTCTATACCGACGGGCTGAACACCCTCTTCGCCTTCGGCGGCATCTACGCGGCGGGCACCTTCGGCATGAGCTTCCAGGACATTCTCATCTTCGGCATCCTCTTGAACGTCACCGCGGGCCTGGGGGCGGTCGCTTTCGCCTGGTTCGACGATCTGGTCGGGGCCAAGGCGACGATCCTGGTATCGGTGGCGGCGCTGACCGGGCTGGGCGGCGCCATCCTGCTGATCGACAGCCAGCTCTGGTTCTATGTTCTGGGCTGCGCCATCGGCGTCTTCATCGGCCCGGCCCAGACCGCCAGCCGGTCCTTCATGGCCCGCATATCGCCGGCCCACCTGCGCGCCGAGTTCTTCGGCCTCTACGCCCTCTCGGGCAAAGCCACGGCCTTCGTCGGGCCGGCGCTGGTCGGCTGGGTCACCGTCTGGGCGGACAGCCAGCGCGCCGGTATGGCCACCATCCTGATTTTCTTTGTGGTCGGCTTCTGGCTGCTCTGGCCGATCCGCGATCCGCAAGAACGCGACGCCGCGGCCGCGCCGCCGGACTGACCCTCAGCAGAGCTGGTCTTTGGCGGTGAGGTCGGCGTGGCGCCAGGACCGGACTGCAAAGGTCCGGGTGAAGAAGCCGCGAAAGGCGGCCCGCACCGCTTCGCCGTGCAGGCGGCGGCCACGGGCGATGGCGCGCTCCAACTCCGCGCGGGAGGGGGTCGTGATCGCCGGGTCGGTCGTCCCTGAGGTCATGCTGTCTCTCCTCGCTGTGGCTTTGGCATCCGGCCAAGGGGCCGAGGGTTCATGCCGTGGATCAACAGTATGATTTTTCCAATTGTTTGATAATTCCTCTGTTTGGCATAGTATTTGTGCCTCTTGATCACAAATAGGTCACCCATGGACAACCTCGAGGGATTGCCGATTTTCGTCCGGACGGTGCGCGAGGGCAGCTTTTCCGCTGCCGCGCGGGTTCTCGACCTGACGCCGTCAGCGGTCAGCAAGCAGATCGGCCGGCTGGAGGACCGGCTGGAGGTGCGGCTGTTCAACCGCACCACCCGCCGCCTCAGCCTGACCGAGGAGGGGGCTGCCTTCTACGAGCGTGCCAGCCGCATCCTGGCCGACCTGGAGGATGCGGCGGCGGCGGTCTCCAGCCTGCGGGCGGCGCCGCGCGGGCGCCTCAGGGTCACCATGCCGACGGCCTTCGGGGTGCTCCATCTGCTCCCGGCTATCCCCGACTTCCTGACCAAGTACCCGGAGCTGGTGCTCGACGTCGACCTCAACGACCGCTTCGTCAACATGATCGAGGAGGGCTTCGACATCGCCCTGCGGGTCGGCGAGCTGCAGGACTCCAGCCTCATCGGCCGGCGGCTGGCCGCCAACCGCCGGGTCCTGGCGGCGGCACCGGACTATCTCGCCCGGCATGGCAGCCCGGGCCATCCCGGTGAGCTGACGGATCACAACTGCCTCGTCTACACCTACCGGGCGCGGCGCCACGACTGGCATCTGGTGAACGAGGCGGGGGCCGAGACCGTGATCACGGTGGGCGGCAGCCTGGAGACCAACAATCCGATGATGCTGCGCGCCGCCGCTCTCTCGGGGATCGGCATCGTGCTGCTGCCGCTGTGGATCATCGGCCCGGACCTGAAGGCCGGGCGTCTGGCGCCGGTGCTGCCCTGCCATCACTGGCCGGACAGCGCCATCCACGCGGTCTACCCGCCCGGCCGCCATCTCTCGGCCAAGGTGCGCTGTTTCCTGGATTTCCTGGTGGAACAGTTCGCCGACTGAGGAATCTCGGTCTTTTAGCTGACCGCTTCGGGTTCGTTGCGGTCGCTGTATTTCTTCACGGCGCGGTCGATGTCCTTCAGCAGCGCCATGCCGACGTCGCCGCCGTTGCCGCGGATCTGCTTGGTGAACACCAGCTTTATGGCATCGATGTGGGCCTCGATGAGCTTCAGGCGGTTCTCGGTGATGTCGGCGTTGGGATCGAGGGTCGCCTCATAGAGCGTCTTGCCGAAGGCGGTGATCAGCGGATAGTCGAAAACGCCGCCCTGGCCGCGCAGTTCGTGGGCGAGCTGGTTGATGTTGAGCACATGCTGATTGTTGTTGCTTTCGCCGCCCGCGCAGAGCGCTTTGTACGACTTCGTCATGGATTCCAGATAGTTGCGCACCCAGGTGGAGTAGTCGCCCACCAGTTCCTGGATGCGCTGTTCGGCGGCCTGGATGACCAGCGGATCGAAGTCGAGCTGGCCGCGCACCGCGTTGGGGCCGAGCTTCTCGCGCAGCTTGTTGATGGGCCTGAAGTAGATGGCGCGCACGTCGTCGCGCAGGCTGCGGATGTTGGAACGGGTGTGAATGACCTGGATCTCCGAGGCCTTGGTGATCCGGCGGTCTTCTTCCGGCATCGCCTCCTGGCCCCTACTGGTCGGCCAGTTGGTCGGGCGGTCCTGGCGCCGGCGGTCCGGGCCGAAGTAGCCCGGCGCCAGAACGAACTGCCGCGGATTGCGGATCACCTCGAGAATGCGGTCGGCCATGGAATTGGCGGAAAAAGGCTTGGCCAGGAATTCGGTCACACCGGCATCCCGCGCCGTCTCCACCACCACCTGGTCGGCGGCGCCGGAGACCATGACGAAGGGGACGAAGCGGTCCGGCGCTTGCTTGCTGGTGCGCACCCAACGCAGGAACAGCGAGCCGTCCAGCTCCGGCATCACGAAGTCGCAGAGGATGATGTCGATGGTCCCCATGCCGGCCCGAACCGGGTTCCGGCGGCTCTGTTTTAGGGCCTCGATGGCTTGCTTGGCGCTGGACATGGCAACGATGTGGGTGATGCCCAGGGCGTGCAGGGTGGTCACGATCAGCTTGCGCATGAAGGAATTGTCGTCAATCACCATGACGGTGACCTTGTCCCAATTCAGCTTCAGCATGATGGCCGGATTTCGTTCTCGTCTCTGGTTTCCGGCGTCCCATCCGTGCGGATGGTGGGCCCGGTCGGCGCGACCGGTTCAACCCTAGGACCAATTAATGAAAAATTGGCTACAATCGCCGGTGGCCCAAGTTGGCCTGATGGGCCGGCCCTGGCCCATAATCGGTCTCTTGGGTTCTGACGGAGCCGGACAGACCGGCGCGCCGCTGCGGACAACACCGGAAGCGCCCGGTTTCCCTAACCTCCCAGCGGATAGACCGCCTCGGGCGAATAGATGGCGCCGCTGTTGGCCAGATAGCTGGAATAGAGCGTGAATGCGTCCACCTCGAAGGGCTCGGCGCGGAACAGGGAGCGCTGGACGATGTAGTCGTGCAGGCGCTCGCCGGGATGGGTCTTCAGCCGGGCCAGGGTCACGTGCGGCTTGAACTTGCGCTTTTCCGGCGCCAGGCCGGCGCGCTGCAGGGCGGTTTCGATCTTGGCCTGCAGGCGCTCCAGCGCTTCGTTGGGCTCGACCCCGACCCAGAGAGCGCGCGGGCGACGCTCATCGCCGAACTGGCCGACGCCGGAAAGGGTGAGGGAGAAGCGCTTACCCTGAACGCCGGAGAGGGCCGCATCCACGTCCTCGGCCTCGCGGCCGTCCACCTCGCCGATGAAGCGCAGGGTCAGATGCAGGTTGTCCGGATCCACCCAGCGCGCGCCCGGCAGGCCGGAGGCCAGCCCGCCGAGGCGGTTGCGCAAGTCCTGAGGCAGGGAAAGAGCAACAAACAAACGCATGGCCGTGGTCGACCTTCAAATACCGGTGCGGGCCGAAGCGGCGTTTTCGCCCGAAGCCCGGGAAATCCTGATGGCCTGGTCCCAAACGCCTGCAGCGGAAAGGCGCAGGGGCAGGGGGCTTAAGGGCAGGGGTAGGTGTAGACCTGGTGGATGGCCTCGATGGCGGCGAGCAGTTCGTCACTGAGAACCACATCCTTGGCGGCGATGTCCAGTTTCAACTGTTGTATGGACGTCGCCCCAATAATGGAGGCGGTGACGAAGGGCCGGCTCAGCACGAAGGCGTGGGCCAGATGGGCCGGGTCCAGCCCATGGTCCTGTGCCAGTTTCACATAGGCCGTGGTGGCGGCCTCGGCCTGCGGACCCTGGTAGCGCATGTTGTCCGGCCAGAGAGTGCGCCGCGCGCCCTCCGGCCACTGGCCGTTGAGGTATTTGCCGCTCAGGGTTCCGGCGGCAAGCGGCGCATAGGCCATGAGCCCGCAGTCCTCGCGGATCGCCACCTCCGCCAGCCGGGTCTCGAAGCTGCGGTTCAGCAGGCTGTAGGGGTTCTGCACCGTGGCGACCCGCGGCCCCCGGCCCGCTTCCGCGCCGGTGACGAAGCGCATCACGCCCCAGGGATTCTCGTTGGAGAGCCCGACATGGCGCACCTTGCCCGCCTTGACCACGTCGTCCAGGGCCTCCAGCGTTTCTTCGACCGGGGTTTCCTTGGCGTCCGCCTCGTGGCTGTAGGCCAGGGCGCTGAAACCGTTGGTCGCGCGGTCGGGCCAGTGCAGCTGATAGAGGTCGATGTAGTCGGTCTTCAGGCGCTTCAGGCTGGTGTCGACGGCGGCGGCGATGTGCGCCTTGTCGAAGCGCGTGTCGCCGCCACGGATGTAGGGAAAGCGCTGCTTGTTGGGCCCGATGATCTTGGTTGCCAGGACCACCTTGTCACGGCTGCCGCGGGCCTGGAACCAATTGCCGATGATCTCCTCGGTGCGGCCGTAGGTCTCGGCGCTGGGGGCGATGGGATACATCTCGGCGGTGTCGAAGAAGTTGATGCCCTGTTCCAGGGCATAGTCCATCTGCTCGAAGCCCTCGGCCTCGCTGTTCTGAACGCCCCAGGTCATGGTGCCCAGGCAGATGGCGCTGACCTTGATGTCGCTGCGACCGAGCTTGCGGTATTCCATTCTGTCCCCCTTTAGGAACCCTTGGCGGAGAGTTCTTCAATCGAGATTGCGGGCCGCGGACGGGCCCTAGAGCAGGAGCGTGAGCACGCCCGTGTAGCCGTAGAGTCGGTTGTTGGAGATTTCGCCGTTGGCGAAGAAGCCGGTGAGCGGAATATCGCCAAACGTCTCGCGGATCAACTGCAGTTCCTCGGACTTCGGCCCGAAGAGATGGCGCCCGCGGGCCACGCAGGAGAAATAGAGCGCCGCGCGCGGCACGCCGCCGGCCCGCTCGCGCAGGTCCTCCAGCATGCGTTTCAGGTCCTCCCGCGCCGAGGCGTGGTCGCGCCGGCAGAACACGACACGATCGCCCGGCGCAAGCTCGGCGCCGACCTGTAGCCAGTCGCGCTCGAGATCCATGCCCACCAGATTGCGCACCAGATAGTCGCCGGTGTCGCTGCCGGGGATCGGCAGGGCGACGTAGATGTAGCCGCCGATCCGCCGCAGGTCGCGGGCCAGAAGCTCGCCCACCTCCTCCCGCAGCACCGCCAGCGCCGGCCGCCCATCGAGGCTCTTGACGATTCCTTGCCCCATAACATCGGTGATCTCGTGCGCTTCGCCGATGGGGGTGCAGCCCTGGGAGAGTCCGGCCACGGCAAGCTGCTCGGAGGAGAAGAGGACACCGGACAGGCCGCCCTCACCGAGGCTGCCGCAGACCTGGGGAAAGGCCGGCGTTTCCGAGGCCGTGAGGCCGCCGACCAGGAAAGCCGAGGTCGCCTCGGACACCGCCTCGATAATCTCGGCTATGGCCGGGTTGCGCGGATCGCCGTGAACGACGCCGAGGATCGGCTTGTGGTCGGCCACCCAGCCGCCATGGTCGCGGCCGAACGCGGCCAGGTCTGAGGCCACCGGCGCGAAGGATCGGAAGCTGCCCTCCGGCAGCGCCGCCACCAGGACCGAGAGGGCCGGGCCCTCGTAAAACTCTTCGCCCGGCGCCATCACGCCCAGGCCCACGGTGCCGATCCAGTCGGCGATGCCGGTGCGCTCGCGCAGGAAGGTGACGATGCTGCCGAGGTCGTCCGCCAGGGCCGCGGTGGCATAGACGAACCCCAGGTTGGCACGCGGCGGCAGCTCGCCCAGCGCCGAGAGGCAGCCGGCGGTGACCGTCCCCCAGGCATCGGCGCTGCTTTCGCTGCCCGCGGCAAAGGCGGACTTGTAGCGTCCGGCCCCCTGGGCCCCGCTGGCAAGGGTCGCGCCGGTCATGGGGTCGCGCCAGTCATGGGGTTGCCGCTTTCGTCTCGGCCAGGGTCAATTTGAGCGCAGCGATTGCTGGGCCAAGGCCGCAGCCTTCACCAACTCGACCACGTGCGGCTTGATGCGCCTGACGATCTCGGCCACGCCCTGGGCGTTGGGATGGATGCCGTCGGGCTGGTTGAGCTCCGGCACCAGGGCCACCCCGTCCAGGAAGAACGGATAGAGCGGCGCCCGGTACTTCTCCGCCAGGCGCGGAAAGACGCTGTTGAAGGCCTCGCCGTATTCGCGGCCTAGGTTGGGCGGCGCCAGCATGCCGGCGATGAGGACCGGCAGGCCCGCCGCGCTCAGCTTGTCCATGATGGCGTCGAGGTTGTCGTAGGTGGCGGCGGGATCGAGGCCGCGCAGCCCGTCGTTCGCGCCCAGTTCCAGGATCACCGCGGTCGGCCGGTCGGCCAGGGCCCAGTCCAGGCGGGCCCGGCCCGCCGCCGTGGTATCGCCGGAGTTGCCGGCGTTGATCACAAGAACGTCCAGCCCCTCGGCCTTCAGCGCCGCTTCAAGCTGCTCGGGGAAGGTATCGCCCGCCGCCAGGCCGTAACCATGGGTCAGGCTGTCGCCGAAGGCCATGAGGCGCACCGTCTCCGCCTTGGCGGCGGGGGCGGCCAAAAACACGAGGGCTGCCGCCCAGAGGGCGAAGAGTCGCCCGGCGGTCTGCGGCGAAGGGCGCAGGAAAATCGGCATGAAAGCTTGCTTTGTTTGTCTGGCTTGTTTGTCTGCCTTGTATGTCTGTCGCCGATCTGAAAGCATCCCGGCATTGCGGAGACTGGCGCTCCGGGCCCGGAAGCGGCCGGCTTTCCCAAAGAAGTAGGCGGCGGACGGCGGACGATCAAGCTCTCTTAAGGGCCCGCGCCGGGGTCTTGCGGTGAGCGGGCGGCACGATCCTCGCGCGTTGAAATGGCGGCCAAGCGATCCATATGGCACGGAGGCCGTACAATCGAGCGACCATGACCGAGCCCGGCAATCCTTGCTCGCGCGGGTCCCGGCCGATGCAGGAGATGCTATGGGGGATGCCATGATCGCCTTGGACGGGGTGGAACTCACCCTGCCCTCCAGCGCCGGTCCGGTGCACATTCTGCGCGGGCTGGACCTGGTGGTCGGCCGCGGCGAGACGGTGAGCGTCGTCGGCCCTTCGGGCTCCGGCAAGTCCTCCATGATGATGGTGATCGCCGGCCTGGAACGGGCCACCGAGGGCGCGGTGACCGTCGGCGGTACCCGCTTCAACGGCCTCGACGAAGACTCCCTGGCCCGCTTTCGCCGGGATTCCGTCGGCATCGTGTTCCAGGACTTCCACCTCGTGCCCACCATGACGGCCCTGGAGAATGTCGCCATTCCCCTGGAGTTCGCCGGGCGCGACGATGCCTTCGAGCGTGCCGCGGCCTGCCTGGAGTCGGTCGGCCTCGGCCACCGCCTGACCCACTACCCGGGCCAGCTTTCCGGCGGCGAGCAGCAGCGCACGGCCCTGGCCCGCGCCTTTGCCGCCGGCCCCGATCTGCTGCTGGCCGACGAGCCCACCGGCAACCTGGACGGCGAAACCGGGCATCAGATCATCGACCTGCTGTTCGGGCTGCAGGCCGAACACGGCACCACCCTGGTGCTGATCACCCACGACCCCGAGCTGGCGGCCCGCTGCGCGCGCACGGTGAAGCTGCTGGACGGGCTGATCATCGATCACGGTCTTTCCGGCAATGGCGCAGCCGCTCAGGCAGCCGCCCCGTGACGGCGCGCGCCGCATGACTGCCTCGGATCAGAGCGCGGCGGGACGAACCGCCATCGGCCTGGATCGCAGCGGCGAAGTCAGACCGGGCCTGCCCCTGGCCCTGCGCCTGGCGCGTCGGGAATTGCGCGGCGGCCTGAGGGGGTTCCGCATCTTCCTGGCCTGCCTGACCCTGGGGGTGGCCGCCATCGCCGGTGTCGGCTCGGTTTCCGAGGCCATGCTGGAGGGTCTGAAGCGCGACGGGCGCATCCTGCTCGGCGGCGACATGGATCTGCGCCTCACCCACGTGGAGGCCAGCGCCGAGCAGCAGACCTGGCTGGCCGAGCGGGCCGAGGTCTCCAGCGTTTCGGAGATGCGGGCCATGGCCCGCGGGATGGCCGCCGATGCCCGCCGGGTGCTGGTGGAACTGAAGGCCGTCGACGACCTCTACCCGCTCTACGGCGCGGTGGAGCTGGCGCCCGCCGGCGACCTCGCCGACGCCCTGGCGCGAAAAGACGGCTACTGGGGCGCCGTCGTGGACGGCAATCTGCTGCGCCGCCTCGGCGTGGAGCGCGGCGAGCTGGTCCAGGTCGGCGATGCTCAATACCGGGTCAGCGCCGTGCTGGAGCGCGAGCCGGACCGCACCTCCCGCGCCTTCACCCTGGGGCCCACCTTCATGGTGGACCGCCAGAGCCTGGCCGAAACCGGTCTCGTGCAGCCCGGCAGCTTGATCCGCAACCACTACCGCCTGCGCCTCGGCGACGGGCTCAGCGCCACCGCGCTGCGCAGCGACCTGCAGGAAGCCTTCCCCCAGGCCGGCTGGCGCATCCGCGATACCACCCAAGCCGCCCCCGGCATTGGCCGCTTCATCGATCGCCTGACCCTGTTCCTGACCCTCGTCGGCCTCACCGCCCTGCTGGTCGGCGGCGTCGGCGTCGGCAATGCCGTGCGCAGCTACCTGGACGGCAAGACCGCCACCATCGCCACCTTCAAGTGTCTCGGCGCGCCCGGCCGCCTGATCTTCCAGGTCTACATGGCCCAGATTCTGGTGCTGGCGGTGGTGGGCATCGCCCTCGGCCTCCTGATCGGCGCCCTCAGCCCGCTGGCGGCTCATTCGGTGATCGGCGATACGCTGGGCTGGAGCGCCGAGCTGGGGATCTATCCGGTTCCGCTGGCCAGTGCCGCCGCCTTCGGCCTCCTGACCGCCGTCACCTTTTCGCTCTGGCCGCTGGCCCGCGCCCGCGCCGTGGCGGCGGCCAGCCTGTTCCGCGATTTGGTGGCGCCGGCCCGGGCGCTGCTGAGCCGGGGCACCCTGCCGGCGCTGCTGGGTTTCGGCGGCCTCTTGGCGGGGCTTGCGGTGCTGACCGCCAGCGACCGCATGCTGGCGCTCTACTTCGTCGCCGGCGCCATCGGCGCCCTGGCGCTGTTCCGCCTGGCGGCCCTCGGCATCATCGCTGTCTCGCGGCGGCTGCCCCGGCCGCGGCGCCCGGGTCTGCGCCTGGCGCTGACCAACCTGCATCGCCCCGGCGCGCCCACGGGCTCCGTCGTCATGTCCCTGGGCCTCGGCCTCACGGTGCTGGTGGCCATCGCCCTCATCGAAGGCAATCTCGCCCGCCAGGTCGAGCAGAGCCTGCCGGAGGAGGCGCCCGGCTTCTACTTCATCGATATCCAGCCCGATCAGGTGGCGGACTTCGACAAGCTGGTCTCCGGCCTGCCCGGCATCAACGAGGTGCAGCGCGTGCCCATGCTGCGCGGACGCATCTCCGCCGTGAACGGCGTGCCGCCGGGCCAGATGGAAATCCCGCCGGACGTCGCCTGGATTTTCCGCGGCGACCGCGGGCTCACCTGGATGCGCGAACCGCGCCCCGGCGACGAGTTGACATCAGGCGAGTGGTGGCCGCCCGACTACGCCGGCCCGCCACTGGTCTCCCTCGATAACGAGGTGGGCCAGGCCCTCGGCATCGGCCCCGGCGACAAACTCTCCATCAACATCCTGGGCCGCGACGTCGAGGTGACCATCGCCAACCTGCGGGTGGTGGACTGGTCGAACCTCACCATCAACTTCGTCATGGTCTTCTCTCCCGGGCTGCTGGAGCAGGCGCCGCAGACCCACATCGCCACCGTGAAGGCCGAGCCCGAGGCCGAAGACACCCTCGAAATCGCGGTGACCGACCGCTTCATCAACGTCTCCTCGATCCGGGTGAAGGAGGCCCTGGAACAGGTCGGCGAGCTCATGGGCCACATCGCGACGGCCGTGCGCGCCATCGCCGGCGTCGCCCTGGCCGCCGGCATCCTGGTGCTGGCCGGGGCGGTGGCCGCCGGCCACCACCGCCGGGTCTACGATGCCGTGGTGCTGAAGGTGCTGGGGGCGACCCGCCGGGTGGTGGCCCTGGCCTTCCTGCTGGAATACGGCCTGCTGGGCTTGGTGACGGCGGCCATCGCCTCGGTCATCGGCAGCATCGCGGCCTATCTGGTGATGACCGAGATCATGAACGCGCCCTTCGTCTTCCTGCCCCAGGCGGTCTTGAGCACCGCCCTCATCGCCACGGGGATCACGCTGGCATTCGGTTTTGCCGGGACCTGGCGGGCCCTCGGCCAGAAAGCCGCCCCCCTGCTGCGCAACGAATAGCCGGCAGGATTCACCCCTGAGAGAGCTGGTCTAACTCTTTGTCGGACAAGCAAAAGCCCTGATTTAGTGGCTTGAATATGAAGAAAAATTTACGCACACGCCGTGCGAAAATCGGTTGATTCAGGCCGCGCTTCACCCAATATTACTCCCGAAATCTTTGGGCAAATGCGGTTTCGGCGACCCCGGAACCGTCAGGGTTAACGAAAGGGTGTCCTAATGGCTCTCGGTCCCGACCGCAGATACATGACGCAGACGCAGGCGGATGCCGCGCAGATCGATGAGGGTCTGCGCAAGTACATGCTCGGCGTCTACAACTACATGGCGCTGGGGGTGGCCTTCACGGGCATCGTCGCCCTCTTTGTCGCCACGCAGCCGGCGCTGCTGCAGGCCATCGCGCTCAGCCCCTTCCGCTGGGTGCTGTTCGGCGGCATCCTGCTGATGGGCTTCGTCGCGCCGCGCATCATCATGACCGGCTCCATGGCGGTTGCGCATGGATCCTTCTGGGTCTATGCCGCGCTCTGGGGCGCACTGATGTCGCCCATGTTCCTGGTTTACACCGGCGACAGCATGGTGCGGGTGTTCTTCATCACCGCCGCCGCCTTCGCCGGAACCAGCCTTTACGGCTACACCACCAAGCGCAACCTCGCCCCGCTGGGCGCCTTCTTCATGATGGCGACCATCGGCATCTTGGTGGCGCTGCTGGTGAACATCTTCATCCTGCAGTCGGAGCTGTTCCACCTCGGGCTCTCCATCGTGGTAGTGCTGGTCTTCGCCGGGCTGACCGCCTACGAAACGCAGATGATCAAGAACATGTACTACGAAGGCGATGGGAACGAAGTGGCGACGCGCAAGTCGATCTTCGGCGCCTTCATGCTCTACGGCAGCTTCGTGACCATGTTCATCTGGCTGCTGTCGATCTTCGGAGTTGCACGCGAATAGGCTCGCCGAAAAGCTCCAACCACAACGACGCTGGGCCCGGGAGTTCGCTCCCGGGCCCTTTTTCTTGGTAGCTGCCAGCGAGGCGGGGTCTCACCCTTTGAGACGCGGTTCTGCAAACCGCTCCTCAGGGTGAGGTTCAGTGTGTGGGACTGTTTGACCTCATGCTGAGGAGGCCGTGAAGCGGCCATCTCGAAGCATGGCGTCCAGGAGTACTGTCTCCTAGATACAGCGGCCGCCGTCGACCTCCAGGGTGACGCCGGTGAGGAACTCGGCGGCGTCGGAGGCGAGGAACAGCGTCGCCTCGGCGATATCGTGCGGTCTGGAGAAGCGCCCCAGCGGGATCGTCGCCTCGAATTTCTTGCGGTTTTCCGGCGTGTCGGGCAGGCCCATGAAAGTCTCCATCAGCGCCGTCTCGCCGATCACCGGGCAGACTGCGTTGACCCGGATCTTGTCCGGCGCCAGCTCCACGGCCATGGACTTGGTGAGGATATTCACCGCTCCTTTGGAGGCGTTGTAGACCGTCAGTCCCGGGCGCGGGCGGATCGCCGCGGTGGAGCTGGTGTTGATGATACAGCCGCCGCCCTGGTCGCGCATCAGGGGGATGGCGGCCAGCGCCGCCAGGTAGATGGCCTTCACGTTGACCGCGAAGATCCGGTCGAACTCCTCTTCGCTGACCTCGCTCATCGGCTTGTTGCGGTGCGCGATGCCGGCGTTGTTCACCAGCAGGTCGAGCCGCCCGAAGGTCTCCTGCGCCGCGTGCATCATCGCATCGACGTCGCCGGCCTTGGAGACATCGGCCCGCAGAGCCGTCGCCGCGCCGCCGGCCCCGTCGATCTCAGCCGCCACCGTCTCCGCCGCCTCGCTGTTGATGTCGACGACCACCACACGTCCGCCTTCGGAGGCGAAGAGCTTGGCGATGCCCTCGCCGAAGCCCGAGCCGGCGCCGGTAATCACGGCGACCTTTCCATGCAGCCGCATCGCATCCTCCCTGCCTGATTGCCTCCAAGTGGTTGGACTATGCGCCTGCCCGGTTCCTGCCGCAAACCAAACTCCCTGTGGGAGGGCTGGGCCGGGCATCGGGGAAGGCCTATGATCGCGGGCATGTGGGGGCTGGATCTGATCGCCGTTGTCGTAGCGAGCTTTCTGCTCGCCGGCCTGGTGAAGGGGCTGGTGGGCCTCGGCCTGCCGACGGTCGCCCTGGCGCTGCTGGCCACGCAGCTCGACCTGAAGGCGGCGATCCCGCTGGTCCTGGTCCCCTCCCTGGCGACCAACATCTGGCAGGCGGTGAGCGGCGGCGCGCTGGCCGCGCTCCTGAAGCGGCTCTGGCCCCTGCTGGCCGTCGCCTGTCTGGGCATCTGGTTCGGCGCCGGCCTTCTGGCCGGCCTCGATGCCAAGCTGCTGTCCGGCCTCTTCGGCACCATCCTCTGCGTCTATGCGCTGGTCAGCGTCGCCCGCGCCCAGGTGCCCGCCCCGGGCCGGTGGGAGCGCTGGCTGTCGCCCCTCGTCGGAGCCGTCAACGGGTTGATCACGGGGCTCACCGGCTCCTTCATCTTTCCCTCGGTGCTCTACCTTCAGGCGCTGGGCCTGCCGCGCGACCAGTTGATCCAGGCCATGGGCCTCACCTTCCTGGTCTCCACCCTGGCCATGGCGGTGGCTCTGGCCGGCCACACCCTGTTGCCGGCGGAGGCCGGGTTGCTGTCGGGCTTCGCGCTGATTCCGGCCCTGGCCGGCATGGCCCTCGGCCAGCGCTTCCGCAAGACCCTGCCGGAGGAGCGCTTTCGCAGGCTGTTCTTCCTGGCGCTCGCCGCCCTCGGCGCCTATCTCGCCTGGGCGGCCTTCCTCCAGCCCGGCATCTGAGGTCTAATTCGCAACCTGAGAATAGAGTCTGTGCAAGAGGGAGACTTGGTTCATGGCCGCCTATCTGATCGCCCACCTGAACGTCACCAATCCGGACGCCTTCGAAGCGTACCGGACGGCGGTCCCGGCCGTCATCGCCGCCCACGGCGGGCGCTATCTGATCCGCGGCGGCGCGGCGGAGGCGCTGGAGGGCGACTGGATCGTCCCGCGGCTGATCGTGCTGGAGTTTCCCGACAAGGCCGCCGCCGAAGGCTTCTACAACTCGCCGGAGTACCAGGAGATCCTGCCCCTGCGCCTGGCCAACGCCGAAGGCAGCGTCGCTATCGTCGACGGCTTCACGGGTTAGGTCACCTTTCGGCCGATGAAGGGCAGGGCGGCAACCGTCGCGCCAAGGTCTCCGGTCTCGCTCTCGACGACGAGCTGCGTGCCCTCGGCGCTGGATTCCGTGCGCACCAGGGCCAGCGCCAGCACCTGTTCCAGGTTGGGCGAATAGACCGACGAGGTAATGCGCCCGGCCGGCTGACCCTCTTGGGTTATGGGCGCCCGCTCCAGACCCGGCACCACGGCCGGGCCGCCCTCGACCTTGAGACCGACCAGCCGTTGGGCGACGCCTTGCTGCTTGATCTCGGCCAGCGCCGCCTTGCCGATGAAGTCGGCCTCCTGCTCCAGGTCGACCAGGCGTCCGAGGTTCATTTCGTAGGGATTGTTCTCCAGAGTCATGTCGGCACCGTAGGAGAGCAGGCCGCCTTCGATGCGGCGGATGGCAGAGGGGGTCGCCGGGGCGATGCCGTGGGGCTGGCCGGCCTCCATGATGATCTCCCAGAGCCGGTCGCCGTCGGCGCTGTTCTGCAGGTAGATCTCATAGCCGCGCTCGCCGCTCCAGCCAGTGCGGGAGACCACCAGCGGCATCCCCTCCAGTTTGAACTCGCCGAACCAGAAATATTTGAGGTCGTTGAGCGCCGAGCCGAAGAGCGCCTCGCCGACCTTGGCGGCGAGCGGCCCCTGGAGCTGCAGCGGCGAGACATCGGGCTCAAAGATCGCCACGTCGTAGCCGCCGCCGTAGGCGACGCCCTTGGCCCAGAGCAGGACGTCGCTGTCGGCCAGCGACAGCCAGAAGCGATCCTCGGCCAGCTTCAGCAACACCGGGTCGTTCAGGATGCCGCCCTTCTCGTCGGTCATCATCACGTATTTGCATTGGCCGACGGCACAGTTCGAAAGGTCGCGCGGACTGAGCAGCTGGACGAAGCGGGCGGCGTCCGGCCCGACGATCTCGACCTGGCGCTCCACCGCCACGTCCCAGAGCGTCACCCCGTTCACCAGGTGCCAGTAATCGGCCTCCGGGCTCTGGTAGTAGAGCGGCATGTACATGTGATTGTAGACCGAATAGGCCTTGCAGCCGTA
>NZ_JANQOI010000158.1 GCF_028289705.1 Pelagibius sp.
TGCAGCGGCGGATCGAAGAGCTTTCCGCGCGCCTGGAGCGCTTGCGCCGGCAGAGCGCCGAGGCGCGCAGCCAGCGCCAGGCGCTGGAGGGTCAGGCGCTGTTCGGCGTCCTGCGGCCTGGCCTCGGCGGCGGCGCGCTCGGACTCGGGGACCACCTGGCCCTCCAGCGCCTGGCGCTGGCTGCGCGCCTCGGCGCTCTGCCGGCGCAAGCGCTCCAGGCGCGCGGAAAGCTCTTCGATCCGCCGCTGCAGGGACGCGGCGCGGGCCTCGTCCTGGGCGATCTTTCCGGTGACGGCGGAGAGGTCCTGCTCCAGTTCGCCGGTCTTCGCCGCCGCTATGGTCCGGGCCTCCTCCGCGGCGGCAAGCGCTTCGCTCTCGCCTTCGGCGGCCTGCTCCAGGCCCTGGCGTTCGCCGTCCAGGCGTTGCTGTGCCGCCTCGGCGTCGCCGGCCAGGCTCTGGGCGCGGTCGCGGTCGCCCAGCAACTGGGCCAGACGCTCTTCGGCCCGGGCCTTGGCCTCCATGGCCTGGGCCTCTTCCCGGTCCAGGGTGTCGCGGTCCACCTTGAGACGCTGCAGGACCGCCGCGGCTTCGGCTTCCGCTTCGCGCAGCGACGGCAGAGCGGCGGCGGCCTCGGCCTGCTCGCTAGAGCGGGCGGCGGTTGCCTGGGTCGCCTCGACCACGGCCGCTTCCGCCTCCCGATAGGCCGCTTCGGCGGACTCCAGGGCGGCGCGGGCCTCCTCGCCCTCCAGGTGGAGGACGATGGCTTCCGAACGGCGGATCTGCTCGTTCACATTGCGGTAGCGGGTGGCTTGGCGGGCCTGCTTCTTCAGGCCCTGAAGCTGGGTCTCCAGGGTGGCGATGACGTCGTCCAGGCGCTCCAGGTTGGTCTCCGCCGCGCGCAGCCTGAGCTCCGCCTCGTGGCGGCGGGAATGCAGGCCGGTGATGCCCGCGGCCTCTTCCAGCAGGGCGCGGCGGTCGGCCGGCTTGGCGTTGATCAGGGCGCCGATGCGCCCCTGGCTGACCAGCGCCGTGGAATGGGCGCCGGTGGCGGAGTCGGCGAACAGAAGCTGGACGTCGCGGGCGCGCACCTCCTTGCCGTTGACCCGGTAGGTCGAGCCGGAGCCGCGGTCGATGCGGCGCGTGACCTCGATGTCGTCGAAATCGTTGAACATGGCCGGCGCCTTGCGCTCGGCATTGTTCAGATAGAGGGTGACGTCGGCGACGTTGCGCGACGGGCGGTTGGCGCTGCCGGCGAAGATGACGTCGTCCATCTCCTTGCCGCGCATGCTCTTGGGCGAGGTCTCGCCCATGGCCCAGCGCAGCGCCTCGACCAGATTGGATTTGCCGCAGCCGTTGGGACCGACAACGCCGGTCACCCCCGGTTCGATGATCAGTTCCGTCGAATCAACAAAAGACTTGAACCCGCTCAAGCGGAGCTTGGTGAACTGCACCACCCCCGGCTAATCCCCCTTTGCCGTGATCGCCCTGATCATGAATCCCCCGCCGGTGTTTGCCCCAACCCGATGAAACGTCCGTCACGCTTCCGGCGCGAAGGTCGACAGGACCTGCCTGAACTCGTCATAGGACCGTGCGCCGATGACCTTCTGTCCGTTGATCACAAAGCTCGGAGTCGAGGCAACCTCATAGCTGTCGCGCCCGTCGGTCTGGATTTCGAGAATGCGCGTGATCTCGGTTTCGTCGGCGATGCAGGCATCGAAGGCCTCGGGGCTCAGCCCCGCCAATCCGGCCAGCTTCTGTAAGGCGCCGAGCGGGTCCTGATTGCGGCTCCAGCGTTCCTGGTTCTGGAACAGCACTTCGATGAAGCCGAAGAAACCGTCGCCCTCGATGCAGTTGGCCGCCGCCGCGGCGCGCAGGGCCAGGCGGTCCAGCGGATAGTGGCGATAGACCAGCCGGGCCTTGCCGGTGTCGATCCAGTCGGCCTTCACCTGCGGCAGGGTTGCGCGGTGGAAGCTGGCGCAGTGCGGGCAGGTGAGGGAGGAGTATTCGATGATGGTCACCGGCGCGTCGGCGGCGCCCAGAATCCGGTCGTCCGCGAAAATCGGCATATCGCCGGCGGCAACCTGCGGGCGCTGCGCGTTGCCGCTGCCCGTTTGGGCGGTCTTGGCCGGTTCCTGCAGCAGGGCATAGGCCCCGCCAACCCCGGCACCGACCGCCAGGACGCCCATTCCGATCAGTATATTCCGTCGTTTCATGGCTAAACCTACCAGATGTTGTGCATGCTAGTGGGCCCCTTCGGATAGTACAAGTGGCCTTTTCCTGCTGAAAAGGGGCACTTGGCCGGCCAGCCTGAGCAAAGCCCTGACCAAGGCTATGTGGTCTTGTAAGCGCCGGGTTTTAAGGCTTTTCCAGCGGTTTTCCCAGCTTTTGTTCGCCCGCGCTCTGTGCGCCCTGTTTTTGTTCCAGGGACCGCCCGATGCGCTCCAGCGCCGCCCTCAACTCCGGGTCGGCGACTGTGGATAGCTTCGCGGTGAGGGCCGCGCCCGCCGGCTCCGGCGCGCGTGCCGTGGTCTCCGTGACCCTGCGATTGGTCGGCGGGTCCGGCAGCGGGCCTTGCTGCAGGATGAGGCGGCAGACCGCGCGGTAACCGAAGAAGCTGTTGATACGCTCCAGCAGCGGTCCTTCCAGGTGCTGGATCTCCAGGGCCCAGGCGGGGGCCACCCGAAGTACCAGCTCACCGTCGAGAGCCTCGCGGGGGCGGGGAAACCGCAGCCGCCGGGGCCGGCAGCGCCCGGCGAGTTCGCTGCCGACGATGGCCGGCCACTGGCGTGCCAGTTCGGCGCCGCGGAGGCCGCGCCGCGCGAAGGCGCGCTTGGTCACTTGCGGCAGGCTTGCGGCCAGCGCCCGCAGCCCGGGACGGCGCTTTCGTGCCTTGGCGTGTGGGGCGGGTCGTTGGTCGGTCTTGGCCATCTGAAGTCAGAAGCGGAGCGAGGGCGCGGTTTGCGGGCCATTGTCGGGGTGACAAAAGCGCGCTTTGCGGTGCCGGCGCGCGCCAGTATAGAGGAGGACATGCCCTCTGTCGCACCCGAGATTGGTGCCTCCGGTCCCGCAGCAAAGCAGATGTCCAACGAAGTCTCGGCAAAGCTGCTCGACTGGTACGACCGCCATGCCCGCCGCCTGCCCTGGCGCGCGCCGCCGGGCCGCCCGCCGATGGACCCCTACCGCGTCTGGCTCAGCGAAATCATGCTGCAGCAGACCACGGTGGCCGCCGTTGCGCCCTACTACGAGGCCTTCCTAACCCGCTGGCCGACGGTCGCCGACCTGGCCGCCGCGCCGCAGGAGGCGGTGCTGACGGCCTGGGCCGGTCTCGGCTACTACGCGCGGGCGCGCAATCTGCACCGCTGCGCCCAGGTGGTGGCGGCAGAGCACGGCGGCCGCTTTCCGGATCGGGAGGCGGAGCTCCGCGAGCTGCCGGGGATCGGCGCCTATACCGCGGCGGCGGTGGCCGCCATCGCCTTCGGCCGCCGCGCCGTGGTGGTGGACGGCAATGTCGAGCGGGTGGTGGCGCGCCTGTTCCGCGTCGAGACCCCGCTGCCGAAGGCCAAGGGCGAGCTCAAGGCCCTGGCCGAGGGGATCACGCCGGAGCGGCGCCCCGGCGATTTCGCCCAGGCCATGATGGACCTGGGGGCGACGGTCTGCCTGCCGCGGCAGCCCAAGTGCCTGCTCTGTCCGCTGCAGGATCTCTGCCGGGGTCACGGTGACTCCGTGGCCCAGGAGCTGCCGCGCCGCCTGCCCAAGGCGGCCAAGCCGACCCGCCATGCGGTCGCCTTCTGGCTTGCCGGGCCCGAGGGCGCGCTCTTGCTGCGCCGGCGGCCGGAAAAGGGCCTCTTGGGCGGCATGATGGAGGTGCCCTCGACCCCTTGGCGGGAGAGCCCCTGGACACCGGAGGAGGCAACGGCAGCGGCGCCGCTGGAGGCCCCCTGGCGGGCCCTGCCCGGGCAGGTCCGCCACACCTTCACCCATTTCCATTTCGCGGTGGAGGTCTGGGCTGCGACTGCCGTCGAGGCGCCGGATACGGCCCCGGCGGAGGGGCGTTGGGTGGCCCTCGACCGCCTGGACGGCGAAGCCCTGCCCACGGTGATGCGCAAGATCATCGACCACGGCCTCAAGGCGACCGCCGTGCCGGCGCCGGCAGGCACGGCCGATGACTGAGGTCTCCCAGGAGACCAAGCCGTCCCGCGCCGAGGCCCGGGGCCTGCTCTGGGGCTTCCTCGGGGTGGCCCTCTTCAGCTTGACGTTGCCGGCGACCCGGATCGCGGTGGTGGACATGACACCGGTGATGGTCGGCCTCGGGCGCGCGCTGGTGGCCGCCGCCGTTGCCCTGGCGATCCTGCTGGCCGCCCGGCAGCGCCTGCCCCGCGCCGAGGAGTGGCGCCGCCTGGCAGTGGTCGCGGCCGGGGTGGTCCTCGGCTTTCCCCTGCTCTCGGCCTGGGCCATGCAAAGTGTGCCGGCGGCCCATGGCGGCGTGGTCCTGGGCTTTTTGCCCCTGGCGACGGCGCTGGCCGGCGCGATTCTGTTGCGGGAGCGCCCCTCGCCCGGGTTCTGGGCCTTTTCGCTGCTCGGTGGCGGCGCCGTGGTGACCTTCTCGCTGCTGCGCGGCGGCGGTACCATCGGCCCCGGCCACCTGGCCTTGCTGGGCTCGGTTGCCTGCGCCGCCATCGGCTATGCGGAGGGCGCGCGCCTCTCCAAGACCCTGGGCGGCTGGCAGGTGATCTGCTGGGCCCTGGTGATCGCCGCGCCGTTTCTGGTGGTCCCTGTGGGCCTGACCATTGCCGAGGAGGGGCTGGATGCCGCGCCGGCAAGCTGGGCGGCCTTTCTCTATGTCGCCCTGTTCAGCCAGCTCATCGGGTTCATTGCCTGGTACCATGGCCTCGCCGTCGGCGGCGTCGCCCGGGTCAGCCAGGTGCAGCTTCTGCAGACCTTCCTGACCATCTTCGCCTCCGCCGTGCTGCTGGGCGAGGTCATCGACCTCATGACCCTGGGCTTCGCGGTCTTCGTCGTCGGCATCGTCGCCCTCGGCCGCCGCACGCGGGTGAAGTAGGGCGCCCTGAGCCCAACTTATCCCGAGGCGCCCCGCGCCTCGATGGGCCAGAGCGCCACCAGGGCGTCGCCGCGCAGACAGTGATAGTGGTCGAAGAGGTTGATGGTGGTGTCGCAGTGCGGCACCTGGAGCGCCACCAGATCGCCCACCTTCGGCGCCGAGCTGCCCGGCGGCAGCTCCAGGCGGCCGAACTCGTCGCCGGAGATCGCATAGGCCGCGCCCTGGTCGGCGCCGAAGGCGACCCGCGGCAGGGGGCCGTCGGTGGAAACGGTCTTGGAGCCGGCGTCGATGGTGACGAAGCCATCGTGGCTGGCGCTCACCACCCGGCTGTAGACGAAAAGCGCGGGGCGAAACGGCGGCACGCCGTCGGCGCGCAGGGTGACGGCGTCGTACTGCACGTCGCAGACGATGTAGGAGCCGACCTGCAGTTCGGTGAGCAAGCCCGCTTCATGATCGAAGGCGTGGGTTCCGGTGCCGCCGCCGCTCACCAGCGGGCAGGCATGGCCGGCTGTCTCCAGGGCCGTCTTGACCGCGCCCAGGCGGTCCAGGGCGGCGTGGCTGGCGCTGCGCCGCTCGTCATAGCCGGCGACATGCTGCAGATGGCCGGCGTAGCCCTGCAGGCCGACGAGCACCAGGTTGGGATGCGTGGCGATCGCCGCCGCAAGCGCCAGGGCCTGCTCCGCATCCGCCACGCCGGTGCGGTGCTGGCCGACATCCACGTCGATCAACAGATCGAGGGCGGCGCCCCGGGCGGCTGCCGCCGCACCGAGCTGGCGCAGGTTTTCCGCATCGTCCACCACCACCAGAAGCTCGCGGCAGCGCGCCTTCAGGTCCAGCAGGCGCTCGATCCGCCGGGCCGTGGTGACCGGGGAGGTGAGCAGGAAACTGTCCAGGCCGCCGTCGGCCAGGGCCTCGGCTTCGCCCAGCTTGGCGCAGCACAGGCCGAGCGCGCCCTGGTCCAGCTGCCGCCTGGCGATGGCGATGCACTTGTGGGTCTTGGCGTGGGGCCTGAGGGCGATGCCCTGGGCCGCCGCGGCCTCCGCCATGGCGGCGATGTTGGCCTCCAGCGCGTCGAGGTCGAGCACCAGGGCGGGGGTGGTGATCTCCAGGCGGCCGCCCGGGCGGGCGATGAGATCTTCGTCGAGAAGCGCTTGCGGCATAGGGACCTGCGTCTATCGAATTCGGTGCCAAACTAGCGCAAGACCGGACCGGCGCACAGATCCGGAAAAGAAGGGGGCGGCCAACGCTGTGGATGGCCGCCCCGGAGTGGTCTCTGAAGGAGAAGCTAGTTGGTCGTGGGCCGCAGGGCGCGGCGCTTGGTGGCGGCGGGCTTGGCCGTGGCCGGCAGTTTGATCCTGCGCTGGCGCTGCGGCGCTTCGGAGGCACCGGTCTTGCTCTGCAGCTTGATGGTGTCCTTGCCGTCGCAGTCGAAGGGCACGCGCACCGTCGTCTTATAGGTGTTGTTGTTTTCCTTCTTCTCGTCGACCTGATTCAGGTCGTCGAGCTTGATGACCACCTGGTTATTTCCTTCGTTGACCGGCAGGTCATAGTCGACCCAGCGGTGCTCGCCCTTTTCCAGGGACAGGAACTCGATGGTCCGCAACTGGCCGTCGTCGAAGACGCTGAAGCGGAAGGGGCCGCTGTCGGCATCGCCGATGTTCATCAAACGGATCTTGGAGGGCACCAGGCAGAGGTCCTTGCCGGGCCCCAACTGGCTCTGGGTGATGGTGCCGGGGCGCACCGTCTGCACCTGGTTCCAGGGGCCGCGGTCGCCGCCGATGTAGCTGCCCAGCGTTGTCGCCATGAGGTCGGGCTTGGCCGGCTTGGCGGCGATGACGCCTCCGCCGCCCGGCAGGCTGCGCGCCTTGGCGATCTCCGGCGCTGCCGTCTTCGTCTTGAAGGGCAGCGGCGCAGGCGGCGCGACGGCCGCTTTCGGCAACTGGGTCAGGCTGCCCTGGGTGAGGTTGTTGGCCTCGTTGGACTCGGGCTGCGCGTTGCCCGCATCGGCCACCAGTTCGAAGAAGTAGGTTCCGGCCGGCCAGTCGATCTCGCCCCAGAAGGCGAGGTTGTGGTTGAAGGTCGCGCCGGGCGCCAGGGCCGGCACCGGGATGGTCGCGCGGCCGGGAAAGGCCGGGTCCACATAGGCCGCCAGGCCGGGAACCTCGGGGCAGCCGCCGTTTTGGCCCTGCTTGTTGCACTCCACGGTCAGATGGCCGGGGGCGGAGGCGGCCATGCCCTGGTTGGTCACGCCGACGCTGGCGGACATGGGGCTGGTCAGGACCGGGATCAGGTCGGCCTGGCCGCCGGCCAGGCTCGGCCCGCTGGCGGCAAGGCTGGCCGCGGTCAGGCTGGCAGTGGCCAAGAGGCCCAGTGCATGGCGCTTGCGCATCGATTTCTCCTGCGGTTCGGGGGCGCGTTGACCATGGGTCGCAGGAGAGACCCGGAAGGTTCAAAGTGCTTCGTCGATACCGCTACCGATGGGCGTCAGCTCCGCGAGACCGCCAGGTGCAGGCCGAGGCCCACCAGGACGGTGCCGCCGATGGCCCGCACCAGGCGCTGCCCGGCGCTGCTGCGGCGCACCAGGCCGACCATGGTGGATGTCACCGCGACGGTCACGATGTCCATGCTGGAAAAGGCGATGTTGACGAAGGTGCCGAGCAGCAGGAACTGCAGCCACAGCGGCCAGGCCGCCGCCGGGTCGACGAACTGCGGCAGAAAGGCGATGAAGAACAGCGCCGCCTTGGGGTTCAGCACCTCCACCACGATGGACTGAACGAAGGCGCGGCCGGTGCTGCGGCCTTTGACCTCGGGCAGGGCCTCTTCGCGCGGCCTGCGGAAGAACGACAGCCCCAGCCAGATGAGATAGAGGGCGCCGGCGATCTTCACCGCCAGATAGGCCTCCGGCACATAGCGGAAGACCGCCGACAGACCGGCGGCGGCGGCGACCACGTGGACGTAGCCGCCGGCGTGGATGCCCAGCGCCGCCATCAGGCCGCCCCTGCGGCCGCGCGCCATGGTCTGGGCCGCGGTGTAGAGAATGGCCGGGCCCGGCATCACCGCGAACAGCAGCGTCGCGGCAAAGAAGGGGATCAGCAGGTCGAACGAGGGCATGGCCGGTCCTTTCAGCCCTCACTCCTAGCAGATCGACTCCGCACCGTCATCCCGCCCCTGGGACCAAAAGGCCTGGAGGAAATCGGCTTAGCGCAGCGCGCCCTTCAGCTTCTCCATGGCGCCGCCCCAGCCCCAGGAGACCAGCTCGGCGAAAGACGGCACCAGACCGTCCTGGGTGATCACGATTTCCGACTGATCGCCGTGGCTGATGAAGTCGACGGTGACCGGGGTCGGGGCGATCTGCGGCTCGACACCAGGCGGCAGCTTGGTGTTACAGTTCTCGACGATCTCGAAGACCAGCCGCCGCGGCGGGGAGATTTCCCGATAGACCCCGGTCATGCGGCTGACGGTGCCGTCCTCGAAGTGCATCTCGAAGACGAACTCTCCGCCGGGGCCCAGGTCCAGGGCGGCCACTGTGGTCTTGATGCCCTCCGGTCCCCACCATTCGCCGAGGATCGCGGGGTCGGTCCAGGCCTCGAATAGGGTTTCGACGCTGGCGTCGAAACGGTAGCGCAGCTCGACGCTGCGGGTTGCTTGCGCAGTCGCTTGGCTCATCGGGTCTTCCTTTTCTGCACGGCCTTGTCCAGGCGCTTCATCTTCTCGGTCCACATGCGGCGATAGCGTTCCATCCAGTGGTCGACCTCGGACAGTGGCCCGGTGCGCAGGGCACAGAGCCGGCGCTGGCCTTCGCGCCGCCGCTCGATCAAGTCGGCCTGCTCCAGCACGTTCAGGTGCCGCGATACGGCGGATTGGGTAATGGGGAACTGCTCCACCAACTCGCCGACCGAATGGTCCCGTTCGGCCAGGAGATCCAGGATGCTGCGCCGCGTCGGATCCGACAGTGCGGCGAATGTGGTGTCCAACATTTATCACCTATTGATCATATGTTGATATTACGATATCAAAACCGGAACGGGTTGTAAAGGAACGCAAGAGGAGGTCGGTCATGCAGTTCTACAACGCCGCCGCGCCGAGCCCGCGGCGAGTGCGCATCTTCCTGGCGGAAAAGGGAGTCGAGCTGCCGCGCGTGGATCTCGATCTGCCGGGCGGCGAAACCTACAGCGAGGCCTTCCTGCGGAAGAACAGCCTTGGCCAGGTCCCGGTACTGGAAACCGACGACGGCAGTTTCATCACCGAGTCCCAGTCCATCTGCCGCTACATCGAGGCGCTGCATCCCGAACCCAATCTCTTCGGAAAGGACCCGCTGGAACGGGCCCGCATCGACATGTGGGACCGCCGCATGGAGAACGAGATCTTCAACGCTCTGGGCCTCATCGCCCTGCACAGCTTCGCCCACTTCAAGGACAAGCTGACCCAGGTGCCCGCCTTTGCCGAGGCACAGCGCGCCGACATGGCCGGCAAGTTCGCCTGGCTCGACGCGGAACTGGGCGACGGGCGCCCCTATATCGGCGGGGAGCGCTTCACGGTGGCCGACGTCACCGGGATGGGGGCCGCCATGATCGCCGACTTCCTCGATGTGTCCATTCCGGACTCCTGCACCCACTTGCAGCGCTGGAACGAAAACGTGCGGGCCCGGCCGAGCTGGAGCGCCTGAGGGGTCAACGCGTCCCTGCGGGTTGGCGCACCGCTGGGTGGCCGTTCAGGCGCTCGGCCAGGAAGTCGAAGAGCGCGCGCACGCGCGCGGAGGTCTGGCCGGTCTCCCGGTGCACCACATGGACCGGCACCAGCGGCGGGGCGTAGTCTTCCAGGATGATTTCCAGGGCGCCCGCCTCGACCTCCCGGGCGACCATGTAGGACAGCACACGGGTGATGCCGAAGCCGTCTTTCGCCGCGGCGATGGCCAGGTCGGCGTTGTTCACCTGCAGGCGGGCGCGGGGACGGAGGGTCTTGCGGGCCCCGTTGCGGTGGAAGGTCCACTCGCTGAGCGGCGCGCTGCCCGCGAAGCCGATGGTGGCATGGGCGGCCAGTTCCTCCGGCGTTGCCGGTCGCCCGTGTTCTTCCAGGTAGGCAGGCGACGCGCAGAGCACCCGGCCGATGGAGCCCACCCGCCGCGCCGAGAGGGAGGAGTCCGGCAGTTCGGCGATGCGCACCGCCACGTCGATGTCCTCCTCCATCAGGTTCACCACCCGGTCGACCTGCAGGCTGGTCACCGTCAGCAGCGGATGGCGGCGCAGGAACTCCAGCAGCATGGGACCCAGGACGAGTCGGCCGAAGAGCACCGAGGAGGTGATGGTGACCCGGCCCTGGAGGCGCCCGTGGACGCCCGCCGCCGCGCTGTCGGCGTCCTCGATCTCCTGCAGGATGCGCCGGCAGTCCGACAGATAGCGCTCGCCGGCACTGGTCAACTGAACGCGGCGTGTCGTACGGTGAAAGAGCCGGGCGTTGAGCCGTTCCTCCAGTTCGGCGACGGCCCGGGTAACCGACGGCGGCGAGAGGCCCAGGCGGCGCGCTGCCGGAGCGAATCCCGCTTCTTCGGCGACAGCGACGAAGGTCGCCATGGCGTGCAGACGGTCCATGATTATTCCGCTCAGTGAAATAAAGTTTTGCCTATTGTGGCTGTTAATTTCAATTGACGAAAGGAGCATCTTGTCGGTGATCGCGCTATGGCGCGGCGCCCAGACTGAAAGGAGACCTGAGATGAGCAGCGATTCACCGGCTTCGGCGCCCCTCACCCGCGGCGCCCATCACATCGGCCTGACCGTGCCGGACCTTCCGAAAGCCCGCGGCTTCTTCACCGACACCCTGGGTTTCCAACTGGTCGGAGAGAAGCCCGACTATCCCGCCGCCTTCGTGAGCGACGGCAGCACCATGATCACCCTCTGGCAGGCCCACGATCCCGCCAGCGCGACCGCCTTCGACCGGCGCAACGTCATCGGCCTGCACCATTTCGCCATGACGGTGGAGAATGCGGCGGCCCTTGATGCCGTGCACGGGCGCCTGAAATCGGCCGACGGCGTGGAGATCGAGTTCGCGCCGGAGCCCCTGGGCGGGGGGCCGACCCGGCACATGATGTGCGCCATCCCCGGCGGCATCCGCATGGAGTTCATCGCCCCGGCGGGCTGACCGCTGGTTCTCTAGGAACGGGAAATCCGTTGGGAGCAGGACCATGGACGACGCCGCAGCGCCGGGCCCTTCACCCTTTCACGCCGGCGAGCACGAGGCCCAGGACCGCGCCGGGGTGCGCGACAAAATCGAAGCCTTCGGACGCCGGGTGATCCGCGACTATCTGCCCGAACAGCACCGCGAGTTCTACGCGCTGCTGCCCTCCCTGCTGGTCGGCTCGGTGGATGAGCGGGGGCGGCCCTGGGCCTCGCTGCTGGCCGGACAGCCGGGCTTTCTTTCGACGCCCGATGCCCACAGCCTCGAGGTCAAGGCGCAGCCCCTGCCGGGCGACCCCTTGAACGAGACCCTGCGCGCGGGTGTCGATCTCGGCCTCCTGGGCATCCAGCCTTCGAGCCGGCGGCGCAACCGCATGAACGGCCGGGTGACATCCCTCGGCGCGGGCGGCATCCGGATCGCGGTCTCCCAGACCTTCGGCAACTGCCCGCAGTACATTCAGGCCCGTGATGTGGACTGGCAGCCGGAGACGACCAGGGCCGAACCGACAATCACGCGCGGCGACCGCGCCACAGAGGCCGACCGCGCCTTAATCGCCACTGCCGACACCCTTTTCATCGCCACGGCCAGCGGCGCGGCCGTGGAAGGCGCGGCGCGAGGCGCCGATGTCTCCCATCGCGGCGGCAAGCCGGGCTTCGTGCGGGTCGAGGGGGACCGGGGGTTCGTCTTTCCTGACTACAGCGGCAACTTTCACTTCAACTCCGTCGGCAACATCCTGCTCAATCCCCGGGCCGGCTTCCTTTTCATCGACTATGGCCGCGGCGGGCTGCTCTATCTCACCGGCAGCGCCGAGATCGTCTGGGACGGCGAGGTGGTGGACGCCTTCGCCGGGGCGGATCGGCTGATTCGTTTCCGCCTGGAGGAGGCGGTCTTCGTCGAAGGCAGCCTGCCGCTGCGCTTTCGGTTCGGCGAGTACTCGCCGAGCCTGGAGATGACCGGCAGTTGGGAGTCGGCGGAAGAGACCATCGCCGCCAACCGGGAGCGCAACCGCTATCTCGACTACGAAGTAACGGAGGTGGTGCCCGAGAGCGAGACCGTGAGTTCCTTCTACCTGCGCCGCGCCGACGGCAAGGCGCCCGCCTCCTACAAGGCCGGCCAGTTCCTGCCCATTCGCCTGGAGATTCCCGGCGAGGAGGTGCCGGCGACGCGCACCTACACCCTGTCCGAGGCCCCCGGCCGCGGGCACTACCGGCTTTCCGTCAAGCGGGAAGGGGGCGCGGCCCTGGTCTCCAACCACCTGCATGCGGCGGCGGAGAAAGGCTTCCGGCTGCAGGCCATGGCGCCGCGCGGCAAATTCGCCCTGGATGAAAGCAGCGACCGCCCGGTGGTGCTGATCTCCGCCGGTGTCGGCATCACGCCGATGATCGCCATGGCCGGGCACATCATCAACGAAGGCAAGCGCACGCGGAACTTCCGCCGCACCCATTTCATTCATGGCGCCCGCAACGGCCGGGTCCAGGTCTTCGCCGAGACCATCCGCGGCTGGGCCCGCGATCATGAGTCCTTTACGGCCCACCTGCGCTTCAGCGCGCCGGAGGCCGGGGACCGGCTCGGCGAGAGCCACGACAGCGAAGGGCGCATCGACGCCGACCTGCTGCGGACGCTCCTGCCCCTGGACGACTACGACTTCTATCTCTGCGGGCCCGGCGGCTTCATGCAGGAGCTTTTCGATAACCTGACCCGCATGGGGGTGCGTGAGGAGCGCATCCGCTATGAGTCCTTCGGGCCGGCAACCCTGATCAGGGGCGAGCCCGGGGTCGGCCGGACGAGCGTCGCTGAAGCGCCGGCGGCAGGGCCGGTCGCAGTGCGCTTCGACGGGGCGGACCGCGAAGTGACCTGGTCTACCGACAAGGGGACTCTCCTGGATCTGGCGGAAGAGGCCGGCCTCTCACCGGCCTACTCCTGCCGCTCGGGGATCTGCGGAAGCTGTGCGACGCGCATCAAATGCGGTTCCGTCGACTATCTCGAGGAGCCGGTGGGCCCGCGCGAAGACGACGAAGTGCTGATCTGCTGCTCGACCCCTCGGCCCGCCAGTGGCGAAGGCGGCTGCGGAGAAACCCTCGGCGTCGTTCTCGATCTGTAAGAGCAGTGCCCCGGCGACCGGTTGGCCGCCGGAGCGATAGGGCCCATCCCTGTCAGGCCGCCTGCTGCTTGCCGCCGCTGCCGTTCCGCGCCCGCTTCAGGAAGCCGCGGTTCACCGGGCTGTGGGGTTTCAGCGCCAGGCGCTCCTGCGCCATCGCCTCGGCGACGTCCTTCAGCCCGCCGCGCAGCGCCGCCTCGGTCAGCGTCCAGTCGATGATGTCGCGCTGGGCATGGCTGCCGCCGAAGCGGTTGACGATGAAGCGGGCGCCGTGCAGGCGCTCCACCGCGCTTTGGTGGTCACCACGCCAGAAGGCGGTGAAGCCTTCGACCAGTGCGAGCCCGGTGTCGCGCGCCCAGCCGGCGGTTTCCGCGGTGGGATCGGCGTTGCCGCGCAGGGCGGCGGTGATCCGCTCCACCTCGCTTTCCCGCCCGGCGCCGAGATGAGCCATGACTGCGTGCCAGTCGTTGAAGGCGTAGAGCCGGCCGTCGGCATGCTGGTCCCAGGCCTCCGAGAGCTCCTGCCAGCGCTCGCCGACGTCGTGGCCGGAGAGATGCAGGCGCCACAACAGGGCCGAGGCGTCGACCATGTCCAGGGCGACAGTGCTGCGCTCTTCGCGGATCGGCCCGTCGTAGAGGGCAATGGCCTGCTCGGCCTGGCCGAGATCCAGGTGATAGAGCGCCCGGTGCCACCAGTTGTGCACCTTGAAGAAGTTGTCGTCGCCGGACCAATGGGGTTCCCGCGCGATCATCCAGCCGATGCCGTCCTGGGCGCGGCCCTGCATCTCCATCACATGGGCCACGGCGTGGTGGGCCCAGCAGTCCAGCGGCTGCAGGTCGATGGCCTGACGGCCGCGCTCCTCGGCCTGGGCGTAGTCGCCGCTTTCCTCCAGGCCGAAGGCATGCATGCCGAGCACGATGGAATAGCCCGGCACCTCCGGCGACCACTGGGGCAGGGCACGGGCGATGCGGTCGCGCAGGTCTCGGGCATTGGCGCGGTAGAAGTCCATCAGGTGGCCGCACTGCAGGGCCACCAGGTCGCGGGGGTAGCGGATGTTGTGATGGTCCAGCACCACCGCCGCCTTCGTCCAGTTGCCCTGCAGCAGATGGTCCAGGGCGGCGACGTGAGACTGCTCGCGCTCGTTCATGGCGAGGCTCTTCACCGTGGCGACGATGGACTGCGCCTCCGCGGTGGCCTCCGGCTCGGTGGCCAGGCCGTAGAGATATGCCTTGAAGATCTGCGCCATGGCGAAGCCGGGCGCCTGCGCGATGGCGCTGTCGACCAGGGCCACGGGATCGCCGCGGTAGATGTTGAAGGCTTCGACGGCCTGATCGTAGTGCTCGATGGCCTCCGGCGTGGCACCGGACAGGCTGTTTCCTTGACGGTCGCTGGACATGGTTTGTCGTTTCCCTTGATCTAAAGAACGATTTCCGTCCGAACCTGCCGACGGCACGGTTTCCCGTGGCGGCCGGCACCCCGGATCTCAAAATCAAGCGGCGACATTGCGACAGGGGGGCGCCTGAGCGGACTCCCTGCCGCCTCAACGCACCTCGACGAGCAATTACACGTCGTCGACGGCACCGGTTTCAGTCTAGCACAGATGGGCTGGACGGCACCGCTCCCTGACTCTCCGGGGCGATGCCTCTCTGGGGCGAGTACGAGGTGCTGACCTGCTGCTGGACCTCGCGGCCCGCCGGCGTCGGCCCGCCGTCAGTCCGAATCCTCGCCGCCGAGTTCGCTGAGGTCCAGGTCGGTCCCCGTCTGGCCGATGATCTCCAACTCGACGGCATAGCGGTCCATGTTCCGCCTGAAGCGTTCGATCATCTGCTTCAGTTCGGCGCGCAGCACCACATCCGTGACCGTGCGGATCGCCCGCTTCCTGTCTTCCTCGCTGAGGCCGCCCTTGTCCCTGAGCGCCTGGGTCACCCGCAGGTGATAGTCGCGCACGGCACGCAGCGCCTGGGACAGCTGCCGTGGCGCATCCTTCAATTCGACCTCGCTCATGACCAGGTCTAACAGCTTGGTTTTGATCGGCTCCTTTTCGCCCGGATCGAGAATGTCGTCGATGTTGTTGATCGTCGGCATCTGATCCAGCCCGCGGTCCTTCCAACCCTTTTCGATCCGCTGCTTGAAGGACCCGGCCATCTCCTTGGCGATGGCGATGTCGTTCTTGCTTTCCTGGCGGAATTTCGCGCGGAACCGCTCGAACTGCCGGACGAAGACAGATTTGCTGGGATCGGGCTGCCCCTCTCCGTCGTCCGACTCCTGGTTGGCGAGCCCGGCGGCCGGAGCCGGGGCGTCAGGGTCCGTGGTCTGGGGCTGGTCGCTTTCCAGATCCAGCGGGATGGGCACGCCGAGCGCGGGCCCGGCGGAGAACAGCGCCAGGTTCTTGGCCGAGCGGATGATGTCTCTGGGGTCGGTCGAATAGCTCTTCACATACCAGTTGCCCAGGTCGTCCTTGGCGATGGCGTAGTTGGTGTCGCCGGACCCGGCGACCCGCACGCGGTTCACGCTGTGCCAGAACTGCTTGTCGATTTCTTCGACCACTTCAGCATCCCACTTGGCCTGGATTTCCGGGATCAGCGGGACCGTCGAGCGGTAGCCGTGATGGCGCAGCATGTTGCGCCAGGCCAGGCGGTTGTCCTGCAGCGTGGTGGCGGTGAAGCTGGTCCTCAAGTAAGCCATGGCCGGGCGGATGTAGACCATGTCCGCGCGCTGACGGTAGGCCTCGGCCAGGGCCGCGGCGGCCCGCGCGATCGCCATGTTGTTCTGCTCGTCGACGTTCTCCAACTGGGTGCGGGTATAGAGCTGCCGCAGACTGGCAATCAGACCGTCGAGCACTTCCTTCGCGTTCTTCGCGCCGACGGAGTAGCCGGAGGGCGCGACGAGAGGGATTGGCAGGCTCTCTGCCACTGTGGCGGCGGCCTCAAGTTCCTGCTTCCTCGTGGCGTTCCCGGGTTTGCCGGCCTCGGCGCGCAAGTGACTGGAAAGTTCCACATGCACCGCCCGCCCGATGGGCCGCGCTGCCGAACCCTCGGCCGCCGTGATCACCGGCGCCTGGGCGGCGATGAGGAAGGGCTCGGCCGCTCCTAGCCGCCGTGCCGTCGCCAGGGCCGCCTGCGCCTTGTCTGTCGCCTCGATCTGTGCCGCTGTGGCGCGCTTCATCTCGGTCTCGGCGGCAAACTTGGAAGCCTCTGCTAGGTTTTGTGTGCCTAAGGCGGTGAAGTACGCCGCGTGCTGCTTCAAAAAGGCTACATTCTTGGAGAGATAATCGGTCTTTATGGCATTCTCTATCTTGGCGCGCTGAGCCTCCTTCGTCGCCTCGGGTGGGTCGAATTTGGCGCTGAAAGCCTGGTCGATGAATTGCTCGATCGCCAGATTCAAACGCCCGAAACGCGAAGCTGAAGGAACTGTCTTGCTTGCCTCGGCGCCGAATTCGCTCGCCAGAAGCTCGACTACCTTTCCGTAGAAGTCCGCTACTGATGTGGCGCTGTCGGCCACAAGGCCATCGATCCTGACCTTGACCGCGAGATCCGCCGGCTCGGCGGCGGCGGCATTCGTGTCGAGAGCTTTGGGATCTCGGCCGATTGAAACCCAGGCAGCTTGCAGCATCGCCATATCTGGCGGTCGCTGTGGCTGCGGTCCCGTCGACCCCGTTGCGGCGCCGGCTGCCGTCTGAGCCGCTGCGAAGGCCTGCGTGGCTTTCGTCAGGTCATCAGTAGCCTGCTTCGCCGCGACCTTCTGCCGCTTGGCCTCGTCCTCCGCCGCTGCAATGGCTTCACGCAGGGACTGCAGGACTTGCGCAAAGGCGAGGGTCGCGCTGCCGCCGAAGACTTGGGCGATGCCCTCGGCCTCCCGCTCGGTGGCGTCGGCCAGCCGGCGCTCATGTGCGGTCTCCTGTCGGATCGCATCGACATGGACCAGCATTGAGTTGCCCACGGTTTGCAGGACCTTGATGTAGTCCTTGTCCTTGAGGTTGGAGTCGTCGTCGAATAGCACCTCGTTGTTGACAACGAAGAGAACCTTCTCGGCGAAGTGGACCAGCGCGGTCAGCAGCAGCTCACGTCGGGTCTCCAACTCCGTCGGCCCGCCCTCGCATAGTGGTTCGACGCCACAGGGATCGAGGATGTCCTGGTTCTGCAGGCTGAGATAGCTATCGATAAGGGTGAAGATTCCATCGGAAAAGCGCCCTTCGGAAAAGAACAAGACACTCCTCCTTACTGCGGGGCCAATCCGCTTCGCATCTTCCGAGATTTTCCTAAAAATGGCCTCGCTCGGACCAGATGCGAGGCCATATCGCCGTCGTTCACTCTGTTGGTACCTCTCGTCATGGCCCTCTGTCAGGTCAAGAACGGTTCCCCTTTTGAACTCTGAGTCCAATGCCAGCAGTATTTGACTGATCGTCACCGGATCTTGTTGCAGTAGAGGCACTAGGGCTTCAATGAGCTTGTTGGTGTCTTCGTCGGCGATGCCGTCGTTCTGGACCACGATCGCATCAACATCGATTCCCTGTTTGTCTTTCAATTCCTCTGCCAAGGACTTCTGTGCGATTCGAGGGCGGCTTCCGATGAGTACGACCCTTAGATGATCGATCTGCACCAGATCCCTGACAACAAACTCCGCCACATCTGCAGTGAGCTCCTCTTTCACGGATTCCGAGGTGAACTTGACCCGATCGACCAAAGTCAGCCCCTCCAGGGTGTTAAGTAATATGTCGCTGACCGCCTCGCGGGCGGTGGCGAAAGAGGCGGCGACGCGGCGGACTTCGCGCACAAAGAGTGCTTGATGCTTCTTGTTCTGCGGGAACAGGACTGCTGCCTGGGCCTGAAGGAAGCCATCGTCGCTAAGCACTTGATAGGCGTAGTTTGAACTGCTTAGCAGCGGGTCTTCTTTGTGCGGCAAACGCTCCGGCCTTCGTGCAAAGGGGCCGATTGCCTTCTCCTTCTCGTCGTCTGACGCAAGGCGCAAGGCATCGAATATGGGATTCCAAGGACGCCGTTTGTCGCCAGGTGCCGCGAGGAAGTCCACATAAGCCTTGGCGAGTCTAGGCTTCCAGCTATCACCAAGCGATTGATCCTGGAGAATGCCCCTTAGTCTCTCCAACGGTTTCGACAACGATTCGGCATTCAAGATCGCATCGGCCCGCTGCAGGCGGCGGGCGGCGGTCTCGACTCGCTCGGTCAGACTCAGCAACCGGCCTTCCGCACCGAGTTCCTCGCGGTCCTTGAACAGGTTCAGAATCCCCGCCACGACTTCTTGCTGAAAGCAGACCGCCGGGGTTTGCCGATCGAACTCGTCCGGTAGGTTCCCCGTAGATGAAACTTTTTGCCGAGCCAACTCGAGCGTCGCCCGCAATTTCTCATCTTGTGCTATGGCCTTCGGCAACGCCTTGGCGCACGCGACTGTGAGGTCGTCGTGCAGCCGCTCGACCAGCGGCTGGGCGCCCACGGCCATGACGGCGACCTGTTCGGTGTGGACGTCTTTGTGGTTGGCCAGGGGGCCCTTGTAGACGTCGACGTCGATTTGCATGACGGCACAGCCGGTGAGGCCGAGGCCGAGGGCGGCGGCGAAGCCGGCGCGGCGGATGGAGGTGGCTGTAGGCATGGCTAGCCGTCCCCCTCTTCGTCTTCGGAACCGTCGGTGGTATCCGTTGCACTTTCGCCGTTGTCTTTCTTCTCCGTCTCCTGCGCCTCCGCGGCCCTGGCCTGATCCTCGAGCAGCAGCACGGTGTCGACTTCGCGCGAGAGGTCGTCGAGGCGGTCGCGCTGGGCCCGCAGCAGCACCAGGGCCTTGAACAGTTCGCCCTTCAGATCGGCGTCCTGCCGTGCCTGGATGGCGCCGCCGACGCTGCCGAGCGCTTCGTCGATCGCCTGAAAGAAGGCTTCGGGCGAGCCGCCCATGACGATGACCAGGCGGTGGTCCTTGGGGGACTCGCGAAAGCCTTCCGGGCCGAACTGAATCAGGCGGCGGCCGGGGGTCAGCTTGGCGATGTCGTTCGGCTTTCCCGGTTCAATCTGAACGCCCGGTTTGCTGGGATCGTTGACGGCGAAGCCGACATGGCTGCTCAACGAGTCGATCACCTGGGCCGGCACCCATCCGGAGGCGAACTTCACCGAGCTGTAGACGCTGGCCTGCCCGTGCACCCGCACGCGGTAGATGGTCGGCGGCACCTGCTCCTGAGGGTCGAAGACGCCCAGGTAGTAGATCTGCTCGATCTCCTGGCCGGGGATGTTGGCCCCGACCACCGTCGTGCCGACGGCGATGCCCGCGGTGAGGGCGATGGTGTCCGTGGTGCTGTCACAGGCGGTGAGGCCGGCCAGGCTCAGCACCGCAGGGATCAGCACGGCGCGGCGGCGCCAGCCGCCCAGCCGCAACGCAAGTCGCTTCGGTGTCATCGATTGCCCCTCGGGACGCGGTCCCGCTCCCCTTGTCCGGCGTGCTTCTGCACGCTTCTGCGGTGACGGCGCGGGGCCCAGACCCCATCTGCGGCCCCCAAGCGATGCGGTGCCGTCAACCCATGCGATTATTATAGCTTGCTTATCTTGCCACCGATAGCTGTATTAATTGACTACACATCAATTTGATTAAGCTTGGATGGCCCCTCCGGGCAGGGCGCGGGCCGTTGCCGCCGGCCTTCCGGCCCGATAGATGCGCCACGGCGCCCCGATTGCGTTTGCGGCGGCTGTCGGCTATGCCTCGGTCCCGCATAAACAATGCCCATATCACTCTGTCCGCGGGTTCTGGGGGGGAAGCTGATGATCGACAGTGGCGATACGGCCTGGATTCTCACATCCACGGCCCTTGTTCTTCTGATGACCTTGCCGGGTCTGGCGCTGTTCTATGCCGGGCTGGTGCAGACCAAGAACACGCTCTCGGTGCTGATGCACTGTATTTCCATTGCGGCGCTGGCCAGCGTGATCTGGTTCGTCTGCGGCTACTCGCTGGCCTTCGAGGCCGGCAACGCCCTGATCGGCGGTCTCTCCAAGGTGTTTCTCGCAGGGGTGGAGCGCGGCGCGGTCTTCCCCGATACCGGCCTGCCGGAGACGGTCTTCGTCATGTTCCAGATGACCTTCGCCGTCATCACACCGGCGCTGATCGTCGGCGCCTTTGTGGAGCGCATCCGCTTCGGCGCGGTAATGGCCTTCTCCGCGGTCTGGCTGCTGCTGGTCTACGTGCCGGTCACCCACTGGGTCTGGGGCGGCGGCTGGCTCTACGCCTGGGGCGTGATGGACTATGCCGGGGGCATCGTGGTCCACGTCACCGCCGGCGTCTCCGCCCTGGTGATCGCCGCCATGCTGGGGCCGCGGTCGGGCTTTCCCCAGAGCATCCGCCCGCCCCATGCGCCCTGGATGGTGATGGTCGGCGCCTGCCTGCTCTGGGTCGGCTGGTTCGGCTTCAACGCCGGCTCGGCCCTCGGCGCGGGTGCGGATGCCGGCATGGCGATGCTGGTCACCCACCTCTCCGCCGCCGTGGCTTCGCTGGTCTGGCTGGTGATCGAGACCGTGCGCTTCGGCAAGCCGAGCCTGGTGGGCCTGGTCACCGGCACCATCGCCGGCCTCGCCACGATCACCCCGGCCTCCGGCTTCGTCGGGCCCATGGGCGGCATCCTGCTCGGCCTCTTCGGCGGGCTGCTCTGCTACGTCGCCGTGGACATCGTCAAGCGGACCCTGAAGATCGACGATTCCCTGGACGTGCTGGCGGTGCACGGCGTCGGCGGCGCCACCGGCACCCTGCTGGTGGCCTTCCTCGCCGCCCTGCCCGGCGGCAGCGGCGTCAACGCGGAGGGCGGGGCCTTCAGCCAGTTCGTCGTGCAGCTCTCCGGCGTCGCCGCCACCATCGTCTGGAGCGCGGTGGCGACCTTCGTCATCGTCAAGGCGGTGAGCCTCACCATCGGGCTCAGGGTCAGCGAGGACGACGAGATCGAAGGGCTGGACTTCACCGCCCATGGCGAAAAAGCCTACAACCCCTAGAAGGGAGCCCTAGAAGGGAGGCCGAGCATGAAGTACATCACGGCGATCATCCAGCCGCACCGCCTGGACCGCGTGCGCGAGGCGCTCGGCGCCCTCGGCGTGCACGGCCTGACGGCCAGCGATGTCTACGGTTACGGCCGCCAGAAGGGCCATACCGAGGTCTATCGCGGGGCGGAATACGAGATCAACTACGTGCCCAAGATCAAGATCGAGATCGCGGTTACCGACGAGCAGGCCGAGGCCGTGCTGGAAGCGGTGCAGGAGGCCGCGCGCAGCGGCAAGATCGGCGACGGCAAGGTCTTCGTCTTCGATCTCGGCGACGCCCTGCGCATCCGCACCGGCGAGGCGGGGACGCAGGCGTTGTAGGACTTTCCGGATTGTTTTGGCCCACTGGCTGTCATCCCGGACCTGATCCGGGATCCATCGTCCCGTTCGCAATGCCTGTCAATGCAAACACCGGGACTGCGGGTTCCATGGACCCCGGATCAGGTCCGGGGTGACGGCTGAGAATTCGGCCAATCAGTTCAGCGTCTTGCCGAGGTTGGCGCGCAGCTTCTGGCGCAGCACGTCGATGGAGACCGGCTTGCCGTCGGCGGACTTCACCGACCAGAAGGACCAGCCGTTGCACGACGGCGCGCCCTGCAGGTGGGCGCCCACCTGGTGGATCGAGCCCTTGAAGTCGCTGGTGATCAGGGTGCCGTCGGCGCGCACCTTGGCGCGCCAGCCCTTGTGCGGGCCGTAGAGGACGGTGCCCGGCTCCAGCAGGCCGTGCTCGATGAGCCAACCGAAGGGAATGCGCGGCTCCTGTCGCTTGGCCGGGGCGTCCACGAGTTCCAGATCCTTCACCGGCTGCACCTGGGCGATGCGTTTTTCGGCGAGCGCGATGTAGGCCGGATCGCGCTCCAGACCGATGAAGCGGCGCCCCAGCTTCTTGGCCACCGCACCGGTGGTGCCGCTGCCGAAGAAGGGGTCGAGCACGGTCTCGCCGGGCTTGGTGGCGGCCATGATCACGCGGTGCAGCAGGGCTTCCGGCTTCTGGGTCGGATGGCCCTTGTCGCCGGCCGTGTTCTTCAGGCGCTCCGAACCGCTGCAGATGGGGATCAGCCAGTCGCTGCGCATCTGCAGGTCGTCGTTCAGCCGCTTCATGGCGTCGTAGTTGAAGGTGTAGCGGGTGTCCTTGTCCTTGGCCGCCCAGATCAGGGTCTCGTGGGCGTTGGTGAAACGCCGGCCGCGGAAGTTGGGCATGGGGTTGGACTTGCGCCAGACCACGTCGTTGAGGATCCAGAACTCGAGGTCCTGCAGCGCCGTGCCGACGCGGAAGATGTTGTGGTAGCTGCCGATCACCCAGAGGGTGCCGCTGTCCTTCAGCACGCGGCGCGCAGCGCGCAGCCAGCGCCGGGTGAAGTCGTCGTAGGCGGCGAAGCTGTCGAACCGGTCCCAGGCGTCGTCCACCGCGTCGACGCGGGTGTTGTTGGGGCGGTAGAGTTCCCCCTCGAGCTGGAGGTTGTAGGGCGGGTCGGCAAAGACCATGTCGACCGAGGCCTCCGGCATGGCCTCCATCAACGCAATGCAGTCGCCCTGCTTGACCACATCCTTCTGCACGCCAGGCTGTTCCCCCTTGCTGCGCACCCTTCCGGGCACGCGAAGCGGGCATCCTGAGTCACCGGACTCTCCGCGTCAAGAGTCTTTGGACTCAAGATGTTAGGGCCAATGCCTCGCGGATCGGGCGAAACGAGCGCCGGTGCAGCGGGGTGATGCCCAGGCGGGCGATGGCGGCGCGGTGCTCCGGCGTGCCGTAGCCCTGGTTGCGTTCCCAGCCGTAGCCGGGGTAGTCGCCGGCCAGGGCCGCCATCCTGCGGTCGCGGCTGACCTTTGCCACCACCGAGGCGGCGGCGATGGAAAGGGAGCGGCTGTCGCCCTTGACCACCGCCCGGGCCGGGCAGGGAAGCACCGGTGTCTGGCGGCCGTCCACCAGGGCGGCATCGGCGGCCAGGGAGAGCGCGGCCGCCGCGCGTTGCATGGCGAGCAGCGAGGCCTGCAGGATGTTCAGGGAATCGATCTCGGCGACGCTGGCCTCCGCCGGGGCGATGGCGGCCTCATCCGGACCGAGCGCCAGCAAGGCCTCGAAGAGGGTGTCGCGCCGGGCGGCGCTGAGTTTTTTCGAATCGTCCAGGCCGCCGCGCAGGTCGGTGGGCAGCGCGGTCGGGTCGAGCCAGACAGCGGCGGCGACAACCGGTCCGGCCCAGGGGCCGCGCCCGGCCTCGTCGAGGCCGATCACCGTCAATCCGCGGTCCTGGCCAAGTTCTTGTTCAAGGGAGAAATCGGGCAAGGACGGAAAACCAAGCTCGAAAGAGTTGCACCTCATGCACGGCCTTGCGGCCCGGCCGTCAGTCCGCCTCGGCGCCGCCCGGCTCCGGGGTCAGGGGGCGGCCCCGCACCACCGGTGTTGAGGGCGCCTTGGACTCGGCGGGTGCATCTTGGCCCGCCGGCGCCTCCGGCGCCACTGTCTTGTCGCCGAGGAGGGGGCGGGCGAGCCACAGGGCCCAGCCGCCGATGCGCCCGCCGGAGCGGCCGAGGGCCTTGGCCTCGGGCCCCACGGTGAGGCGCAGGGTCTCGCGCCCGGAGGTGATGCCGAGCAGGGCGATCCGGTGCAATCGCCGCGCGGCCTCCATCCAGAAGGGGCTGCCCATGAGCGAGAGCACGGTCACCGCCACCAGCAGGCGGTGCTCCTCCGGCGAGATCACCCCGGCGGTGAGGCCGAGGGCGGCGAGGATGAAGGAGAACTCGCCGAGCTGGGCCAGGGCGACGCCGGAGAGGAAGGCGCGCGGCCAGGTCTCGCCCATGGCGCGGATGACCACGATGTTGAGGGCGGTCTTCAGGACCGCGACGAAGGTGACGATGAAGAGGACCGTGCCCAGGTTGTCCCAGATGTAGCGGAGGTCCATCAGCAGGCCGATGGTGAGGAAAAACACCATCAGCAGCACCGACTGGATCGGCGCGGTGTAGTGCATCATCACCCGCCGGCTGGTGGAGTTGCCGATCACCAGGCCGGCCAGGAAGGCGCCGTAGGAGGCCGAGAGGTCGAGCAGGCCGGAAAGGGCGGCGGCCCCGAAGCAGAAGGCGAGGCCGGCCAGCGGGGTGAGGTCGGCGTTGCGCCCGACGGTCTTGGCAAAGGGCAGGCGCAGGCGCTTGCCGCGGCCCAGGAAGATCAGCACCACGGCGAGAAAGGCGATGGAGAGGCCGATCTTGGCGATGGCCTCCAGGCCGATGCCGCCGGCATCGCTCTGAAAGGCGCTGACCACCAGCATCATGGGAATGACCGCCAGGTCCTGGGCGATGAGGATGCCGATGGTGACGTTGGCGACCCGGGTGCCCTTCTCGCCGATCTCCTCCAGCATCTTGATGGCCACGGCGGTGGAGGAGAGGGCGACGACGAAGCCCAGCACCACCGTGAGCGGAAGCGGCCAGTCGAGGTAGAGCCCCAGCAGCGACATGGCGAGCACGCCGACGGCGATCTGGAACAGGGTGGTCAGGATGGCGATCCGCCAGACCGCCTTGAGGCCGCGCAGGTGCAGCTCCATGCCGATGAAGAACAGCAGCATGAGCACGCCCAGCTCGGCCAACAGGCGCACCTGATCACGATTCTCGACAAAGCCGAAGCCGGAGGGCCCGAGGGCGGCCCCGGCGAGGATGTAGCCCAGCAGGATCGGCTGGCGGAAATAGCGCATCAGCAGGCCGCACCCCAGCGCCGCGACCACCACGATCGCCAGCTCGGTGATGCTGCTGCTATGGCCCTCCACTTTGCTGCTCCCGCTTTTGCCGCTCTGCGCCCGCCGCCGGCGCCTGCCCGCGCGCCGCGGTCAATTGTCGCTGGCCGCGGCTTTCAAAAGAGTGAAAGCGGCCTCGGGAATCGTGGAAATACAGCAAATTGGACAGATCAAGCCGCCGGCCTGCTGCCGTGGAGCCGGCACGGCAAATCCGGCTTGGTCAGAGCAGCGAGAGCTGCCGCCGGTCGGCTTTGTCGTCGGGCTTGGGCGGCTCGAACTGGCTGACGTCCAGGGGGGCCTCTCCGCGGTTCAGGCCGAGCCGCCGCTCGACCCGCTTGAAGCGCTGCGCCAGGAGATCGGCATAGACGCCGCTGCCGCGTTGCCGCAGGCCGAATTGGGCCTGGTAGAGCCCGCCCTCGCGGGTGTCGCGGACCAGCTTCAGCACCTTGGACTTGCGGTCCGGGAAGTGGGCTTCCAGCCACTCGTCGAAGAGGTCCTTGATCTCCAGGGGCAGGCGCAGCAGCACGTAGCCGGCGGACTTGGCTCCGGCGCGGACCGCCGCCTCCAGCAGGGCCTCCAGTTCCAGATCGTTGATCGCCGGGATCATCGGCGCGGTCAGCACCCCGGTGGGAACACCGGCGGCATTGAGGGTGCGCACCGCCTCCAGCCGCCGCGCCGGGGTCGGCGCCCGCGGTTCCATGATCCGCGACAGCTCCCGGTCCAGGGAGGTGACCGAGACCATCACCCGCACCAGCTTGGCCTGGGCCATGGGGGCGAGGATGTCGAGGTCCCTGGTGACCAGGTTGGACTTGGTGACGATGGTGAAGGGATGGCGGCAGTCGCGCAGCACCTCCAGGATGCCCCGGGTGATCCGCAGCCGCTTTTCGATGGGCTGATAGGGGTCGGTGTTGGTGCCGAGAGCAATGGGCTCGGGGCGGTAGGACTTGCGCGCCAGTTCCCGCCGCAGCAGCGCCGCCGCCTCCGGCTTGGCCAGCAGCTTGGTTTCGAAATCCAGCCCGGGGGAGTAGCCGAGCCAGGCGTGGCTCGGCCGGGCGAAGCAGTAAATGCAGCCGTGCTCGCAGCCGCGATAGGGATTGATGGAGCGGTCGAAGGGAACGTCGGGGGAGGTGTTGCGGGCGATGATCGTGCGGGTCGCGTCCCAGATCACCTCAGTGGGCTGTGGGCGCGGGCCGTCGCCGAATCCCGGCTCGCCGAAGCCGCCATGGGTCGGGTCCTGTCCCCAGCCGTCGTCCACCAGGACACGGGAGAAGGGCTCGTAGCGCCCGCTGGCATTGCTGACGGCGCCACGGCCCTTCTTAGGTCTGTCAGGGAACAGATCAACCATGCCTTCAGGCTAGCCGATCGAATGGAACAAAACAAGAACAATGTGGTTACCGAGCGCGTTCGCCCGCTAGACTGCCGCACCATGGGCGGCCTTCGAAACCATCTCGTCGTCATGGCCCGGGCCCCGCGCCTGGGCACCGTGAAGCGGCGTCTGGCACGGGACGTCGGGGCGGTTGCGGCTCTGCGGTTCTACCGAAGTCACACGGCGGCTTTGCTGCGCGACCTCTCCGGCGATCCGCGCTGGCTCACCTGGCTGGCCGTGACCCCCGATACGGCCACCCGCGACGGGCGCGGCCTGTGGCCCTTTCAGGGACGTTTGGTGGCCCAGGGCGGCGGCGACCTCGGCCGGCGCATGTCCGGCCTTTTCGAGTACCTGCCGCCCGGCCCGGTGGTGATCGTCGGTAGCGACATTCCCGGGATCACCCGCGGCCATATCGCCGGGGCTTTTCGCAAACTCGGCGCCCACGACTGGGTCTTCGGGCCGGCGGCGGATGGCGGCTACTGGCTGGTGGGTGCACGGCGGCGCCCGCGCCTGCAAACCCCTTTCGAGGGGGTGCGCTGGTCGAGCGCCGATACTCTTGCCGACACCCTGGCCAATCTGCAGGGCCGGCGGATCGCCCTCATCGAAACCCTCTGCGATATCGATACGGGCGCGGACCTGGAAGCGGTCCGGGATCAGGCGGCGCGGTAGCGGTCCAGCCAGTGGGCGTAGGGCGCCGGCAGGGTCCAGGCCGGCCGTTCGATGCCCAGCGCCCGGGCGGCGTCGTAAGCCCAATGCGGGTTCGCCAGCAGCGCCCGCCCCAGCATCACCAGAT
>NZ_JANQOI010000162.1 GCF_028289705.1 Pelagibius sp.
GTGTCGGGCCAGACGACGATGTTGGCCCCACCCGTCTCGTCCTCCAACGTCATGAAGATCACGCCGCTGGCGCTGCCCGGGCGCTGACGCACCAGCACCAGGCCGGCGACCGTCACCCGGCGGTCCACCGGCAGGCCGGGCAGCTGCATCATCTCCACCATGCCCCGGGCGGCGAGCTCGCTGCGCAGGAAGGCCAGGGGGTGGGCCTTCAGGGAAAAACGCAGGGCCATGTAGTCGTCCACCACATGCTCGCTGAGGGCCATCGTTGGCAATGTCACTTCCGGCTCGATCCCGCGCTCCTCGGCCTCGGCGGCGGCGAAGAGCGGAAGCTGCTCGGCGCGCTTGCGCTCCCCCGGCAGGCGCTTCACCGCCCAGAGCGCCTCGCGCCGCGCCAGGCCCATGGAGCGGTAGGCATCGGCCCGGGCGAGCGCCTCCAGGGTCAGGGGTTTGAGGGCGGCGCGGCGCCACAGCGCCAGGGGCTCGGGATAGCCGGCAGCGCGGTTCTTCATGATGGCCAGGGCCTCCTCCTCCCCCAGGCCCTTCACCTGCCGGAGGCCGAGCCGCAGGGCGAGGCCGCTTCCAGTGCTGTCCGGCTCCAGGGTGCAGTCCCAGTCGCTGGCGTTGACGTCCGGCGCCAGGATCTCCACGCCGTGCTCGCGGGCGTCGCGGATGATCTGCGCCGGGGCGTAGAAGCCCATGGGCTGGCTGTTGAGCAGCGCCGCGGCGAAGACCGCCGGGTGGTAGTGCTTCATCCAGGCGGAGACATAGACCAGCAGCGCGAAGCTGGCGGCGTGGCTTTCGGGAAAGCCGTAATCGCCGAAACCTTCGATCTGGTTGAAGCAGCGCTCGGCGAAGTCCGGGTCGTAGCCGCGTTCGATCATGCCGTCGATGAACTTCTGCCGGAAGCTGTGGATGGTGCCGACATGGCGGAAGGTGGCCATGGCGCGGCGCAAGCGGTCGGCTTCGGCCGGCTGGAAGCCGGCGGCGACGATGGCGATCTGCATGGCCTGTTCCTGGAACAGCGGCACCCCCAGCGTTTTCTCCAGAACCTGGCGCAGCGCCTCGGAAGGATAGTCCACCTTCTCCTTCCCCTCCCGCCGGCGCAGATAGGGATGGACCATGTCGCCCTGGATCGGCCCGGGGCGCACGATCGCCACCTCAATCACCAGGTCGTAGAATTTTTTCGGTTTCAGGCGTGGCAGCATGGACATCTGGGCGCGGCTTTCCACCTGGAACACGCCGATGGTGTCGGCGCGCGAGAGCATGGCGTAGACGGCGGGATCGTCCTGCGGCAGGCTCGTCAGGGTATAGTCCCGCCCGACGTGCCGCTGGATCATGGCGAAGCCCTTGCGCAGGCAGGTCAGCATGCCCAGCGCCAGAACATCGACCTTCAGGATGCCCAGCGCATCGAGGTCGTCCTTGTCCCATTCGATCACCGTGCGGTCTTTCATGGCGGCGTTTTCGATGGGCACCACCTCGCAAAGCGGGGTCTGGGTCATGACGAAGCCGCCGACGTGCTGCGACAGGTGGCGGGGAAAACCGATCAGCATGTGCACCAGCTCGAGGGTCTGGCGCAGGCGGCGGTCCTCCGGGTCGAGGCCCAGTTCGCGCACCGCCTTGTCCTCCACCCCCTCCTGGCTCCAGCCCCAGATGGCACCGGCCAGGGCGGCGATGGTGTCGGCGGAGAGCCCCATGGCCTTGCCCACCTCGCGCATCGCCCCGCGCGAGCGGTAGCAGATCACCGTGGCGGTCAGCGCCGTGCGCTCGCGGCCGTACTTCTTATAGATGTACTGCATCACCTCTTCGCGGCGCTCGTGCTCGAAGTCGACGTCGATATCCGGCGGCTCGCGGCGCTCGGCGGAGACGAAACGCTCGAACAGCAGATCCATGCGCGCCGGGTCCACCGCGGTGATGCCCAGGCAGTAGCAGACCGAGGAGTTGGCCGCCGAGCCGCGGCCCTGACAGAGGATGTCTTCGGAGCGGGCGTAGCGCACCACGTCCTCCACGGTGAGGAAATAGGGCGCGTAGTCGAGCTGGGCGATCAGCGCCAGCTCGCGGACGACGTTCGCGCGCACCTTTTCCGGAATGCCCTCGGGATAACGGTCGGGCGGATAGCACCGCTTGGCGCCGATCCAGGTGAGATGTTCCAGTTCCTGCTGCGGCGTGCGGCCGCCGGTGGTCAGCTCCTCCGGGTAGTCGTGGCGCAGTTCGTCGAGGGAAAAGCGGCAGCGCCGGGCGATCGCCAAAGTATTGGCCAGGGCCTCGGGATAGGCGCGGAAGAGATGGGCCATGGCCGCCGCTGGCTTCAGGTAGCGCTCGGCATTGCCCAGTAGGCGGTAGCCCGCCTCGTCGATGGTGCAGTGTTCGCGGATGCAGGTGACGATATCCAGCAGCGGCTTGCGCTCGGGGGCATGCAGGCAGACGTCGTTGCAGGCGGCCAGACCGACGCCGGCCCGCGCCGCCAGGGCCGCCAGGGCCTGGAGCCGGCGCGCGTCACGGCCTCCGTAGAGCGCGCGGGCGCCCAGGAAGACCTCACCGGGGAAGGCCTCGGCGAGGGCGCGCAGACCCGTTTCGATGATCTCTTCCCGTCCCTCCTCACCGGGCAGCACGACAAAGACCTGCCCTTCGCCGTGTTCGATCAACTCGGCGAAGCTGAAACGGCAGCCGCCCTTCTCGGCGCGGCGCTTGCCGAGGGTGAGCAGGCGGCAGAGCCGGCCATAGGCGGCGCGGTCGCGCGGGAAGCAGAGGAGTTCGGGTCCGTCTTCAGAAATTAATCGCGCGCCCACCAGCAGCGGCAGGCCCACCTCCTTCGCCGCCACATGGGCACGCACCACCCCGGCCAGGGAATTGCGGTCGGCGATCGCCAGCCCCGGCAGCCCCAGCGCCGCCGCCCCCAGCACCAGCTCCTCCGGATGCGACCCGGAACGCAGGAAGGAGTAATTGCTGGTCACCTCCAGCGGGACGTAGGTGGGGGGGGATCGGGTCACGATCTTTTGCGTCATTGCATTCCCCTCACCTTTCCACGAAGGGAAGAGAGGAAACCAAGGCGGCGCAGTTCTTTCCCTCTCCCCAGCGTGGGAGAGGGTTGCGCAGCCTTGGTGAGGTCGAAGACCGAACTTAGGCGAAGCTGGGTGAGGGGGAACCGCGGCGGCGGAAATTGAACGCTCTGCCGCAAGCAAGCGTCAGACGGAACCAGCGTCCCCCTCACCCTCCCGCTCGCGCGGGCCCCTCCCTCTCCCACAAGGGGAGAGGGGCTTGAAGCGCACTCACGGCTTCCCCCTCTCCCCCAAATTCCCACGGGGTGGGAGAGGGCCGGGGTGAGGGAGCTTTTGGTTTTCCAAGACCTCCGCGATCCTTTCCAACACGCCTTCCAGGTTCTCCAGGACTTCATGGTTCCAGAACCGCAGCACGCGGAAGCCGCGCGCTTCGAGCCAGGCGGTGCGCGCCGCATCGTCGTCCGGGTTCTCGCCGTGCTGGCCGCCGTCCAGCTCAACCACCAGCTTCTCGTCATAGCAGGCGAAGTCGACCACGAACCTGCCGAGCGGCACCTGGCGGCGGAACTTCCAGCCGTCGAGCTGACGGTTGCGCAGCCGCGCCCAGAGCTTCTGCTCCGCATCGGTCTGATCGCGCCGGAGGCGTCGGACAAAGGTTTTTGACATCAGCGCGCCCTCACCCGGTGTTTCCCCCTCACCCTCCCGCTCACGCGGGCCCCTCCCTCTCCCGCGAGGGGAGAGGGAGAACCAATTCCACGCAGTTCTTTCCCTCTCCCCAGCGCGGGAGAGGGAGGGGCCCACGCAGTGGGAGGGTGAGGGGGATTTTGGTTGTCCTGCTCATCGTCCTCTCACCCGAACAGCCCATGCAGGAACCAGCTGCCGGCGCTGCGGTAGAGCCAGTAGCGGCGGCCGTCCTGGTCTTCGACGCGGAAGTAGTCGCGCGGCGGCGCGTCGCCTAACGCGGGGTCGATCTGCCACCACTCGCCGAGCAGGCGCTCCGGGCCCTCGGCGCGGACCACCTGGTGCAGCACCCGGCGCCAGCGGAACTGGGCCGGCGGATGGTCGGGCAGCAGGGAGAGCACCTCCACCGGCTCCGGCCGCGCCAGCAGGCGCAGGGGCCGCAGGCCGGCCCGGGGCGTTTTCCGCCAGTCTTCGTTGGCAAGGTCGACATCGCCTCCGGGAAAATCACCGGCCGGCGCCAGGACGAAGGCGCGCTCCGGCAGGTGGCTTTCGTGGGGGCGCGGCGCGCGCACGGCGGCGAGGCCGAGGCGGCTGCCGAGGCGGTCGACGAGATCCGGCAGGTCCTCCGCACCGTCCGGGGCGCAGGCCGGCGCGCAACCGGCGGCGCGGGCGGTGGCGTTTATGGATGCTGTAACGGCGGGCCCGGGCTGTTCTGTTTTCCGCTTCGGCGCCGGTGCCGGCGGTTGTGGAGAGCGTTCAACCGATCCCTGCGCCGCCACCACCGGCAGGGCCATCTGGCGGGCGCCCAGGGGGTCGCTGCGGCCGGCGGCCAGGGTCAGCACCTCGATGCCGAAGCCGGGGTCGATCTGCGGCAGCTTTTCATTGAACAGGCGGCGCAGGTGTTTGGCCTCGCGGCTCGCCCGGCTGGTGCCGAGGCTGAGGGACTGCAGGCTGCCGTCGCTGCGGTAGGCGGTGAGGTCGAGGCGCCGGGCGCCGCGCCCGGCCAGCGCCAGCTCGCGGCACAGCCGGGGCAGCAGCAGGTCGAGGGCGCGGGCGAGGTCCTCGGCTTCGCTGATGGGTTCAGCGAAGATCTGGCGCACCAGCCAGGCCGGCGGCGGCTGGCGCGGCGAGAGGGCCTCGGCCTCCTGCCCCAGGGCCTGGGCCAGGCGGCGCGCCGCCAGGGGGCCGAAGCGCGGCGTCAGCACCGCCCGCGAGAGGGGGTAGAGATCCTCGATGCGCCGGAGGCCCAGACGGTCCATCACCTCCACGGTGGACTCCGGCAGGCGCAGGGCCGCCGGCGGCAGGCCGGCGATGGCGGCGCGCTGGCTGCCCGGCATCACGACGACGCAGGGGTGGGCGGCCGAGGCGGCGTAGCGGGCCATGGCCCAGGCGGCGCCGATGGTGTCGGCCATGGCAACTCGGGCCGTGTAGCCGAAGGCGGTGAGGCGCGCCTGCAGGTCCTCCAGCAGCACCGACTCGCCGCCGAAGAGATGGCAGCAGCCGGAAACGTCCAGCAGGATGCCCGCCGCCCCGCCGGGCCCCTGGCCCGTCCCTTCCGCCGTGGAGCAGGGCGCCGTCCAGGGGCTGTAGCGGCCGCACCAGGCGGCGAGGCGGGCGATGGCGCGGGCGTCGGTCTCCGGCTCGTGGGGGGCGGTGACGAGCCCGGGCAGCAGGGCGCGGGCCTCGGCCAGGGGCAGGCCGGGGGTGAGGCCGCCGGCCTCCGCCGCCGCGTTCACCGCCGCCAGGCCGAGCTGCCCGCGCTCGGCCGTCACCAGGGCGAGCGGCCGGGAGTCTGCGGAACTCTCGTCAGCCGGCTTGCCGGAAGGCGAGAAGCTCGGCTGGCTCCTGTCTTGCGCCCCGCTCCACTGCTGTCGCTGGGCCCGCTGCCATCGGGCCCTTTGCCAGCGATCCGTCGCGAAGCGCGGGAGCCAGAGAGAAACCACACGCCGCATCGTTCCACTCCACCTGCCATGATCCCGGCGCCGCGCCGCGGCAGCGCAGGAGGTCCAGCCGCCAGCGCGGGCGGCCGATAAAGCTCTCGTCCCGGGTGTCCTCGGACTGCAACGCCGTCACCCGCCAGCGGCTGAGGGCGGCGCTGGCGTCGCGCCCGCGCCGGCGCGGCCGGAAGCGGCGGTGCAGGGCGAAGGCGGTGACGCCGTTCGCTTCGGCGGCAAGCTGGAGGCGCCGCCCGGCGAGGCGGTCGAGGTCCTCCACCTCCCCCACCACGGCGGCGAGGCGGCGGCAGCGCAGCCCCTCCTCCATGGCCCAGAGCAGGTCGGCTTCGCCGGCCGCATGCACCAGGAGGAAGCGCCCGGGGTCGAGCCCCTGGCCCGCCAGCGCCGGCGGATAGAGGTCGCCGCGCCGCGACACCCAGAGAATGGTTTTGGCCCCGGCACTCGAAGCCTGCGCGCGCAGCCGCGCCAGCAGGGCGAGGCAGAAGCCCAGCGCCACCCCGTCGTCCCACTCGGCGCGCTCGCCCTCGATCTCGTGC